>NZ_CP059900.1:1865933-2487910 GCF_014126825.1 Tomitella gaofuii | reverse complement strand
TGCACGTGGGGCTCGACCACACGGTGATCGACGTGGGCGGCCTGGGTTACCGGGTGCACGCCACGCCCGCCACGCTGGGCACGCTACGGCGGGGCGAGCAGGCCACGCTGACCACCACGCTGGTGGTCCGCGAGGACTCGATGATGCTCTACGGGTTCGACGGCCCGCCGTCACGTGAGTTGTTCGCCTTGGTGCAGACGGTGTCCGGGGTGGGGCCGCGCCTGGCGATGGCGATCCTCGCCGTGCTGGAGCCGGATGCGCTCGCCGCCGCGTTGGGGGCCGAGGACGTCAAGACGCTCACGCGGGTGCCGGGCATCGGCAAGCGCACGGCGGAGCGGATGATCGTCGAGCTGCGCGACAAGGTGGCCGCGGTGTCCGGCCCGGCGCGGTCCGGGGTGCCGGGTGTCCCGCCGCCCGTGCTGTCCGGCGTGCGCGAGCAGGTGGTCGACGGCCTGGTGGGGCTGGGCTTCCCGGTTGCCGGCGCCGAGCAGGCCACGGACGCGGTGCTCGCCGAGTCCACCGGCACCCCGGGTTCGGAGGACGTCGCCGCGGTGCTGCGCAGCGCGCTGTCCAAGCTCGGGCGCGCGCGATGAGCGCGGACGGATACGGGCCCGATGCCGGTGCATACGATGCCGGCCCCCTGAACGACGGCCCACTGAACGACGGGGCCATTGACGTTGGGCCTGGGGACGGCGGGGCCTTCGCCGACGAGACGATGCGCGCGACGATGGTCTCCGGCGACGGCGACACCGATTCCGGTCTGCGGCCGAAGACGCTCGACGACTTCATCGGCCAGCCGCGGGTGCGGGAACAACTGCACCTGGTGCTCTCCGGCGCGATGAAGCGGTCCGTCACGCCGGACCACATCCTCCTGTCCGGCCCGCCGGGGCTGGGCAAGACGTCGCTGGCCATGATCATCGCCACCGAGCTGGGCACGTCCTTGCGGATGACCTCCGGGCCGGCGTTGGAGCGTGCGGGCGACCTGGCCGCCATGCTGAGCAACCTGGTCGAGGGCGACGTCCTGTTCATCGACGAGATCCACCGCATGGCCCGGCCCGCCGAGGAGATGCTGTACCTGGCGATGGAGGACTTCCGCGTGGACGTGGTGGTGGGCAAGGGCCCCGGCGCCACGTCGATCCCACTGGACGTGGCCCCGTTCACCCTGGTGGGGGCCACCACACGGTCGGGCGCGCTGACGGGGCCGCTGCGCGACCGGTTCGGCTTCACCGCCCACATGGACTTCTACGAGCCGGGCGAACTCGAACACGTGCTGCGGCGCTCGGCCACCATCCTCGAGGTGGACTTGCAGCCCTCTGCGGCGCGGGAGATCGCCGGCCGTTCGCGCGGCACGCCCCGCATCGCCAACAGGCTGCTGCGCCGGGTGCGCGACTACGCGGACGTGCGGTCCGACGGCACGGTCACGCTGGCCGTCGCCCGGGCGGCGCTGCAGGTCTACGACGTCGACGAGGCCGGGCTGGACCGGCTGGACCGGTCGGTGCTGGCCGCGCTCGTCCGCAGCTTCGGCGGGGGCCCCGTCGGCGTCGGCACGTTGGCGGTGGCGGTGGGGGAGGAGTCCGGCACGGTCGAGGAGGTGTGCGAGCCGTTCCTGGTGCGGGCGGGCATGATCGCGCGGACGCCGCGCGGCCGGGTCGCCACGGCGGCAGGCTGGCATCATCTGGGTCTCACTCCGCCGGAGGGGCTTGTATACGGCGGGATCGAGGTGCGGCCCGCGGAGTGATCCGGCGGTACCGTGGCGGCGCGCCGACGCCGCAGGTGGCACACTGGTGGTTCGTGCGATCACGCGCACGAAGTGACGTTTCGAGAGTTGGGCGAGGTCGATCGCGTGGACGGAATCATTTTCATTCTCATCCTTCTGGTGCTCATGGTGCCGTTGTTCCTGACGACGCGCCGCCAGAAGAAGGCGATGCGCCAGACGCAGGAGACCCAGGCGAACCTCGCCATCGGCGACGAGGTGATGACCACCTCGGGCATGCACGCGGAGGTCACGGGCCTGCAGGAGACCACGGTCGATCTCGAGATCGCGCCCGGCGTCGTCACCCGCTGGGAGCGCATCGCCATCCGTGAGCGCCTCACCGGCCACTCCGCCGAGGACGCGGACGCCGGGTATGACCAGTCCGACGAGGACGATGCGCAGGACGGTTTCACCGAGGAGGACATCGAGGGTTTCTCTGCGGACGACCTCACGCCCGAGGACTTCGCGGGCGACGCGCAGGGCGACGGGGCATGCCGCGGATCGGACCGCGGCCGCCGCGACGGGGACGTGGCCGAATCGTGACAATCTGACCGGTGGCGCAACGCGGATCACCCCCGTGGCGGGACAGTCGAGTAGATTGCCACAGGGGTGTCCGCCGGTGCGTAGCCGTGGGGCGCGTCCGGTTCGGTAGGGGGGAACCGGGGTGCGGCTTGCCCCGGCACAACCAGACCATCACCGTTCCACCGACACCACCGAGGGGATTCGCGCGTCGTGGCGAAAAAATCCGGGCAGTTCCATCCCGCCCGCTACCTTGCGCTGTTCGGCGTCATCGTGGCAGTGCTGTACGCGCTCGTGTTCTTCACGGGCGACCGCGAGCCGACGCCGCAGCTGGGTATCGACCTGCAGGGCGGGACGTCCGTCACGCTCACCGCACGCACGCCGGACGGCAGCAGCCCCAGCGACGAGAGTCTGGACCAGGCGCGCAAGATCATCGAGTCCCGTGTCAACGGGCTGGGCGTCTCCGGCGCCAGCGTGGTGGTGGACGGCGACAACATCGTCATCACCGTCCCCGGCAGTGACGGCGAGGCCGCCAAGAGCCTCGGGCAGACGGCCAAGTTGACGATCCGACCGGTCCTGCAGTCGCAGCCCGTCGGCGCGGGCGCCGGGGCGCCGCCGGCTCCCGCGAACCCCGCTGCCCCGTCCGCGCCGGAGAACCCGTCCGCGCCCTCCGTGCCCGCGCCGGGAACGTCCGGTGGGGCGCCGGCCGAATCGGACGGGGCCCCCGCCCCGCAGAACCGCGTCTACCCGCTCGCCGCGCCCGGCGACACGCCTGCGCCCGCGTCCGGGGAGGACGCGCCGGAAGCCCCGGCGCCGACGCCGGCACCCTCGGGCGGCGATGCATCGACCGCGCCCGGCGTGTCGGCGCAGTCGCCGGCGGAGGCGGCGATGACGGACAAGGCCCGCGAGGAGATCGAGGCCGCCAAGAAGACCCGGCAGAGCACCGACCCTGCGGTGCAGCAGCAATCCATGAGCGACCTCGCCGCCACAGGGTGCGTCGGCGAGGACCCGCTGCGCGGAAACGACGACCCGACGCTGCCGCTCGTCGCCTGCAACGCCAACGGGCAGGAGGTGTTGCTGCTCGGCCCGGCCATCATCAAGGGCGAACAGATCGCCAACGCCCAGTCGCAGTTCGACCAGCAGCAGGGCGGCTACATCGTCTCGCTGGAGTTCAAGCCGGACGCCAGTCAGGTGTGGGCGGACTTCACCCGCGAAAACCTGCAGAAGCGCGCCGCCTTCGTCCTCGACACCGAGGTGATCAGCGCGCCGGTCATCCAGGGCGTCACGCCCGCGGGCAGCGCGACGTCCATCTACGGCAATTTCTCGCAGTCCGAGGCGCAGTCGCTGGCCAACCAGCTCAAGTACGGTTCGTTGCCGCTGTCGTTCTCGCAGTCCGACGCCAAGACCGTCTCGGCCACGCTGGGGCTGTCCTCGCTCAAGGCGGGCCTCATCGCCGGCCTGGTGGGCCTGATCCTCGTGCTGTTGTACTGCCTGGCGTACTACCGGGCGCTCGGCGTGCTCATCTCGCTGTCGCTGATATTGTCCGGCATCCTCGTCTACGCCCTGCTGGTGCTGCTCGGCAGATCGATCGGATACAGCCTGGATCTCGCCGGCATCGCGGGTCTCATCATCGGCATCGGCACCACGGCCGACTCGTTCGTCGTCTATTTCGAACGCGTCAAGGATGAGATACGCGAGGGGCGCAGCTTCCGCTCGGCAGTGCCGCGCGGGTGGGCGCGCGCTCGCCGCACGATCCTGTCCGGCAACACGGTGAGCATCATCGGCGCTGCGGTGTTGTACTTCCTTGCTATCGGCGACGTCAAGGGCTTCGCGTTCACGCTGGGCCTCACGACGATCCTCGACCTAGTCGTGGTGTTCCTGGTGACGCACCCGCTGCTGCACATCGCGTCCACCAAGCAGTGGGCGGCGAATCCCCGCTGGAACGGACTCGGAGCGATGTCCGACGTGGCCCGCGAACGCAAGGCGGCGGCGTTGGCCGCGGCCGCGAAGGAGAGCTGAGATGGGCGAGAACACCACCGCAGCGGTCAAGACCCCGCCGCCCTCGAGTGGGGGCCGGGGGTTCTTCTCCAAGCTTTACACGGGTACCGGAGCGTTCCAGATCATCTCCCGGCGCCGGCAGTTCTACATCGTCACCGGCGTCGTGGTGCTGGTGTGCATCCTGAGCATCGCGATCCGCGGCTTCACCTTCGGCATCGACTTCGAGGGCGGGTCGCGCATCACCTTCCCGACCACCCCGCAGGCCACCACCAGCGAGGTCGCCGATGTGTTCGAAGAGGCCATCGGGAACGAGCCGGTGTCGGTGCAGACGGTCGGCTCGGGCGGCTCGTCGTCGTTCCTCATCCAGGCGGAGACGCTGAGCGTGCCGCAGTCCGTCGAGCTCCGACAGGCGCTGTTCGACGCTTTCCAACCGGTGGGCGCAGACGGGACGCCCACGATCGACACGATCGGCGTCTCGGCCGTCAGCTCCACCTGGGGCGGGGAGATCACGAAGAAGGCGATCTTCGCCCTCGTCGTCTTCCTGGTGCTGGTGGGGGTGTACATCGCCATCAGGTTCGAACGGGATATGGCCTTCGCAGCGCTGCTGGCGGTGCTGCTGGACCTGATCGTCACGGCAGGCATCTACTCGCTCGTCGGATTCGAGGTGTCGCCGGCGACGGTCATCGGTCTGCTGACGATCCTCGGCTATTCGCTGTACGACACGGTGGTGGTCTTCGACAAGGTGGAGGAGAACGTCGAGGGACTGTTCCACCAACGCAGACGCACCTATGCGGAGCAGGCGAACCTGGCGGTCAACCAGACGCTCATGCGCTCGATCAACACCTCGCTCACCACGATTCTGCCGATCCTCGCTCTGATGGTCATCGCGGTGTGGATGCTCGGCGTCGGCACGCTCAAGGACCTGGCACTGGTCCTGCTCATCGGCATCACCGTGGGCACCTACTCGTCCATCTGCACGGCCACGCCGCTGCTCGTGACGTTCAAAGAGATGCACGCGAAGATCAAGGGCCACAACAAGAAGGTCTACGAACGCCGCGCCCGCGCCGAGGAGCGCGCGGCGGCGGGCCACGCCGCGGCCGACGACGATGACGTCGCCGACGGTGAGGGCGACTCCGCCGATGGTGATTCCGGGGATGTCGCGCGCGACGGCGCGAACGCGAGCGGCGGCGGTGCGGCCGGCGGCGGCAGGCCGCGGGCGGGGGTCTCCGGCACGGCGACGAAGCCGCGGCCGGGAGCGCGGCCCGCATCGAAGCGGCGGAAGCGGCGCTGACCGTGCGGGCGCGGCGGCCGGTGAGGGCACTCGCGGCGCTGGTGGCGGCCGGTACGGCGGTGGGCCTGGTCGCGTCGTGCTCGTCGGGCGGATCGCCGGCCGCGGGCATCGGATACGTCATCGACGGCGCGGTGCCCACCTACAACGTCGCCTCGACCACCGGCGCGGACTCCGCGGCGCGGCAGGCGTTCGTCCGGGTGCAGACGGGCTTCAGCTACCCGGGGCCGCACGGTGAGACCATCGCGGACACCGATTTCGGCACCGTCACCCCGGTGCCCGGAGACCCTTCGAGCATCCAGTACCGGATCAACCCGGCGGCGCGGTACTCGGACGGGGCGCCCGTCGTCTGCGACGACATGGTGCTGGCCTGGGCGGCGCAGAGCGGAATGTTCACCGTCCCCGGCGCGGACGGCGCCCCGGTCGCGCTCTTCGACGCCCCGGTGGACCCGGTGATGGAGCAGATCGCCGCGATCGACTGCGAACCGGGAAGCCGAGACGCCGTCGTGCACTACAAGGGCGAGCGGGCCGTGACGGACTGGCGGTCCGCGTTCGGCGCCACGAGCATGCTCCCGTCGCACATCGTCGCCCAGGGCGCCGCGGGGATC
The DNA here is from genome assembly GCF_014126825.1 of Tomitella gaofuii. Lineage (NCBI taxonomy): Bacteria > Bacillati > Actinomycetota > Actinomycetes > Mycobacteriales > Tomitella > Tomitella gaofuii. Next base: position 2,481,744 of record NZ_CP059900.1, on the reverse strand, counting down.
GACCCGGGGGCCGGGGCGGAGGACACGGACGGGGCGGACGGCGGAGCGAGCGCGACGCCTGCCGCGCCGGCGGCCGCCGGTGTGAACATCGTGCAGGCGGTGCGGGACAGGGACCTCGACGTCCTGCGGACCGTCGCGGACTACTGGAACACCGCCTTCACGTTGACTGCGGGCACGGTGGACCCGGACGTGTTCGTGTCGTCGGGCCCGTACCGGCTGGATTCGGTGGACGAGGACGGCAGCATCGAACTGGTCGCCAACGCGTCATGGTGGGGGGACGAGGCCCGCACCGAGCGGATCGCGATCCACCCGCGCAACGCATCGGTGAACACCCTCGTCTCCGACGGCGAGGTGGAGGTGGTCGACACCGGGGCCGGCGCCAAGCAGGCGATGGCACTGGGCGACGGCTACGCGACGACAGTGCACGCCACCGACGACGTCGAACAGCTCGTCTTCGCCGACCGTGGCCCGCTGGCCACTGCAGCGGCGCGCCGGGCGGTGGCCGCGTGCGTGCCGCGCGGGCGGATCGCCGCCGAGTTCGCGCCCGACGGCTCCGCCCCCGACGGCTCTGCCGCCGACGGCTCTGCCCCGGACGGCCCGAAGCAAGGCGGCACAGAGTCGGAAGCGGAAGCCGTCGACGCTTCGCCGGTGCAGAATTCGCGCAGCACCCTTCCCGGCACGCTCGCCTACGGGTTCGTCGCGGGCACTGCGGGCGGCGGGTTCGTCGAACCGGACGTGGCGGCCGCACAGGCGGCGCTGGACAAGGCGGGGCTCGAGGGGCTCACGGTGCGCGTCGGCTACCGGGCGCCGGATGCGCGCCGGGCCGCCGTGGTGGCGCTGATGGCGGAGGCGTGCGCGCCGGCCGGCATCCGGATCGAAGATGCCGGCGCGGCCGCGTTCACCCCGCAGGCGCTCACGGACGGCACGGTCGACGCGGTGTTGGGCGGCACGGGCGGGTCGCAGGCGGGTCCGCCGCGTGGACCGGCGACCCCGGTGGCGCGGCTGGCGGCGCTGACCACCGGCGCATCGGGCAACATCGGCGGCTTCTCCCACGGCCGCTTCGACGAGATCGTCGAGCGTTTGCAGGTCACCCCGGACGGCGCCGACGCCCTGGGGCTGACGCGCGAGGCCGAACAGATCCTGTGGGATGAGATGCCGACGCTGCCGCTGTACCGCACGCCCCGGCAGACGTCCTTCGTCGGCGGCCTGCATGCGGGGGCCCCGACGACATCATGGGCGGGCGCCGGGTGGAACATGGACCGGTGGATGGTACTCAAGTGACAGCCCCGGATCCGCTCGATGCGCGCGCGGAGGTGGCGGCGGCGGTCGAGAGCATCGGGCGGCTCGCGCGCCACGTTCCCGACTTCCCCCAGCCGGGAGTGCTGTTCACCGACCTGACCCCGGTGTTCGCGGACGGGCCGGCGCTCCGGTCGATCATGCGCGCGCTGGCCGCGCCGGCGGTGGGCCGGGTGGACCTCGTCGCCGGCATCGACGCCCGCGGCTTCCTGCTGGGGGCCGGCGTGGCCCTGGAACTGGGCACCGGGGTTCTGGCGGTGCGCAAGAAGGGCAAGCTGCCCCCGCCGGTGCACGGCGAGGAATACGCCCTGGAGTACGGCAGCGCCGCGCTGGAGGTCCCGGCGGAGGCGATCCCGCTCGAGGGGCGCCGCGTGCTGGTGGTCGACGACGTGCTGGCCACCGGAGGCACGCTGCGGGCCTCGGTGGATCTGCTCGAGCGCTGCGGCGCCATCGTGGAAGCGGTGGCCGTGGTCGCCGAGGTGCCGGGGCTGGGCGGCCGGGAGCGCCTCGACGGTGTGGGACTGCACTGCCTGACCACGGTCTGAGCGATAGAGTCGTGGCAGCACGACGATCCGGTGGGCAGGAGGTGGCCTCGTGGGCAAGAAGGTCGATGCCGGCGTGACGGCGTCGCGGCCGGACCACGCCGCGGGCCGGTCCGGCACCACGGGTGCCGGCGGCGCGCACGACCCGGCGGGCGCAGCCGATTCATCGGGCGGAAAGCCCGCGTCGGGCGCGGCGAAGCCCGGGAGCACACCCGCCTCAGGTGCGGCAGCGCCGGTCGCCTCGCAGGGGCCAGGGGCCTCGGCGTCCGCCTCGCGCCGGGTGCGGGCGCGGCTGGCCCGGCGCATCACCGGCCAGCGGCACGCGGCGGTCGCGCCGGTGCTCGAGCCGCTGGCCGCCCTGCACCGGGAGGTCTACCCCAAGGCGGACCTCTCGCAGCTGCAGCGCGCCTACGACGTGGCCGCCGAGCGGCACGCCACGCAGATGCGCAAGTCCGGCGACCCGTACATCACCCATCCGCTGGCGGTGGCCACGATCCTCGCCGAACTGGGCATGGACACCACCACGCTCACCGCGGCGCTGCTGCACGACACCGTCGAGGACACCGGCTACACCCTCGAGCAGCTCACCGCCGAGTTCGGTGAGGAGGTGGCGCACCTGGTCGACGGCGTCACCAAGCTGGACAAGGTGGATTTCGGTGCGGCGGCGGAGGCCGAGACCATCCGCAAGATGATCATCGCGATGGCGCGCGACCCGCGCGTGCTGGTGATCAAGGTGGCGGACCGGCTGCACAACATGCGCACCATGCGGTTCCTGCCGCCGGAGAAGCAGGCCCGCAAGGCCAAGGAGACGCTCGAGGTCATCGCGCCGCTGGCGCACAGGCTGGGTATGGCCACGGTCAAGTGGGAGCTCGAAGACCTCGCGTTCGCCATCCTGCACCCCAAGAAGTACGACGAGATCGTGCGCCTGGTGGCCGACCGCGCCCCGTCGCGCGACACCTACCTGGCCAAGGTGCGCTCCATGGTGAGCCGCAACCTGGTGGCCTCGCGCATCCAGGCGGTGGTCGAGGGCAGGCCCAAGCATTACTGGTCGATCTACCAGAAGATGATCGTCAAGGGGCGCGACTTCGACGACATCCACGACCTGGTGGGCATCCGGATCCTGTGCGACGAGGTGCGCGACTGCTACGCCGCCGTCGGCGTGGTGCACTCGCTGTGGCAGCCGATGGCCGGGCGGTTCAAGGACTACATCGCCCAGCCCCGCTACGGCGTCTACCAATCGCTGCACACCACCGTGGTGGGCCCCGAGGGCAAGCCGCTGGAGGTGCAGATCCGCACCCATGAGATGCACCGCACCGCCGAGTTCGGCATCGCCGCGCACTGGCGGTACAAGGAGTTGCGCGGCAAGAACGGCGCCAAGACGGGCAAGGATTCCTCCGAGCTCGACGACATGGCGTGGATGCGCCAACTCCTCGACTGGCAGCGGGAGGCGGCGGACCCGGGGGAGTTCCTCGAATCGCTGCGCTACGACCTGGCGGTGCGCGAGATCTTCGTGTTCACCCCCAAGGGCGACGTGGTGACGCTGCCCGCCGGCTCCACCCCGGTGGACTTCGCCTACGCCGTGCACACCGAAGTGGGCCACAAGTGCATCGGCGCCCGCATCAACGGGCGCCTGGTGGCGCTCGAGCGGCAGCTCGAGAACGGCGAGGTGGTCGAGGTGTTCACCTCCAAGGCCCCCAATGCCGGGCCCAGCCGCGATTGGCAGAGCTTCGTGGTCTCGCCGCGCGCCAAGGCCAAGATCCGGCAGTGGTTCGCCAAGGAGCGCCGCGAGGAGTCCCTCGAATCGGGTAAAGAGGCCATCAGCAAGGCCGTGCGCCGCGAGGGCCTGCCCCTGCAGCGCATCATGAACGCCGACTCGATGGCGGCGGTGGCCAAGGAGTTGCGCTACCAGGATGTGACGGCGCTGTACACGGCGGTGGGCGAGCACCAGGTGTCCGCGCAGCACGTGGTGAGCCGGCTGATCGCGCACTTCGGCGGCATCGGCGACGTGGAGGAGGAGCTGGCCGAGCGCTCCACCCCGTCGACGGTGCCCGCGCACAAGCCCGCCAGCAGCGACACCGGCGTGCTCGTGACGGGCATGGAGGGGGTGATGACCAAGCTGGCCAAGTGCTGCACCCCGGTGCCCGGCGACGAGATCATGGGCTTCGTCACCCGCGGCGGCGGGGTGAGCGTGCACCGCGTCGACTGCACCAACGCGTCGTCGCTGCGTGAACAGTCCGACCGCATCCTGGAGGTGTCCTGGTCGCCCACCTCGTCGTCGGTGTTCCTCGTGGCGATCCAGGTGGAGGCGCTCGACCGGCATCGGCTGCTCTCGGACGTCACCAAGGTCCTCGCGGACGAGAAGGTCAACATCCTGTCCGCCGCCGTCACGACCTCGGGTGACCGGGTGGCCATCAGCAAGTTCACCTTCGAGATGGGCGACCCGAAGCATCTGGGCCACGTGCTGGCGGTGGTGCGCAACGTGGAGGGCGTCTACGACGTCTACCGGGTGACGTCGGCGTCGTAGGCCCGGCCGGTGGCGCGGCGGGAGGGCCTCACCCGGAGGGCAGGACGATCGAGCGCAGCATCACCGGCTTCAGCGGGCGACCGTCGCCGGGGGACGAGGCGCCGTCGGTGCCCGCTGCCGCGATCGCGTCGAGCACCGGCAGGGACGCCGCATCGACGCTCCCCAGGACGGAGTACGTCGGCGGCAGCGGGCTGTCCCGGTACACCAGGAAGAACTGGCTGCCGCCCGAATCCGGCACCCCGTGGTTGGACAACGCCACCGTGCCGCGCGGGTACACGGCCTTGCCGGTGGCGCCGGGCGCGGGGGCGAGCCCCGCAGGCGGCTCGTCCTGCACGGCATAGCCGGGGCCGCCCGCCCCGGTGCCCGTCGGATCGCCGCACTGCAGCAGGAACACGGCCGCCGGCGGGGTGGTGAGACGGTGGCACGGGGTGTGCACATAGAACTTCTGGCGGGCCAGCGAGGCGAGGCTGTGCACGGCGCACGGGGCCGATGCGCGGTCCAGGGTCACACCGATCTCGCCGGCGCTGGTGCGCAGCGTCACCGGGAGCGTGCCGGCGTCGGGGACGCCGAGGCTCGCCGGGCGTTCCACCGGGCGCGCTGGGGATCCGGAGTCCGGGTAGGAGCAGGAGATGCCGTCGGCCTGCTCCGGAGCGCCCGCGGAGTCCGGAGCGGCCGGGCCGCCCGACGAGCACGCCGCCGCGAGCACGGCGGTGGTGAGGACGGCGGCGGCCACGGACGGTGCGGCCGGGACGGCGCGGGGGCGGGGCCGTGCGCGACGCCGCGGCACCGTGCGCATCGCGGCTCCTTCCGTCGCGGGGTCCGCTGGCGGTGGTGGCCCGCACACGCCGGCGGTCCGGGGTCGAGCGGCCCCGCCGAGCAGCATAGGCTTGGGCCCCGAGACCCCGTCGGGCAGCACGCCGCCGGGCGGCCCGCAGAACACCGGCCGACCGGCCGGCAGCGAGAGGAGGGCGCCGTGCTCATCACCGGATTCGCCGCCGGAATGTTCCAGACCAACTGCTACCTCGTCGCCCCCGGCGACGGCGGCGAGTGCGTCGTCGTCGACCCCGGCCAGGACGCGGTGGAACCGCTGCGCGAGGTGCTCACCCAGCACGGACTCACGCCGGTCGCGGTCCTGCTCACCCACGGGCACCTCGACCACACGTGGTCCGTCGCGCCGGTGTGCGCGGAGTTCTCCATCCCCGCCTACATCCACCCGGAGGACCGCCACATGCTGGCCGACCCGGGCCGCGGGATGGGGCCGGGCATGGCGCGGATCATCGGCGACGCGGAGTTCGCCGAGCCCGACGAGGTCATCGCGCTGGTGCAGGGCGACCATCTCGAGCTCGCCGGCCTGGCGTTCGACGTGCTGCACACCCCGGGGCACACGCAGGGCTCGGTCGACTTCCTCACCACCGCGCAGACCGAGCAGGGCCCGGTGCCGGTGGCGCTGACCGGGGACACGCTCTTCGCCGGCTCCATCGGACGCAGCGACCTGCCCGGCGGCGACCACCAGCAGCTGCTCGATTCGATCGCCGCGCGGCTGCTGCCGCTGGACGAGCAGACGGTGGTGCTGCCCGGCCACGGTGGCCAGTCCACCATCGGGCGCGAACGCGCCACCAACCCGTTCCTGGCCGGCCTGAGCGTCGGCTGATCCGGCCCCGCACCCACGACCTTCTCCACGAAAGGCGCTACGCCACAGTGAGCTCGAGCAGCATCTTCCGCGCCCCCAAGGGGATCCCCGACTACTACCCGCCGGACTCGGCCGCGTTCACGGCGGTGCGCGACGCGCTCACCGGTGCGGCGCGGCTGGCGGGCTTCGGGCACGTCGAACTGCCCGTCTTCGAGGACACCGCGCTGTTCGCCCGCGGCGTGGGGGAGTCCACGGACGTGGTGTCCAAGGAGATGTACACCTTCGACGACCGCGGCGACCGCTCGGTGACGCTGCGCCCGGAGGGCACCGCCGGGGTGATGCGCGCGGTGATCGAGCACGGGCTGGACCGCGGCGCGCTGCCGGTGAAACTGAGCTATGCGGGTCCGTTCTTCCGCTACGAGCGCCCGCAGGCCGGCCGCTACCGTCAGCTGCAGCAGGTGGGCGTGGAGGCCATCGGCGTGGACGACCCGGCGCTGGACGCCGAGGTGATCGCCGTGGCCGACGCCGGCTTCCGTGCGCTGGGGCTCGGCGGGTTCCGCCTCGAGATGACCTCGCTGGGCGACGCGCAGTGCCGGCCGCGCTACCGGCAGGCGCTGCAGGATTTCCTGTTCGCGCTGCCCCTGGACGAGGAGACCAAGCGCCGGGCGGAGATCAACCCGCTGCGCGTGCTCGACGACAAGCGCGCCGACGTGCGCGCCATGACCGCCGACGCGCCGCTGATGCGCGATCACCTGTGCGAGGATTGCAAGGCGCACTTCGACCGGGTGCTGGGGCACCTGGAGGCCATGGGCGTGCCCTACGAGCTCAACCCGCGGATGGTGCGCGGCCTGGACTACTACACCAAGACCACGTTCGAGTTCGTGCACGACGGGCTGGGCGCACAGTCCGGGATCGGCGGCGGCGGACGCTACGACGGGCTGATGGCGCAGCTCGGCGGCCAGGAGCTGTCCGGCATCGGATTCGGCATCGGAGTCGACCGCACCATGCTGGCGCTGCAGGCCGAGGGGATCGCCGTGGCCGGCGCCGGTGCGCGCTGCGAGGTGTTCGGCGTGCCGCTGGGCGAGGCCGCCGCGCGCACGATGGCGGTGCTGGGCCGCGACCTGCGTGCCGCAGGGGTCCGGGTGGACATGGCCTACGGCGGCCGCGGGCTCAAGGGAGCGATGAAGGCCGCCGACAAGTCGGGTGCGCGGCTGGCGCTGGTGCTGGGCGAGCGCGACTTGGAGCAGGGCGTCGTCGGCGTCAAGGACCTGTCGACGGGTGAGCAGACGCCGGTGGAGCTCGGCGCCGCCGTGGCCGAGGTGCGTGATCGCCTTGGGTGACGGCGCCGTCAACATCAACCTGGTCGCGCCCGCAGAGGTGCGGCCCAAGCTGCAGCGCCTGCTGCTCATCGCGGTGGGCGTCGGCGTGATCCTGGGCATGTTCTTCGGGATCAACTTCACCTGGTGGGCGGGTGTGATCGTCGCGCTGGTGATCGCCGTGCCGCTGGTGGTCATCGCCGTCGCCGGGATGCGGCGCAACCAGTCGATCGACGGCACGGTGCTCACCTCGCGGTCCGGACCCACCCGGGTGGTGGACCTGGCCACGGCGGACTCGGTGACGATCACCGTCAACCGGTCGCGGGTGGAACAGGCGATGCTGCGCGCCGACAACGTGGCCGTGACCCTCGCGGTGTATTCGGGGGAGCGGGGCCGCGAGCTGCCCATCGACGCGGTGGCGGCGCTGGAACGGGGGCTGCGCGCGGCCGACACGCTCGCGCGCCACGAGGTGATCAAGCCCGAGGCGGACGACGCGGCGGCCGGCGCCGGGCCCGGGGACGGCCCGGCCTCGCTGACCGAGCTCGCCGACCTGCTCAAGGCCCACCTGCGCGCCGAGGCGGTGGGGACTCCGCTGGCCGAGCGGCCTCTGCACAGGGCCATCCAGGCGACCGGGGGCGGGCACGCGGGCTCGGCGGTGACGAGCGCGCAGGTCCGCGAGATCACGGGGTAGTTCCGGCTGCGGACCCGCCGCCACGCTTGACAGGGACGCCAAACAGCTGTTCGACTGTGTGCATGCGGTGGATCGAACAGACGCTCGATGTGGAGGACGGGGCGCTGCCGGGGCTCGGGCGGGCAGGCCTGGTGCGCACCGTCGCCACGCCGGAGTTCGAAGGGGTCACGTTCCACGAGGTGCTGTGCAAGAGCGCCCTGTCGAAGGTGCCGGAGGGGGCGCGGCTGCCGTTCCGCTGGACCATCAACCCCATGCGCGGATGCCTGCACCAGTGCCGGTACTGCTTCGCCCGCCCCACGCACGAGTACCTGGAACTGGACGCGGGGAAGGACTTCGACACCCAGATCGTTGTCAAAATGAACATCGCCGCCGTCCTGCGCCGCGAGCTGGCGCGGCGCTCGTGGCACGGCGAGCCGGTGGCTCTGGGCACCAACACAGACCCCTACCAGCGTGCGGAGGGGCGCTACCGGCTCATGCCGGGGATCATCCGTGCGCTCGCCGGCTCCGGCACGCCCTTCTCCATCCTCACGAAGGGCACGCTGCTGCGCCGTGACCTTCCGCTGCTCGCCGCGGCCTCCGAGCGGGTGGACGTGTCCGTGGCGGTGTCGCTGGCGATGCTCGACCCGTCGGTGCAGAAGGCCATCGAGCCGGGCACGCCCTCGCCGGCGGCGCGCCTGGAGCTGATCCGCGCGGTGTGCGAGGCGGGATTCGCCCCGCACGTGATGGTGGCCCCGGTGATCCCGTACATCAGCGACGGGCAGCGCGAGCTCGACGCACTGTTCGCGGCCGTCGCGGAGGCCGGCGCGCGGTCCGTCACGGTGATCCCCATGCACCTGCGCGGCAGCACGCGCGGGTGGTTCATGCAGTGGCTGGCCGACGAACACCCCAAGCTGGTCGGACGCTACCGGCGGCTGTATGGCCGGGGCGCGTACGTGCCGGTGGAGTACAAGATCTGGCTGCGCGAGCGCGTGACGCCGCTGCTGGACAAGCACAGGCTCGTGAGCGGCCACGGTGGCGCACCGGAGCGCGGCGCCGGTCCGGGCGAGGGGGCGGCCGGGACGACGGAGCGCACGCGTGCGGACCGCGAGCCGGAGCCGATGCTCTTCTGAGCGCGGATCCGTGCCCGCGCGGGGGACTGGGGTCGCGATTCAGGGAGTTCCCGGATGCGCGGGGAACGGCCTGCGGACACCCTGGATCGGTGAGTGGAGCGTGCAGTCGCGTGTCGACGAGGAGGCCATGGTGACACTGGCGAGGAGCCGCGATCAGAAGATGATCGCCGGCGTGTGCGGAGGGATCGCGGAGAACTTCGGGTGGAAGGCGAGCACTGTGCGGCTGGTGTTCGTGCTCAGCTGCCTGCTGCCCGGGCCGCAGGTCCTGCTGTACCTGGTGCTGTGGATCGTGATGCCCCAGGGGACGTGATGTGCGATCGGCCGTGATGCGCCCGGGGCGGCGCGGCCGTCACGCCCGTGCGAAGCCCAGTTCCACGCAGTCGGAAACGCACGCATCCGCCGGCGCCGCGTCGCGCGTCGCATCTCCGGAACGGTGCAGGATCGCGCGCGCGACGGTGAGGAACAGCCGGTCCTCGGCCACGGAGGCGCGCCCGTCCACGATCAGCGCGCGGCCGTCGGGGTCGGTGGCCGGCCACAGCACGGTGACCTCCGACCGGGCCTCGGCGTTGGACATGGATCTGCGTCCGTGCCCGCGCACCTCGAGCAGCCCGGCGGTGAGTTGCGCGGTCACCTCGACCACGTGCGGCCGGGCGGCGTCGGACACGGTGAGCAGATAGGCGCTGCGGTAGTGCGGCAGGGCCTGCTCCAGGGTGGTCGGCGTCGCGGCGGATGCGTTCTGCACCGTCCCGTCTCTCGTCATGCCGGGCCTCCGTCCGTCGGTTCAGCGGGGGAGCACTTTGCGCATCTTCTCCATCCACGTGCGGGCCTCGTCGGTGAGGGTGCCCAGCTCCTGGGCGCGCTCGCACCAGCCCATGGCCATCTGCGCGAACTCCATCGGGTTGTACACATCCTCCTCCCCGGACCACTTTCCGTCACCCGCGTAGGTGTAGATGGAGATGTTGGTGGTCGTGTGCACGGATCCGTCGCCGGGGTCGCGCATCGGATTGTCCACCTCGGCGACGATGCGTCCGCGTTCCGCGTCCACCAGGTACCACAGCGGCGGGAATTCGGTCATGTGGTTGCCGGGGAACGAGGTCATGGTCTTCACCGACCAGTCGCGCACCTGCTCGCGCGTGGTGAACCGCCCGAAGGCGTGCTCGATGTAGACGACGTCGTCGGTGAACAGGTCGGCGAAGCGTTCCCACTGCCCGGCTTTGTGCAGGTCGTCGACCTCGGCGAGGAAGGCGGTGAAGGCGTCGGTCAGTTCGGCTTCGGTGAATGTGCCCATACTGTCGGACAGTAGTCGAGACGCGTGTCCGCGTCCGGCGAGACGGACGATTGACCGGGACGGCCGCACTTTTCGGCGTCGCCGCGAAGGTCGCGGAATCGGCACCGGGAGTCGGCGGCAGGCGGGATAGTGGAGCGATGACGCGGCCCGCCGGTGCGGGCCCCGACGAGAATGTGCGAGGTGACGATGACTCCGGCCCTGGAATTCGTGCGGCGCGGCGTGGCGGAACACGGGGACGGCGCCGCGGTGCGTTTCGGCGACAGGACGTTGAGTTTCCAGCAGGTGGACGACTTGTCGAACCGGATAGGCGCCGCCTTCGGCGAGGCCGGGCTGCGCAAGGGCGAGCACGTGGGCCTTCTCTACGGGAACAGCCTGTGGACGGTGCCCGTCGACTTCGCGACGATGAAGTGCGGCCTGGTACGCGTCCCGATGAATCCTCGGCTCGCCACGGACGAGCAGGCGCGGATGCTCGACGAGGCGGACGTGTCCGTCATCGTGCACGACGCACCGAGCGCTGCCCGGGCCTCGGAACTGCTCGCCCGGATGCCGGGGCTGCGCACACTGGGACTCGACTGCCTGCCCGCCGACGGGGCCGGCTGCGACGTCCTGGACATCCGCTTCGCCGCAGCCGGCGAGCCGCGGGTGGACATCGCGCCCGACGATCCGATGCTGCTGCTGTACACCTCCGGGACGACGGGCACGCTCAAGGCCGTCGTGCACACGCACGCCACCTATGGCGCCATCGCCGACAACATCCTGGCCAACCTGCTGGACCCCGGGCCGGATTCGGTGATGCTGCACGCCGCGTCGCTCATCCACGCCAGCGGCACCTTCGTGCTGCCCTACTTCGCGCGCGGGGGGATGGCGGCGGTGCTGCCGGGCTTCGAACCGCGCGGGTTCGTCGACGCGATCGCTCGCACGCGGGCCACCGAGGTGAACCTGGTGCCGACCATGCTCGCGATGCTGCTCAACTCGGGCGCCGCGGAGGGGGCCGACCTGTCGTCGCTGCGCACTGTCATCTACGGGGCGAGCCCCATGCCGCGGCCCGTCCTGGAGCGGGGCATGGAGGTGTTCGGCCCGATCTTCTGCCAGTACTACGGTCAGACGGAGGCGCCGCTGGCGATCACCGTGCTCACCAAGGACGACCACCGGAATGCCGGACTGTGGGGTTCGTGCGGCAGGCCGTCGTCGGACGTGCGTCTGCGCATCGCCGATGAATCCGACATTCCCGTGCCGACGGGTGAAATCGGCGAAATGCAGGTGCAGGCGCCGTTCGTGATGCAGGGTTACTACGACGCCGACGGGCTCAACGCGCAGATGCGCACATCCGACGGCTGGCTGCGCACCCGGGACATGGCCCGGTCCGACGAGGACGGCTACGTCTACCTGGTGGACCGCAGCAGCGACATGATCATCACCGGCGGATACAACGTCTACCCCCGCGAGGTCGAGGATGCCCTGCTGCGCCATCCCGCGGTCGCCGAATGCGCCGTGGTGGGCGCGCCGGACGCGACCTGGGTGGAGGCGGTGACGGCGTTCGTGGTGCTCGTGCCCGGCGCGGAGGCCACGGAAGCTGAGCTGCAGCGCCTGGTGCGCGAACACCTCGCCGGCTACAAGGTGCCCAAGTCGGTGCGCTTCGTCGACGCGATACCGAAGTCGGCCGTGGGCAAGCTGCTCCGGCGCGAGCTGCGGGCCCGGTTGCAGGGCGAAGCGTGACAGGCGCGGCCGCGACGGGCGAGCAACGCTGGACGGACGGAAATCAGGGGGCGGACCGGAGACGGGCGGCAGGAACATGGCGGATGACGACAGCACGACAGACGACGGCAGCGGGACTGGTGACGGCAGTGCGACGGGCGGCGGCATGACGGGCCACAATGTGGTGGCCGGGCGCTGGGGTGACGGCGGCACGCAGGGTTTCCACGACATCACCGTGCATACCGAAGGGCATGTGACGACGGTGACGATGGCGCGTCCGGACAGGCGCAACGCCGTCGACGGCCGGATGGCGGCGGAACTGGCGGCCGCGTTCCGCGCGTTCGAGCACTCCGACGCACGCGTCGCCGTCCTCCACGGCGAGGGCGGCACCTTCTGCGCCGGCGCGGATCTCAAGGCGGTGGGCACCCCGTCCGGCAACCGGTTGGCCGCGGACGGCGACGGCCCCATGGGGATCTCCCGCATGCACCTGGACAAGCCGGTGATCGCCGCCGTCAGCGGATACGCCGTCGCAGGGGGCCTCGAGCTGGCGGCGTGGTGCGACCTGCGGGTGGCCGAGGAGTCGGCGGTGTTCGGCGTGTTCTGCCGCCGCTGGGGCGTGCCGCTCATCGACGGTGGCACGGTGCGGCTGCCGCGGCTGATCGGGCAATCCCGCGCGATGGACATGATCCTCACCGGCAGGCCCGTGCCCGCGGCCGAGGCGGAGTACATGGGGCTGGTCAATCGGCTGGTGCCCGACGGGACGGCGCTCGAGTACGCGCAGCACATGGCGGAGCGCATCGCCGAGTTCCCGCAGACGTGCATGCGCGGCGACCGCTCGTCGGTGCTGGCCCAGTGGGGCTCGTCCGAGCGCGACGCGATGGCCGGGGAGTTCGCCATCGGCATGCGCTCCCTGGCGGCCGACGGGATCGACGGCGCCGGCCGCTTCGCCGGCGGAGAGGGGCGGCACGGCGCGTTCGATTGAATGCCCGGACCGGCGTGTATCACGCGCGGAAGATGGCGTCTTCGGCGTCCGGCAGGGTTCTGGCGACGCCGCCGAGCGCGTAGGCGGCACTGCGGACACGGTAGGCCGGGTCTACGCCGGGGCCCGCCGGGGGAAGAGCGTGCAGCACGTCCCCGACGAGCCGGTCCGCGTCGGTGCCCGGCGAGGCTGCGGGCGGGGGGTCGCCGTCGGCGGGCGAGTCTGCGTCGGTGAATCGGCGTGTGGCGGCGGCGATGTCGTCGAGCACGCGGTGCAGCGCCGGCTCGAACGCGGCCGGGGGGTCCGGCGGCCGGACCGTGCCGTCGGGCCAGGCCTCGAGCAGGACGGCACCGACGAGCTCGTGGGCGAACCGGCTGTTCGCCTGCAATCGTCGATTCCATCGCGCGGCCTGGCGGCGGTGCCGCCGGTTGCCGACGGTCTCCAGCGGGTCGGCGGCCTTGCCCACCGCGGCGAGGGCGGCATCAAGCTCCCGGGTGGCGGCGCGCAGGTCGCGCGGGGCGCGCCCGTCGAGCACCGCCGCGCCGCAATCCGACACCAGGACGCCCAGCCGGGTGAGGTAGTCGCCGATCCGCGTGGCGAGAACGGGCGTGGACCTGGTCGACAGCACGAAGAACGCGGCCGCGATGCCCACGGCGGCGCCGGCGAGGGTCTCGTCGATGCGGACCTCCATGACGCGCAGGTCGAAGATGCCGAGCAGTTCGTAGAGGCTGGCGAGCATCAGGGTGATGAAGAAGATGCGGTATGCGTAGTTGAGAGGGCCGAAGTATTGGCCGAGCAGCGCGTAGACGGCGATCAGCGGTAGCAGGACGTCGGGATGGTGTCCGATCGCGTAGACGATGACGAGTGCGGCCACGACGCCCAGCACCGTGCCGAGCATGCGCCGCCAGGCCCTCGCCAGCACGTCTCCGCTGGTGGTGGCGCCATAGAAGATCATGAACGCGGTCAGCACCGCCCAATACCAGCGGTCCGCGGAGATGGCCCGCCCGACGAGTGCCGCCGCGGCGGCGGCGACGGAGCACTGCACGGCGGCCCGGGTGGCCGCGTCCCACGATCGCCAGACCGGTGCGGGCCGACCGGTCGGGGCCGCGGGGCTCGCCGGGGCTGCAGAGTGGGGAGGGGCAGCAGAATGCACCTGTGCCGCAGAGTTCGCCGGTGCTGCGGCCGGCACGTCGGCGGTCCGGGACGGGGGCGCCTCGGGCACCGCCGGCCCGGGTGCGTGGACTCCGGGCAGAATGCGCCGCATCTTTCCGGGGGTCACCCGCACCGAGCGCAGCCTGACCTGCGCCTGCGCGGCCCGGTGCACCGCCCGCGCGGCGTCGCCGGCCTCCGCGGGCAGCGACATCGCGGCGTCGATGGCCTCCCACGCGGCACACGCAGCCGGCGGAGCGGACCGGGCCGCGGTGGCCGGCGCCGTGGCCATCACCGCGCGCAGCGCGTTTACCGAGGCGGTCAGCGGGGCCGGGCGCGAACCCTGGGCGCCGACGCGGAGCAGGGCTTGCGCGGCGTGTTCGATCGACAGTTGCACGTCGAAAACGATCCCGTCGAGTTCCCGCGCGGTGACACCGGTGTGCTGGGGGGTGTCGAACCGGTCCTGCCAGTCGTAGACGGCGGCCGCCGCCCGGCCCAGCGCGTCCCAGCGTGCACCGAGCGTCGTCGCGGTCGCCCACTCCGGAACCTCCGCGGCCGCCGCGTCGAGCAGGTCCGTCGAGGCGTCGCGCAGTGCGGGCAGCAGGGTGCGCAGCTGCGCGCGCGGGCGTTCGGGCACCACGGCGGTGCGTACGAACAGTGCGGAGCCGACCCCCACCGCGATCGCGGCGAGCAGCATCGGCAGGGCGTGGGGTTTCGTATCCGTGAGGATGGTGAAGAAGTAGGCGAAGAAGCCGATGACCCCGCACGCGGAGCCCCGCGGCCCGTAGCGGCGCAGCCACACCGCGCAGAACACGACGATCACGATGCCCACATCCCTGGAGACGGGGTTGAGCATGGTCACCGAGGCGATGGTCGCCGCCGCGGCGGACGGCAGGATCGTCAGGGCCATCGTCACCTGCCGCTGCCGGAGCGTCGCGTCGTTGACGAGGGCCACCGTCTGCATCGCCATGAACCCGGAGACCGTGACGAGCTCCGGGCCCTGGTGGGTGGACTTCGCCACCGCGCCCATCGCCGCGATCGCGGTGAGGACGGCCAGCGCCGTCGTCCATGCGGTGCGCAGACGGATGCGGCCGGGGTCGGCGTCGATGAAAGTTCGCCGCAGCGCCGGGCGCAGGCCGCGGTAGCGCGTCGCGGGGTCGCGGTCGGCCCGGCGCAGGCCTGCCACTCCGGGGGCCGGTGCGGGCGCGGCCGGGCCGGCCTGTTCGGTCACCGTGTGGTCCGGTTCAGGCCCGCGGCGCACCGATCCCCGGGTCGATCGTCGCCGGCCCGTCCGCGGACGGGGCGATGGGGAAATCGAAGATGGCGGTGGGCAGGTAGACGGTGGCGCACGAGTTGGGGATGTCGACCACACCGGAGAACCTGCCCTCGATCGGCGCCGCGCCCAGCAGCAGATACGCCTGTTCGGGGCTGTATCCGAAGGTGGTGAGGTAGTCGATGGCGTGCAGGCACGCGCGCTGGTAGGCGAGCTGCGAATCGAGGTAGCGCTGTTCGCCGTCGAGGGTGACGGACGTGCCGGAGAACGCGAGCCACTCCGAGTATTGCGGCGGCGTGTTCCCGGGCATGAACAGCGGATTCTCGTGGATGTTGTAGGTGTCCATCCCGCCCTTGATCACGTCCACGCGCAGGTCGATGAACCCGCCCATCTCGATGGCGCCGCAGAAGGTGATCTCGCCGTCCCCCTGCGAGAAGTGCAGGTCACCGACGGACAGATTCGCGCCGTCGACGTATACCGGGTAGAACACCCGGCTGCCGGCGGTGAGGTTCTTGATGTCCATGTTTCCGCCGTTCTCCCGTGGCGGCGCGGTGCGGCAGGCCTCGGCGGCGACGCGGTCGAAGTCGGCTCCGGAGAGTGTGGTGAGGACGGCGTCCTGCGGCTCCGGAGGAAGGGCCAGCGGTGGCAATCGATCCGGGTCGGTGGCGATCAGTGCGGCCTCGCGTGCGTTCCACTTGCCGATCATGCCGGCCGACGGCGCGGTGCCCATCAGTCCCGGGTGCGTGATTCCGGTGAACGTCACGTGGGGGACGTGCCGGGAGGTGGCCGTGCGGCCGGAGAAGTCCCACACGGCCTTGTAGGCGTCGGGGAACTGGTCGACGAGGAAGCTGCCGCCGTTGGCCTTGGCGAAGATGCCGGTGTAGCCCCAGCCCTGGCCGGCGAGCGGGCCGGAATCTTCCTGTGGGATGGGGCCCACCTCGAGGATGTCGACCACCAGCAGGTCGCCTGGCCTGGCGCCCTCCACCCGGAACGGCCCGGACAGCGCGTGCACCTTGCTCATCGGGGCGGTGCGGATGTCCTCGGCCGAGTCGTCGTTGCGGATGTGGCCGTCGAACCATTCGCGGCAGTCGGCGCGGAACTCGTCGCCCGGGCGGACGGTGACGGCCGGCGGAATGTCCGGGTGCCAGCGGTTGTGGCCGGTGATCTGCTGGTCGGTGAAAGGCTTGGCCGAGTCGAGGGGGAAGAGGTTCTGGGGCACGGCGGGTTCCTCGCTTTCTCAGATCAGGGTCGCGGCAGCGCGCGGTGCCGCGGATCGGTGGATACCGGCGTGCCGGGGGAACGCCGGCGGCCGGGCGCGGTACCGGTGACGACGGCCGGCTCGGAGGCCGAACGCGCGGTGGCGTCGAGCAGGCGCATCGATGCGGAGCCGCCCCGGCCGAGGGCGGGGGAGGTGATGGTGCGGCGCGACGGGGCCCGGCACTCGGGGCACACGTCGGCGTCGGGGACCGTCGCCATGGTGTGGGCGGCGTCGAAGGGCCCGCACGAGTCGCATCGGAACTGGTAGACGGGCATGGGAACCGCCTTTCGGGCAGGACGCCGGCGCAGAAGGGGTCGTGACCCGGACGGTAGCAGTGGACGCCCGCCTGGGGGCGGGAATACGCGAAGGACGGCGGGCGCCGGTGGCCGGTCGGGCAGACCGCGGAGCGCCCGGACGGCAGGAAGGGATCTGTGGTGCCCCAACGGCCCGCTGGTTGGTCAGTCGTCGGCAGACAGGGCGAAGCCACGGAGACGGGATGCGAGTTGCGGGACTTCCATTTCTGAGTGCGTGGCGGCCTGCTCCATGAAGGCTTCGGCGCCGTCCACATCGAACGAAGGGTCCAGCTCATGCCCGTTCAGATGCAGGAATACCCAAGCTGAGGCCCACGCTGTGCGCTTGTTGCCATCGACGAACGCATGGTTGCGGGCCAGCGACTGCAGCAGTGCTGCCGCTTTCTCGAAATCGCCCTCGTAGGCGTCGATGCCGAACACCGTTGCGCGCGGACGAGCGACCGCCGCATCCAAGAGGCCGTAGTCACGGACGTCGAGGCGGTGTCCGACCGCGATCGACCCCGCGTGCAGGACATCCTCACGGTCGAGGTGGTCGCTCACGCGAGACGACGGTTGAGTTCGCTGGACCGGCTCGCGATGAGGGCGGCCGCTTCGCGCACACGCTTCTTATGCTGATCGGCAGCGCTCAGGACGGCGTCGTGAGCGAACATGCGCAGCGATTGCTCGGCTTCGGCGGCGCCCGCGCGCACTGCTTCCATCTCATCGTCTGTGAAAGGGACATTCAGCGCTGGCATACCAGTAACAGTACCATTGTCGGTGTCGAATCTAGTACCAAACTCAATCAGTCGTCGGACATGCTCCAACTCAGGCGTCGATCGCTGAGCGGCCCGTGGGCGTGAAGCGCACGGCCCGAGGGTGGCTGCCGCGCACGATCCAGCCGCGGTCGAAGGCGGCCGCGGCCAGCCGGTCCGCGAGGGCGCCTGCAAGATGCGGTCGGCGCTCGGTCCAGTCGATGCACGGCCGCAGCAGCGGGCGGCGCGACGGCGCCGTGTCGATGGCGTGCGCCTCGCACCAGGCGCGGCCGTGGTCGGTGAGCGCACAGTCGCCGGTGACGAGTCCGCGGGCGACTGCCCCGTCGAGCAGGCCGACGCCGAGCCGCCCCGCGAGGTGCCGATAGCAGGTGCGCCCGGCGGCCAGCTCGTCGTCGAACCGGCGACCGCGCAGGCTGCGCGTCGGCGGCAGGGTGCCGGTCGCCAGGCCGATCGCCTCGATCGCGTCGGCGACCTGCGGCGCGGCCAGCGTGAGGTAGCAGTGCCGGCCCTGCCGGCTCTCGGTGACGAGCCCGGCGCGGACCAGCCGGCGCACGTGCCCGCTGGCGGTGTTGCGGGCGATCCCGGCCTGCCGCGCCAGCTCGCCGACCGTCCACGCGCGCCCATCCATGAGCGTGACGAGCATGGCGGAGCGGCTGGGGTCGGCGACTTCGCGCGCAAAACCGGACAGGTCGGGCGTGCGGGGGGCGGACAGTGGTCGTGCGGTGGACATGTACCCATTGAACTGCGGGAACATGTCGGCCGCCACCGACGTGTCCCGGGCCTACCGTGGCGACCATGAGCACAGGCACGGCAGAAACCACCTCCGACGACGCGCGGTTCATCCACGATGAATGGGACCGGCGCACCCGCGCCCACGACATCGACGGACTCCTCGCGCTCTACCTGCCCGACGCGGTGTTCGAGAGCCCGCTGGTGCCGCGCATCATGGACACCGACAGTGGCGTGCTCGTGGGGCACGAACGGCTGCGGGAGTTCTTCGCGCGCGGCACCCGCGGCCGGCCGGAGGAGCTCGTGCGCTTCCACCGCAGCGGCCGGTTCCTTTTCGGCGGCGGCCGGCTCATGTGGGAGTACCCGCGGCGGACGCCCGACGGTGACCAGGTGGATATCGCCGAGGTCATGGACCTGTCCGGCCGGCGGATCCGGTGTCACCGCATCTACTGGGGATGGTTCGGCGCCCCGCTGCTCGCCCGGGCTCGGTGACCGCCCGTGCGGACCCCGGCCGCAGCACAGATTCCGGCCCCGATGCCGTATTCCGGCCCCGAGCCGGATCCCCTCAGCCGCGCGCCCACGCGAGGAACTCGTCGGCGGAGACCACCGACTTGCCCCACTCGCGGGCCTTGCGCGCCTTGCCGGATTGCGAGCCGATCTCCGCGGTGACGAGCGCGTCGCACCTGGTCTTGGACACGTTCTTCACCGGGGTGAGCCCGCGTGCCTCGGCGAGCGAGAACATCTCGTCGCGCGAGACGAACCGTCCGTCCGCGCCGACGGCGTCGCCGGTGAAGCACACCCTCGTGCCGGGGGCCAGCACGCCGGCCGCGGAATCGGCCTCGAGTGCGGCCAGTCCCTTGGTGAGATCCGCGCCCAGCACCGTCTCCAGCGTGTGCAGCCGGTCCAGTGCCTCCGCAGTGAGGGGCACACGCGCGGCCGCCGCGCGCACCTGCTCTGCCACGAGCACCCGCGCCTCGCGCAGGATCTCGGGGTCGGGGCTGTCTCCCGCAACCCGGTCGGCGCCTGCGCCGCCGCGACCCAGCAGCACCGCGCCGACGCTGCGTCCGACGGCCAACATCGCCGAGAACTGGGGTAGCAGAGCCGATGCCGGCGTCGGCTCGTCGGGCGTACGGGTGAGCAGGTAGCCGACAGCGCCGCCCGCGTCGGCGCTGGCAAGCTCGTCCGCTGCGTCGGTGTCGAACGCGCCCGCCCCGGGATCCTGCGCGTCGAGCCGGTCGCGCGCCCGCAACGCCGCCTGCGCGCGCTGCACCGCGGACGCCGAACGGAGGGCCGTCCGTTCCCCGGCCGACAGCCGTCCGGCGGGCACGTCGACGCCGAGCGGCATCGGCATCGCGCTGCCGAGCCGCTTGAGCTCGAAGTCGATATGGCCGAGCGACTTGTCGACGCCGACTCCGACGGGGGTGCGGCCGTCGAGCAGCGGCAGGATCATCGCCCACGCCTCGCGCAGGGTCGGGGCCAGCAGCACGTCGGACACGCTGATCCCGTAGGCGCGGCGGGCATCGGCCAGGTCGCGCTGCGGGTTGATCACGGAGCTGACGGAGGTGCCGTCCTCGAAGGCCACCGCCAGCTCGACGGGGCGCGGCTTGCTGCGGGCTCCATCGTCGCCGACGGTGAGCGCGGCGATCGCGCAGTACCGCGCCGCGGCGTCGGGGGCGGTGGCGGCGCGCAGGAACCGCAGGATGCGCCGATCGGTCTTGAGGTCCTTCGGCAGCACCGGGCGGGTGAGCACCAGCCCGTCCATCGACGTGCACCGGCTCAGCGCCACGTACAGCTGGCCGGTGGCGAAGGTACCGCCGGTGAGGTCGACGACGAGGCGGTCGAGCGTCTGGCCCTGGCTCTTGTGGATCGTGATCGCCCAGGCCAGCTTGAACGGAAGCTGCGTGAACGAGCCGATGACCTCGTGGCGCAGCCCGCCGCCGTCGAGCACGGGGCGGGTGACCTCCCAGCGGTAGGCCTCGACCTCCGCCACGTCGCCGCCCGGGAACTGCACGGCGACGACGCAGCCGCGTTCGGACCACTCGGCGTCGACGATGCGTCCGATGGTGCCGTTGACCCACCGGTCCGACGGGTCGTTGGTGAGCATCATGATCTGTGCGCCCACCTTGAAGTGCAGCACGTCGTCGGTGGGCGCCTCGAAGCGGTCGAGCTCGCCGATCCGCTCGGCGTGGTGGGTGAACTCGTCGCCCGCGAGCCGCTCGAGGCGGGTGCGGTTGCGTGAGGTGGCCATGCGGTTGGTGGTGGTCAGGGTCAGCCAGAACTCGTCGTCGGGCGGCACGAACCCGGGAACGGTGCGCGCGTTGAGCTCAGCTCGTGAACGGGAGACGAGCGTGCCCTCGCGGATCGCATTGAGGATGGTGGCCATACGCGGATCGCCCGACTGGCGGAACACCCGCGTGAGGTCGACGGTGGGGAACTCCGCGCCGCGGTACGCGTCGGCGGAGAAGAAGTACGGGGTGGCGTAACGGGTCTCGAAGTACGCGGCCTCGGCTTCGGTGACCACGGGCGGCAGCTGGAACAGGTCGCCGACGAGCACGATCTGCACGCCGCCGAACGGGGCGGACGGGTCCGGGCCGAAGCGGCCCAGCGCGGCGGCGAGCATGTCGAACAGGTCCGCCCGCACCATGGACGCCTCGTCGATGATGAGGGTCTGCAGCTCGGAGAGGGCCTTGGCGAAGCGGCCCGGACGGTAGGCGCCGCCCTCGACGTCGGCCACGGTGGTACCGGCGCGGAAACCGAACACGCGGTGGATCGTATATCCGCCGACGTTGAGGGCCGCGATGCCGGTGGGAGCGGCCACGAGCACGCGGCGCTCGGTCTCGGCGAGGAACCGCCGGACGAGCGTCGACTTGCCCGTGCCCGCCTTGCCGGTGAGGAACAGGTTGCCGCCCGAGCGGAGCAGGTCGAGCGCCTGCTCGAACTCCTCGGTGAGGACGAAGGTCGGGGCGGGCATGAGGCTGCTCCTGCGGGGATGTGCGGGGTGTGCGTGCGACCGACGGTAGCCGAGGGGCGTGCTCGGCACGCGGTGCCGTGCCTGCCGCGTCTTCCGGTGGGCCTGGCCTGGCACGCCTCATGGCGGATGCGGCAGGTGGTGCGGAACACGCCCGGCGCGGGATGAACCGGTACCGCCCGCCCGTTAGTCTTTGCGTAGGAAACAATCGTGCTCGGCGCACCGCCGCCGGGCCGTCTTCTCGATCGGAAGGTCTGCACATGGGCAACGCCGGGGCGCCGAAGCTGGGCATCATCATCGCGAGCGTGCGGGAGACGCGCGTGGGGCACATGCTGGGCGAGTGGATCGCCGCGCAGGCGCGTGAGCACGGCGGGTTCGACGTGGACGTCATCGACCTCGCCGAGGTCGCGCTGCCGATGACGACCTCCGAGCCGCACCATCCGCGCACCGGCCGGTACGTCAACGACGCGACCAAGGCGTGGAGCGAGCGGATCGCCGGATGCCAGGCGTTCGTCATCGTCACCCCCGAGTACAACTTCGGCATGCCGGCGCCGCTGAAGAACGCGCTGGACCTGGTGTCCACGGAGTGGAATTACAAGCCGGTGGCCTTCGCCTCGTACGGCGGTGTCTCCGGCGGCCTGCGGTCGGTGGAGCACGCCAAGCTGGTGGTGCTGCCGCTGCGCATGGTGCCGGTGCTGGAGGGGATCGTGGCGCCCATGGTGTTCGACCAGTTCGTCGATGGCGCCTTCGAGCCCAACGAGGTCCAGCTGGGCGCGGCCAAGCAGATGTTCGACGAGCTCTCCCGGGTCACTGCCGCCCTGCAGCCGCTGCAGAACTGATCCACGGCGCGGAATCACCCGTCGGCGCGCCGGCAGGCCTCACTGCCGCCTGGCGGGACGGCACGTTTCCTCCGCCTGCGCTGCCCAGGAAGCTGGACATGTCGAACGATCGAGGAGGCGCCGGAGATGTCGTCGGAATGGGAACGGACCGCGCGCGAGGTGCTCGTCGACGTCGCGCCGGAGGCCGCCGCGGTGCTCGACCGGCTGGCCTGCGGCGTGGTGCCCCGCATGGCCGGATTGACGGCGCTGGCCCGCGTGACTTGCGCCGGAGCGCTCGGTCTCGAACCTCTCGCGTCGGTCTCGACGCCCACGGCGGAACCGGCCGCCGCGGCGTTCGCCGAGCAGTTCAGCCTCGACGTGTCGGCGGTCACCGCCGCGCAGCGCGCGGATCTCGAGGCGGTGCTCGGCGGCCGGGCCGGTGAGTTCGCCCTCGCTGTGTATGCGGCCGACTGGGTGCCGCGCGTGCGCCGGACGCTGGCGGAGCTGTTCTACGGCGCGGGGGAGTGGCCTGCCGATGTCGACGAAGTGGACGGCCTCTGGCCCACCGTCGGCGAGTATGTCGGCGCCGTGGCGCGCTTGCCGCTGCTGGACCCGGTCCTCACCGAGCTGGTGCGCCTGCGCGGGGCCCGCCAGCACGAGTGCCGGATGTGCAAGTCACTCCGCTCGGCATCCGCGATGGCGGCAGGGGCGGACGAGAGCCTGTTCGACGCGATCGACGACTACGAGCACGCCGCGTTCACTCCCCGGCGGCGGATCGCGCTGGAGCTGACGGACGCCATGATCTGGCAGCCCGCATACCTGCCGGCAGGAATGCTGGCGAACGTGCGCGAGCACTTCAGCCCGGCCGAGGCAGTGGAGCTGGTGCTGGACATCTCGCGCAACGCCGTGAACAAGGTGGCGGTGTCGCAGGACCGCGACCAGGCGCGGATGCCGGGCGGTCTGCAGAGCTACGAGGTGCACGCCGACGGGACCATCGAGTACGGCGAGCCGATCCGGCTCGGCTGACATCGGCGACGCCGCGGCCTCCGGCAGTGCGCCGGGGAGGCTCTGCATTGCGGAAGGAATCGTGCACTCCGGGCCACGCGGCAGGACGCGCGACATCGCACGACAACAGAATGGGCTCGGAGGCCTGCGCGCAACGCTGCAGTGCACGTTGTTGGCGGCGGCCGACGCGAATCCTTCCGCAGTCCAGAGCGTCGAAGAAGACATGCCGGGACCGGATTCGTGGCCTCACCCGGCGTGCCGGCCCGCCTGGGCGTGTCCTCGGTCAGTGCTCAATTCGGCTCGCGCACCGCCAGCTCGCGCACCCGTGCCTTGGCGATCTTGCCGCCCGCGGCCATCGGCATCGCGTCGGTGACGACGAGCTTCTCGGGCAGGTACTCGCGGGTGACGCCCCGCTCCTGCAGCCACGCGGTGAGTGCGCCCAGCGACAGCGCGGCCCCGGCCTCGAGTGCGACGACCACGCACAGCCGCTCCCCGAACACGGTGTCCGGCACGCCGACCGCAGCGACCATCGACACCGACGGGTGCTCGCGCACCAGGTCCTCCACCTCGGCGGCCGAAATGTTCTTGCCCCCGCGGATGATCACGTCCGCCACCCGGCCCACCACCCGGAGCCGGTTCTCCTCGTCCACTTCGACGACGTCGCCCAGCAGCAACCAGCCGTCGTCGGTGAACAGCTCCGCATCGGCGGCCTCGTCGCGGAAGTACCCGGGAGACGCCAACGGTCCGCGCACCGCGGGCTGCCCGCGCCGGACGCCCGGTCCGCGCACCTCGCGCCCGGCGTCGACGAGGCGCAGGCGCATCTCGTCGAGGACGTGCCCGCCGGTGCCCAGCCGCGTCTCGTCGTCGTCGAACACCGTCGTGGCGCTGACCCCGCCCGCCTCGTTGGACCCGTAGAACTGGAGAACCTTGGCGCCGGTGAGCGCCTCGAAGCGCTCCGCCTCCGTACGGGGCACCGCTTCGCCGCCCGTGTACATCACGCGCAGTCCGTCGAGCCGGGCGAGCCCGTCCGGGTCGGCCTGCAACATCATCCGGAACTGGGTGCTCACCGCGCCCAGGAGGGTCGCGCGGTGCTCGGCGAGGAGCCGCACGGCGGCGGTGGCGTCGAAACGGTCGAGCACCACCGCCGGCCGCCCGAGCAGCGCCGGCAGGAAATGCGCGGTCCATAGGCCGAACCCGTAGGGCGCGGGCACGAACGACGCGACGACCTCGTCGGGCGCCAGGTCCGCGCCCCGGCAGGCGATCGCCGCGAACGTCGTCCAGCGCCGCTGCGTGTGGGTGACGAGCTTGGGCAGACCGGTCGTGCCGGAGGTGGCGTTGAGATAGGACACGTCATCGACGGAGAACGCCCTCTCCGGAACAGCGGGACGGCCCGGGGTCGCACCGTCGACGGTGACGCGTCCCGGTTCGACGAGGAGGGTGTGCGCGATATTCGCCCCACGTGCACGCACAGCGTCGGCCAGTGCGTGCGCGGTCGCCCCGCGCATCTCGGGCGCGGTGACGAGGACGGTGGCGTCCGATGCGGAGGCGATGTGGGCCAGTTCGGCCGTGCCGGAGCGCGCGCCGGTGGCGGCCGCGAGCACTCCCGCCCGGTACAGGCCGACGATCGCGGCGTGGAACTCGGCGGTGTCCGGCAGGAAGACCAGCGCGGTGGCGGGCCCTGGCAGCGTCGCAGCGGCGTCGCGGACCGCGTCGGCCAGCGCGTCGTACTCGGCCCAGGTGGTGGTGCCCGCGGGGGAGAGGTAGGCCGCGTCGTCGGGCTGCACGGCCGCACGGTGGTGCACGAGTTCGCTGGCCGACAGGTGCGTCCACGCCATCGGGTCGGAGGTGAACGGCGCCAGCGCGTGCAGCGCCCGCTCGGAATCCATCGGAGGCATGGCGCCCATGATCGTCGTCGGCCCCGGCGACCGCGCGCCGGGGCGGGGCCCGGGGGCGGCAGGCGGCGGACTGTCGGCGCGCGGGGGCCCACCTCGATAGGCTGAACGCGGCCGGATCTGTGACGATAGGAGTGACGGATCGGTACGGACACTGGAAACGGGGCAGTGATGGGCGGATGGACGGCGCTGCTGGGAAAGCCGGCGGCGGCGGTGCGCCGCGCGCTCACGCCGGGGCCGGGCGGGCTGGAGGGGCGGGACCCCGAGTTCATCCGGGAGATGCTGCCGCGCTTCTGGCTGGCCGCGCGCCTGTATTTCCGGGCCGAGGTGGACGGTTTCGACAACGTCCCCGACGAGCCGGTGCTGTTCGTGGGCAATCACAGCGGCGGCGCCGACATTCCGGACACGTTCGTGTTCCTCCTCGGCTATCACACATTCTTCACCGTGGAGGGGCGGCCGCTGGTGGGATTGGCGCACAAGATCGTCACCCGCATGCCGGTGGTGGGCGACTTCGCCCGCAAGTTCGGGATGGTGCAGGCGGACATGGATACCGCGGCGGAGTTGCTGCGCGGCGGCGCCAACGTGCTGGTCTATCCGGGCGGCGACGTGGAGGCGCTGCGCCCGTGGCGGGACCGCAACCGCATCGTGTTCGACGGGCGCAAGGGGTTCCTGCGCCTCGCCCACGCGAACGGCGTCAAGATCGTGCCGGTGGTGGCGACCGGCGGCCAGGAGACGTTCTACGTGTTCAACGACGGCCGCCGGACGGCGCAGCTGCTGCGGTTCGACAAGCTGCTCCGCGTCAAATCGGTGCCGATCAGCCTGAGCGTGCCCTGGGGGCTGCTGCCCGCCGACCTGCCGCACATCCCGCTGCCGGCGAAGATCCGCATCCAGGTGCTCGAGCCCATCGACCTGCACGAGCGCTACGGGGACGATCCCGACTGGGACGACGCCTACGAGTACGTGACGTCGGTGATGCAGGTGGCGCTGTCGAGACTGGCCGCCAAGAGCGTCATCCCGGTGGTGAGCTGATGTCGTCCATGACCCGCTCGGTGACGGTGCACCGGCCGTTGTCCGCGTCGTCCGCAGTGCTGGCGCGTCCCGACGAGGTCATGGCCGTGATCGCGGACCTGGGCCGCACGGCGCGCGTCGAGGACGCGGGCGACGGTGCCGAGCAGTGGGAAGTGTTCATCCTCCTGGGGACGATGTACGTGGGCGGGCGGGTGCGCATCGGGCAGGCCGGCGACGGTGTGCTGGCGTGGCGCTCGGAGAGCGGATTCCACCACCACGCACGGTTCGAGGCGGTGGCCGACGGCGACTTTTCGGCGATCCGGCTGCACTTCGACTTCCGTATCGACGGCGTGTTCACCGGGTGGCTGGCGGCCAGGCTGGTGCACGGGTACATCGGGCGCTTCGCTGACGCGGTGCTCGAGAGCCTCCGGCACCGCATCGAATACGGAGACGCCGGCCGACGGCCGCGTGTCCGCCGATAGGGGGACACGCGGCCTCCCCCCGCGACCGCCGTCATCACGGTCAACAACAACACCGATGCGACGATGTTCTACGACGGCGGCTTCGCCCGGGACGGGCAGTGGGTGGAGGCGCCGCTCACGCAGATCAACCCGCACAGCAGCGAGCGGATCACCGTGGAGGGGGTCGGCGGAGGCAATGGGGTGTCGGCGAACCTGAGCTACCACCTTGCGGGCACCTCGATGGCGCCGCGCGGCGATCTGACGCTCGTCGCCGACGGTTACGCGACGAATACGGGCACGGCGGGCACCAGCTGGCAGCAGCCGCTGAACGTCGCCTCGTTCGTGCAGGCCGGGTATCCGCACTCGAGCTTCGTGTTCACCATCGACTGATCGGGGTGCGGGGTCCGGCGACGGGCCGGGGCGAGCGGGCGCAGGCCGTTGCGCGAAGCTCGGGAACGCGGAAGAGAACGTGTCCGGTATCTCCGGCGGAGTGACATGCGGCGACGCCGGTGGGCATGGACGTGACCTGCGGTCCTGCCGGAAGCGGAGACGACGCGAATGGTTCCGCAATTCCTAGCCTTCGGCGACGACCTCCCGCCCCGCGGGACAGACGCGGGATCCCGGTCCCGCTCGTCGCCGGCGGAGGCGCCGCGGTCGTGTCGATTGCGGCTACCGAGGAAATGCGCGCCTGGTCTACTGCGAGGTGACGGATCGAGCGACGCAGGGAGGATGCCATGGCATTGCGGGTGGTGGAGTGGTCCACGGGAACGGTGGGGCGGCATGCGATAGCGGGCATCGACGCGCGACCGGAACTGGAACTCGTCGGCGTGTGGGTCTCGAACCCGGACAAGGCGGGCAGGGACGCGGGCGAGCTTGCCGGGTTGGGCCGAGAGCTCGGCGTGCGGGCGACCTCCGACGGGGACGCGCTGGTGGCCCTGCGGCCGGATTGCATCGTGCACACCGCGATGACCGACGACCGGATTTTCGAGGCCGTGCAGGATCTGGTGTTCTTTCTGGAGAGCGGCATCAACGTCGTGTCCTCGGGCCCGGTGTTGCTGCAGTACCCGTGGGGCGTGCTGCCGGATGAGGAGGCGGAGCGCATCCACGCGGCCGGCGTACGGGGCGGGGCGAGCCTGCACGTCAACGGCATCGACCCGGGTTTCGCCAATGATGTGCTGCCGCTCGTGATGACGAGCCTGTCGCAGCGGATCGACCGGGTCCGGTGCACGGAGATCGCCGACTACAGCACCTATGACCAGGCGATGACGATGACCGGGCTGTTCGGATTCGGCCGCCGGTTGGAGGAGACTCCGTTCCTGCTGCAGCCGGGCGTGCTGGCGCTGGGGTGGGGATCAGTGGTCCGCCAGATCGCGGCGGGCCTGGGGCTCACGCTGGACGAGCCGCTGGTGGAACGCTACGAGCGGCTGCCCGCCGAGCAGGGGTTCGACACCGTGTGCTGCCGGATCGCCGAGGGCACGGCGGCCGCCCTGCGTTTCGAGGTGGTCGGCACCGTGGGCGGCGAGGAAAAGGTGGTTCTCGAGCACATCACCCGCACGGCGCCCGGACAGGCGCCGGACTGGCCGCGGCCCGCGCACGGAGACGGGTGCTACCGGGTCGAGCTGACGGGACAGCCGTCGATGACCGTCGACCTCCACCACCACGGGGAACACGGCGACCACAACGACTCCGGCATGATCATGACCGCGATGCGCCTGGTCAACGCGGTGGAAGCGGTCGTGAACGCGAAGCCCGGCATCGTCACAGCGCTCGATCTGCCCCTTGTGACCGGGCGCGGGCTGACGGGCTGACTCTCCGGATGGCCGAATCCGTCGAGTGACGATTCATGGCGACGCCCGGGGGATACCCCGTCGGCCTCCATCGCCGGCATCGCCGGAGCGATCCGGGGAGTCCCCGGCTCTTTGCGGGGCGGCGGCTCGCGCACGGGAGGCGTGGGCACGTGCCTTCATCCGGTTGCCGCACACCGCCATCGAGCACCATTTCGCCGTGCCGGGCCGCGTACGGTCGATGAGGAACAGGTTGCACTCCTCGTTCGCGCACGCCTTGAGCCGGCCCGGGCGCGCCTCCGACACCGTCGACCATGCCTGCGCGATGCGCGCCGCGGGCACCATGTCGGCGGGAGCGTCGAGGCCCCATCGGATGCCCGCGGGTGTCACGTCGGGCGTGAGGATCGTGCTGTCCATGAGCTCTTGCAGCGCCGCCGTGGCTTCGTCGTGCCCGCGCACGAGAGCCTGAATCGCATCCCGCGTCCGGCGAAGCAGCCGCACCTCCTGCTCGGTGCCCGTGCCGCCGAGCCGGCGGGCGATCGTCGCGCCTTCTACGCCGGTGAGCTTTTCCGCGATGGCCTCGCCGTGCCGGGGCGCGCTGTTGAGCACCTCGAGCAACAGCGCCTCGTCCGCAATCATCCGTCGACCTCCTCCGTGGCCATGCTACCGTCGCAGTAACCGGCAAACAACGATTAAGGGGTTAAACATGCCTGTGGTGCATCACCGTACGATCCGGATCGAAGGGCTCGATGTCTTCTACCGCGAAGCAGGGCCGGCGAATGCGCCGGTCATCGTGCTGCTGCACGGGTACCCCACCAGTTCGCACATGTTCCGCCACCTCATGCCCGCGCTCGCCGACCGCTACCGTGTGATCGCCCCCGACCACATCGGATTCGGACGCTCGAGCGCCCCGTCCGTGGGGGAGTTCCACTACACCTTCGATGAACTCGCCCGGATCACGCGCGCATTCCTCGACGC
The DNA here is from genome assembly GCF_014126825.1 of Tomitella gaofuii. Taxonomy (NCBI): domain Bacteria; kingdom Bacillati; phylum Actinomycetota; class Actinomycetes; order Mycobacteriales; genus Tomitella; species Tomitella gaofuii. The sequence continues at coordinate 2,452,288 of NZ_CP059900.1, read as the reverse complement.
GGTCGACGTGAAGCGGTTCACGGTCTACACCCATGACTACGGGGCCCCCATCGCCTGGCGCCTCGCCCTCGGAGAACCGAGCTCCGTGGACGGCGTCATCTCGCAGAACGGGAACGCCTACGAGGAGGGTTTCGTCGCCGACTTCTGGGCGCCGATCTGGGCCTACGGACGGAATCCCTCACCGGAGAACGAGGCCGCACTCCGTCCGGCGATGGAAAGGCAGGCGGTCGAGTGGCAGTACCTCCACGGGGTGCCCGACCCGACGCTCGTCGATCCCGACGCTTGGGAACACGACCTCGCACTCCTCGGCCGCCCGGGCAACGACCTGGCCCAGCTGGCGCTGTTCGGCGACTACCACACCAACCGCGCGCTCTACCCGGAGTTTCAGGAATGGCTCCGCACCTCCGGCGTTCCCGTCCTGGCGATCTGGGGTGCGAACGACGAGATCTTCGGCCCGGCCGGGGCGGAGGCATTCCGCAACGACGCGCCGCACGCACGCATCGAGCTCTTCGACGGCGGCCACTTCCTCCTCGAATCGCACCTCGACGACGCCGTCGGTGTCATCCGCGAATGGCGGGGATCCTTCTCGGCGTGACATTCGGTCGAGAGGCGTTGCGTCATGACGGATGACGGTCATGCGCTCGCATCGGAGATCGAGAAGAGCGGCCGGGTGCCGTGATCGTCGCGATCATCACCGATGGTCTGAAGAGGCTCGTGCACCGAGTGGGCACCCGCCGCCGTGCGGTCTCCGGATGCCGATGTCGCTCACCCGGCCCGCAGTGTCTCGTCGAGCCAGTCGAGCGCCCGTTGGTTGTACAGCGACCGGTTGATCACCTCGGTGTGTTCGCCGGCACCCTCGGCGGCGGTGAACCGCAGCAGGGTCTTCGGGCAGGTCAGCGCGTCGAAGAAGGTGGGCGTGTCCGCGGCGAGCGGATCGTTCTCCGCGGCGGTGAGCAGGGTGGGGCAGCGGATGCCTCCCACTCTGCCTTTGAGCGTGAATCCGGCCAGCGTGCGGAGGAACCCGCGCAGGTCTGCCGCCCCGGTCGTCCAGTATCCGCGCTGGACGATCTGCCAGCGCATCTCTCTGTCCGACTCGATCGCGGTGGCGAGCCGGGTGAGCGTCGCGTCGTCGAGGCTGTCGAAGGCGACGGTGTCGGCGTCGGGTACCTCCAGGGCGGCGAGGAAGCGGCGGATCGCATCGGCGATGTCCCACTGGCCGGGGTCCGCGATGCACGCGGCCAGTCGCGGCTCGCCGGAGGCGGCCCGGGGCGCGAGGTATCCGCCCAGGCTCCACCCGCTCAGCGCGATGCGGGAACGGTCGACGATCGGAACCGTCGTCGCATGGTCGACCACGGCGGCGATGACGGTTTCCCAGTCGGGGCGCAACGGCACCCCGCGGTGGTACAGCATGGCGCCCTGGCCGGGTCCGTCGAACAGGAGCACGTGGTAGCCGCGTTCGAGGGCCGCCACGCCCGATGCGAAGTACATGTCGGTGATCGTCGCGTCGAACCCGTTGGTCAGAATCAGCAGCGGACGCACCTCGTCGGCACGGCCTGTCGCGGGAACCAGATAGCCGGGCAGTGCGCCGTCCTCGAACGGAATGCCCACGGGACGCACGGGCGGGTCCGACAGTTCCATCGCCGCGCGGAACGCGTCCATCTGCTTGTCGAATGCCGCGGGTAGACGCGGGTCGACGGGGGTGCCGTAGATCGGGTGGTAGGCGGCGGCGTACATGCAGCTCGCCCGCAGGAAGCGGGCGCGCGCACTGCGACGCCGGCCTGCGGTCAGCAGGCTCTGCGCGTCGGCGGCATGCGCATCGCCGGACGCGACGAACGCGTCGTAGAAGGCGGAGTCGTCGCCGTCACCCACCGCGTTCGCGACGGCGACGACGTCCCCCATGTCGGCTCCGCCGGCGGGGATGCACCCCACCGGCCACTGCCCGAACCTGTCGTGGAATGCGCTGTCGAACAACTGGTTGCGGCGGCGAGCGGTGTGGGGGCTCATGGTCCGGTGTCCTCTCCGTTGGCCGCATAGTCCGCTGCCGGCGGACGGGTGTCGACGATGCGCGCAGATCGCATGGCATCAGTGTCATCGCGGCCCGCTCCGCGGGCCATAGACCCAAGTCCCGTACCGCGCCGACGGTGCCCGCCGCCGGAAATCCGCCACCCGGCGGCGAGCGCGGAGGCGGCTACCCGGAGAGGTACCGGACCACGGCCAGCACCCGCCGGTGGTCGTTCGCGTCCACGGGGATGCCGAGCGCGTCGTAGATGTGCGAGGTGTGCTGCACCACGGCCTTCTCCGAGATCACCAAGTGCTGCGCGATCCAGGAGTTGCTGCGTCCCTCCGCAATCAGGGCGAGGACCTCCCGCTGCCGGGGCGTCAGGTGCGCCACCCGGCCGTCCACCATGCGGGCGCGGTGGACCATCACCTCGATCACCTCCGGGTCGATCGCCGTGCCCCCGTCGACGACTGCGTGCAGGGCGCTCAGGAACGAGTCCAGATCGGAGATGCGCTGCTTGAGCAGATAGCCCACCCGGGCAGGAGTGCCGGAGAGCAACTCGGTGGCGTAGCGGCGCTGCACGTACTGGGACAGGACCACGACCGCGGTGCCCGGGTGGAGCGTGCGGATGCGCAGCGCCGCGACAAGACCGTCGTCGGCGTCGCCGGGCGGCATGCGGATGTCCGTCACCACCAGCTCGGGGCGATGCAGTTCCACCGCGGTGAGCAGCGCGTCGGCGTCGCCCACCGCCGCGGTCACGTCGAAGCCGTCGTCCGCGAGCACCGCCGTCATGCCCTGGCGCAGCAGCAGGTCGTCCTCGCCGATCACGACGCGCATGGCAGCTCCGCCCGCAGGTGCGTGCCGCACGCCGAGGCGCTGTCCACGCGGAGTTCTCCGCCGAGCGCGTGGACCCTGTCGGCAAGGCCACGCAGCCCGTGGCCGCTGTGCACCGAGGCGCCGCCGATGCCGTCGTCGTGCACCTCGACGGTGAGCAGATCGCCGTCGCGGCCGATCCGCACCGACATCCGTGCGGCCCGGGCATGCTTGAGGGCGTTCGCCAGCCCCTCCGCGATGAGGAAATACGCGGTGCTTTCGACGCCGGACGGCAGCGGTCCTCCTTGCAGCTCGGCGTGCAGCACCGTCGGCAGCGGCATCCGGTCCACCAGGTCTTCGGCCGCCGCGCACAGCCCGCGTTCGATCAGTGCGGGCGGCATCAGCCGGTGTACGAACGTGCGCAGCTCGGCCGCCGTCTCGTCGATGCCGCGGCGCAGCTCCAGCACTCGGCATCGCACGGTCCCGTCGGGGGCCGCGGACGCGACACGCTGGGCCTCGAGCGCGAGGAGCACCAGGCCGACCTGCAAGCCATCGTGCAGGTCGCGGGCGATGAGGCGGCGCTCGCGGTCCGCGGCCGTGACGATGCGCGCACGCGAGGCGATCAGCGCGCCGCGTTGTGCCAGAAGACGGGCCCGGAGTCGTTCGCGCTCGATGGCCAGCGCCATCACCCGGCCGGCGGCCTGCACCGTTTCCGGGTCGGCGATCAGGTCGTCGTCGTACAGGATCGCCCCGATCCGTTCTCCGCCGATGGTCACCTCGACGCCGGCCCTGTCCTGCGGCAGCGGCAGGACGGCCGGGACGCCCGCGGAGTCGACCCAGGCCGATTGCTCGGGCATCCAGAACAGGACGTCTATCGACGCGTCGCCGAGCACCCGGCCGAGGAGTCGGGGGATCCGGCCGGGCGCGCCCCCGGCGTCGCCGAGCCGCACGGCCAGCTCCTCCAATTCGCCCTCGCGTGCGAACCCGCCGCACAGCATGGCGAGCACGAACGCCACCGGCACACCCGCGATGATCAGGAACTGGACGACGGCGGCGGTGACGCCGCCGAGCGCGGGGTCGAGCACGGTCGGCCGCAACGGGACGGACAGCAGCGCGAGCATCCCGTACGCGAACAGCGGGAGCAGGACGCGTCGGCGCCCGGGGCGGGCGTGCACGATGCGGCGCGCGAGGATGAGCGCGGCCGCCACGACGACCACGCCGCCCGCCGTCCGCTGCACCCACGCCCCCGCGTCGAGCAGTCCCGGCCGGTCGGCGACGAACAGCAGGGAGGCGGCGTCGGGGTTGAACAGGTACAGCGGCGCCTGCAGTATCAGGGCCACCCCGTAGCCCGCGGCGGCCACGGTGCGCGCCGTGCGGCCGTGCACCCGGCCGGACGGGAAGGCGAGCAGCAGGTGCACGGTCACGGCCAGCACCACCGTGGCGGTGATGGAGCCGACGGCGACAAGGGCCGGCACCGACGTGTTGCCGAGGCTGCCCGCCAGTACTGCGGCACCTCCGAACGTGACGAGCATGCCCATGCTGTTGCCGGGGCGGCGATGCCAGGCCAGCAGTCCGGCGGCGGCGTAGACCCAGAAGGTGAACACGAGCACCAGGTGCGCCCACCACAGGTCTTCCGATCCGGGCAGTGTGAGGGCCAGCTGCAGGCAGCCCAGGGCGAGCGCGCTGCCGGCGGCCAGCAGGAGGGCCCGGTCCAGCGAGCGCAGTCGGGCCCGTCCCGGTCCGCTCATCGGTTCCGCGTGCACATCCGGGCGGCGGGGTCATCCGCCGTGCTCTGTCATGCGACCAGCGTAGAACGCGCGGGCCGGCTGGTCAGGGCTTTTCCTGCATCATGTGGGGCTCGCACACCGCCACGGGCATGTGTTTCCGTGATCACCTCGTGCCGTCGCCACCTCCCACCACGCGAATCCGGCCGATGGAACCGCCGCGCTTGTTCGTGAACCACAGGTACGCCGGTTCGGGGCCGGGTTTGATGTCGAACGGCCCTTCGACGCCCGGCGCGGTGAACCGCTCCCAGCGGCCTGTGGCCGGGGTGAAGCGGACGAGTGCGTCCCCGTCGGTGTCCGCCAGCCAGACCGTCCCGTCCGGTGCCGTCCACACTCCGTCCGGTGTGCGCAGCGGCGGGTCGGTGTACCAGGTGGCCGCCAGGGGGCCGGGCGCCGCGCCGCGTGCGGTCGGCGCGATCCGCAACAGACCCGGCTCGTTCTGCGTGGTGACCCACAACTCTCCTGTGTCGTCCGAGGCGCCCGGCGCCCATGCCCGCGGCGCGCCGTACCGCGGCCATGGTCCGAAGCGGGCGACGGTGTCGACCGGGCGGCGGGCAGACGGGTCGAGTCGGCCGATGGTGGCGGTCGCCGCGTTGACCCACCACACCAGTCCGTGAGCGTCGACGAACAGCGCGGACGGGTCGGCGATGAGTCCGGATCGCACCGTCGCCACCGTGGCGGCAGGGTCGGGGGCGCGCGGGTCCAGCGACCCGATCGCGTCGGCCCCGCGCAGGCTGAACCAGAGCAGTCCGGTGGGGGCCGACTTGATCGCGACCGGGCCGCGCAGGTCCGGGTGGCGAATAGCCGTGATGGTGGAGGCAGGATCGGCGGCGTGCGGGTCGATGGCAGCCACGCTGTCCGATCCCAGGCAGGTGACGCGGATGCGGCCGTCCGCGTCGGGGAACAGGTTGGCCGGCAGCCGCATCCGCCCGTGCGGGTCGGCGAAGGTTTCGATGCGGACGGCTCCGGAGCCGGGCAATCGGACGCCGCCGGCCGGGCGCACACGTCCTACGCGGTCGTTGGCGATGCTCGTGAACCACACGTCGTCACCTGCCGCGATGATCCCGCAGGGCGATTCGATCAGGTTCTCGGGATCGCGGAACACGTCGATCGAGCCGATTTGCTGGGCCATGCGCGCTCCTTACCCCCGGGTCTGCCACTCCACTGTCGTCCCGCCGGGCCGGCGCGGCCATGGGCCTACGTCTCCAGTTCGCGACGACCCGGATCGGCGGCAGAAGCGCGACTTGGGTCCATTCCGAACGGGTGCGCGAGCGCGCACGCTCGGTGGCATGAGCTGGACCCCGAAGCCTGTGACGCGATGGCCTGCGACGCGATGGTCTGCGTCGAGCCTGCGACCGTGCCGTCCGCGGACCGTGATCCTGGCGGCCCTCGCCCTGACGCTGCTGGTCGCGGCGGGCTGTTCCAGCGGCGGGGACGCTGAGGGCGGTGCTGGAAGGGCGGACAGTGCCGGGCAGTCGGCCGGCGCCGCGTCAGGCGGTGATGTGACGGCGGTGTCGGAGGAGTCGCCGGCCACGGCGTCCGCCGGATACACCGCGCTGACAGTGCAGAACCTCGGTTCGCCCACGTTCCCGTTCATGGGCAGCGACGGGAAGGCGCACGTGGCGTACGCGCTGCAGCTCACCAACGCGGGGCCGGCGTCGGCCACCCTGCAGAGCGTCGACATCGTCGATGCGGCGGACACGAAGCGCGTGCTCGCGTCGTTCTCCGGCGCAGCACTCGTCGATCCGTCGTGCGGCTACGGCGACTGCAACCGGCTACGCTTGCTTCCCTCCGCCCCGGCGAAGGACACCGTCATCCCATCGGGCGAATCGGGGTCGCTGCTGGTCGACTTCGCTACGGACGACGTGGCGGACGTGCCTGAGCGGGTGCTGCACCGGATCACCGCGCTCGCCTCGGCGAACCCGGCCTCCGCGACACCGGCGCCGGTCAGCTACACGGTGGCCCCCAAAGAAGTGTCGGCACGCACGGCGCGCGTGATCTCCCCGCCGGTACGGGGGAACAACTGGGTCGCGCAGAACGGCTGCTGCGGGGTCGGATTCCCGCACGTGGATTCGCTGATGCCGTTCGACGGCGGACTGTGGGGAAGCCAGCGGTTCGCCATCGATTGGATGCGGACCGACGATCACGGCCGCTTCTACGTCGGCGACAAGACCAGGAACGAAAGCTACCAGGACTACGGTCAGGAGGTGCACGCCGTGGCCGACGGCACCGTCACCTCGGTGCTCGACGACGTGCAGGCCAACGCGCCCGGCATTCTGCCCGCGGCGGTACCGGCGCTGGCCGCGAAACTGACCATCGAGAACGTGGACGGCAACCACGTCATCCAGGACCTCGGCGGCGGCACGTGGGCGATGTATGCGCATCTGCAGAAAAGGTCGCTGACGGTGAAGCCGGGCGACAAGGTGACCAAGGGGCAGGTGATCGGCCTGCTCGGCAACACCGGCAACTCCAACGCCCCGCACCTGCACTTCCAGCTGATGGACGGGCCCAACCTCGACGGCAGCGACGGAGTGCCCTACGTGCTCGACTCGTTCGACTACGCCGGATACGTCGCGCCCGCGGCGATCCTCGCGGCCGATGACTACCTGACCGGGGAGTTCTTCGCGCAACACAACGGTTCCCCGCAGGCCAGGACGGATCAGTTGCCACTGAACGGGGCGATCGTGAACTTCGGCGGGTGACGAGCGGCGGGCCGGACGCTCCCGGGGAGTGCGGATGGACGGACGTGGTGCACCGCGTCGAACGGGCGGGTGTGCGGGAGCATTCGGCAAGGGCCGCGTCGAGGCGTTCTCCGACGGTGTCATGGCGGTCGCCATCACGCTGCTGGTGCTGGACCTGCGCGTGCCGGAACCCGGTGGCACGGGCGGATTGGGGCACCGGCTGGCCGCACTGTGGCCGAACTATCTGGCCTACGTGATCTCCTTCGTCGCGATCGGCATCCTGTGGATCAACCATCACACGATGCTGCGGCGGCTACGGGACGTGGATCATTCGGTGCTGGTGCTGAACCTGCTGCTCCTGCTGTGCATCGTGGTGTTGCCGTTCACGACCGCGCTGCTGTCGAGCTACCTCGTCGAGGAGGACGGCGGGCGCCTGGCGGCAGTCGTCTACGCCGGATCGTTCCTCGTGACGTCGGCGGTGTTCCTGGCGTTGCAGTTCCACGTTCTGACGCACCGCCGGCGCCTGTTGCGCGAGCCGCTGACGGGTGCGGAGCGGCGCACCATCCTGCGGCGTGCCGCGGCGGCGCCGCCCGCCTACCTGGTGGCAGGGGGCCTGGGCCTGGTGACGCCGTATCTGACGTTGGCGGTGTGCGTCGCGATGGGACTGTTCTACCTCGCCGCGCCGCCGCGGTGAAGCGTGCGGCGGGGACATTCGGGCTGGTGCAACCCGGCGAATGCGCCCCGTCGCGGTGGCCGGTCGATAGACTCGCCGGCATGCCGGATTACGGTCACGCGCTGGAGTTCGGAGTGTTTCCCACCCCGGACGCGGACAGGCTCGACGATGTCCTCGCGCTCGTCGCGCTGGCCGAGGAGCTGGGTCTGGACGTGGTGTCGTTCCAGGATCACCCGTATCAGCGGCGGCACCTGGACACGTGGACCCTCCTGTCGGTGCTCGGCGCCCGCACCAGCAGCATCAAGCTGGCGACGAACGTGGCGAGCCTGCCTCTGCGGCCGCCGGTGGTGCTGGCCAAGGCGGCCGCCACGTTGGACCGGGTCACGTCTGGCCGTGTCGAGCTGGGCATGGGGTCGGGCGCGTTCTGGGACGCGATCGAGGCGGCCGGCGGGCAGCGGCGCACGCCGGGCCAGGCCGTGGACGCGCTGATCGAGGCGATCGGCGTCATGCGGGACTTCTGGGCGGGCGGCACTGTCTTCCGTGACGGCGAGTACTACCCGGTGCGGGGCCTGAAGGCCGGGCCGGCACCCGCGCATGACATCCCCATCTGGGTCGGCGCCTACGGCCCGCGGATGCTGCGCGTGACCGGGGCGCTGGCCGACGCATGGGTGCCGAGCATGGGATACGCCGACCCGTCGCGGCTGGGGACCTTGTCCGCGGCGCTCGACGCGGCGGCGACCGACGCGGGCCGCCGGCCGGGGCAGGTGCGGCGGATCTACAACATCGGGGGAAGCTTCGGCGACGGCGGCGGGCTGCTGCAGGGGCGCCCGGCGCAGTGGGTCGAGCAGCTGGCGGATCTGGCGTTGCAGTACGGGATCGGCACGTTCATCCTGGCCGCCGACACCCCGGACACGGTGCGCGCCTTTGCAAACGATGTGGCGCCGGCGGTGCGGGAAGCGGTGGCGGAGGAGCGCGGATAGCGCGGGGAGCCGCCCGCAGATCTGGGGGGAGACTCTCTGCACCGAGCGCGTGTTGTCCGCCCGAGCGGTGCGCTCTCCGCGCGCTCATCCGCCCGTGCCGCGCGCGCTATGTCCACAGGCGCGCGCGTTGTCCCGGCATGTCGCGGCAAGGCGCGCGCGGCGCGGTAATGCACGCGCGGCGGTGTCTGCCATCGTGGAAATGGACTCGTCGACGCCGCTGCGCCGCACGCCCGTCACGGCCGACCTGCTGCACGGAGCACTGGACACGGAGCAGGGGGAGCGCGGCCTCGTCCCGCGCCGGATTCCGGCCTGGGCGCGCTGTCCGACCGGCATCGGGAACCGGCTGCGGAGCCACACGAGTTCCTCAGTGGCCGCGGTCCTCACGTTGCCGACCTGCTGCGATGGTTCGGGGCGGAGGTTGCCGGCGGCGGCGTGCGGCTTTCCGCCACCGGCGGCGTCAATGCCGACATGTGGGAAATGATGATGCGACTTGAACCGGGAAGCGCTGCCCGCACGCGCGGTCCGGGCAGCGAATGCTCTGGCGGTGGTGTGCGCGCCCGTCGTCAGCGTGGCCAGGTCCCCGGTTGTGCGGAACGAGGGCGGCGCGGGCGGACTTGGCCCTTCGCGACTTGGACCACCTCGGCCTTCCACAGCGCGTCGTGGATCTCCCACGTCGTGAGGTGAAGGAAGTCCAGCTGCGCCTGCTGCGCCAGCACATCGGGGTGGCCGCTGGACGACGTCGAGGGGGTGTGGGCGGAAGTCGGGAAGTGCTTCGGCGTCCTCGCTGATACGGGCGCGCTGGAGTATTGTGGGCGGTTCGTGTCGCAGGTCGGGTACAAGACACGACATGCAGTGTCGTCCCGGGTCATTGGCATATCATCGAATGCACGATGAATGACGACACCGACCGGCCGAGTGTGACACGCCGGACGCATCCGCACACCGGCCGGCCGCGAAGTGAAAGCTCGCGCAAGGCCATCCTCGACTCGACGCTCGCCATGCTGGCCGAACATCCGCCCAGCGGCATCACGATCGCCTCGATCGCGTTGGAGGCGGGGGTCGGCAAGTCGACGATCTACCGGTGGTGGTCGTCACGGACGGCACTGATCCTGGACGCGATCGAGGAGCTGCCGAAGCTGGAAGACCCGGACACCGGGCGGTTCGCCGACGACTTGCACGGCCTGCTGGTGCAGCTGACGGAGGTGCTGGCGAACTCCCCACTGGGAAAGGTGCTCGCGCACTTCGCCGCCGATTCGTCCGCGCGACGCGACCCGGTGGTGCGCGACTACATCGGCGGCCGGCTGGAGCCGGTGACGGCGGTGATCGGACGCGCTGTCGTTCGCGGCGAGCTGCCCGCAAGCACCGACGTGGAGGCGCTGGTTTACCTGGCGTTGGGGCCGGTGGTGAACCGGGCGTTCTTCGGCCCCGACGTCCCCACTGCGCAGTTCATCGACTGCGTGGTGGCGACAGTCGTCCGCGGCTATGGTTCCGACGGAGGGCGGCACGGCGCGGGCTGAACCGGCCGCCTCACCGCTCGACGAGCGCCGGCAGAAGCCCCGGCCCGTCGTCGAGCAGGAGCCCGCCGAGCGTGGCCGACAGGAATGCGTCGTCCCACCACGTCAGCTGCAGCTGCTTGGCGCGCCGCGAGAACAGCTGCACGTCCACATCCAGCGTGAAGCCGATGCCCCCGTAAACCTGGTGCGCGGTCATCGACGCGGCGCGGAACACGGCGCAGCAGCGCTGCTTGGCCATCATCGCCTGCATCAGGTGATCGCGACCCGCGTCGTGGCACCAGGCGGCCTGGTGCATGAGCGTGCGGGCAGCCTCGACGGCAGCGAGGGTGTCGGCCAATGGGTGGGAGATCCCCTGATTCGCCCCGATGGGACGGCCGAACTGGTGCCGCTCCGTCGCGTAAGCGGTGGCCATCTCGAGCACCCTGCGCGCGCCGCCCGCGGCATAGGCGGCCAGCACGATGGCCGTCGGCGCCATGGCTTGCTGCAGGGTCTCCCACGCGTCGCCCGGCTCCCCGATGCGCGCATCGGCGGGCAGCTCGAGGTCGAAATCGACGAAGTGGAGCGGCTCGCCGGCCAGAGTGCGTTGCGGGGAGCACCGCACCCCGTCACCGTTGGGCACGAGGAACAGCCCGATCCGGCCGGAGGGCTCCTCGCGGGTGGGCACGAGGATTGCGTCGGCCTCGGCGGCGAAGGGAACCAGCGTCTTGGCCCCCTGCAGCCGGACCCGCTCGCCGCACCGCCGCGCCGACAGTGCGATGCGCTCGGGGGTGTAGTCGCCGCCGGGCTCGAGCCAGGCCACCGACACCAGCGCGGTGCCCTCCGCGAGGCGGGGCAGCCACTGCGCGCGCTGCTCCGGGGAGCCGGCCCGTTCGAGGATGCGCGCGGCGAGCACACCGGAGAGTATCGGGGTCAGTGGGGCGGCGGCCCGGCCCAATTCCTCGGCCAGGAGCGTCCATTCGAGCAGTCCCGCTCCGGCGCCGCCGAATTCGCCGCCGATGCCGAGGCCCAGCAGCCCGGCGGCGGCCAGGTGCCGCCACAGGTCCGGCGGGAACGGTGCACCGTCCGCCTCGGTGGCGCGTATCGCGTCGGACCCGGCGTGCTCCTGGCACATGCGGCGCACGGTGTCGGCCAGCATCGCCTGTTCGTCGGTGAAGGTCAGATCCATCAGGGCTCACTCCTCGGTGTCTGGGTGGTCGGGCAGGTTCTGCCAGGCGTGTGGCGGAATGCGCCACGGATCGCCGCGTCCGGAGGACGCCGGGCCGGCGATGGCGGCGCTGCCGACGGCGGTGACGGAGCCGGCGGCCCGCTCGGTGAAGCGGACGTACGTGACGCGGCAGCCCCCGGGCGCGGGGGTCGTGCCGGTCGCCTCGCCGCCTATCTCCACCGCCGCGCCGGGCACGACCGGTCGGCGCAGCCGCAGTGTCAGCCGCAGGATCCGTCCGCCGGGCACCGCGTTCTCGACGAGCCATCTGCTGATCAGCGCCGTGTGCCCGGGCGTGTTCAGGATGATGTCTGGCATCCCGGCGGCCACGGCGGCCTCACGGTCGTGGTGGAACCGGGTCCAGTCGCGGCTGGCGGCGGCGGCCATGACGATGCGGCGCGCATCGACGGAGACGGCGAGCGGAGCGATGGACGCCGCCGGCCGGGCGTCGTCCGCGTGGCCGTGGGCGCCGCTTCTTCGCAGGTGCCCGGCGTCCGCGTCCGCGGCGTCCGGGCGGTACCCGTGGAATCGCCAGTCCTCTTCGGCGGCGGTCCGGCCGTACTGGTCGGTGTGCTGCACGTGCACCGTCCAGTCGCGCCCGAGCCCCGCACGGCTGCGCCGTGGCGGGCCCACCTCGGTGATGCGATGGGTGGCGGTGAGCAGGTCCCCGACGCGCACCGGCCGACCGTAGCGGTGGGTGATGTCGCGGACCACGGCGGTGGGCAGGCCGAGTAACTCTTTGAGCCGGTGATGCAATTCCATCGCCCGCCCGGGCGTGCCGTCGGGTCGCCACACCGGCTCCTGCGTCCAGACCCCGGCCATCGCCGATGGTGCGATCATCGTGGCGGGATCGCCGTGGTGCAGCGGATTGGCATCCTCTACGGCCGAGCACCATTGCGCGATCGAAAACGGGTCGACGGCCCACTGTGCCGTGCGCGTGACGTGGTGCGTGAGCAGCGGCCGCAACGTGTCGTTTCGGGGGCTCACCGGACCGGCAGACCCAACGCGCGGCGGGCAAGGATGTTCTTCTGGATCTCCGAGGCCCCGCCACCGATCGTCTCGAGGACGGTGAACCGGTAGGAATGCTCCCAGAAGCCGTGGTCCTGCGCGCCGGGGTCGCCGCTGCGCAGGACGACGGTGGGGCCGCACCGGTCGAGCATCCAGTCCGCCATCTTTTGGTGCAGGCGGGTTAGGGTGAGCTTGCACATCGACGCCTCCGTGGAGGGCACCTCGCCTCGCGAGGCCGTGTCGATGACGCGGAGGGTGAGCATGCGCGCCGCCTCCAGATCGGTGGCAAGCTCCGCGATGCCGGCGCGGACGGCCGGGTCTTCGTAGGCTGGCCGACCATGCACGGTGGCGGTGCGCGCCCAGGCGAGGATGCGCTCCATCTTCGACTCGAGCATCCCGACCGTGTAGATGGTGAAACGCTCGTAGTCGATCGCCTCGGTGACGTAGCGCCAGCCGTTGTCGACTTCGCCCACCACGGCGTCGTCCGGCACGAACACGTCGTCGAAGAACACCTCGTTCGTGCGTTCGTCGCCCATCGTCTTCTGCTCAAGGACCGTGAGCCCCGGGGCGGACAGGGGAATGAGGAACAGCGTGATGCCCTCGTGCTTGGGCGCGTCGGGGTCGGTGCGGGCGGCCACCCAGTACCAGTCGGCGAAGTGGGCCGAGGTACTGAAGCGCTTCTGGCCGTCGAGACGCCACCCGCCCGGCGCGCGGCGGGCGCGCAGCGACAGGGATGCGAGGTCGGAGCCGGCATCGGGCTCGGAATATCCGAGCGCGAAGTCGATCGTTCCCGCGAGGATGGCGGGCAGGAACCGGCGGCGCAGCTCCTCGGAGCCATGCCGGATGAGCGTCTTGCCTATGATGCCCACGCCCTTGCCGATCAGCGGCGCTCCGGCCCGGGCTAGCCGCTCGTTGAGCAGGTATTCGTACATGCCGGCCTGGTCGGCGCCGCCGTACTCGCGCGGCCAGGACATGCCGAGCCAACCGCGCTCGGCCAGGCGGCGCAGGAACGCCTTGCGTGCGGAGGTGTCGGCCAACTGGGCATCGGCTTCCCTGTGCGGTGCGAACACTTCCGCGGCTTCCTCCCGCGTGTGCTCGTCCGCCAGGAACTGGGCGACCTCCGCATCGAAGGCGCGTTCCTCGTCGGAGAATGCGAAGTCCATATCGGGTTGTTCCTTCCTATCGGGTGCGGGGGCGGGGGCGGGGGCGTGCGGCGGCGCGGAAGCGCTCCTGGCCGGCGTCGAGGTGCTCGCGGCGGGTTCCCGAGGCCAGCAGCACGGTGCCCATGTCGACGGCGCCCTGCAGACCGAGGCGGCGCGCCGACCACAGCGCCCGCACCGTGGCCTGCACCGGTGGCGCGGGGTGGGCGGCGATGGATCGCGCGGCGCGCATCGCCGTCGTCATCAGGTCGGACCCCGCCACCACCTCGGACACCAGGCCGGTGGCGCGGGCGGTCTCCGCAGACATGCGCTCGTCGAGGCCCATCAGCGAAAGGCGCATCAGGTCGCCGAAGGCCATCCGGCCGCTGAGGAACATCGGCTCGTACACGGCTGCCATCCCGTAGCTCACATGCGGATCGAAGAACGTGGCATGGTCGGCGGCGATGAGGAAGTCGGCCTCGCCGAGCAGGTAGAACGCACCGCCGCAGGCCATACCGTTGACCGCGGCGATGACTGGCTTCCACAGTCCGTTGGTCTTGGGGCCGATCTCGGCGGCCAGGTCGTCGTAGGAAAACGGATCGAATTCCTCGTCGTCCTGCAGGATCTCGGTGCGGTCGATGCCGCTGGAGAACGCGGCCGACCCCTCGCCTGTGAGGACGATGCAGCGCACCGCCGGGTCGGACCGCATCGCCCGCCACAGCCGGTGCAGCCCGGAGCGCATGCGCGTGTTGAGAGCATTGTGCGAACCGGGCCGTGCGAGGGTGACGACGGCGACCCCGTCGTCGACCTCGCACCCGATGTCGTCGAATGCGTACCCGGTCATGTGTTTCCCTCCGTCGTCGTGTGCGTATCCGCCGCTCCGCGTCGCGCAGCGGGTCGGCCGTCGCGGTCTGCCGGCGCCGATGCCGGGCGTCCCGCGATGCGGAATCGCGGAAGCGCACGGCCCCCGCCCGTGTCCTCGAAGAACACCTCAACGGGCGCGTCGATGCGGACGATGGCGGGGTCTTCGTCCATGTCGGTCACCACCCGCACGCCCTCGTCGAGCTGCACGGTCGCCACCACGTAGGGCGTGCGGCCAGTCCAGGCGGGGTGGAATGCGTGGTGGGTAACGGTGAAGCTGTGGATGCGGCCGCGCCCGTTCGCCGCCGCCCACCGCCACGCGGCCTCACGGCAGTGCGGGCAGCGGTGCTGCGGGTAGTGCCGATGGCGCCCGCAGGCGTCGCAACGCTGCAGGACGAGGCGGCCGTCGGCCGCGGCTTCCCAGAAACCGGCGGTGAGGGGCGAGGGCTCGGGCAGGGGACGTCCCTGCACCGCCGTCCCGATCACCGTCCGCCCCGCTCGAGAATGGCGACCGATCCCTCGAAAAAGTCGCCCTCATTGCTCACCAGCGCGTGCTCGCAGCCGGGAACGAGGCGTTGCGGCTCCGCGGTACCGCGCAGCTGGTGGACCGCCTCGACCAGGTGATTCATGCCCGAGACGTGCGCCTCGGAGAGCAGCCCGCCGTGGGTGTTCACCGGCAGGGCCCCGCCCGGGCCGATGCGGCCGTCTTCGACGAACGGCCCGCCTTCGCCGGGGCCGCAGAATCCCAGCGCCTCGAGGCTGGCGATGACGAACCAGGTGAACGCGTCGTAGAGCTGCGCACAGTCGATGTCGGCGGGGCGTAGCCCGGCCATGCGGAAGGCGCGCCGCCCGGCGCTGCGCAGGCCATCGAGGACGGTGATGTCGTGCTTCTGCGTGATCGAGGTGGGCGGATCACCGTGGCCTTCGGCGATGCCCCTTACGAGCACCGGGCGGTGAGGCAGGTCTGCGGCGCGCTCGACCGAGGTGATCACCACCGCGGCGGCGCCATCGGTCTCGAGCGAGCAGTCGAAGAGGCGAAACGGGGTGGTGATCATGCGTGACCGGCGGTGGTCCTCGAGGGTCATCCCGCGGCCGTGCATGTAGGCGCGCGGGTTGAGGTTGGCGTGCCGGCGGCAGCCGACGGCCACGTGCCCGAGCTGCTCCTCGGTGGTGCCGTACAGGTGCATGTGCCGCTGCGCGGACTGCGCGAACCACTGCGCGGCCACGATGGCGCCGTAGGGCTTCTCGAACTCGCCGACCGTCGCGGTGACGCGCTCAGGGCGGGCCTGCGAGGTGGAGACGCGCTGTGCGCTGTATCCGCGCCGGCCCGCCACCACCAGCGCATGCCGGGACACTCCGGCCGCGACGGCCAGGCAGGCGCTCTGCACCGCCGACAGAACCGAGGCTCCGCCGGTGTGATGGGTGCTGGTGTAGGCGACGTCCGGCAGGCCGAGCTCGACGATGAAGTCCTCGGCGATGCGCTCGGACATGGCGTTGGGCATCACCGCGTCGATGTCGGCGGGGGTGAGGCCTGCGTCGGCGATCGCGCGCTCTGCGGCATCGAGCTGCAGCTGCAGCGTGCTGCGGTCCGTGCCGCGGGTGTACGGGGTCTGGCCGGTCCCGACGATGGCGCAGCGGCCCGCGAGGTCACCTGGCATCGGTCGCCCCGATCGCCGCCGGCGCGGCCGAGTAGCGGCGGCGCAGGTCGTCCTTGCGAGTCTTGCCGGCGCTGTTGCGGGGCAGTTCGGCCACGGTGATCACCTGTTCGGGGAACTTCTGCCGCATCAGCCCGGCGGCAGCGCAGTGCGCAGTGATCGCGGCGGCGTCCACCGTGCGCCCCGGCTCGGTGACGAGTACCGCGCACACCAGTTCGCCGCGCTCGGCGTCGGGCAGGCCGATCACCGCCGCATCGGCGACCGCGGGATGCTCGCGCAGCACCTGCTCGAGCTCGCCGGCGTGGATGTTCTCGCCCTTGCGGATGATGATGTCCTTAATCCGGCCGGTGATGCGCAGGTGTCCGTCGTCGTCGATACGGCCCAGGTCGCCGGTGGCGAACCAGCCGTCGGCGTCGAGTGCCGGCGTGGACTCGCCGAGGTAGCCGAGGAACACAGCCGCGCCGCGGATGTGCACTTCGCCATCGTTCTGCGTGCCGCCGGTCCCGGTCGCGCGGACCTCGATGCCGCCGCAGGGGCGGCCCACCGTGTGCATGAGATGCTCGTCGGTGTCGTCGGGGCGGTTCATCGCGACGATGCACGACTCGGTCATGCCGTAACCGTGGGCGCAGCCCGCCCCGCCGATCTCGTCGCGCACCTGCACGTGCAGCTCGGGCGGCATCGGAGCCCCGCCCCCGGTCATGAAACGCAGCACGGGCAGAATCAAGCGACCGGGCGTGCGGCGCTGGGCGGCGAGGAAACCGGTGTAGAACGCCGGACCCCCGCCGGCGATCGTGACGCCGAGGCGGCGGAAGGTCGCCGCGGTCCGCGCGGGTTCGAACGCTTCGACCAGCGCTAACGAGAAGCCTCTGTGCAATGCCGCGGCGAGGTTGGTGGCCCCGCCGATGTGCGTGACGGGGAAGGCGATGCCGTAGCGGTCACTCGGGCGGAAGCCCTGCGAATCGCACAGCGCCACCGCCCCCGCGATGAGTGTGGCATCGGTGTGGACGGCGATCTTGGGGTCGCCGGTGGTGCCGGACGTGGGGAAGAGCCACCGCATGTGCTCGGCCGACCCGGGGGCCGGCGGCAGGGTACGAGGATCGCCCTGCGGCAGCGCGCGATCGCAGAACAGTGTCCGCACACGTGGGACGCGGCCGCGCACTCGGTCGGCCAGAGCGGCGTAGTCGGTGCCCCGCCAGGAGGAGGGCAGGCACCACAGGCGTGCCTGTGCGGCGCCGAGCAGCAGCCGGAGCTCCCTGTCGCGGTGGATCGGCAGCACGGGCATCTGCGGCACGCCGAGGCGTGCGCACGCGCCCATCAGCACCATCGCCCCGATCCACGAGGGCAGCTGCCAGGCGAGCGTGTTGCCGGGACGCGCCCCCTCGGCGTGCAGCCCGGCGGCGGCCCGGAGCACCGCCTCGCGGTAGCCCGCGCACGTCATGGTGTGTCCGTCGTCGTCGACGAGGAGCACCGCGTCGGGCGTCGCCGCGGCGCGCTTTTCGACGAGCGCCCAGAACGTCGCGGCCGGCGGCGCACTCACCGGCCGCCCTCCATGACCTCGAGGGTGTTGCCGTCGGGGTCGCGGAGCAGTGCGGTGCGCACCCCGGGGCGTATTTCGACCGGCTCCGCCGCCACGGTGCCGCCGTGGTCGCCGCAGCGCCGCACCACGTCGTCGAGCGCGTCGACCCACAGGGTGCAGTAGGCGAGGCCCGCGCGGTCCCAGAACTGCGCGGGCGTCTGCGGTGCCTGAGTCGGGGGAGCGGCCGGAACCATGATCTTGACCAGCACGTCGTCACTGCGGCCGAGCCTGTGGACCACGCCCGCGGGGTAGGACCTCGGCGGATGTTCGGTCAGACCGAAGACGCACCGATAGAAGGCGGGCAGTGCGTCGTCGGCGGTGACGATGCCGACCTCGGCGGACTGGACGGTCATGGTTCTCCCTTCGCCGGCGGCGCCGACGGTGCGTCGCCGATCACGGTGGAAATCGGATGTTGTGCGGATCACATCCTGATGCTACGTTACGAAACGTCGCGTTTCAATATCAGTCAATCCGCCGATCCGACCCACCGAGGGAGGGGCTTCATGTCCAGCCATCCACCCATGTCGACGCAGGAGTCGTCCGCTGTCGCAGAAACGATGGAACGCCTGTCGCCGCCGGAGTTCGCCGATCCGTCGCAGGAACGCCGCCATCGCCAGGAGAGGCTCGCCGCGTCCTTCCGGATCCTGGCCCGCCTCGGCCTGACCACGGGCATCACCGGTCACATCACGGTGCGCGACCCGGAACACACGGACTGCTTTTGGGTCAACCCCCTGGCCGTGCCGTTCAGTGCGATGCGGGTGTCCGACCTGCTGCTGGTTGACGAGCACGGCACCGTCATCGAGGGCGACAGGATGGTCAACGCGGCCGCCTTCGCCATCCACTCGCGCATCCACCGGCACAACCCCGGCGTCAACGCCGCGTGCCATTCGCACTCGCCGTGGGGCCGGCCGTGGTCGGCCACCGGCCGGCTCGTCGAGCCCACCAGCCAGGACGCCTGCGCGTTCTTCGAGTCGCAGCGCCTGGCGCGTGGCTTCGAAGGGGTCGTTTTCGACACCGAAGTCGGCGACACGCTGGGTGCGGCCTTCGCCGAGCACGCCGGCAATGCCGAGCGGATCAACGTGGTGGTCCACGAGAACCACGGGCACATGACCGTCGGCGGCACCGTCGACGAGGCCGTCTTCTGGTTCATCCTCTTCGAGCAGATGTGCCAGGCCCAGATGCGCCTCGAGTCCACCGGCTGGCCGTACTCCGTGCTCGACACGGAAATGGCCCGGCATACCAACCGGCAGACCGGCACGCCCTACGCCGGCTGGCTCGGCTTCCAGAGCTACTTCACCGAAATCACACGCGAGCAGCCCGAACTGCTCGACTGACCTGGCAAGGAGTACACGATGAACCTTCGTGGTATCGGTTACATCGGGCTGAACGTGCCCGACCGGCAGGCGTGGGACCGCTTCGCGGCCGAGGTCGTGGGACTCGAGCCCGTCGCACGCACGGCGGGCGACCCGGACGCCTCGTACTTCACGGCCGACGAACGCCAATGGCGGATCGCCGTGCGGGAGGCCGCCACCGCGGGCGTCGGCTTCGTCGGCTTCGAGGTGCCGGGCGAGGCCGCCTTCGACGAGGTGGTGACATCGCTCGTGGAGGCGGGTGTGGCGCTCACCGCAGCCACCCCCGAGGAGCTGCGCGAGCGCGGGGCGCAGGCGATGGTGTGGTTCGACGACCCCGAGGGCACCCGGCTGGAGATCTTCTGGGGTCCGGTCGTCGACTTCCCGTTTCGGCCGCCGGTGGGCGGGCACCGGTTCGTCACCGACGGCGGGCTGGGGCACGCGGTGCTGATGGTGCGCGATCTGCCGGGCGCGCTGGCTTTCTACAAGGACGTGCTGGGGTTCCGCACGTCGGACTTCATGAACTTCGGCCCGGACATGGCCATCCACTTCCTGCACTGCACGCCCCGGCACCACACCATCGCGTTGAGCGCGGTGGGCCCGGTGTCGGGCACGCACCACATCGCCTTCGAGGTGGAGACCGTCGACCAGGTGGGCGAGGCCTTCGACCGCGCCACGGCGGCGGGCCTGGACATCACGGCCTCGCTCGGACGACACAAGAACGATCGGATGCTGTCGTTCTACATGCGCAGCCCCGCCGGATTCGAGGTGGAGATCGGCTGCGACCCGGTGCTGATCGACGAGGACACCTGGGTGGCCAACGAATTCACCGGCGGCGACTCCTGGGGGCATCACGGGCTGACCAGCGAATCGCTGGCCGAGTCGGTGGCGGGGCAGTGACCGCCGCGCCCCGGGTGCTCAGCCACGTCGGCGACCTGCCACGCTTCCGCGAGACGATGCGGGCGGAGGGGCTCGACGTCGAGGTGACACCGATACCACAGGACGGGCCGATCGACCCCGCAGCGGGCGGCGAGGTGCTGCTCACGCCGGCGCAGGTCGCGCCCAATCTCGACGCCGTGCTGGCCCGCGGCGTGCGGTGGGTGCACACCGTGGGCACGGGGATCGACACATTCTCACTGGGCATCCTGGACGGACGGCCGCTGACCGTGAGCCGCGGCGCCACCTCGGTGCCGATTGCCGAGTGGGTGATGGCCCAGATCCTCACGGCCGAGAAGAATCTGCCGCAGAGCTGGGTGACCGCACCTCCTGAGCGGTGGGGCGGGGCGGAGCTCGGCAGCCTCGACGGCGCCACGGTCGCGATCCTCGGGCTGGGCGCGACCGGGATTGCGCTGGCCGAGCGTGCACTGCCATTCGGGGCGCACGTGCGGGCGCTGCGGCGCAGTGGCGCGCCCAGCCCGGTAGCGGGCGTGCAGGTCGTCCGCGACACGGCCGAGCTCGTCGACGGCGCCGACCACGTGGTGCTCGCCGCACCGCTCACCGCCGACACGGCCGGCATCGTCGACGCCGGATTTCTGCGGCGTATGAAGCCCGGTGCGCACCTGATCAACGTCGCGCGCTCGGGGCTTGTCGTCGACGACGACCTCAAGGCCGCGCTCGACAGCGGGGCACTGGGGTTGGCGTCGTTGGACGTGGCACCAACCGAACCGCTGCCGGCGGGCCACTGGTATTACCGGCACCCGCGCGTGCGGTTCAGCCCGCACTCGTCGTGGAGCGGACGCGGCGTCTGGGAGTCGATCGTCGACTCCTTCACCGGCAACTACCGCCGCTATGCGGCGGGCCGACAGCTAGAAGACGTCGTCGACGTCTCCCTTGGATATTGACCCGGATCGAGGACATCATGGACACAGCGGTATCGGAGGCCACGGCGGGCGTCGACTACGACCCGTATGCACCGGAATCGATGGTCGACCCGCGGCCCGCCTACGCGGCCCTGCGCAAGGCGGGGCCACTGCACTATCTTCCGCAATACAACGCCTGGGCGCTCGCCCGCTTCGAGGCCGTCTGGCAGGTCGCCCGCGACGGACGCAACTTCACCACTGAGCACCACGGCATGGCACCCATCTCGTCGCTCCTCGGCGAACCGGGCATCCCCAACTTCACCCAGGCGACGCCGCGGCGGCACACCGCGATCCGCCGGATTCTCAACAGCGGCTACGACCGCGCCGCCGCCGAGCGCGACACCGAATACATGCGCACGCTCGCGCGCGAGACGATAGCCTCCCTGGTTGCGCAGGGGGACGGCACCATGGACGTGTTCGCCGACTACGCCAACCGGGTGGCCGCACGCTACGCGGGGTACAAGGTGGGGCTGCCGGACGAGGATGCGGAGCGGATCCGCCACCGCGCCGAGCAGTTCTTTCACCGCGAGCCGGGGCAGCGGGGCACCTCCGAGGCCAACGCCGCCGCGGGCGCGGAGGTGTTCACGTATCTGCAGGAGCTGGTGGATTCGGCGCGAAAGGACCCGGACGGCGCGCACGGCGACCTCGCCCGGCTCGTCGAGGGGCGGGCGCAGGGCGAGCCGCTGTCGGATGAGGAGATCCTGGGCGACCTGTACACCCTCATCATCACCGGCTCCGAGACGACCGAAATCAGCGTCGCCGCCACCCTCTATAACTTGGCGCAGCATCCCGATCAGCTTGATGCGGTGCGTGCCGATCCGTCGCTGCTGCAGCCGGCGTTCATCGAGACGATCCGGTACGACCATCCCACCGACATTCTGTGCCGCGAGGTACTCAACGAGGTCGAGGTGTGCGGCCGCACGCTGCTGCCCGGCCAGCAGGTGATCATGATGTGGGGTTCGGCCGGCCGCGACGAAGACGAGTACCCCGACGCCGACCGCTATGACATCCACCGCGAGCCTGCACGCAGCCTGCTGTTCGGGCACGGGCAGTACAAATGCCTGGGAGAAAGCGTGGCCCTGCGGCTGGGCACGGTACTGCTCGAGGAATTCTTCGCGGCCGTCGACTCCTACACGGTCGACCGGGATCGCTGCACCCGCAAGTACGCCGAGTTCGTACAGGGCTTCAACGGGGTGCCTGTGTCCTACACGGTGCGCACGGCCGGCAGAGGGGGCGATGCGTGATGAACGCCGCTTACATCATCGACGCCCTGCGCACCCCGGTCACCCGGCGTGGCGGCGGACTGGCTGACATCCACCCCGCGGACATGGGTGCGCACGTGCTCCACAGCCTGATCGGCCGGTCGACGCTGGATTCGGCGCTGATCGACGACGTGATCTTCGGCTGCCTCGACACGCTCGGCTCGCAGGCCTTCAACATCGCGCGCACCGCGTGGCTGGCGGCAGGTCTGTCCGAGGAGGTGCCGGCGGTGACCATCGACCGGCAGTGCGGCTCGTCGCAACAGGCAGTGCACTTCGCCTCGCAGGCGGTGCTCTCCGGCACCGCCGATCTCGTCGTCGCAGGCGGTGTGCAGAACATGAGCACGGTGCCGATTTCCGCCGCGGCGCACGTCGACGAGGCATACGGAGAGCCGATCATAGGCTCGAGCGGGTGGCGTGAGCGGTACGGGCCGCGCCCGCTCTCGCAGTTCGACGCTGCCGAGCGGATCGCCCTGAAGTGGGGGATCTCGCGCGAAGATATGGAACGGTTCGCCCTAGAGAGCCACCGCCGGGCGCTCACGGCCATCGCGGAGGGCCGCTTCGCACGCGAGATCGTGCCGATGGACACGGAGGCCGTCGACACCTGCCCCCGCGCCGACACGAGCCTGGAGAAGATGGCCGGGCTGCGGGCGCTCACCGAGCGCGGGCTGGTCACGGCCGCCGTGGCCAGCCAGAACTGCGACGGAGCATCAGCACTGCTCATCGCCTCCGAACGGGCCGTACGCGAGCACGGGCTGCGCCCCCGCGCGCGGATCGTGCACCTGTCGTGCCGCGGGGCCGACCCGACGATGATCCTCACAGCGCCGATCCCCGCAACCCGCCGGGCACTCGACCTCGCCGGGCTGTCGGTGGACGACATCGACCTGTTCGAGGCCAACGAGGCGTTCGCGCCCGTGGTCATGGCCTGGCAGCGCGAACTCGGCATCGACCCGGAGCGGACGAACGTCAACGGCGGCGCGATCGCTTTGGGGCATCCGCTCGGCGCAACCGGCGGGCGACTGATGACGACCCTGCTGCATGAACTCGAGCGCACCGGTGGCCGTTATGGGCTTCAGACGATGTGCGAGGGCGGCGGGCTGGCCAACGTCACGATCATCGAACGACTCGATTGACCCAGTGCACCGGACGGCGGTGCGAAAGGCAAGAACAATGGCAGAGATTTTGGAAGGCAAAGTGATCGCGGTAACCGGCGCCGGCGGCGGCATCGGCCGCGCAGTGGCGCGGGCGTGCGCGGAGGCGGGCGCCGCGGTGGTGATCAACGACTACGGGGTGGCGGTGGACGGGGCCGACCCGGACAGCGCGGTGGCCGACGCCGTCGTCGAAGAGATCACGGCTGCCGGCGGGACCGCGGTGGCGGTGGCCGACAGCGTGACGTCGATGGCCGGCGGCCGGCGGATCGTCGACACCGCGGTGGAGCGGTTCGGGCGCATCGACGGCGTGGTCGCCACCGCGGGCATCCTGCGCGAACGGATGCTTTTCAACATGTCCGAGGAGGAGTGGGACCCGGTGGTCGCAACCCACCTTAAGGGCACGTTCACCGTGTTCCGGGCGGCGGCGGAAGTGATGCGGCGTCAGCGGGCGGGCCGGTTGATCGGCTTCGCGTCGGGGGCGTTCGCGGGCAGTATCGCGCAGGCCAACTACAGCGCGGCCAAGGGCGGCGTGGTGTCGCTGGTGCGCAGCGCGGCGCTCGGCCTGCACAAGTACGGGGTCACGGCCAACGCGGTAGCCCCCGTCGCCCGCACCCGCATGTCCGAGTCGATCCCGTTCGACGTGGGCGCGATCGGGTCCGCCGAGGACGTGACGCCGATGGTGGTGCATCTGCTCTCGGACCGGGCGCAGCACGTGACCGGCCAGGTGTACACGGTGGCGGGCCGCAAGATCGCGCTGTGGGCGCAGCCGCGCGAGATCAGGGCCGCCTACGCGCAAAAGGCGTGGAGCGTCGAGGGCATCGCCGAGTGCTTCGACGACCTGATCGGCCAAGATCGTATGCCGATGCTCGACCGGCTCGACGAGATCGCCGCCGCCGCGGCGGCGGCCCGGACTGCATGAGCGCGGGCGCTGGCGAGGCGCCGGCCGAAGTCGAGACCCGCATCAGCGACGGTATCGCCGTGATCCGGTTCGTCCGGCCCGACCGACGCAACTCCTTCACCGCCGGTCAGGTCGCCGAGCTCAGGGAGGCACTGGAGGCAGTGGAGGCGGACCCGCTCGTGCGCGCGGTGATCCTCACGGGATCTGGGCGCTTCTTCAACGTCGGCGGCACGCCCGACGGGGCCGGAGCAGAGTCGCGGCCGTGGGAGGCCGGCCGCGCGGCGCTGCGCGCACAGCTCGACCGTGCGGTCGGCCTGATCCGCACAATGCGGCGGATGCCGCAGCCGGTGATCGCCGCCGTCAACGGAGGGTGCGCCGGAGCCGGCCTCGCGCTGGCGCTGGCCGCCGACCTGCGGGTGGTCGACGAGCGGGCGCGGTTCAACACCGGGTTCCTCGCGCACGGAATGCCCGGCGAGCTGGGCGCGATGTGGTTCGCCACCCGACTGGCGGGCGCCGGCCGTGCACGCGGGCTGTTCCTGTTCCCCGGCAAGGTCGACGCTGCGGACGCGCACCGGGCCGGGCTTGTCGACACGGTGGTGCCGGCGGGGGGCCTCGACGACGCGGCGGCGGAGATGGCGCGACGCATCGCCGCCGCGCCGCCGGCGGCGGTGGCCGCCATGAAACGCAATCTCGCCGACGCGGAGCGGCTTCCGCTGGAGGAATACCTGGCGGCGGAGACTGACCGGCGCGTGGCAGTGGCGCACGCTGCGCGGCCCGCACCGCCGACACGGTGAGCCCGCGCCGGCGCCGCCGGGGCAGGACCCAGGAATACGGCCTGGGCACGAGTGGGCCGATAGACGATCGACGGAGGAGTGGACATGTGCGGTGGATGTGGCGGCGGTGCCCGGCAGGGGATGTCGCGGCGGGCATTGCTGGGCCGGGCCGGTGCGGCTGGCGCCGCACTCGGCCTGGGGATGTGGAGCGCGGGAGGCGCGGCGGCGGCGCCGGTGGGATCGGCCTCGCTCGGTTCGCTGGGCAGGACCGCGCCCTCCGGTGACGACGGCCGGTTCTCCGTGGTGCTGCTGGGCACGATGGCCGGCCCGCCGATCCTGCCCGACAGGTCGGGGATCGCTAGCGCGGTGGTGGTCGACGGCCGCGTATACGTGGTCGACTGCGGGCGCGGGTCCTGCACCCAGTACGTGCGGTCCGGGCTGCGCCTCGACGCAATCGAGGCGATTTTCCTGACCCACCTGCACGCGGACCACATCACTGACTATTACAACTTCTTCATGCTCGGCGGGAACATGCCGAACCGGTTCGACGACCACATCACGCGGACGGTGAAGGTGTACGGCCCCGGATCGGCGGGCGGGCTGCCGCCGGCCTTCGGTGGGGCACAGGTGCCCACGATCGGCTCCGATCCGACGCCGGGGACCGCGCAGATGACGCGCGACCTGCACGATGCCTACGCCTACACCTCAAACATCTTCCTACGCGACAGCGGGGTCGCGGACGTGCGGACGCTGGTGGATGCACGCGACATCGCCGTCCCGGAAGTGGGGGCAAACTTCCAGGCCACAGCCCCGGACATGGACCCCTTCGTGGTGTATGAGGACGACCGGGTGCAGGTGAGCGCGATCCTCGTGCCGCACGGCGTGTGCTATCCGGCGTTCGCCTTCCGTTTCGACACGGACTACGGGTCGGTGGTGTTCTCCGGCGACACGACCTACACCGACAACATCCCACGGCTTGCGCAGGGCACCGACCTGCTGGTGCACGAGGCGATCAACGTCGAGGGCAGCAACATGCCGCCGGCGATGCGCTCGCACATGCTTGAATCGCATGTCGAGGTGCAGAAGGTGGGCGCCATCGCCGAGCGGTGCGCCGCACGCCGCCTGGTGCTCTCGCACATCGGCGACATCTCGCACGGTACGATCGACTCGCCGACCTGGCGCGCCTGGGCGCAGGCCGGGTACCTCGGCCGCGCCGAGGTGGGCGAGGACCTGCAGCGGATCGTGCTCGCGTGAAACGCGGCGGGATGCGGCGCATCGCCGCGCGCCTCGCGGCCGCGGCCGGCGTGTGCGGGCTGCTCGCGGCGTGCGCCTCGTCCGGCGGAGGGGACAACGCGCGCCCGGGCCTCGAGGGGCTGCGCACCGTCGCGGGCGTCATCGGCGCCACCCCGGCCACGGGATCGCCGGTGCAGGGCGGAACGCTGACCTTCGCCGGGTACTCGATGCGCGCCAACCTGGACCCGGCGAAGTCGCGCCCCATCGGATCCACGGGCAGCACGGAGCTGGCCGCCGTCTACGACACGCTGCTGCGCTACGACGCCGCGGCGGGGGACTACCGGCCGCAGCTGGCCGAATCGTTCACCGAATCGGGCGACCACTTGTCGTGGACGTTGCGCCTGCGCCCCGGCGTCCGCTTCTCGGACGGCAGCGCGCTCGACGCCGATGCGGTGATCGGCAGCATCCGGCGGTACACCCGTGCACACGGCGCCAATAGCGATCAGTTCACCCGCACGGTGGTGGGAATGGACCGCACCGGCGACGACGAGGTGGTCTTCCGGCTGTCGGCGCCGTGGACGGGCTTCCCGGCCCTGTTCACGTTCGGCTACGGGATGATCATCGCGCCCGCCGGCTATGCGGATCCGGCGGGCTTCCGGCCGCTCGGCGCCGGGCCGTTCGCCGTCCGCGATTTCACCCCGGGCGTCTCGCTCACCGTCAGCGCACGCGACGACTACTGGCGCGGGCGCCCGCCGCTCGACACGGTGCGGTTCGTCGACATCTCCGGCGACAAGCCCAAGACGGACGCGCTGCGGTCGGGCGACATCGACATGGCCTTCCTGCGCGATCCGGAGGTCATCGGCGCCGCGACCGGGAGCTTCCCCGGCTACTACGAGCCGCTCAGCCTCAACGACGTGCTGCAGATCAACAACAGGGACGGGCATCCGGGCGCCGACCCGGCGCTCCGCAGGGCGATCGCAGCCGCGCTCGACCCCTCCGCGCTTGTGGAGCGGGCCTATGCCGGTGCGGGGCTGGCCACCGCAGAGGTGTTTCCGCAGTGGTCGCGGTGGCACGGCGATGCGGCCGCACCGGTGCACGACCCCGAGCAGGCGCGCCGGCTGGTGCAGCAGGCGGCCGCTGGCGGCACCGACACCACATTGACCTACGTGAGCCTCAACGATCCGGTCTCGCAGGCGACGGCGACGGCGATGCAGGCGATGCTGGGCGCCGTGGGGATCGACGTGCGGGTGGACTACGTCGCCACCGTCACCGACCTGGTCAAGAGGCTGTATGCGGACTTCGACTACGACATCGCCTACGGCTCGTACAGCGTCCCCGACCCGGTGGCAGAGCTGCGGCTGACGGCGGCGCTGGAGAGCCGTTCGCCCAACAACGTCGTCGGCTATCGGGACGCCGGCATGGACAGATTGCTCGCCGACGCGCAGCACGCGGTGGGCGACGACGCCAAGCAGGCGGCGTTCACCCGGATCGCGCAGAAGATCCACGACGACGTCCCGTTCGTGCCGTGGGCAACCGGACCGAACTTCGTGCCGTGGGCACCCGACGTGCACGGCGCGGTGCCGAGCAATGACGGGATCATCCTGCTCGACACCGCGTGGGTGGGCTGACCGGCCGCGGCGGGGCCGTCAGCCGCGGTCCCGCCGCGGCCACCCCGGCCACGTCACCCGCGGCGCAGTTACGTTCAACACCCGCAGGCGCAGCGCGTTGCGGATGGCGCCCGTGCCGTAGGAGGCGTCGTCGAGCGCGCAGCGCCAGGCTGCGCACCGGGTCAAGCCGGGTGGTGCCGAACAGGTGGTCGCGCACCGGCTCGGCCAGCATCGCCGCCACCACGCGAGCCGTGCGGGACTGGGGTGTCGATGCCAGGGGTGTCGATGCCAGCACTGCCGCCCCACCGGCCACCAGTCGCGGCGCAGCAAGTGGCCCACTCAGAAGGCGTCGGTCCACAGCGTCAGCGCGGTAATCTCGGCGACGACGGTGCCCGGCACTTAGGGAACGAGCAGCCGGCGTTGCCGAGCCAGCTCGTAGCTGGCGATCGCTGGCCCCGCCCAGCGCATCGGGCGCCGCCGGCTCGCCAGCGCCGCCATGAGCGCGAGCCCCGAGGCGGACGACCGCGCCGGCATGAGCCGGTCCGGATGCCGGGCCTTGAGCTGGGCGGCCGACGAGCCATACCCGGCACGGCGCGCGCTTAACTCGGCGAGCGAGATGCGGGTGCGGTGGTGGTGGACGAGGTCGGTGACATAGTGGACGTCCCAGCCGGCCTCGTCCATGCGCCAGAGCAAGTCGACGTCCTCGCCGATGCGCATGCCCGGCTCGAACGGCGGGTCGGTGACGGCGGCGCGGCGCACCATCGCCGACGCAGCGGGCAGCCATCCCACCGACACGCGGTAGACGACGCGGTTGAGGTGCGCGCCCATGTCGAGCTCGGAGCGGGTCTCCTCGTACCGCTCGATGCCCAAGCCGCCCTGCATGTCGGGGCGCACGCGCGGGCCGGCGGTTCCCACGACGGAGTCGTCGAAGATCCGCCGCAGGCGCGACGCCCACATCGGCGTAGCCACGACGTCGGAGCCGATGAAAGCTACGAATGGCGCGGTGGTGGCGGCGAATCCAGTGTTGCGGGCCGTGCCCGGGCCGCCGTTGACCTCGTGCACGATCAGCCGTGCACCGTGGTCGGCGCATAGTTTCTTGAGGCGCGCGGCGTCGGGTTCGGGGGTGGCGTCGTCGACGACGGTGACGGGCAGCCCCTCGTCCGCCACCGAGGCGAGGCACCGGGCGAACTCGTCGACGCCGCCATGCACGGGGATGACGATCTCGACATCGTCGGCGCGCTCCACGTCGTCGGCCGGGGCGGGCATCGCGTGGACGGTGACCCTCGCGCGGCTCGTGACCGTGCGGCTCCTCCTGGTGCGGATGTGGGTGCGTGTGGTGGCGGCGCGTGCCCCTCGGTGTCGGACCATCGCTGTGCTGCGGCCGTGCGCGCGGGAGCCGTGTACAGCCTGAGCCGACGGGCACGGCGACTACCATCGGGGGAATGGACTCGTCGACCCCACTGCGTCGCACGCCCGTCACGGCCGACCTGCTGCACGGCGCACTGGACACGGAGCAGGGGGAGCGCGGCGTGGTGCCGTGCCGGCTGCCGGCGTGGGCGCGTCGGCGCGCGGACCCGCAGCTGCTCTCCGCCCAGGCGCAGCCGGCCGGGGTGCGCCTGGCGTTCCGCACCACGGCGACCAGGATCGAGCTCACCGCCCACCGCACCCACATGGCGTTCCGGGGCGTGGCGCCGCGGCCCGCCGGGCGGTTTGACCTGCTGGTCGGCGGAGAGCTGATGGCGCAGGTGGAGGCGGAGGGCGGCACCGCGGTGCTCGTCGACGCCGCCACCGGGGCCGTGGAGACGGAGCAGGGGCCCACGCAGACTGTTCGCGTCGATGGGCTGCCTGCGGGGGAGAAGAACGTCGAGATCTGGCTGCCGCACTATGAGCGGGTCGAGCTCGGCGAGCTGCGCACTGACGGGCCGGTGGCGCCCCTGGCCGCCTCGCGCGGCCGCCGGTGGCTCAACTACGGCAGCTCGATCAGTCAGGGCTCGAACGCGGCCAGCCCCACTGGCACCTGGATCGCGCGTGTGGCACTCGATGCGGGGCTGGATGTGACCAACCTCGGATTCAGCGGCAGCGCGATGCTCGACCCGTTCGTGGCGCGCGTGATGCGGGATCGGCCGGCCGATCTGATCAGCCTCGAGGTGGGCATCAACCTCGTCAACGCCGATGTGATGCGGATGCGCGCGTTCACCCCGCTTCTGCACGGGTTCCTCGACACGATCCGCGAGGGGCACCCGGACACGCCACTGCTGCTCGTCTCGTCGCCTCACTGCGCCATGCACGAGGACACCCCCGGGCCCGCGGCGATCGATTTCGGCGACGGGGTCATGCGGTACCGGGCCACGGGCAATCCGGCCGAGGCGCGCGCCGGCAAGCTCACGCTGCGCACCATCCGCGAGGAGACGGAGCGGATCGTGGCGCAGCGCAGTGGGGACGACCCGCACATCCACTACCTCGACGGGCTGGAGCTGTTCGGCGCGGAGGACGAAGTGCGGCACCCACTGGCCGATAACCTGCACCCCGGTCCCGAGGCGCACGCGCTCATGGCCGAGCGGTTCGGAGCGCATGCCTTCGGCGCATACGGGCCGTTCGTCGAGGCGGGCTAGGCGCCGGGCGCCGACGCGCGGCGGGCGGTGTCGCGGCTGTCGATGGCCTGGTGCACCTCGGCGATGGCCGTGCGGATGAGGGTGCCGTAGGCATCGTCGGGCAGTGCGTGCGTGTGCCGCTTGGCTCTGTCGATGTGCTCGCTGGCGGCGGCGAACGTGCCCAGGCGGCGGAGGTCGTCGGCGATGTTGAGGTGCAGGCTTGGATAGAACCCCGCGACCTCCAGGCCGGGATGGTGTTGCCGGGCGCGGTCGTTGGTGAGGGCGTCGGCGGCATCGAGGGCACGAACGTTCCAGATGAGCGATTCCGCGGCGTCGCCGTACAGGTCGGCCAGGTAATGCGCGAGTGTGCAGCGGTGGAACGGGTCGCCCGCGGGCCCGATGCGGTCCCAGACGGCGATCAGGCCGCGTCGGGCCGACTCGGTGTCGCCTTCGCGACCGAGGAGTACGGCATTGCTGATCGCGTGCATCGTGGGGTCGGTTGTGGCGGCGTTGGTCATGAGAGGCGTCTGGTCCTTGTAGTCGTCGGTCAGGTGGGGCTCGGTCGGCAGGGCATGACGACAGCGGTGAGATCGCCGTCGTCCGCCGAGCGGATGGTGGTCGGCTGGTCGGCTCCGCGGAGGTCGAGCATCAGGTCGGCGCCGAGTGCGCAGCTCACCGCGGGGTACAGCGTGGTCAGCTCGAACCACACCGTGAGATCGGGGCCCGTCGCGGTGGCGTCGAGCGGCAGGACGGCACCGGGCAGCAGCAGGCTCGGGGTGCCGTCCACCAAGCGGAGCCCGATCCGCTCCGGTGCCTGTGCCAGCGCGGCATGTATCTGCCGCGTCTCGGTTGTGACGCGATGCGTCACCGGGGGCAGGGCCGCCACCATGAGTCTGTGGTCGGGAAACTCCCCGGTGAGCAGGCGGCAGTCGGCCGTGGCGTGGTCGGACGTGCGCAGGCTCAGGGTCCGCTCGCCGGCCTCCATCGTCACGATGGGGCTGCGCCGGAGCCGCGATGCGGCGGCCCGGAGGTCGTCTCCGGCCAGGGTCCCCGCCCACGACGCGGTCGACGGCCCGCCGGGCACGAGAGTCCGCGTGGTGAGGCGGAAGCGGTCGGTCGCGGTCAGCGAGACGGCATCGTGGCGTGCTTCCAGGCGTACCCCGGCCAGCACCGGGTGTGCGGGGTCGTCGATGGTGGTGGCCAGGACCTGATCGACGGCGGCCGCGAAAACGGGGCCGGGAAGTGCGCACAGGGTGATGCGGGAGGCCTGGCCGAGCGAGGCCTTGAGCGTCGCCGCGGCCCGCTGGATCCCGGCGGCCTCCGCGGCGACCGCGGCCGCCTGCTCGTCGATGAGCCGCGCGGCCTCCGCGGTACTGCCGGCGAACAGCCGCCCGATCGTGCGCAGCGGCATCCGGATCTCGCGCAACAGGCGCAGATGCGTGGCCCGCGCCAGCTGCGACCGGTGGTAGAACCGGTATCCCGTCAGCGGGTCGACCCGCTCGGGACCGAGTACGCCGGCATCGTCGTAGAAGCGCAACGCGCTCGCGGTCAGCCCTGCGAGTTCCGCGAACGCGCCGATCGGCATCAACTCCCGTTCATCCACCCGAGCATTGTCAGGCTTCGACCGGCTCGAAGGTCAACCCCGGCGCCGGCCGTCGACCGGGGCGCAGACCTCGCCAGGCGGCCGCCGCGCGTAGGGCGTCCACTGCCGCCTGGTCTCCGCTAACGTGACGTCATGACCGATACCCAGACACCCGTCCACCGCGTCCATGCATTCGCCGACGATGCGCTGGGGGAGCTCGATGCCACCGGCGTGGCCGAGGCGATCCGCGGCGGGCGGGCGTCGGCGGCCGAGGCGGTGGAGGCGGCGATCCGCCGGGCGGAGTCCGTCGACCCGGCGCTGGGTGCGATCGCCTGCGCCGACTTCGACCGTGCCCGGCGGGCCGCGTCATCGCCTGCGGGCGGGTTCTTTTCGGGCGTGCCGACGTTCATCAAGGACAACGTGGACGTGGTGGGCCTGCCCACGCAGGAGGGTTCGTCGGCGTTCCGCGCACAGCCGGCGTCGGCGGACGGGGAGTTCGCCGCGTCGTTCCGCCGGCTCGGGCCGGTGTGTCTGGGCAAGACACAGCTGTCCGAGTTCGGGATCTCCGCCAGCGCCGAATCGCCGGGCAGGATCGTGCGCAATCCCTGGTGCACCGACTATTCCTCGGGTGCGTCGTCGGCCGGGTCGGCGGCGCTGGTGGCGGCGGGCGTGGTGCCTTTCGCGCACGGCAACGACGGCGGCGGGTCGATCCGCATCCCCGCCGCCGCGTGCGGGCTGGTCGGGCTCAAGCCGAGCCGCGGGCGCGTGCCGCAGGACGCGCTGTTCGGCCGCATGCCCGTCAGGGTGGTGGCCGACGGGGTGCTCACCCGCACGGTGCGCGACTCCGCCGCCTACCTGCGGGAGGTCGAGCGCCTGCATCCCGTGCACAGCCTGCCGCCGGTGGGCGACGTGAGTCGCGCCGGCGAGATGCGGCTGCGTGTCGCGATGGTGGTCGAGTCGCCGTTCACGCCCACCGACGTCGAGACGGCCGCCTCGGTGCGGGAGGCGGCGCGGCTGCTCGAGTCGATGGGGCACCGCGTCGAGGAGATCGCGGCGCCGGTGCCGGCGAGCTTCGAAGAGGACTTCAAGACCTACTACGGGCTGCTGTTCCTCTACATGAACGCCACCGGTAAGAGCACCTTCGACCGGTCGTTCGACTGGCGCCGCACCGAGTCGCTCACCCGCGGGTTCGCCGGATACACGTTGCGCCACGCCCACCGGCTGCCCGCGGCGATCGCCCGGCTACGCGCCTCCGCCCGCCGCTCGCGGGAGCTCTACGCCGACTACGACCTGGTGCTCACGCCGACGGTGAGCCATCTGACTCCGCGGATCGGGCACATCGACCCCACACTGCCGTTCGAGACCGCGATGGAGCGGCTGCTGGCCTGGGTGGGGTTCACGCCCCTGCAGAACGCCACCGGGGATCCGGCCGTCTCGCTGCCGTTTGCGATCAGCTCGCAGGGCACGCCGATCGGCATCCAGATCGCCGGCCCGCTGGGATCGGAGACGCGGCTTCTCGAGATCGCCTACGCGGTGGAGGAGGCGCGGCCGTTTGCGCGGATCCAGGACGGGCCGGCGGGGCGGGGATAGCCGGGGACTCATGCGAACTGCGGCGCCACCTCCTCGGCGGCCCGCCGGCGCAGCGCCATCTTGTCGACCTTGCCCACCGGCAGCAGCGGCAGCGCGTCCACGGCGATGATCCGCTTGGGCACCTTGTAGTTGGCCAGCCGCGCTCGGCACCAGTCGGTGAGCTCGTCTGGGTCCACGGGCGTCCCGTGCCCGTCGGCGTCCACCGTCTCGAGGTAGGCGACGCCCACCTCCTGGAACGTCGGGTGCGCCGCGGGCACCACGGCGGCCAGGCGCACGGCGGGATGTTCCTCGAGGACCAGCTCGATCTCGCGCGGGTAGGTGTTGTACCCGCCGGATTTGAAGATCTCCTTGGTGCGGGCCACCAGGCACAGGTTGCCGTCGGGCCGCAGGTATCCGACGTCGCCGGTGCGGAAGTAGCCGTCCGCGGTGAAGGCCTCGGCGGTGGCCGCGGGATTGCCGAAGTACTCGAGCAGCAGCCCGGGATGGCGGACCAGGACCTCGCCGGTCTCGCCCGCGGGCACGGGGCGGCCCTGCGCGTCGGCGAGCAGGAAGTCGATCTCGTCGACGGGCTTGCCCACCGTGCCGGCGAGCTCCTCGTCGCCGGCGTCCGGTGCGGTGTAGGAGACGGACCCGGTGATCTCCGTCATCCCGTAGGTGGTGCCCAGGTGCACGCCGAGCTCCCGGAAGCGGCGCACGACCGCGAGGGACAGCGGCCCGCCGCCCCAGCTGACGTACTTGAGGCCCGAGAGATCCGTGGTGGCGAAGGCGGGGTGCTCGGTGAGGAGCTTGAGTGTGGTGGGCACCTGCAGGAACGCGTTGACGCCGTGGTCCTCCACCGCCGCGAGCATGGCGCCCGCATCGAACTGCTCCTGGAAGACGATGGTGCCGCCCTGCACGAGCGGCGTGCAGCACAGGTCGCCGACGCCGCCGATGTGGTTGATCGGCAGGTTCGCCACCACCCGCATCGGGGCGACGGGCGCGCGCAGCGCCTGGATCTCGAAGCTGCGGGCCAACCCTCCCTGCCCCAGCACCGCGCCCTTGGGCCGGCCGGTGCTGCCGGAGGTGTAGACGATGAGCCCGGGGGAGTCCGCGGTGACGGCGCCCCGCGCGGCGGCGAGTTCCCCGTCCGTGACGTCCGCGCCGGCCGCGAGGAAGTCGGCCCACGCGGTGGTGCCGTCGTGGGCCGCGTCGCCGAGGATCACCGGGCGGCCGACCCCGGCCTCGTCCGCGAGAGCGAGGAGCACCGGCAGGTGGTCGGTACTCCCGGACGCGTCGATGCCGAACAGCAGCGTCGGGCGGCTGTCGCCCACGTTGTACTGCAGCTCGGGCAGCCGGTACTTGGGGTTGAGCCCCAGCCACACCGCGCCGATGGACAGCGATCCGAGGAAAGTGAGCCAGTAGTGCGGCGTGGGGTGCGAGAGTACGGCCACCCTGTCGCCGGTGCGCACACCCGCCGCGAGGAGCGCGCGGGCCACGTCGTCGACGCTGCGGGCGAGCTCGGCGTAGGTGGCGACGGTGCCGTCGTGCACCACGGCCGGCGCGTCGGGCGTGGCGGCGGCCCAGTGGCGCAGATACTCGGGGATGGTGTCGAAATGCGGAACCGTGCCGCAGCGCTGAACGCTCATGAGGCCTCTCCGTCGGTGTCGGGGGAGACGCGCAGCAGGAGCAGGTCGGCGACCATGCACGGCCGCTCCTGTCCTTCGATCTCCATGGTGTTGCGGGTGGTGACGAGCAGTCCGTCGGGGCGCTTTGCGGTGTCGACGACGACGGCGCGCACGCGGATGCGCCGGCCCAGCGTCAGCGGGGCGGGGAAGCGCACGCGGTCGAGCCCGTAGTTGAAGCCGTACTCGCCGTCGTCGCCGCGGACGCCGTACTTGAAGTGGAAGTACAGCAGCGCGCTGAGCTGCCAGAACCCGTCCACCAGGTCGGCGCCCAGCGGGTTGTTGCGGCTCACGGTCAGGTCCACGTGCGCGGGATCGAGGTAGGTGGACCAGGCGAACTGCTCCAGGTGCTCGCGGTCGAGCGTGAACCAGTCGCTGACGAAGTACTCGGTTCCGGGGACCGGCCCGGCGCCGGCCGCGTTCATCGCCCTGCCCCCAGCAGCAGGACCCCGTCGGATATCGCCCGCTCGCCGGTGTCGGCGAGCACGTCGAAGCGGATGGTGCGGGGAGAATCGCAAGCGGCGGGAGAATCCGCATCGGCGTGCGGGGCGTCGTCCTGCGTGCCGAACACGCGCAGCGTCATCACCGATGGGCACAGCACCATTCCGGTGAGCCGGGCCTGGAACCCGTGCACGCGCGTGGGGTCGCCGCCCGCCTCGCCGTTGGTCAGCGCGGACAGCGCGTACGCGATGGTGCCGGTGCCGTGCAGGATCAGGCCCGGGAACCCGGCCTCGGTGGCCACGCGGATGTCGGTGTGGATGACGCCGTAGTCGCGCGCGCACTCCGAGAACACGTAGGGCGCGAGCGGCCCGATGGTGATGTCTTCGGTGCGCACGGGCGCGGCCGGCGCAGCGGCGGAACCGCCGGTGTCGAGCGCCGTCGGCGCGGAAGCGGTCTCGCCCTGCGCGTCGACGCCGAGGAACACGGTGGTGGTGTGCGAGGTGGCGACCGGGGCGCCGGCGGCGTCGACTGTGTCGATGCGCAGCGTCATGCGCCCGCCGGCCCGCCGCTTCTCCACGCCCACCACCTGCGCCGACGACGAGAGCGTGTCGCCGGCGCGCACCGCCCGGTGCAGGCGGGTGGCGTTGAACGAGTGCACGCCGCGCACCCGCTCCTCGGGGGTGAGTGCGCCCAGGTGCTTCTCGTGCAGCAGGGCGATGGCATCCCACTCGAGGTGCGACAGGTAGGCGGGATGCGCGGGAAGCGCTGCGGCGCCGCGGTTGTCGAAGTACACCGGGTTGGTGTCGCCTGTCGAGGCGGCGTAGTTCATCACCCACCGGTCCTCCACGGTGTCGGTGGCAGCGGGCCCGCGCAGGCCCGCCATCTCGCTGGTCAACGGCATTGCTGTGCTCCTTCGGCTGCGCCGGCGGCGCAGAGTCGGTCGACGGCGTCGGGGTCGAGGCCGGCGTAGCGGGTAAGGACCGTGCGGGCGTCCGCGCCGAGCGGCGGGGCCGTGCCGCAGCCAGTCGGGGCGGTCGGGGCATCGGCCGCGGGCGCCCGCAGCGCGCCGATGCGCACCGGTGATCCGGGGACGGTGACGGTGACGCCGTCCCCGGGGGCCTCGCAGCCCCCGACGGCCGGGCCCTCGCCGACGCTGAGGCGCATGCCGCGCGCGGCCGCCTGCGCGGACAACAGCGCCTCGCGGGACGTGCGCAGCACGGCGACGGGGACCCCGTGCGCGATGAACCGCGCGGCCGCCTCGTCGCGGGTGCGCTCCGCGAGCCAGTGTTCCAGCGGCCCGCGGATGTGCTCGTCATACTGGGCGGCGCGGCGCGGGCCGGTGTCCATGCCGTCTCGATCGGCGAGCCCGGGGTGCCCGATCGCCGCGCAGAAGCCGCGCCATTGCCGGTCGGTGGTCACGTCCAGGCTGATGTGCCCGTCACGCACCGCAAACACCCCGTAGGGGCAGAAGTATTCGCGGCCGTCGGGGTGCCGGTCGGAGCCGGTGAACACCGCGGTGCTGCTGCGCAGCTCGTTGAGGGAGAGCATCGAATCGTGCATGGCGATGTCCACGTGCGCGCCCTCGCCGGTGACCGACCTGCGGTACAGCGCCATGAGCAGGCCTGCGAGGGCGTGCAGGGCGGGCACCATGTCGCCGACGGGCGGGCCCACCGGTCCGGGCAGGCCGCCGGGGCCGCCGGGATGCCACACGCCCGTCTCGTACTCGGCGACGGTGTTGTAGGACGGGCGGTCCCGCTGCGGCGACGGCGTGTGGCCGAAGCCGCTCACCGAGCAGTACACCAACCGCGGGTTGAGCGCCCGGAGCTCCTCCGCGCCGAAGCCGAGCCCGTCGAGCACCCCGGCCCGGTAGTTCTCCACCAGCACGTCGGCGCGGGCGAGCAGTCCGGCGAGCGCGTCCCGGCCGTCGTCCGTCTTGAGGTCGAGGGCGACGCTGCGCTTGCCGCGGTTCATCCGCAGGTAGAACGCGCTCACGGTGCCGTCGCCGTCCGCCCGCGGCACCTGCGGCTCCAGCATGCGGGTGGCGTCGCCGCGGGGCGGCTCCACCTTGATGACGGTGGCGCCGGCGTCCGCCATGAGCATCGTCGCGTACGGGCCCGCGATGTATTGGGACAGGTCCACGACGACGAGTCCGGCGAGCGCGCCCGTCATGGCCGCGCGCCTTCCGTGCGCGCGGGCGATCCGTGTGGATACGCTGGGCCCGGAACGGACGGACGCGCGGAGGGAGCGGCATGACCAGCGAGGCCGGCACCGCGCAGCGGCCCCCGGTGCGGGTGCCCACGCAGAAGCGCGCCAAGCGCACCGTGGCGTCGATCCTGGATGCGACCGCGGATCTCCTCGTTGCGGGAGGCATGGACGCCGTCAACACCAATGCGGTGGCGAAGGCGGCAGGGGTGAACGTGTCCACCCTCTACGCGTACTTCCCGGACAAGACGGCGATCGTCGCGCAGCTGGCGCAGCGGTTCGAGGACGAGCGCGCCGCCTACGTCTCCGCGGTGGCACCGAACCTGGCCGGCGCCGACTGGCGCGAGTGGTTCGCGGAGGTGATCGACCGCCTCGCCCGCTTCCGCGTGGAGACGCGTGCCGCAGTGGCGATCCGCAAGGCCGTCATGGGCGATACGGAGCTGCGGCATATCGACCAGGAGTCGACGGCGTCCGCCACCGAGAAGATCATCGGCGGTCTGCGTGCCCACAATCCCGCGCTCACCGAGGAACGCGCCCGGCTGATCGGTTCGGTGGTGGTGCGCACCATCACCGAGATCGTCGACGCCGCCTTCGCCGCCGAGCCGCCGGATTCCGGCATGCTCGACGAGCTCAAGCTGCTCGTCGTGCGGTATCTGGAACCGTATCTTCACGATTCGCCCACCAGCTGATCGCGCCGGTTCCCCGCGTCGGGGCCGGAATCGTCGGAAACGGCCGGCACCGGGGCACGGTCGCGCCCGGCGGCGGCCAGCAGGTCGTGGTGGTCGCCGAGCAGCCCGCGCAGGCTCTCCTCCGGGGTCTGCCGTCGCGGCGCGGCGAACCAGAGCACGGCGCCGAGCGCCCACCAGGCGACGAGCATGATGTATTCGGCGGGCCAGCGCAGCTCCATTCCGGTGCCGGGGATCAGGCTGACGACGATGAGCGCCGCGCCGACGATCGCCCCGATGGCCGGGACCCACACGAACCGCACCCGGTACGGACGCTCCAGGTGGGGGTACTTGTACCGCATGCGATAGAAGGCGCCGACGGTGAAGATCCACACCAGCGACACGTTGACGCCGCCGATGTCGAGGAACCAGACGAGTCCGCCAGGCCCGATCCACCCGAGCCCCAGGCCCACCAGCGCGGTGAAGATCAGTGCGGGCCGCGGGGCGCCCGTCTTCTCGTCGACGCGCGAGAGGATCCGCGGCAGCAGTCCCACGCGGGCGAGCGAGAAGATCAGGCGCGACACGGACGAGAAGACGGCGATGAATGTGGTGAGGATGCCGATGACGCCGATGCTGAACGCCGCCCAGGAGATCACGGGGAACCCTGCCACCTTGAATGCGTCGATGGTGCCGCTGTCGAGCCCCGCCGTCTCCTGCCAGGGCAGGACGAAGCCGGTCGCGGCGAAGATGACGGTGTAGAAGGCGCCGGCGATCATCACGGCGACGACCACGATCTTGCCGATGCGCCCCGCCGGGACCGCCGCCTCCTCGGCCATGACGGCGACGATGCTGAACCCGGTGAGGAACCCGAGCGCCGGCAGGATGAAGCTCACCGATTGCGACAGCGGGGAAGAACCGTCGGCGAGGGACGCGTCGAACATGGGCCAGAAGTTGTCGATGGATCCGGCTCCGAAGCCCACGGCCACGACGACGATGCCGATGACGACCATGGCGAGGAACAGCACCAGCTGCAGGCGGAAGCTCAGGCTGGCGCCGAACCAGTTGATCGCCAGCATGAACAGCATGAGCACGATGCCCAGCGCCAGCACCGGCAGGAACACGGTCTTGCCGCCGATGCTGTAGAGCGGTATCGAGTTCATGCCCGGCGCCACGGTGCTCACCAGGAATCCGGCGGCCGTCACGTAGAAGGCGACGATGCCGGTGAAGATGCCGATGAGCAGCCAGCCGACGATGAACCCGGTGCCGCGGTTGAACGCGACGTAGCTGAAGACCAGCTCGCCGCCCGCCCGGGGGAATGACGAAGTGAGCTCGCTGATGGCGAGCGCCACGCACCCGGCGAACACTGTCGCCAGGATCATGCCGAACACGGTGCCGCCCAGTCCGAACTCGGCGAAGAAGTCGCTGGTCAGGTAGAGGAAGCTCGAGCCGATGATCCCGGCGGCGCCGACCGCCACCAGGGCCATCGGGCCGATGGTCTTTTTGAGTTGCGACATGGATTCGATCCCTTCATCGGGGCGCCGTGCGCCGCGTGTGCTGCCGCAATAGCAATGCAAGTAATTGCTTGCATATGAGACTGTAAGGCAGATCACGCCGATGCGCAATGGTGAGGGGCGATACCCGGTCCTGGGTGTGCCGCCGCGCCGCCGATGTCGCCCGCGCCCCCTGTGTCGCCCCGGGGGCGTCAACCCCGAAACAAGCACTCACGCTTGCTTTCGTTCCGGGCCGTGCATACTGTGGGCCGCATCACGCCGCCGGTCGCTGTGTGCCGGCGGGTCGGGCGCACCTTCGGTGATGGGATGTTGATGGACCACGGAATCGGCAATTGGCTCACGATCCACGCGCGGCGCACCCCGAACCGTGTCGCGCTGATCGACGGCGACACGGGGGCCCGGTACCCCTACGGGGAACTGGACCGGCGCACGAACGCGCTCGCCGACGCGCTGCGCTCGAAGGGTGTGCGCCCGGGCGATCGGGTCGCGTTCGTCCTGTTCAACAGCCCGCACCTGCTGGAGGTGGCGTTCGCGGCGGCGAAGCTCGGGGCGATCGCCGTGCCGGTCAACTTCCGCCTGTCGGCCCCCGAGATCCGGTACATCCTCGACGACTCGGCCGCGTGCGTCGCCTTCGCATCCGAGCAGGTGATCGGCACCGTCCGCGAGGCGGCGCACGGCTCGTACGTGCGTGAGCTGATCGAGATCCCCTCGGCGGCCACGCGATCCACAGGTACCGCCTCTGCCTACGAGGAGCTCGTCGCCTCGGGCGACCCGGCCCGCGTCGAAGTCGACGTGGCGCACGATGGCGTCGCGTCGCTGATGTACACCTCCGGGACCACCGGCTTTCCCAAGGGCACCATGCTCACCCACGGCAACCACCTGTGGAATGCGATCAACAGCGTGGGCGTCGACCTGGGGCTGACCCCGCAAGACGTCTCGCTCACGGCGGCGCCCATGTTCCACATCGGCGCGTTCGGCATCTTCACGCTGCCGCTGATGTACCTGGGCGGGAGTGCGGTGATCGTCGAATCGTTCTCCCCCGCAGGCTGGCTCGACGCGGTGGAGCAGTTCAGGCCGACGGTCGCGTTCTGCGTGCCCGCGATGTGGGCGGCGATCGCCGGCGCGGGAATCAGCGGGCGAGGTCTGGAGTCGTTGCGCTACACCATCTCCGGCGGTGCACCTTGCCCGGTGACGCTCATCGAGAAGCTGCGTGCGCAGGGGATGGTGTTCACCGAGGGCTTCGGGCTGACGGAGACGGCGCCGGTCGCCTCGGTGCTGTCAGCCGACGACGTGATCGCCCACGCCGGCTCCATCGGCAAGCCGGTGACGCACGTGCAGATGCGCGTGGCCGACGAGGACGGGCGCGACGTGCCGGCGGGAGAGGTGGGCGAACTGCTGTTGCGTGGGCCGAGCATCTTCGTCGGCTACTGGCAGAAGCCGGAGGCCACCGCCACGGCGCTGCGGGACGGGTGGTTCTTCTCCGGTGATCTGGCACGGGAGGACGAGGACGGCTACTTCCACATCGTCGACCGCAAGAAGGACATGGTCATCACCGGCGGCGAGAACGTCTACCCCGCCGAGGTGGAGCAGGTGCTCTACCGGCATGACGCGATCGCGGAGGTCGCCGTGATCGGCACTCCCGACGACAAGTGGGGCGAGTCGGTCACCGCCGTGGCAGTGCTCAAGCCGGGGGCCGCCGTGGCGGAGTCGGAACTGATCGCCTGGGTGCGAGAACGGCTCGCGCACTTCAAATGTCCGCGCAAGGTCGTGTTCATCGACGCGCTGCCTCGTACGGCCACCGGCAAGATCCTCAAACGCGAGCTGCGCACGCAGTGGGGCTCGGGCCAGGTGGTGCACCGATGACGGGGGATCGTCCGGGGCGGGAGTTCCCCGTCGGCCCGGGCGGTGTGCGATCCGAGCTGGGCGCGGACGGGATCCTGCGGATCACCCTGTGCCGTCCGGAACGCCTCAACGCCCTGGACTCGGACGTGATTGCGGAGCTGAGCGCGGCGCTGCGGCGCACCGGCGACCCCACGGTGCGCGTCGTCGTCCTCACGGGGGAGGGCCGTGCCTTCTGCACCGGCGCCGACCTGTCCACTCTCGACGGTGACCCGAAGGCGATGATGGACGCGGCGAATGCGTTGATCCGCGCCGTGGTGTCCGCGCCAGTGCCGGTGATCGCCGCGGTGAACGGCCCCGCGGCTGGCTTCGCTGTGGGCCTGGCCTGCGCGGCGGACCTGATCTACGCCGCGGAGAGCGCGTACTTCCTGCTGCCGTTCATCACCATCGGACTGATGCCCGACGGCGGGGCCAGCGCCCTGGTGACCGGTGCGATCGGCCGGGCGCGGGCGGCCGAGATGGCGATGCTGGGCGAACGGCTGCCGGCGGCGGAGGCCTTCGCTTGCGGGCTGGTGACGCGGACGGTGCCCGACGCGGAACTCAGCGCGTATGTCGAGCACGCAGCCGAGCGGCTGGCGGCCGGCCCGCGCAGGGCGCTGGGACTGACCAAGAAAGCCCTAGCGGCGACCGCACTGGACCGGCTGGACGCGGCGCTGGACCGCGAGCGCGAAGGGCAGATCGAGCTGCTAGACAGCGCCGACGCCGCCGAGGGTGTCGCGGCGGCGATGCAGAAGAGGCGGCCGCGGTTCGGGGTGTGATGGCGTGGCGGTCACCCGGACCAGACTTGGTCCATGTGGCGCAGCAGCATCGTGGTGAAAGTCTGCGCGGCGTCGCAGTCGCGGGGGAAGGAGTCCGGCAATGGGCTGCGGGGGCCGCCAGTGACTTCGAGATAGCCGTATCCGACGGTGGCGACTACGTGGCAGTCCTGGCGTTGCCGGCCAGACGCGATGATCTCGATGTCGATGGGGTAGCCGGCGAGCGTGGTCTGGAAGACGGGTCCAGATTTGCCCAGAAGGTGGTGGAGTCTCCGGTCGATCCCGTCTCCCGGAGTCGACCCGCGGGACATGAGTGCGAATGTATCCGCCTTCGATCGGTAGCTGCAGTTGCTGCCGATCTCGTCGAGGATGGGCTCAATGTACTCGGGGTGCCGGTATCCGCGTTCGGCGAACCAGGCGGTCATCTCATCGTCGCATGGGTCGAAGAAGCCGGGCTCTGGGTAAGCGTCCTCATTCGCAGTCAGCGCCTGCGCATCCGCCGATTCGGCTGCGGAGCACCCGGCCACGAGTCCGCTTAGCAGGACCATGGCCGCTGCGGCTCCAATCCGCTTCATCGCTCCGGCCCGGACTGCGCGATGGCGGCGGCAGTGTGATGGTCCGCGTCGAGGATGGCGGCGCCGCTCTCGCGGACCCACGCCGCGAGTGCGTCGGCTTCATCGGCGAACTCCTGGAACCTGATCACCGCCGAGTCGGTCTCGCCGATCGCAAGCTCCTCGTACAGCTTCTGAAGCTGCAGTATCGACGGCAGTGTGCCCCAGGGAGTTCGGCCGTAGTTTTGCTTGAAGCGGAATGCTAGCTCCCGCAGCTCCACAGCCGCCTGTTCGTATGCCCCCGCAATGGTGTCGATGGCCTCTTGTGTGACCACGAGTTCCCCGTCGGCGTGCGTCATCGTCCCCCCGTTCCGCGCGTGCCGGGCGTCACGTTACACGCCGGTCGCGTCCCCCGTCCCGCTCTTTCTGCGCTGCGGTGAGTCCGGATCACCGGCGACGCAGCCAGGCGAGCGCCGCCTCGGCCGCGTGGTAGCCGCTCATCCCGTGCACGCCGGCGCCGGGCGGAGTGGCCGACGAGCACAGGTACACCCCCGGGATCCCGAGCGCGTAGGGGTGGAGGGCAGGCCGCGGGCGGAACACCGTCTGCACAGCCGTTTGCGCCCCGGCCGCAATGTCCCCGCCGACGTAGTTGCTGTTGTGCGCCTCCAGGTCTGCGGGGCCGCGTACCGAAGTGGCCAGGATCCGCCCGCGGAACCCGGGCGCGAAACGCTCGATCTGGGCGATGAC
The DNA here is from genome assembly GCF_014126825.1 of Tomitella gaofuii. NCBI lineage: Bacteria > Bacillati > Actinomycetota > Actinomycetes > Mycobacteriales > Tomitella > Tomitella gaofuii. The sequence continues at coordinate 2,408,080 of NZ_CP059900.1, read as the reverse complement.
CGCCTCGGTGGCGTCGCCTGCGCCGCCGTCATAGCCGTGCGGCACGTGCGCGTAGGCATAGACAGGGTTGATCGCGGCTCCCGACTCCGTGCTGCCCGATCGCGAGGGGTCGGCCACGTATTGCTGCCCCAGCAGGACGAATGGGCGCCGCGGCATCCGCCCACGCGCAGTGGCGGCCTCCACGTCCGCGATCTCCCGAGCACTGCCGCCGAGGTGGACGGTGCCGGCGCGGGCGCAGTCGGGGTTGGACCAGGGGATGTCGCCCTCGATCGCGAAGTCCACCTTGTGCGCGGCGGGCCCGTACGAGTACCGCCGCAGTGCGCGGCCCACGCGGACCGGCAGCGCGTCGCCCGCGATGGTGAGCGCCCCGGCCGGAGCCGTGTCGAGCAGGACGACGTCCGGGGCGGCGCCGGTGAGATCCCGCAGCCCGTCGAGCGATTCCACGCGGATTCCTGTGCGCACCCGCCCGCCGTGTGCCGCGAGCTCCGTTGCGAGAGCCCGGCTGATCGCGGAGGAGCCGCCTTCCGCGACCGGCCAGCCGACGGCGTGCGCGGCGGCGGTGAGCAGCAGGCCGACGGCACTGCTCAGCGGAGTGTCCAGCCGTCCGAAGGCGTGCGCCGCGACGCCCGCGAACAGTGCGCCTGCGGGCTCGTCGGAGAACCGCCGCGTGTGCCACATGGCGGGGGCGAGCGCCTGGATCCCGAACCGGCCCAACGTCACCGGATGCCGCGGCACGTGCGCCATCGGGCGGAGGACGTCGGCGGCGAGGTCGTCGAATCGTGCGGCGAGCGGGGTGAACATGCGCCGCCACCGCTGCGCGTCGGTCCCGAGTGAATTGGCGTGCCGCAGCCCGCGTGTCGCCAGGGCGGCCCGGCCGTCGTCGAGCGGGTGGGCCAGGTCGATCTCCGGCCACAGCCACCGCAGCCCGTGCCGTTCCAGGCCGAGTGCGGTGAAGTAGGGCGAGGCCGCGCCCGTCGGGTGGAATCCCGAGCACTCGTCGTGCAGCACACCGGGCAGCGTCAGTTCGGAGGTGCGCGTCCCGCCGCCCGGGCGATCGGCGGCTTCCAGCACCGTCACGTCGAGGCCTGCGTGCGCAAGGCGGACGGCCGCGGACAGCCCGTTGGGGCCGCTGCCGACCACTACCGCCGTTGTCATCCGGGCTCCTATTCTGCGCCACGCGCCATCCCCGAGGCCGGACCGGGCCGGGATGGTTCACGTTACTGCGCGCGGGCCCGGCGGCGCCCTATCCCGTCACTGCAGATGCCGTCACTTCAGCGCCACCATCTCGTGCAGCGTTGTGCCGGTGCGCACGTGCTCCCGGTCGCCGTCGGTGACGGTGAGCGTGTAGCGGCTGCGGAAGCGGAAGTAGCCGGGCCGTCCGAGGACCCTGTTGGCCAAGGCCTTGACGGGCCCGGTGCGCACCACCGGCACGTCGGCGAGGAAGTCGTGCGCGTGCACGATCTCCTGCACTTCCAGCAGCAGGTCCACGCTGCCGGGCACCGTCATGCGCAAGGTCTCCGGGTAGGTCCGGTTCGCGGTCGCGTCGAAGCGCTCCGGGCCGGGACGCAGCGTCACCTCGCCGGAGCTGAGGATCACCTCCCCGTCGCGCCCCAGCATGAGCGGCGTCGCCCAGTGGGCGCCGTACGCCTTCTGCGTGAGCACGTTCGCATAGACCAGCGTGTAGTCCTCGGTGTAGAGGCGCCCCCAGTACCACCGGTCGATGACGCGTTTCATGTCGCCGACACCCCAGTTGTGGTCGTGGTATCCGGTTCCGTGGGCGGTGAGGGTCGTATCGCCGATGCGCACGGTGCCGGTGACACGTGCACGGGGCGCGCCGACGACCCACGCGAAGAACTCGCCGGTATCGCGGCCGTCGCGGCTGTAGGTGGTGCGCCCGTCGCCGGGCATCCATCCGGGCAGTTCGCCGTCGAAGCGCAGGTCGAAGGCGAGATCGCCTTCCGCCACGCGCAGGTGGTGCACCGGCGGCGCGCCGTCGCGGTACTCGACCTCGGCGGTGTTGGCCCCGATGCGCACCCGGCACCGGTCGGCATCCGCGTCGATGTCGGCGTCGGTGTAGCGGGTGACGACCTCGCGGCGGCGCCCGTCGGGCGAGTAGACGTGCAGTTCCACCCCGGGCCTGCGGGTGACGAGTTCGCGGGCCTGGAGCATGGCGACGACGATGTGCCCGTCGTCGAGCAGCGCGTCGAAGTACCAGTGCTCGAAGGCGGTGCGCGCGTCCGACGGGTGGGCGCCGTTGGCGGACGCGGGGATCGGGGCGATGGCGCCGTCGCGGCGGCCGGGCCCGTGCCAGGCCTCGGTGACGGTGCGCGGGCCGGCGCCGAGCCGTGCGCCCAGTGCGGTCAGTGCTGTCATGGCATTCCTTCTGCGGGGACGGGGGAGTAGCGCGTATGCATCAGCGGCGCAGCGCGCTCTGTGCGTCGAACTGGGCTTCGCGCCCGGCCATCTGCGCGTCCAACCAGTTCGCCCGGTGGCGGACCATGACGGCCTCGAGCAGGCGGGCGTAGCCGGGGACGAGGCGCCGCGCGACCTCGGAGGCGGCCACCAGAGGGGCGCGTGCGACGGGGATGAGGACCCAGGGGAAGGCGCGCGGCATGTCGTAGCGCGCCCGAGTGCGCGGCGCCATGAACAGCGCGGAATAGGCGGCGTAGATGCGCTCGTTGTAGGCGGCGCGGAGGCGTTGCAGCCCGCGGTGCTCGTCGCGTGGGCCGAACGCCCGGGGGAACGATTCGACCAGTTCGGCCCCGTGTGCTCCGGCGTCGTAGGAGCGGGAGGCGATCGTCATCGCCAGCACGCGGAGGCAATCGCCGATGGTCTCGGGGAACCACCGCGGCTGCACGCCCAGCAGGTGGCCCATGTACTTCTGGAAATGCAGCAACGCACGTATCTCTGTTCCGCTGGTGAGGTAACCCAGGGGCCACAGGGCCAGTGCGGGTGCGACGCTGCCGCCGATGAGCGTGAGCAGCATGTACGTCTGGCTGATGGGCAGGCCCCAGTCGTCGGCCCGCCATTCAGGGTGCTCGGCCACGCGCCGACGCACCGCCACGTGCATCACCCGCACGAGCATCGCCGTGGCGCGGCCGTCGGATCCGGGGGTGAACAACGCGTCGGGGGTGGACACGTCGATCCAGAACCGCCCGGTCTCCAGGAAGCGCCGCAGGGCGTTGTCCCCGGCGTAGCCGCCGGAGAGCGACAGAGGTGTGGCGACGGCGGCCTCGGTGTAGATCTCGAGGGTGATCGCGCCCGCGACGGAGAACAGCATCGTGCCCCAGCGTCGCCAGATCGCCGCGCCCTGCTCGACGAGGTCGTGGTCCACCCACGCGGGGACGTCCTCGAACTCGGCGAACAGCGCCCGCATCGATGCAGGCGCGTCGTCGACGGCGTCGATCCCGTGGGCGAGGGCCTTCTGCAGCATCCTGCGTCCCTCGGCGGGGCCGATGGGTCCGTCGAAGACGTCGGCGACGAAGCGCTCGGCCACCGGGTCGCCCGCGTACAGGTCGTTGCACAGATCCACGGCTTGGGCGTGCGTGGGGAAGATGTCGAAGCCGGTGAGGTTTCGGATGAGGCCGCGGGTCCTGCGCACGCCCGGCCGGGCGGCGTTGTGCCAGTAGCGGAAGCGCCGGGGGCACCTGTCCTGCGGTGGCGCGTCGCCGCCGGAAGGTCGCGCGGCCTCCACGGGGGCAGGCCGGTCGGTCTCGGGCTGTGCGGTCATGGCGTCCTCCTTGAAGTGGCGGCGGCTTGCACTGGGGCTGCCGGCGCTCATGCGAGGGTCCGGTAGCGCAGCATCATTTCGTGGTCCTCGTGGTCGAGCAGGTGGCAATGCCAGACGTAGCCGCGCATTTCGGCGGCGTCGTCCGGGTCGGGTGCGCCCGGCGGATACGGACGCGCGCCGGGCATCGACGGTGCGGCGGAGAACGGTGCGTCCGGGTCGAAACCGAGCTCCTCGGCGGTGGGGAAGCGCACGATGATGCGCGTGACGCTGCCGCCGGGCACCAGGACCGTGTCCTTCCACCCGCGCTCCCACGCCGCGGGCGGCGCCATGGGGCCGGCGAGGAACCGCTCCGCGGACGGCGCCCACTTGACGCCGAGCGGCGGTTGCGGATGCGCCGCCTGGTATTCGAGGGTGCGCAGCGGAGTGCGGCCCAGGATCCGGAACATCACCAAGTGCAGGTGGATCGGGTGCGGGTCCGGGGTGATGTTGATGATGTTCCACTGCTCGATGGTGCCCTGGCGGGGCGTCTCGATCTGCGGGTCCGACCAGCGCAGATTGTTCAGCGTCATCATCGCGGGCGGCATGCGCAGGGCGTAAGGCTGGCTCACCGTGACGTCACGTGTGCGTGACGGCGCGGCGAGTGGGGGCAGCAGCGCGGGTTGCCGGCGTCCGCCGCGCAGCGTGTGCGGCACCGGCCCGGTGAATCCGCGCGCCGCGCCCACCTCGAAGCGGCAGAACAACGGCATGGCGCGTTCGCCGAGGATCGCCGCCTGGAAGACGGGCTCCTCGTCGTTGCGCAGCTCGATGAGGTCGCCGGGGGAATGACCGGAGAAGTCGATGAGCACGTCGATGCGCTCGGCGGGGGCGAGCCGGACCGCGGTGGTGGGCACGGGGGCGTCGAGCAGGCCGCCGCCGTTGCCGATCACCCAGAACCGCGCGCGGGTGGACAGGTGCAGATTCCAGGTGCTGAACGAATCCGCGTTGATGATGCGGAAGCGGTAGAGGCCGCGGGCGACGGGCATGCGCGGCCAGACGACGCCGTTGACCACGCCGACGTCCCCGGCAGAGCCGCCCTCCCAGCTGCCCTCCGGCACGATCCACGTCGAGCGGGCGTTCATGCCGCCGTCGTCGGTGAGGATCTTCTCCTGGAGCACCAGGACGTTCTCGAACTCCCCGGCGGGCAGGCCCAGCGGGTTGTCTGCGCGGCCGGTGTCGAAGGCGTCGCGCACCAGGTGCATCCCCGCGAGCCCGGCGTAGACGTTGAGCCGGGTGATGCCCATGGCGTGGTCGTGGTACCAGAGGTGGCAGGCCTCGGTGCTGTTCGGGAAGTGGTGGACGTCGCCCTGGCCGGGCCAGGACAGGCGCATCGGGTGACCGTCGCTGTCCGGCGCGGTGGGGCTGCCGTGCAAATGGAACGACGTGGGCGGGAAGTCGCCGTAGGACTTCTTCACGCCCGAAAGGGTCACGTCGATGTCGTCGGCGAACGGGTGGCGGCCCAGCGCGTTGCGGAACGTGAGGGTGGACGGCGTGCCGGATTCCGCCTCGATCGTGGGGCCGAGATGCGACCGGCCGTTGTAGCCGAACGAGGGGGCGGGCGGCAGGTCGCGGTGGAAACGGTGGCGGCCGTTCGACGCGGTCATGTCGAGCGCCGTGCCCCGCAGCGTCGGGAGCACCGGGAGCGCGTCCCGGAACGGCTCGAGACGCGGGCTGTGGAAGAGCAGCGGGCTGCGCACGCCGTCGGGGTAGTGGAACGCGTTCGCCGCAGAAGCCGGGGTGCGGCCGTCGGCGAGGCCGACGAATCCCGCCGCGAGGCCCAGGGCCGCAGTGCCGCGCAGAAGATCACGGCGGCGGACGGCCGGCGCCGCGGAGCTGCGGGTGGTGTCGCGGCGGCCTGGGTGCATCATGCGCGCGTCCTCCTCTCCGGCATCGGACCCGCGGATCGGGCGTGATCCGATCGCCGCGCGGTGTGATCCGCATCTCAAAGCTAAACATACCGTACGGTATGGTGTGGGGCCAGGTTGTGCGGATATCGGTGATGCCGCACGACGGATGCCCCACGACGACGGAGCCGGCCGCCGGGCACCCGGGGCCGGAGACGACGCGGTGTCGGCATGTCCATCAGTCCTTTACGTCCTCGGGTGCGTATCGTGCGTTTCGGGTGCGCGGAAGCCGGAGGTGAGGTCGTGGGCCGGAACAGTAGGACGGGTGGCCCGGAGGCTGACGCGGCCGCTCCGCAGTCAGGCCGCCTCGGCGTCGACGATTGGACGACGGCGGCGCTCGCGCTCCTCGTAGAGGACGGCGTGGCCGCCGTGAAGATCTCCACGTTGTGCGCCCGGCTCGGCGTGACGAAGGGCAGCTTCTACTGGCACTTCGCCGACCTGCGATCGCTGATGGCCGCGACCGCCGATCACTGGTGCGGGCGCCAGAACGACGCCGTGCGCGGCCTGGACGACCTGGAGTCGCTCCCCGTCGACGAACGCCTCGGAGTGATGTCGCGGATGCTGCTCGCGGAGGGCTCCTGGACGGTCGAGCGGGCGATCCGGGACTGGGCGCGCACCAACGAACAGGTTGCCGAGTCCGTGCGCGTGCTCGACCGGCGGATCTTCGACGTCGTCGAGGCGACGATGCGCGAGCTCGGCTTCGACGAGCAGGACGCGCGCCTGCGGGCCGGGGTGATGGTCTACGCGGGAGTGGGGTTCATCCACGCCCGCGGCAACCTGCCGGCGCCGGAGGTCGAGGACATCGACAGGCTCATCGCCATGGTGACCGCGCGGCCATAGGTGAGGGGAGGCGCCCCGTCGCCGGTTCGACCCGGCGGTGCACAGCGCGAGGTGGCCGGTGCGCCCGCCACGCCTGTGCTACCCGGACACGTGGAACGTGCCGTCGGCGTCGATGTCGACCGGCATCGAAGCCTCCTCGCAGGACACGAGTGCGTCGATGTCGGCGTCGTCCTGAGAGACGGCCAGCACCCGCTCGCCTCCGGAAGTGCGGGCGGCGAGGAAGGCGCGTTCGGGTTCGCCGGACCGGTCGTAGACGACGGTGGACGCCTCCGCGGTGGCGGGTCCGGCGTAGGTGTCGAGAGCCCGGACTGTCGGGACACGGTCGATCTCGGCCTGCACGTCGGCACGGCGGAATCCGCTCGCCGGCGGCTCGGTGCTGTACACCCCGATCGCCTGTTTGGTCAGGTAACCGCTGTTCGCGGTGACCAGTCCGTAATTGCCGGGGTTGTCGCGGAGACGCTCGGCAATGCTCGCGACCGCGTGCGCCGAGTAGTTGCACCATGGTCCGCCGGCGAAGGACAGCCCGCCCGTGACGGTCAGCGGGCGGGCGGGGTCGTCGAGTGGCAGCCCGAGCTCGCGCGCGGCGATCTGGACCGCCGACGGGAAGCAGGAGTACAGGTCCACATAGGCGATGTCGTCGAGGCCGATGCCGCTGAGCTCCAGCGCCCGTTGTCCGCCGATACGTATCGCATGACAGCGATCGAGCGCGGGCCGTTCGGCGATCGCGTAGGTGTCATGGCCGTCGACGCTTGCATGGGGGAAGACCCATCGGTCGCGTGCGATACCCAGCGCGTCCGCGGTCGCGGCCGAGCACATCAGCAGAGCCGCCGCCTGGTCGACCATGTTGTTCGAGTTCATCCGCTTGGTATACGGAGAGGCGATCATGCGGTTCTCGGGGCTCGGCGTCGTGATCTGCTGCGCGGGCAGGGCTTCGCGTGACCAGGCATGCGGGTTCTCGGCCGCCACGCGGCTCATCCGTGACCACAACCGTCCGAGCGCGTCGCGGTGCACGGAGCGCGTGCGTCCGAGCCGTAGGCGCAGCGCGTCGTCGAACAGCGGGTATATGTGCGCGGGCCGGGTGAAGCCGATGCGTTTCTCGGCCTCGGCGCCCATCGGCACGTCCGGGACCAGATTCTCGGCCGGTTCGATGGTTTCCGGCTGCACCGTCCACTCGGGTGTGCGGTCCTGTGCGCGCAGCTTCATCAGGGTGCGCCAGGATTCGGCACCGCCGACCAGGACGGCGTCGCGGCGGCCGGCGGCGATGTCTTCGGCGGCACGCGCGAGAAGGACCTGCGGAACACTCCCCGCGGTGCCGCTGTAGCCGGTGTGGCGGGGGACAGCTCCGATGCGGTCCGCCACGAGGAGGCCCGGGTCGCGGTACGGCCACGAGAGGATCCGCGAGAGCCAGACCGTATCGAGGGATTCGAGGAGCCGAGGTGATCCGGCCTCGGCGGCAGCGGCCCGGGCGGCCTCGGCGATCAGATCCACCGGTTCGATGCCGCCGTCGTGCTCCGACACCTGGCCGCCGCCGACGAGAACGGGTGTACGCGGATCGAAGGTCATGGTCGGCAGCGTATCGCCGGAGGGGGTGGCACGGGCGTCGTCGCCCTACGCGGGCTGTACGAGGGGCCGGCAAGCGGGTTCGCCACGGCAATGTGCGCGGTCGTGCCGCCGACGGCTCTTCTTACTCGGCGCCGATCAAGCGCAGGTAGACGGCGGTGAGTTCGTCCACTCGTCGCGCGAATCGGCTCGTCGGGTCGGCGGCGTCTATCGTGTCCACGGCGAGCTCGGCGCCGAAGCGGCGGAACAGGGCGAACATCGACTCCGCGAGCATTTCGGGCTCGGCGACGGGATCGGCCTGGTCCTGCGCGGCGAGGTCGCGGACGTACCGGGCCATCCGCCGGGCCGGGCGCCTCTGCATCTCGTGCCAGATCGCGTCTATCTCGGAATCGGCTCCGGCCTCGTGCTCGATGACGGTGAGCAGCGCCGAGTACTGCGCATGGGCGGTCAGGAATGCCGCAATCGATGCCCGACCCATCGCCCGTGGATCGAGATTGCCGGGGAGCTCGTGAGCGTGCAGGAAATCGTCCCTCACCTGGCCCGCCACCATGAGGAAGGTCTCGTGCTTGCTACGGAAGTAGGCGTAGAACGCGGACCTCGACACCCGGGCTTCGTTGGTGACGTCGCCGACGGACGTGGCGGCGAAGCCCTTGCGGGCGAACACGCGGGCCGCGGCCTCCAGGAGCGCGCCCCGCGTGACGTTGTCCGCGGTCGCGCGCCGTTGCCGCGCCGCCGCCCAGTCGGGTGCCGCCGCATCGTCGTTCCCTGGTTCGCTCACCATGATCCGCGATTATCCGTCACGGCCGAGCTCGCCGAGGATCCTCCCGCGGAGCTTGTACTTCTCGATCTTGTTGGTCGGCGTCCTCGGGATCTCGTCGACGATTCGGATGTGGCGCGGGCGCATGTATTTGGGCATGTTCCGCGTCGCATACTCCTGCAGCTCCTCCGCGGTCACCGACGAGCCTTCCGCCGGGGTCGCGTACACGACGATGTCGTCCTCGTCACCTTCGGCGCTGGGGATCGGAAACGCCGTCACCAGTGCGATCGCGTCGTGGCCGTTCATGACCTCCTCGACCTGGAAGGACGAGAGGTTCTCGCCGCGCACACGGATACGGTCGCCGAGCCTGTCGACGAAGGCGAACGCGCCGTCGTCGGTCTCGACGGCCGAGTCGCCGGTGTGGAACCACAGGTTGCGCCATGCGCGCACCGTCGCTTCGGGCTTGCCGAGGTATTCGGTGAACAGCAGTGAAGGCAGCTTCGGTCGGAAGGCGAGCTCGCCTACCTTGCCAGGTGCACAACGATTGTCGGAGTCGTCGAGCACCGCCACCTCGAACAGGGGCGTGGGCAGCCCCATGAGTCCCCGCCGGTCGGCCTCCCTAGGGCCGAGGACCTGTACGCCGATCTCGCCGGCGCGCTCCGTGATCTGCGCATGGTCGAGGCCCACGTACGTGTCGGCGGGTGTGCCTTCACCGGGCGCGCACTCCTCGACGTACACCGCCAGCGGATTGCCGGACTCCGTTTGGCCGAATCCGCCGAGCACGAAGTCGAAGCCGAATCGCCGGGCCACCTCGGCATGGTTGGCGGGAAAGGGCTGCATATAGACCTTGTTCAGCGTGTTGTCCTGGTCTCGCGGGCTCTCCGGGGCTTTGACCAGCCAGGGGATCATCACGTCGAGGAGGATCGCGGTGGTGGCCCCCGACCGCTCGATGCGCCGCCAGAACTCGCTGGGGCTGAACCGGTCCCACACGGCCACCGTGCATCCCGCCCAGGCGGCGCGGACGACGTTCTCGACCGCCCCTCCCACGTGGTACAGCGGCAGATCGTTGTACACCACATCGTCGGGCGTCAGCGTCCGCCGGAATGCGAAGGTGTACTGGTTCATCCAGCGGTGGGGCTGCAGGACGCCCTTCGCCGGTCCCGTGGTGCCGGACGTGTAGACGATGTTCGCGGGGTCGTGTGCGGCGATCGTCACCTGCGGGCGCGCTGCCTCCGCGGTGAGTCGGGACCAGGCGACATCGGTGAATCGGCCGTCGGTCGGCGGGCGGTGGGGCACGTGATCGTGGGCGCCCTCGGCCGGCTCGTAGACGCACACCTGAGGAGCGGACGCCAGCTCCGGTGCGACGTCATTGAGCGCGCCGATGAGCTTCGCGTCCGTGATCACCATGGCGGGCGCGGTGTCGTCGAGCTGATAGGTCAGCAGGCGTCCGGTGTAGGCGAAGTTGACCGGGCTGTAGACGGCCCCGGCCTTCCAGACGCCGAACATCGCCAGAGCGGCGGCGAGCGGGTTGGTGGTGAACACGCTGACCGGGTCGCCCTTGTGCACACCGAGGCGCTTCAGGTTGCCGGCGATGGCGTCGGTGCGGCGGCCGAACTCGGCGTAGGTCAGCGTCAGGTCGTCTTCGCCGTAGTAGAAGAAGGGCTTGTCGCCGGCGACTTCGGCCCAGTGATCGAGCCGTTCGACTGCGGTTTCGCCGTCGGCCGTCAGCAGTTCCGTCAGTGCGGTGTCGTCCATTGTTCTTCGCTTTCGATAGCGGGCGGAGTATGCGTTTTGGTGGTCGTGCGGTTGCCGGTCAGGGCCGCATCCCCATCGACGGAGGGCCGAGCAGTTCCGGCAGCACGCGGTAGGCGTCGGCCACCCAGTCGCACAGCAGTGGCCGCGTGTCGCGGGGATCGATGAGGTCCTGGATGCCGAAGTGTTCTGCAGTGCGCAGCGGCGAGGCGTACCGTTCCAGCTCGTCGCCGATGCGGCGGACAGCACCTTCGGGGTCGCCGCTGGCGGCGATCTCGGCCTTGAAGGCGGCTTCGATCCCGCCGCGCGCGGGCAAGGATCCCCAGTCTCCCGACGGCCACGCCCAGCTGCGGGAAGCGCGGTGCCGGTTGACGATCCCTGCACCGCCCACGCCGTACACGCGGCGGAGAACCACCTCCGCCTGCGGCACGCGAGCCTGGTAGACGGCGCTGATCGCGCGGGCGCCCGCCCGGATGGACGCGCGTGACTCGGCCGCCGATCCGATGTTGACGCCGGCCTGGTCGGTGAGGCTCACGATCGGCAGGTGGAACGTCTCGCACAGGTCCACGAGCCGCCCGATGGCCTGGGCCCCCTCGACCGACATCGCCGCGCCCCGGCGCGGATCGGTGCCGATCACCCCCACAGGATGGCCGTCGAGACGCGCGAGCGCGGTCACGGTGCTGTCGCCGTATTCGGCGTAGGGGAAGACCGAACCGGCGTCGAACACCGCGTCCAGGATGGGGGCGATGTCGTATCCCGTGCGCTTACTCCGGGGGATCGCACGGAGGAGTGACTCGGCGCGCCGGACGGGCGGGTCGACCCGCTCCTGCACCGGCGGCAGCTCGAAGACGTTGCGCGGCAGGTAGCCGAGGAACCGGCGGACAGTGTCCATCGCCGCGTCCTCGTCTGACGCAGTGCGTTCCACAGAACCGTTGCGGCGATGCACGGCGATACCGCCGAGTTCGTCCTTGGTGAGCTTTTCGCCCGTCCCGCCGAACACGACCGGCGGCCCGGCGGTGAACAGCTGACTGGTGCCCTCGACCATGACGGCCAGGTGCGACATGACGAAGCGCGCCGCGCCGAGTCCGACGGTCGGGCCCATGGCCACCGAGACCACCGGAGCAAGCGACAGCAGGTCCACGACGGCGTCCCACCCGGGATTGACCGGCACATAGTTGAAGCCGGCGTCGCGGACCATCTTCACGCTGCCGCCGCCGCTGGCGCCGTCGAGCAGGCGGACCATGGGCAGCCGCATCTCGCGCGCGTACCTCTCGAGGAAGATCTGCTTGTCGTGGATGGCCGCGTCGCCGGCCCCGCCGCGGACGGTGAAGTCGTCGATGCCGAGGGCCGTCTTGCGGCCGTCGATCTCGGCGGTGCCGGCCACGAAGTTTGCGGGCTGGACCGCGACGGCGGTGCCGTCCTCGTCGTAGTCGACGAAGGCGGTGAGTGCTCCGATCTCGCGGAACGTGCCGGGGTCGGCGAGTGAGTCGATGCGTTCGCGCGCCGTGCGCCGGCCCGAGTCGTGCTGCCGCCGGACCTTGTCCGGCCCGCCCATCTGACGGGCGGCGGCGCGACGACGTTCGATCTCGGCGACCTCCGCCGACCAGTCGTCCTTGTCCTCGCCCTCGGAGCGGTCGTCGCGCCGTGATGGGGTGTCGGTGGCCGTCGCGGCGGGGCTTCCGTAGGCCAGGCACTGGCCGGCCTCGACCAACCCGCCCGCGTCCGCCAGGACCGCGTCGATCCGGAGCGGAGCGGGGGCGCGCACCGGATGCTCCATCTTCATGGCCTCGACGACGCCGACCACGGTCCCCTCGCCGACGATGTCGCCGGCGGCGGCGCCGAGGCGGACGAGCACCCCGGCCATCGGCGCGTCGATGCGGAGGGCGCCCGCCGGGGCGTTCCACTCGTCCGAAGCGGTCGCGGCGTCAGCGGCCCCGTCAGCGCCTTCGTCGGGGGCGCCGTCGCCGTGCGGGCGGCGGTGGGCGAGCAGTGCGGGGGCATTCTCGGCGATGAATCCCGTATCGAATGTGCCTGACAGGAATGACGCATTTGTGAGGATCGCGTGATTCAGGTCGAGGTTGGTGGCGGGGCCGTCGACGGTGAACTCGGCCAGCGCGTCGGCCGTGCGGCGGGCGGCACCGGCGAAGGTGCCGGACGTGCCGATGACCTTGGCGATCAGCGAGTCGTAGCGGGGGCTGACCTGGTATCCGGTGTAGCCGCAGGTGTCCACGCGGACACTGGGCCCCGATGGCACCGCGAACGCGGTGATGGTTCCGCTGCTGGGCAGCGGGGCGCCCGTCTCGTCGAGCGATTCGCAGTTGACGCGGGCCTGCACGGCGTAGCCGTGCAGCGGTGGTGGCTCGGACAGGCCCACGGCGGCGAGGCTCGCGCCCGTGCACACGCGGATCTGCGTGCTGACGAGGTCGACGCCGGAGATCTGTTCGGTGACGGTGTGCTCGACTTGCAGCCGCGGATTGGCCTCCATGAAGTAGTGCTCGTCGCCGTCGACGAGGAACTCGAACGTCCCCAATCCCCGATAGTCGAGGGCCGACGCGAGCCGCAGCGCGTCGGCGATGATTCGAGCGCGCAACTCGGGACCGAGCGCCGGGCTGGGTGCGATCTCGATGATCTTCTGATTGCGCCGCTGCACGCTGCAGTCGCGTTCGCCGAGGTGCTGCACGCCGGTGCCGTCGCCGACCACCTGGATCTCGATGTGCCGGGGCGCGAGCGCGAGGCGTTCGACGTAGAGGGCGTCGTCGCCGAAGGCGGCGCGGGCCTCCGACGCGCAGCGTTCGTACGCGTCGGCCAGCCCGGCCGGGTCGGTGACGGCGCGCATGCCGCGTCCGCCGCCGCCGGAGACCGCCTTGATCATCACCGGCCCGTGCGCCGTGGCGAACTCCTGCACCTCCTCGAGCGACGTGGGGCCGGCCGTGCCGGGCAGGACGGGGACGCCGTGGTCGACGGCGAGCGCGCGGGCGCGGGACTTGTCGCCGAGCATGGCGAGCACGTCGGCGTCGGGCCCCAGGAAAGTGACTCCCGCAGCGGCGCAGCGCCGGGCGAATTCCGCATTCTCGCTGAGGAATCCGTAGCCGGGGTGCAGCGCATCGCAGTGGGAGTCGGCGGCCGCACCGGTGACCGCGTCGATGTCCAGGTATGCAGCCGTGCCGGCCCCGGGAAGCCGGACCGCCTCGTCCGCCCGGCGCACGTGCAGCGATGCAGAGTCGTCGTCGGGATGCACGGCGACGGCGGTGGCGCCGAGTTCGTGGATCGCGCGGATGATGCGCACAGCGATCTCGCCGCGATTGGCGACGAGAATCCGCATTCCCGCCGTGGGCTGCGGACCCGCGCCATCCGCGGCGTGGTCGCGAGGGTTCAGCGTCATCCGAGGTACCTCCCGATTCACCGCGCTTCGCGCTCCGGTGTGCCCGGCGCTGCACGTGCGGTATCGATGTGTGCGTCATCACGGATACTACGCAGATTGACAATAGTGTCAACGCTCGTCGTGAACGGGGGGACCGGAGTCCGACTGCGAAGGGGGTATACCCACCGCGCGGACCTGTCATGAAACGTGCGACCGCCCATGGGAGCGTGACGTTGGGGTCCAGGCCCGCCGCAGGATCAGCCGGCCCACGAGTAGCGCTGGGCCATCCACTCTTCGCCATTCGTTGTGTTTATGGTGTTTAGCGCTATGATGGGTGCTGTGCGTAATGGGTGGCTGACTACGAGCGAGGCGGCGGGCATTCTCGGCGTCTCACGTCAGCATGTCGTTGATCTGTGTGACCGCGGCGAGCTGAACTGCACGACGACGGGGACACATCGTCGGATCCGACGGTGCGATATTGACCACCTGCTGGCGCCACGGCTCACTCGTGAGCAGGCGAAGAGCCTGTGGCTGCATCGTGCGCTGCTGGCCCATCTGGTGACCGAGCCGGACCGCATGCTCGAGACAGCGCGAGAGAACATCCGGGTGTGGAAGATGCGGCAGCGTCCTGACGGCATGGCTGCGCGTTACCTGCAGCAGTGGGAACATCTCATCGACGGCGGGGTCGAGGACGTCGCAGCCGTGCTCACGGGCACCGATGAGCGCTCCAGGGAGTTACGGCAGAACAGCCCGTTCGCGGGCGTGCTTGCCGATCCCGTTCGCCGGCAGGTGTTGCGCTCGTTCCGTGAGTACTGGGACCGCAGACACGTGGCCGCGTGACACGTGACGAGCTCGCCCATCTTCTTCGGGCCGCGTGCACGATCACAGGCGATCGGGATGTCCTTGTCGTCGGTTCCCAGTCCATCCTGGGGACCTTTGACGAGGCCGACCTCCCGCCCACGGCGACTGCGTCTATCGAGGCCGACATCGCGTTCCTCGACGACGCCGATCGGAGCAAAGCCGATGACGTCAAAGGGGCCATCGGCGAGCTGTCCGCGTTCCATCAGACCAACGGGGTGTACGCGGAAGGTGTGCACATCGACACGGCGATCTACCTGCCACCTGGCTGGCGCGACCGTCTGATCAGTTGGCCGCTGAGGGTTGCTGAGCCTGCTGACCCGCGCTTTTTGGAACCCCACGATCTCGCGGTCGCGAAACTCGGTGCGAGGCGCGAGAAGGACCTGGCCTTCGTCGACGCGCTTATCCAGGCGAACCTGTTGAACCTCACGGTGCTTCGGGAGCGGTGCGCGCTGTTGCCGGAGAAGCACGCGCTCGTGCGCAGGAGGTTCAGCGGCTTCGTGGCGAACTACTCGAAGTGACGACCGACCCGATGACATTCGCCGCGCGGACGCGAACCGCAGTGGACGATGGTGACGCGCGAGACCTGGCGATGAACGTGAATTGAAGGCAGTGTGCTGATGTTCGAGCCTAGGATTGAGGAAAGCAACGGGTCAGCACCGGTAGAGTCCGTGAGCTGCGCAAACTGTTGCCGACCTGGCAAGGTTCTGCGACTGGGCGACGCGCTTGACCGGCTGAAATTCTTCCGCGATTCCTGGGCTGGGCGGGAGAGTCGCCCAGCGGCGGCTTTCTGCCTGTCGAGTTCGCAGCAATCGCGCGTCGAGCTTCTCGAGCACACGCGCGATCAGCTGGTGGTGTCTGCGCCTATACAAGGAGCACACCGTTGCCGTACGCGTCGACGAGATGGTGGACGAAGCGTCGCTCACGGTCGGTCAAGGGTCCGACGTGTCGCCAATTGCGTTCGTAGATCGCCAGCGCGTCGGCTTCCGTGATACGCGCGTCCCGCTCGCGCTGCCAGCACAGGTAGGCGAGTTCGGGGTAGTCGCTGACGCGTACGTAGCGGTCGGCCATCGTCACTCCCTTCCCCATGTACAGGGTATCGCCGAGGGCACACTTCCGTCCCGGCGTGCCGGAACCGGCGGCGTGAACATGGAGGTGCACTCGGCACCGCGGTCCTGCGATGAAACGCAGGACCTACTCCGGCTCCATCGCCGCGGGCCGGCCGACGGTGCTGTGGATCTTCCGGCTGCCCGAGTCCATCGTGCACTCGCCGAGCGAGGTGAGCACCTCGAGCACGTGCAGCCCCAGCGCGGCGTCCGTGCGGTGCGGCCCGCCGGTGGCGAGCTGGCCGGCCATCTCCGCCACCCCGAGCCCCCGGAACTCCCGCAGCTCGCCCCGCAGGAGCCGGGCATGACGGCAGGCAGCGCGGTCCACGCGTCGGCGCCGCGTGCCCGGAACTCCACGGGCCCGTGCAGGCGGGTGGGATCGGGCAGGCGCAGCGTCCCCTCGGTGCCGTAGATCTCCAGGTGCGGCAGCGTCGTCTCCCACACGTCGAAGCTGTACATGGCGGTGACCAGGCACGGTCCCGGGAGCTCGAGCACGGCGCTCACGTGCGTGTCCACGGCCACCGGCACCACGTCGCCGGTCCGCCCGGGCGCCGAGACGGCCACCTCGTCGCGCGCCCGCAGGCCTGCGGCCATCACCGAGCGCACCGGGCCGAGCAGGCTCACCAGCAGCGCGACGTGGTACGGCCCCCAGTCCAGCACCGGCCCGCCGAGCGGCCCGAAGTATCCGGCCGGGTCCGGATGCCACGTCTCCACCCGCGACGAGCGGACGAACGATGTCGCGGCGAACGGCCTGCCGATCATGCCCGCGTCGAGGGCGGCGCGAGCCGTCTGACCGGCCGGCCCCAGGAAGACGTCCGGCGCGCACCCCAGCAGGCGGCTCGCGAACGTGGCGGCGTCGATGATCCGCTGCGCGGTGACCACGTCGGGCGCGAACGGCTTCTCCACGAACACGTGCTTGCCGGCCTCGAGCAAGCGGAGCGTCGTCCCGGCATGCGCCTGGGGCGGGGTGAGGTTCACGACGAGCTCGACGTCGTCGTCCGCGCACACGTCGTCGACCCCGCCCCAACGCGGCACTCCCGCGGCCTGTGCCGCTGCCCGGGCCCGAGCGGGGTCGCGCGACGCGAGCCGCAGCACCGGCAGCCCGGCGACGTCGCGGAGCCCGCGCAGGTACGCGCCGAACACGCTGCCTGCACCCAGGACGCCGACGTTCATCGCGGCGGCCTCATCCGCGCACGGTCACCATGACGCGGCCGATGATGTCGACGGCCGAGGTGCCCAGCAGAATCTCGACATCGCCGTTCTCGTACCACCACTGACCGCCACGCCAGGCGGCGAGCGCGCGGGCGGAGACGGGCACCGTCACCACCGTCTCCTCGCCCGCGGCGAGCCGCACCGGGGTGAATCCGGCGAGCCAGCGGCGCGGGCGGTCCACGGCGCTGCGCGGACGTGACGCGTACACCTGCACGACCTGCTTGCCGGGGCGTGCGCCGACGTTCCGGACGGCGCACTGCACGGCGAAGTCCGTGCCCGCCGTGACGATCGGCGGCGCGTCCACCTCGCCGATGCGCCATCGGGTGTAGCCGAGGCCCTGCCCGAACCAGCAGGCGGGGCGCAGGCCGGCGCGCAGCCAGCCGCGGTGCCCCAGGTGGATCGACTCGTCGTAGGCGACGTGCCCGTCCACCGGGGCGTCGGGACCCATCAGCTGCGCTTCCTCGGCGGGCCACGTGGTGGGCATGCGGCCGCCGGGCTCGTCGTCGCCCGCGAGGATCCGCGCCAGCGCCTCGCCCGTGCGCCCGCCGCCGAACCAGCTCACCAGCAGCGCCCCGGCCTCGTCGCGCCACGGCATGAGCACCGGGCCGCCCGAGTTGACGACGACCACGGTCCGCGGGTTGGCGGAGCACACGCGGCGCACCAGCTCGTCCTGGCGCCCCGGCAGGCGCAGGGTGGTGCGGTCGAAGCCCTCGCTCTCCGTCCGCGACGACGTGCCCACCACGACGACGGCCACCTCGGCGGCGGTCGCCGCACGTTCCGCGTCGGCCAGCATCTGCTCGGCCCCGCCCTCGTAGGGTGCCCAGCCGAGCGTGAGCGTGTGCACGCCGGGGATCGGCGCGGTGCGCAGGTCGCACGTCACCACGAGGTCGTAGGGCACGCCCTCCGTGAGCTCCCTGGTGACGGTGTGCACGGGCGGCGCGAAGATGTCCTGCTCGGGGCGGCGCGGCGGGGCGTCGTCCGGGGCATGCTGTCCGTCGGATTCCAGAGCGTGCTCGCCGTCGAGGTCCATGCGGAAGCCGCCCGCGCACGCGACGCCGACCACCGTCTCCCCGGTCCGCTCGGGCGTGACCACCGCGCGCACCGTCAGCGTGGCGGCGCCCGGGGGGAGGGTGCCCAGCCAGGTGAGTTCGGCCGTCGCGCGGGTCTCGTCGGCAAGCGCCGTGCCGTCGTCGCCGGTGAGGGTGACGCGCAGGCCGCGGTCGCCCGTCACGGGGTCGCGGACGGCCTCCGGCGGATACGGGAAGATTCCGGTGTGCGGCTCGACGCCCAGGCGGAATTCGACGCGGGCCCCGCCGAATCGGCGGCGAATGCCCTCGAGCGGGGAGACCGATACATCCGGCAGCACCGTGGCGCTGCCGCCGCCCTGGATGCGGGCCGACGCCGCGTTGGGCCCGATCACCGCGATCGAGGCGGGCCCGGCTGTGACCGTGGAGTCGGAGGCCGCCGCCGAATCGGGGGTCGGGGCCAGCGGCAGCAGGCCGCGGTTGTGGAGCAGCACCGTGCCTTCCACCGCGAACCGCACGGCGTCGGCAGCGGCGGTGGCGGCAGCGTCAGCGTCAGCGACGACGACAGTGCCAGTGGCGGCGGCCTCGCCTGCAGGGGGCATCGCCGGGGCCGGCGGTTCTTCGGTTCCCAGTGCCCCGACGCGCCCGGCGAGCCGCAGCACGCGCAGGAGCTTCGCGTCCACCGCCTCCTCGGGGACGTCGCCGGCCCGCACGGCGGCGACGAGCGCATCGCCCCAGGGGCTCGCCGCAGCGGGCATCACCAGGTCGAGCGACGCCTTGCCGCAGGCGACGGTGGAGCGGGCGGCGAGCCAGTCGGACACCACCACTCCGTCGAATCCCCACTCGTCCTTCAAGGGGGCGTCGAGCAGCGGATGCTCGGTCATCGGGGTGCCGCCCACGCGGTTGTAGGCGGCCATCACCGTCCAGGCCCCGCCGTCGCGCACCGCCTTCTCGAACGGCACCAGATACACCTCGCGCAGGGCGCGGTCGTCGATGTCGGAGCTGGCGGTGTGGCGCTGCACCTCGTAGTCGTTGCCCACGTAGTGCTTGACGCACGTGGCCACGCCGCGGGACTGCACGCCGTCGATGTGCGCGGCGGCGAGGGCGCCGGTGAGCAGCGGGTCCTCCGACAGCGCCTCGAAGTGCCGCCCGCCGTAGGGGGAGCGGTGAAGGTTCACGGTGGGGCCCAGCAGCATGTCGACGCCCCGGCCTCGTGCGATCGCGCCGAGTGCGGAGCCGTAGTCGCGGGCCACCGCCGGATCCCAGGTGGCGCCCAGCGCGCTGCCGGAGGGGAGCACGGGGGAGGGCTCGTCGGTGCCCCACGCGGTGCCGCGCACCCCGGACGGCCCGTCGGACATCACGACGGGCCGCAGGCCGATCGCGTCGTCGCCGTGCAGCGTCCAGAAGCCGCCGCCGGTGAGCAGCCGCACCTTCCGCTCCAGCGGCAGCGCCGCGACCAGGCTGCGCAACCGCTCCTCGCCTGGCGTCACGCCCGGCTCCGGCGTCACTTGAGCCACGTGCCGCCGAGCAGCACCATGCCGTCGGCGCTGGGGACGGTGCCGTACACGTTCGGCGCCCAGGCGACGAAGTTGGAGCCCGCCGCCCACGGCATCATCGGGACGTCGTCATGGATGATCTGCTCCACCTGTTTCAGCGCCGCCTTCTCCGCCTCGACGGTGACGGCCTGGTGCGCGGCGTCGAGCGCGGCGTCCATCTCGGGGTTCTTGTAGCCGAGCACGTCGGACTGGTCGGTGGACTTGAGCCCGGCCAGGCGCAGGTTCGGCACCGCGTCCGAGATGCTCATGGACCCGTAGGTGAGGTCGAAGTCGTGGTTGACGTACAGCCGCTGGATCATGTCGGTCACCGACGCGGTGTACTGCACGTCCACGTCGAAGCCCACGTTCTCGAGCATCGCCTCGACGGCGGTGGCGATGGCCTGCGAGGTGGGGCTGTTCACCGTCACGTAGCTGATGTGCCCGTCGTAGCCGCCGGCCTTCGCCTGCTCGAGCAGGGTGCGCGCCTGGTCGGGGTCGTGCTCGGTGGCGGGGACGTCGTTGTGCCACTTTGACCACTTGGCGAACACCTTGCTGGTGGCGAGCGCCTTGCCGTCGAACGCGCGCTGGTTGATCACGTCCGGGTCGATGGCCAGCGCCATCGCCTTGCGCACGGTCACGTCGGCGCCGGGGTGGCCCGGGCGGGTGTTGATCTGGCCGACGCTCGCCACGCTCAACGGCTCGTAGTAGCCCGGGTACTGGGACTTGGCCGCGTCCACCCACTCCGGTGAGCGCAGGAAGGTCATCTGGATGCCGCCGGTGTCCATCGCCTGGATGCGGGGCTGGCCGCCGGAGAGGCTGACGAACTTGAGCTGGTCCAGGTGCGGCGTGCCGTTCCAGTAGTCCTTGCGGGGCGCCAGGTCGATCGACTGGGACGGGGCGAAGTGGGTCACGGTGAACGGCCCGGCGCCGATGGGCTTGAAGTTGTCGGGGTCGGCGTAGGCGGCGGGGGCGAGGATCATCCCGTGGCCGAAGGCGAACAGCGCCGGGAACTCCGACCACGGCTCGTTGAGCCGGAACTCGACGGTGAGCGGGCCGGTGGCAGAGAACTCGGCGACAGCAGGTAGGAACTGGTCGCTGTTGGCGCCGCCGGCGTCGTTGTAGCGGGTGAGGCTGGCGACCACGGCGTCGGCGTCGAGGGGCGTGCCGTCGCTGAAGGTGACGCCGTCGCGGAGGGCGAGCGTCCAGGTCAGGTGGTCGTCGCTCTGCGTGAGCGATTCAGCCAGGTTCGGCACGAACTCGCCCTTGGCGGGGTCGTACCGCAGGAGCAGGTCGTAGACGCTTGCCATCTCGGTGCCGCCGTTGGACCCGGCCGCCTGCGTCTTCGCCGGGTCGAGGCTCGACGGCATCGAGTATCCGGCGAAGCTCAGCGTCCCACCGTCGACGGGGTCGCCCGGCTCGGCCTGATCGCCGATGATGCCGGCCGCGGTGACGGATTCGGTGGCCTCGTCCCCGCCGGAGCCGCCGCCGGCCGAGCCGGTGTCGGCGGTACTCGTGCACCCGGCGATGAGTGCCGCGCTGGTGGCGAGCGCCGCGGCGAGGACGGCGAAACGGCGGGTGGTCGAGGGCATTGCGGCCTTTCGGGAACGGACGGATATGTGATGCGGGTTACATATGCTGTGTCGAGTCTGTTGCGCGGGGTGCCTGTGATGCCCCGCTGTCCCGATTACCGGGACTGCGGAAAGTGGCGGTCGCCGGCGGGTCAGCGCGCCCACACGGCCGTGTCCGGCGGTACGGTGCCGCCGTCACGCAGCGGTCCGCTGGCCAGGAGGACCTCGCCCGCGGGGGCGGCGACGGCGTCGCCGGTGAGGTTCACCAGGCAGCGCAGCGCGTCGCCGCGGGAGAAGTGCAGGACGCCGTCGGGGGCGGGCAGCCATGTCAGAGGTGCGTCGGCGGGCAGCGTGCGCCGGAGCCGCAGCGCCGCGCGGTAGAGCTCGAGCATGGAGCCCGGATCCCCGTCCTGGGCGGCGGCGGTGCGCGGGGCCCAGTCGTCGGGCTGCGGGAGCCACGGGGGCGTGCTCGCCTCGGCGGGGCTGAACCCGTAGGGCGGGCGGTCCCCGGACCACGGCAGCGGCACCCGGCACCCGTCGCGCCCGCGCTCGGCGTGGCCGGAGCGCTCCCAGATGGGGTCGCGCAGCGCGTCGTCCGGCAGGTCTTCCACCTCGGGCAGCCCCAGCTCGTCGCCCTGGTAGATGTACACCCCGCCGGGCAGGGCGAACATGAGCAGCGCGGCGGCGCGTGCGCGGCGCTCGCCGAGCGCGAGGTCGGCGGGGTCGTCGCGCACCTGGCTGAGGAAGGCGACGCGCGTGTCGGTCTGCGGGCGGGCGAGCTTGGACACGTGCCGCATGCCGTCGTGGTTGGACAGCACCCAGGTGGGCAGGGCGCCGACGCCGGCGTGCGAATCGAGCGAGCGGTCGATGACGGCCCGCAGCACGTCGGGCTTCCAGGAGGCGAGGAGAAAGTCGAAGTTGAAGGCGCCGTGCAGCTCGTCGGGCCGGACGTAGCGGGCCAGGCGTGCGGGGTCGTTCACCCACGCCTCGGCGACGAAGACCCGCGGCGGGTCGTAGGAGTCGGCGACGGCCCGCCACTCGCGGTAGATAGCGTGCACCTCGTCGCGGTCGAAGAACGGGTGCGCCGGCGCGGGCGAGCCGTCCTCGGGGCGCGGCACCGGGTAAGGCAGGCCGTCGAGGTCGGGCAGGCCCGGGGCCTTGTGCAGGGCGTGCGCCACGTCGATGCGGAAGCCGTCGACGCCCCGGTCGAACCAGAAACGGAGCGTGCGCAGGAACTCCGCGCGGATCTCGGGGTTGTTCCAGTTCAGGTCCGGCTGCTCGGGGGTGAACAGGTGCAGGTACCACTGGCCGGGGCTGCCGTCGGGGTTCGTCGTGCGCGTCCAGGCGGGGCCGCCGAAGGGGCTCACCCAGTCGTTGGGGACGGCGTCGCCGGAGCGGAAGTGGAAGCGGTCACGGGCCGGCGACCCGGGCGGGGAGGCGAGCGCCTCGCGGAACCACGGGTGCTCGTGGGAGACGTGGTTGGGCACCAGGTCCAGGATCACCCGGATGCCGAGCGCGTGCGCGGCCTCGATGAGGTCCTGCGCCGCGTCGAGGGTGCCGAAGAGCGGGTCGATGTCGCGGTAGTCGGCCACGTCGTAGCCGGCGTCGTGCATGGGGGAGCGGTACCAGGGGTTGATCCACACGGCGTCGACCCCGAGCTCCGCCAGGTAGGGCAGCCGCCGCCGCAGGCCCGCGATGTCGCCGACGCCGTCGCCGCTGTCGTCGGCGAAGCTGCGGATGTAGACCTGGTAGATGGCGGCAGTGCGCCACCAGGCGGCGGTGTCCCCGTGCGCGGGCTCGGACGCTGGTGCGGGATCGGTGACGCGGGAGGCGGTGTCCATGGGGCTCCTCGGCTGTGCGGCGGCTCCGTGAAGCCGGTCACTGTAGTCGTAGCAGTCGTGTGGAGTGGTGTGTCGCGCGGTCCCGATGTGGGAAGTGCCGAAGCAGCTGCGGTGCGGTCTGTGCAGTTGACCCAGTTGCCGTCTGTGGGTGGCGCGCACCCCCGGTGGACGTGGGCTGGGCGGCGTGCGTCGCCGCGGTACTCGGCTCCGGAGCTCGCCACCGGTACCGCACGTGTCACTCTGCGAGCGGTCTCACCGTGCCAATCAGTGACCGGGGCGGGCGCCCGTCGTCGACGATCATCCAGCCGCACGCGTCGGGTCGGGTGCCGAACAGCACGAAGACCTGCCCGTCCGTCTCTGGGCCGACGCGGAGACCCAGCTCGACGCGGTAACCCCCGGCGCACCCCGGCAGCAACGCGGCGGACGGAGCACGCAGTGCGTGTGCGCCCTGCTCGCGGCGGACACGCCGTGCCTCGTCTCGGCAGGCCGGGTAGGTGACGGGCCCGCCCACCAAGATTTCACGCGTAAGCTGCGGCTCCGCGAACTCGGGCTCGTCGATCTCGACCGCCCACATGCCGCGACTGACGCCGGCCAGGTCGGCTTCGTCCGTGATCTCCTCGTACCGCAGGAATTCGGCCCAGGCGCCATCCGGGGTGTCGGCCAGATACTGCACGGGGCCGTCCTCCTCGGCGTTCCATCTGGCGGCCGGCTGGTCGGGGGACTCCCATAGAAACGGATACCGGCGATCGCACTGCCGGAATGCGATCACGATGCGGCCGCGCCGAGAAGCGAGCGTGCGAGGTCGCGCACCTGCCGGACGCGGACGTCGTCCTCACCCCAGTCTCCCGAGAACACCGCGGTGGGGGCCTCGCCGCCGAGGGCTGAGCGGGGACGGGAGTACCAGCGGCGGATGCCGAAATCGTTGTAGCTGCCGGCGAGGTCGGTGGTGATCAGCATTACGAAGTGAAGTCGGCGGGCGACCACATCCGGTGTGGCCCGCTCGCCCGTGCGGTATCGGCGCAGCGAGGTCGCCGATACGCCGACGAGGCGAGCCAGTAGATCCTCTCCGAGAAGCTCCGACAGCGGCCCCCATTCGAGGTGGGGCATCGGCGAGGACTCCATAGCCGCCAGGGCTTCTTCCAGCAGGACCGACAGGGTTGCGGCGGTGAACTGCTCTTGCAGCGCGAACGGCACCCGGCCCACGCCGTGCCGGGAGAATGCCGCCAGTGCGGCAACGATCTGGTCGTTGTCTACTCCACGTTCATCGTCGTTCGGGACCAGCCCCAGCAGCCGTGCGGCCGAGACGAGGCGAACCCCGAGGTACGCGACGCGCGCCTCGCTCGCATTGAGCAGAAACGCGGAGGACATCGGACTCCTTCCGGGATCACAACGGAGACCATCCAATTTCCGATTGTAGTCCGGTTCGGTAGAGGTGCGCGGCGACCTGCTGAGGCCTGCCTCGATGGGACGCGCCTGCGCGGCTGGTCTCTGTCGGTCGCATGTCACCCTGTCGGCTGCCAGCGCACGTCGACCTCGCGGGTGAGGATGTCGGCGAAGGTGAGGACGGCGTCGCAGTCGCGGGGGTAGGAGGGGGCGAGTTTTCCGAGTGGGCCGCCTTGGATATCCAGGAAGCCGTAATCGACCCGGACAACGACGTGGCAATCCTGGCGTGCGCGTCCGGAGGTGACGAGTTCGACTTCGGTGAAGTGCCCGGCAACTGTGGTGCTGGAGACGGGGCCCTGGATGCCGAGGAGGTGATGGACCCATTTATCGACCCGTTCCCCGGCTGAGAGGGGCGTGACAGCACTGCGAAGTCGGCGTCGTTTCCGTCATAGCTGCCGGTGTCGTAGTCTGCGCGGAAAACTGCCTCGCCGCCGGCTCGGACCCATTCTGCGAAGCGGGCGGCAGCGTCGGCGTATTGGCCGAGGCGGGCGACGCACGAGTTTTGTTCACCCATGGCCGAGTCTTCGTAGAAGCGTTGGAGTTGGAGCAGCGACGGCAGCGTTCCCCACGGTTCGGGGCCGTAGGTTCGTGCAAATCCGTTTGGGAGCCAGCGGAACTCGTCTGCCGCTCTCTCGTAGGCCCCCTCGATGGTGTCGATCGCTTCCTGCGTGACGACCAGCTCGTCCGTCATGTTTTCCCCCGTGCGGTTCTGGTGAGCCTCCCCGCTCGCGGTCACCATACCGCGTGTGACCCGCGACTTAACCGGGTTATCCACAGCTCAAGCGTGCGTCAGGGTGCCGGTTCCGGAAGCTATGAATCGAGGAACCGATCCCGTTGTCACTGTCGTGGTGGAGGCAGGGCCGAACGGGCAGGCAGGCGATGTGCAGTGGTGGAAGCGATGGTATTAGTCCAGGTCACAGCGCCGTACAGTGACGACGCGAATCGTTCCTCAATTCCTAGCGCCGCGAAAAGGTGTTACCGCTGGGGCCAGCGGCTTCCGCCCTTACGCCCCCGCGCGCACGCTTTCCCCAGATCGGATCAGCCTGCCGCTGCGCACGCCGAGTTCCAGGCACGCCTCGAGCCGTTCGCGCACGTTGCCGCCCAGGCGTCCGATGCCGAACTGCGCCATCGTCTCCCGCAGGAGCGATTCGTCGTCGAGGGCGCGCCTGCGGCACATCGCGGCCATGGCGTTGACGATCTCCTCAGGCGCGATGTCGGCGATGGGCCTGTCGTCGCCGGGGAGGCTCGAGCGGTAGCCGCGCCACCGGGCAGGGTCGAGCTCCCGCGGCCACACGAAGTCGCCGAGTGGGGAACGGTGTATGAGTTCGGCGGGCACGCATTCCGTGATGAACTCGCGGGGTTTGGCGCGGACGCGGTCCAGCCCGAACAGGCGGCCGATGTTACGTGCCAGGCGGTCGAGCTCGATGGGACCCTCGGCCTCCACGGTCTCGCGCACGGCTGCGGTGATCGTCGCGCGGACGGATGGCGAGTTGACGCGGTCGAGGTCCTCGCGGGGGCCGAGCTGCGTGGTCGGCGCGGCAGTGTAGGCGACGCCCTGGCCGTGCCAGTCGCGTTCGGCACTCGGGGTGGTGTTCAGGCCGGGATTCGACGATAGGTCAACGGTGGCGGTGGGGGCGGAAGCCGCCACCCGTGCCGCAGGTGTCACCCCGCGAGCGGCCTCACCGTGCCGATCAGTGACCGTGGCGGCCGCCCGTCGTCGACGATCATCCAGCCGCACGCGTCGGGCCGGGCGCCGAACAGCACGAAGACGTGCCCGTCCGTCTCCGGGCCGACGTGGAGACCCAGCTCGACGCGGTAACCCCGGCGCACCCCGGCAGCAACGCGGCGGACGGAGCACGCAGTGCGTGTGCGCCGTGCTCGCGGCGGACACGCCGTTCCTCGTTGCGGCAGGCCGGGTAGGTAACGGGCCCGCCCACCAGGACCTCGCGCGGCAGCTGCGGCTCCGCGAACACGGGCTCGCCGATCTCGACGACCCACCTGGCACAGCTGACGCCGGCCAGGTCGGCCTCGGCCGTGATCTCCTCGTGCCGCAGGAATTCGGCCCAGGCGCCATCCGGGGTGTCGGCCAGATACTGCTCGGGGCCGTCCTCCTCGTCGTTCCACCTGGCGACCGGCTGGTCGGGGGACTCCCACAGAAACGGTTACCGGCGATCGCACTGCCGTCCGCCGCGGCCTTGGGCCCGGAGCCGTACTTGTCCGCCCAGTTCGTAAACGAGCCGCGCACGACCCCGAGAACGGCGGCGATCTCCGCGAATCGTCGCGCCCGGCGTCGACTCATACAACTCGACCGCCTGCCGACGGAACTCATCCGAGGAGTTCTTCCGTGCCATGGTTCTCGATCATCTCGCTTCCACCAGCAGACTCTGGATTCAGCGTGTCCAAGAACCGGGGGCAAGGCCTGCTATCACATCGTGAGCGCCAGGTTGCAGATCCGTGTTGATGCACGTTATCCAGTCCGGTGCTTTCCGAGACCGCTATCACGTCGACGGGGCCGTTCAACGCCATGGCCGGGAGTAAACGTGTCGGGGCGCATCCCTACGATGTGGCAAACCGGACACAGAAGGGTGGGTGACGTGGTCGAGCCGCGTGCGGAGGCTGTCAACAGGGCGAACACGGTACACGACCGTGCGGATCGGGCGGTGAACCTGTTCGACTACCTTCGTCGCGTTCAGGAACTGAAAACACAGTCGGTGCGTTCCGTGGACTCCTACTCAGGCGACGGACAGACGGTCCTATGGTTCGACAAACTCCCCGACCACCCCGCCGTGGTCCGAAGCGGCGTCGACGTCGAACACAACGACGCCGCGGAGCAACCGTTTCTCACCATTGAACGCGTTCCACAGTCGGAGGCCCCCGCCCCGCCGGAGACGGTGTCGAGGTGGCTCGAGACCGCGTGCGACGACCCTGACTCGGCTCCCCGTCTCCGCACGAGGATTCCCGCCCGCCTCGCGCACGGTGAGCAGCCGGAGACGGCGGACAATACCGTCGAGACGGCCTCGCTCGAAGACTTCCCCGAGGTCGCGGAGGAGTTCGACGCGTGGCTCCAGACGTGGCACTCGTGGGCCGAAGGCGAACGGCACGACCGGCCCGCCCGCGAGTTGTTCAAGGACGTGTTCGCGCTGGGACGCACCGCCGCGACGAGGGCGCAGGAGTTCGAACTGTGCCTCGCGGTGGGCCTGTTGGCGTGGCAGCCGGAAGACCACCCCGTGGTGCGCCGTCACATGCTCACTGTCTCCGCGTCGGTGGACTATGACGATGTTGCTGGTTGTCTTCGGGTGCAGCAGTCGGAAAGCGTCGACGCGGTGTCGTTCGAGATGGACATGCTCGACCCGGGGGTGGTGCAGAATTCGTCGGCGATCCACCAGTTGCGTGAGAGCGTGCGGGACTTCGGCGGGAGTCTGCTGGATCCGTCGGCGGTGGGTGAGCTGTGCCGCCGGATCGTGAACAACATCGACACCTCGGGCACCTACCGCGACACTGACGATGCGCCTGCCGCTGCACGGTACGCACAGATCGCCTTCGCTCCGGCACTGGTCTTCCGGAAGCGCAGCAAGCAGGGCCTGGTCGACATATTCCACGAGATCGCGGGGCAGGTGCGGGATTCCGGCACGGTCCCCTCCGGCATCGTGCCGCTCATCGACCCCGACGCGTCCCGCTCCTCGGAGCCTGACGACACCCCGGGCGCCCTGGTCCGTGTGGGCGATGAGACTTTCCTTCCGCTTCCCGTCAACGAGAGGCAGCTCGCCGTCGTCAGCAACGTCGACGATCGTCCGCAGACGCTGGTGCAGGGGCCGCCGGGAACCGGCAAGACTCATACGGCGGCGGCGCTGCTGTCGCACCTGCTCGCCCAGGGCAAGCGTGTCCTCGTGACCGCGCAGACCGACCGCGCGCTCGAGGAGGTCCGGCAGAAGCTCCCCGACGCGATCAAGCCGCTCAGTGTGGCCGTCGTGGGGCGCGATCGCGGGGCGATGTCCGACCTCAAGCTGGCGGTCGACGGTATTTCCATGCGCGCGTCGGAGTACGACGAGGCCGCCTCGGCACGGGTGATCGACAGGGCGCTCGAAGAGATCGAGAGTCTGGGGAAGCAACGGAACCAGGTGCAGGCCGGCCTGGTGGACGCCCGCAAGCGCGAGGTCCGTGCGCGTCAACGCGGCGGCTACGACGGAACCTACGCGCAGATCGCACGTGCGCTGGATGTGGAACGCCCGGAACTCGGGTGGATCGCCGAGTACGGGCCGATGCCAGTCCACGCGGAGGCGCCGCTCACCGGCACGGAAGCGGTGGAGTGGCTGGAGTACTTGCGCGATCCCGAACTGGAAGTAGGAGCCGTCGGCGCCGCGCCCGCGATCGCCGACATCGAATCGCTTCCCGTGCCGGATGAACTCATCGAACTGTGTCGACGCGAAACAGACGCGGTGGATCGGCGCGCGGACATGGCGGACGCCCTGAGCGACCCGACGGCCGCCGCAGTGCGCGAACTCGTCGATGCGGACCGTCGGCTCTTGCTTGATCGCATGGACGCAGCGGCCAACCGCATCGACGCGATGAGCCGCAAGCAGGAATCCTGGATCGGCGAGGCAGTTGCCGACGTCCTCTCCGGGCGGGCGAGCATTTGGGAATCCCGGGCGAAGAATATCGACGCGCTGATCACCCGGTGTCAGGGGATGGTCGACGAGTTGGGCCTGCTGCACGAGGTGACCGTGACGGGGACGGACCGCGGCCCGCTCATCGCCGCCGCGAACGCGCTTGAAGCGCATCTCGCCGCGGGTAATGAGATCAAGACGACCGCCGACGGGTCACCAAAGATCCGCAGGTTCACCTCGAAGGTCATCAAGGAGTCGCAGCGGCTCTTCGACGAGGTCCGGGTGGACTCGCTGCCGCCGACGACGCGGGAGCAGCTGCGCTTGTTCCTGGTGCAGTCGGACGCCGAGGCAACGCTCGACGCGCTGGACAAGGGCTGGCCGGCGGCGGTGAGTATCCCTGAGGAGGACACGCTGCAGGAGCGGCTGCAGTGGCACGTGACCGAGGCTTCGCAGATGGAGCAGGTGCTCGACCTGGGGAGGCTGCTGGCCGCGGAGAACGCGCGCCTGATGCAGTGGGGCATTCGCGGCCCCGAGTGGAGCGACCTCGATGCTGTTCGCGGGTACGCGCGGATGGTCGAGGCAGTGGAGGCGGACGAGGAGGTCGCCTCTGCGATCGAGGCGATCGAAGAGTTCGCTGCCCGGGTCGACCAGCGTTCGGTCGTCGAATCAGGTGCCGACGCGGACGAGTGGCGGTGCGTCGACGCGATGCTCGAGGCAGTGGAGGAGCGCGATGCCCGCGCCTACGCCGAGGAACACGCTCGGCTGCGACACCTGCACGACGCGCGCGGACGGGCAGGCCGACGGGACCTGCTGCGGTCGAGGTTCGACGAGGCGGCGCACGACCTTGCTGAGGCGGTGGCCGCGTCGTCGCACGATCCTGTGTGGGACGAGCGTCTGGCGGCCCTGCCGGAGGCGTGGCGCTGGGGCGCCACCGCCTCATGGATCTCCTCACGTGAGGCGGCCGACGTCAACGCTATGCAGGCCAAGGTGAACCGGCTCGACGACAAGATCCGGCGCGCGGTGGAGGTCGTGGCGGCCGAGAGGGCGTGGCGGCACGCCGTGTCCCCCGAGCGTCTGACGGGCACGGCGCGTGCGGACCTGTCCGAGTATGTGACGCTCGTCCGCAAGCTGGGCAAGGGCACCGGAACCTATGCGCCCCAGATGCGAGCGGACATCCGGCGGACCATGGACCGGTGTCGTCCCGCCGTGCCGGTGTGGATCATGCCGATCTACCGGATCAGCGAGCAGTTACGCATCGAACCCGACATGTTCGATGTGGTGATGGTGGACGAGGCGTCCCAGGCAGGGCTCGAGTCGGTGTTCCTCCAGTACCTTGCTCCGAAGATCGTCGTCATCGGTGATGATCGGCAAGTCTCGCCGTCGGCCGTGGGTACTAATCAGCAGCAGCTGCGCGATCTGGCCGGACAGTACATCCCGAACAACCGGTACCGAAGCACCTGGCAGACGCCCACCATGAGCCTGTTCGACGAGGCGAACATGCTCTTCGGCAAAAGGATCACGCTCACTGAGCACCGCCGGTGCATGCCCGAGATCATCGGGTTCTCCAACGAGATCGCCTACGCGCCGCACGGGGTGTCGCTGGTGCCGGTGCGGCAGTACGGGCAGGACCGGCTGCCGCCGGTGGTGCCCGTGCACGTACCGGACGGCGTCACCCGGGGCACGACGAACAAGGTCAACCGGGCCGAAGCCGAGGCGATCGCGCGGACAGTGGTGGAGTGCATCGAGGACCCGCGTTACGACGGCATGTCTATGGGAGTTATCTCGCTGCAGGGCACGGCGCAGGCCAAGGTCATCGAAAAGCTGCTCTTGGAGGACGTGGCGCCGGAGGAATGGACGCGGCGCGACCTTCGGTGCGGCGACGCACCAGACTTCCAAGGCTCCGAACGCGACGTCATGTTCCTGTCTATGGTCGCGGCGCCCGGCGTCGGTCGGCGCATCACGGCGCTGACCAGGGAGGAGTACGTCCAGCGGTACAACGTCGCCGCATCGCGGGCGAAGGATCAGATGTGGGTGTTCCATTCGGTCTCCCGCGATGCGCTCACCCACCCCGACGACATGCGCCGGCGCCTGCTCGAATACAGCTACCGGACCGCGGAAGGCGTCGAGGAAACTTCGGATCGGCGGCTCGAGGTGCCCGGCGACGAGCTCGTCGACCCGTTCCGGGCGCTGTTCGTGCAGGAGATCTACCGTTCGCTCGTCGATGACGGCTTCGTGGTGACGCCGGAGGTCGACGCGCTCGGATACACCTTGTCGCTGGTCGTGGAGGGCGCGCGGTCACGTCTCGGCGTCGTGTGCGCCGACGACACCTGGTCTGGTCGAGCGAACTACGCGAACGAACTCGCGCTGCAACGCGAGCTGATCCGGTGCGGGTGGCAACTCTTCCACGTCAGTGAATTCGCCTACGTCATCGACCCGGCCGCCGTGCTCGGCGCCTTGCGGTCCCGGCTCGAAGCCCTCGGCATCCGCCCGATGGCACCGGACGCCGAGACCAGCACGCCGCACGGTGCGAGTGCACGTGACCACGATGTTCCGGAACGTGCCGAGGAGCTTTCGTCGGTCGAGTCAACGACGCTGGACGACGCTGCAGATCTGGAAGATGCGGCAACGCTGGCCGAGCCGTCGGGGGAGCCAACTGAGTGGGATGCGCTTGCGCGCGCCGACGAAGAGTCCGACAGTGCGCCCGGCCCTGAGCAATCGCCGGAGCCGGAGGCCCCGTCCGGTGTGCTTCCGGGCCCGGAGAACGACCCGGTCGCCGAGCCTGCGATCCCCCCGGAGGCTTCCGCGGGGCCGGAGTCGTCCGGCGGCTGGGAGATAGTCGAACCTGCGGACCTGCCTTTCAGTGACGCCGCCTTGGAGGAGCGGGTTCTGCGCCTGGCACAGTCCGGGGACGTGACGCCGCGGCAGATCTGCCGGTGGATCGGCATCGATGTCGGACTCGCGACGGAGATCCTCGAGAAGCTGTTCCGCTCCGGAGAACTCGACCGGCGTGACGACGAGCGGCTCGACGGCCCGGCGGAAGCCGAATCCGCCGTGGATGCGCCCGAACGAGACGAGCACCCGGGCGCCCCGGAAGAGCCTGTCGATCCGGAAATCCCCGACCCTGCTCGTCTGATCGCGTCGCTGCCGCCGGCGGACGCAGCGACAGCACGGGAGCTCTTGCTCACGGCCGCGGACATCGCGCCGCTCACGATGGCGCGGGCGAAGACCATCACCCGTATGGGGCAGGGGAATCTGTATGAAGTGCTGGGCACACTGGTCGGCGAACGTGCATTGGTGCCCAAGAACAGTGACACCGGCTTCGAGTGGGTGAGGGCATGAGCGCATTGCTGCAAGGGATCGAGCTGCGTGCATGGCAGCGGGATGCGTTGAGCAAATGGGAGGTTGCCGGCCGGCGTGCGGTGATCGAGGCAGTGACCGGAACCGGCAAGACGACGCTAGGGATCGCCGCCGCGGCGGACGCCGTGGGCCGCGGTCTGAAGGTGCTGGTGGTGGTCCCGAGTGTGGACCTTCTCGAGCAGTGGCACGACGCGTTCCGCAGGGCGCTTCCGGGGGTCCCGGTGGGTCGACGGGGTGCGGGGCACCACGACGCCTTCCCCCAGGTGCAGGTGCTGGTAACGATCGTGAACTCGGCGATCACCCCGACGTTCCGGCGGCCCGCCGGCGAGACCCTCGTCATCGCGGACGAGGTGCACCGGTATGGTGCCGGCGGATTCGCAGCTGTGCTTGACGACGCCTATACCGAACGCCTCGGGCTCACCGCGACCTTCGAGCGGCCGGACGAGGGCGTCGCGATGCACCTGCGGCCGTACTTCGAGGACGTCATCCCCGGCTGCGACTATCGACGGGGACGGCAGGACGGGATCCTCGCACCTGTGCGAGTGATGCTCGTCAGCGTCGATTTCCTTGCGCACGAGCAGGAGGAGTACTCCGAGTGGGATGAAGTGGCGCGGGCCGAACGGCACAAGCTCATTACGCAGTTCGGGTGCCGGGCGGAGCCGTTCGGTTCGTTCATGCAGGACGTGCAGGAGTTCAAGGACGGCGGCGCAGAGCAAGCGACGTGGTCGGCGCGCAAGTACCTCAATGCTTTCAGCCGTCGCAGGGCCGTGCTCGCCAACTCCGAAGGCAAGCTCGACGCGCTGGAACCGATCGGAGAGGTCCTTGCGGCGGCGGGCCGCACCATCGTCTTCTCCGAGACCAAGGAGTCGGCGTATGCGGCGGCGGGCGTCCTCACGGACGCGAACGTCAATGCGGCGCCGTACACCAGCGACCTGAAGCGCAGAGAGCGTGCGGAGCTGCTCGATGCGTTCAAGAACGGCGTGCTGTCCACGCTCGTCGCCCCGCGGGTGCTCGATGAGGGCGTGGACGTCCCCGAGGCCGATGTGGGGATCATTCTTGCGGGCAGCAAGTCGAAGCGGCAGATGATCCAGCGCATGGGGCGCATCATCCGGCCCAAGGCGGACGGGCGGCACGCATCTTTCGTGGTCATGTACATGCGCGGCAGCACGGAGGACCCGGAGGGCGGAGCGCACGAAGTGTTCCTTAGCGAGCTGATGGCGATCGCCGACGACATCGTGACGTGCACCGCGGAGGAAGCCGGGCCCCGCCTCGCCGAGTGGCTGAAGCTCGAGGAGACGTCCGCGGTCACGGGCGGCGGATCGGGACGCACTAAGGGAAGTACGACCGAGAGCATCCGGGGTCCCGCCGGGGAACCCGCGTCGCCGGCGCCTCCCGAGCGTGCGGAGGAAGAGCCCGTGGACGTGGCCGGAATGTTCGCGCGAGCTGCGGCGAGCGGTGAGGTGGCGACTGCGGACACGGTGCTCGCCTGCTTGTCCGTGCTGGAACCGCTCCAGGCGAGCATCATGGCGCTTCGGTTCGGGGTCGGTGGACGGACAGCGCTGTCGGCCATGGATGTGGCAAAACGCCTGCGCGTCGGAGAGATCGACGTACAGTGGCATGAATCGACGGCATTGACCAGGCTGGGCGGGCCGGATACTGCGCCGGTGCTGGCGGCGTTGTGCGGGAGCGGGGTGTGACCGGTGGGCAGGCACTCGCGTACGGAAAGCGCTGGGGAGGATGTCCAGTGGTTCTGGGGGGTCGACGGCCAGATCATCCTCGACGACGAACACGTCTGGATTGCGCGTGAGTGGCTCGTCGATGCGGGAGCAGGCGGGCACGGTCCACCGCGGCGTGCGCGTCTCGCCAATGTGACCGAAGTGACCGCCGCGGTTGTCGACGGCGACGAGCACGTCCTCGTGCGGATCGTGGTCGAGGGAACCGAGCCGGACGATAGTGCCTCTCCGGCGCCGATGGATGCGGTGCTGTTCGAGCGTGATGATGAGGACATTCTCATCAACGAGCTCATGGAGCGCGAGCAATTCTCCGGATCGATACGTCTAGTGGGCGAGCTCGATGTGCGAGAGCCTGAGGAACGTGCTGTCTGGAAGGAAGGGCGGATCGAGGCCGCCCTGCGTATGGCGCTCGGTGCACGAGAGTTGATCGCGACCAAGGACGAGATCGTACAGGCCATCCTGGCCTCAGAGCACCTCTCCGACCCGGGGGACAGGGCGGAACTGGAGAGGAACATCGAGCTCTGCACCGCAGACGGAGACATCACCTGGAAAACCGTCGGAACTACGACCGTAGCCATCGGCGGGTCTCGCGCGTACAAGGCCACAGGGCACGATCCCCTCCGGAAGCTTGTCCGGCGCTACGAGAAAGCGCAGAAGGACCCTCGGAGGCGATCGACTTCGGATGCGGAGCTCGACGTCGGCCTCAGGAAGTTGCTGACACACAAGCGCTACCGCCGGCTGAAGGACACACTGAAGTGGGAGCCGCCGCGCGAGGCCGCCGCTGCGAACGCGTCGAAGCCCACCAGGCGCGTCGCGAAACCGACTGCAAGGCAACTGCCACGGTCGGCGCACGCATCGCCGTCACCGGTCAAGGCGAGGGCGGAGTCGTCGGGACCCACTTCGGCACAACCTGTCGGGATGCCTGCAAGCGCGGCGGTGGGGGACCAGTTGCGGGTCTTTCTGGACCACGACGGCTTCCGCACCATCGCCGTGTTCGATCCCGCGACCGGTGGAGTGCGCATCTCGAAAGGTGAGCTGAAAGGGTACGTGTTCTCCGACCCGACGGCTGCGGCAGCGGCGGTGATCGAGCGGATCGCACCGGGAACTCCGACTCCCGGCGACGGCTGGGCGCTGTGGCGCGTTCACGATAGGTCTATGACGCCGTTGGAGGATTGCACAGGCCGCGCGAAGCGCTGAGAGACGGCGGGCACGCCGCCCGGGCCGACGTCAGGCAGTTCTGCCTGGCCCTGATCTGCAATGAGATTTTGTCTGTGGTGGCCCCTGGGCACGGGCCTTGGTGACGTCCGTTTCCAGGAAAATGAATCGCCCCGGATTTCGTACAACCACGCTGCCGTCACCTGCGTCAGCTCCCGTGGGCGGCAGTCCAGACGCGGTCACGCCAGCGACGGCAGCAGTGACGACATGTCGACGATGGCGACGTGCGCCGCGGGCCCTCGCCGGAAATCCGCGACGGTCATCTCCGCCGGGTCTCCATAGGCTTCGCGGAACCGCTGCCTGATCCGTGGTCCCGCGCGGTTGAGCGCCCATTCCGCTGTAGTAGCGGAGGCGGACAGGAATCGCTCGGGCGCGGGGCCGACGATGTAGAGCTCGGGGCGACGCCCGGACTCGTCGAGGGCAAGATGGACCAGGTCCTTAAAGGCTGCGCGCTTGCGCATCGCGTCGGCGCCCTTCCACTGGGAGATCTTGAACTCGGCGACCCGGCGGTCGGTCTCCAGATCGAACGGCCGGCCCGGGTCATTCCCTGCAGCCAGCGAAGGACGTGCGGAGATCGTCTCGCCCGGCTCGAGGATGAGCGGCAGTACGCGGGCGATGCAGGTGGCGTGGATGACGGCGTTGAGGCGTCCCACCTGAGTGCGGACTTCGAGCGCGGCGTCGAGGAGATCCTCGCTGAACCGGTAGTCCTCGACGATCTGCCTGGTCGATTCCGCGTCAGCGCCGAGAAGCGCCTCCTCCGCGTCGCCGATCTGGTCGGTCAGCGCGTGTTCGGCGAGATACCCCGACAGGATCGTGAAGGCGCTCGGTGCGCTGTCGCCGTGGTTCTGCTCGGGGGCACGGCGGCGGTATTCGCTGGCGATGAATCCGACCGACCTGAGCTGGCGAAGTGCTTGGTGCGACGTGAACTGGGAGCGGGGGAGTCCCGTGAGGACCTGATAGGCCTGTTTGGCCGGGTAGCGCACGCCGTCGACGTCGCACCAATGTTCACGGACGGGCTCGGGGGTGTGCCGTGCGATGGCTGTCATGCACGCGGGCAGCGATGCCGCGATGTAGTGGGGGTCGACAGTGGCCATTCGGGGATTACACCAGACGGCGGGTGCGCAGTGGGGCGATCGGATCGCGCCGTGCCCTCGCGCGGACGCGGTGTCGTCGTTCTCGTCACCCGGCCTCATCCACTAACGTGATCCCCGCGGCCCGAGGACGGAGAGCCTGTCAAGATGTTTGTGTAAGTCGTTCAGGTGTTCGAGTTAGAGGTGCTGGTTGATGCGTTCGGGATAGATCAGGGAAAGCTGGGCGAGGGCACGTTTCCAGTTCGTGGTGACGGCGCCTTCGACGAGGCGTCCTGGGGCCCGTCGTTCGGCCGAGGGCAGGCCGCGTTCCTTTGCCCGCTGACGGGCCCGCTTGTCCTCGATGTTCGCGATCGCGAGCCAGAGCAGCTTCATCACCGCCTGGTCGTTGGGGAAGTGTCCGCGGTTCTTGGTGACCTTGCGGAGCTGGTAGTTCAACGATTCGATGCTGTTCGTGGTGTAGATGACCCTGCGCAACTCCGGCGGGAACGCCAGGAACGGGACGAACCGTTCCCACGCGTCGCGGAACGTCTTGACCGTGCTCGGATAGCGGTGGCCGAGCTCGGAGTCCGCCAGCCGGTCGAGGGCTTCGGTGGCCGCGTCGGCGGTCGACGCCTGGTAGACGTGCTTGAGCACGGCGGCGACGGCCTTGCGGTCCTTGTAGGACACGAACCGCATCGAGGCGCGGATCAGGTGCACCACGCAGGTCTGCACGGTCGCCTGCGGCCAGGTGGCGCCGACCGCGTCGGCGAAGCCGGTCAGCCCGTCGCAGCAGACGATGAGCACGTCAGCGACCCCACGGTTGCGCAGCTCGGCGCACACCCCGGCCCAGAACTTCGCGCCCTCGGTCTGCTGGATCCAGATGCCCAGGACGTGCTTGACCCCGTCCATGTCGACGCCGACGGCGATGTGGGCGGCCTTGTTGCGCACGTGGGCGCCGTCGCGGACCTTGACGATGATCGCGTCGAGGTAGATCACCGGGTACAGCGAATCGAGAGGGCGCTGCTGCCAGCGGGCGACCTCGTCGGCCACCTCCTCGGTGACCTTCGAGATCGTCTCGTGCGACAGTTCGGTGCCGACCGTGGTGGCCAGGTGATGTTGAATATCGCGGATCGTCATGCCGCCCGCGTAGAGCGAGATGATCATCGCGTCGAGTCCGTCGAGGCGGCGCTGCCCCTTGCGCACGAGCATCGGGGTGAACGTGCCGTCCCGGTCCCGCGGCACGCGCAACTCGACGTCGCCGATCTCGGTGGCCACCGTCTTGGCGTGGGATCCGTTGCGCGAGTTCGGGAACGCCGAGGCGTCCGGGTCGCCGGCCTCGTATCCGAGGTGTCCGGTCAGCTCCGCGTTCAGGCCGCGTTCGAGGGCGGACTTCATCATCGCGTTCAGCAGGCCTGTTTCGCCGGTGAGGGATTCGCCGGCGTCGATGCGGGTGAAGATCTCGTCGAGGGCGCCCGAGGCGGCGAGCCGGTCGGCGAGCTCGTTCTGACGGTCACGGCGCTGCTGGCGTGTCTGGTCCACGGCTTCATCGTCTTGCACGGTCACAGGAGGGTCCCTTCGGGGTCAGACCTGACCACTTACACAGACCATCTGACACGCCCATCGAACATGCCGTGACCACGGTGCGGCGTCACCGCGCGGTCGCCCTGGGCATGCCCCGCATCCGGCAGCCACTACCCGACATCCGCACGGAGAACTCATGACCCCGGCCGACCCGGCACCGGACCGGCGCACCGCAGCCGCGATCGCGGGCCGACGCGCCGACACCACCCGACGCCGCGACCGCGTCCTAGCCGCCTTGTCCCAAGCACACGCCGCTGGGAGAGAGATCAGCGTCGCTGGCATCGCCACCAGTGCCGGCGTCGACCGGACATTCCTCTACCGGCACCGCGACCTGCTCGCGCAAGTGCGCGCCGAACAAGCCCGACCAGACAGCCAACCGGCGCAGCCCACAGTCAGCCGCGCATCGCTGCAGGCCGACCTGCTCGCCGCTCACGAACGCGCGACCCGGTTGACCAGCCACATCCAACGACTCGAGCGGCGCCTATCCGAGGCACTCGGCGAACGCCTCTGGCAGGAAACCGGACTCGGCGCGCCACAAGACGTCGACGAGCTCCAACAGCGCATCGTCCAGCTCGAACAGCAGACCCTCGACCTGCGGCTACAGCTCGCAGAACGAGACCAGGACCTCGCCGCGAACCGCGAACTGATGACCCGCCTGAACACCACGACCTGAACAGCGGTCCCCGACGAACGTGCACCACACCAGTCGTACACGTCAGACCCTCACTTCACCCACTCTGACCTGCACACACGCACCAGCACGGCCACGACCGGTACCCATGACCCCAAGAGAAGCGTCTGCACTCCGCGATCGCCTACACCTCGCCGACCGAGCATGAGGAGCGCTACCGTCAAAACGTCGCCGCGACACCCGAGGTGGCCTAATCCAGGTCTCCGACCGGACCAGGACGGTTCAGCTACTGACCGGGTCTGTTGCTTCCACGAATTGATACCGCCCAGGTTCGACAGTCCAGAACCTATCGGAGATTCCGCCCCGCGCTCCATCCAGGGCCTCACTAACCCACGACTTCGTCAGCGGCCCGATGAATCTCAGTTGGGAACGGGATTGCGAATAATGGAATTCATGCTAGATGCGCATTCGCTCGGATATCTGCACGGATAAATACCCATAGCGTCGATGCCGGAACCTTGCGGATATGCAGTTACAAACGCATTGTCAGTCGCTGTTGGGTAAGACACGAGGCGGAACGGGACGCCATTGTCGTCTACATTCACGCATTTCATCGTGTCGAAGCATGCCCGGATAAGAAATGTGGTGTCCGTGTCCGGAGGGGTAAATGCAATTGCATTGAAACCAATATACTCCGATCGATCGATCGTAACCACGTGATTGTCGAGGTATCTATCGAGCATATCAGTGCCATATTCTGTCGAGAATGCGTTATGGTCGGCGCCTACGCTGAGATCGAAAACGATATCCCCCCTTAGGCTGGAACCTTGAGGGTATACGCAGTATACAGTCCCGTCTGGGGCTGGTGTTTGTGACATTACCACCGCCTCAAGGGAAGTGAGTTTAACCGGATAGTTTGTCACGCCCTTTAAGTCGAAGGTGATACCCAGTTGTGCATAATCGCGGTACGTGACGCCACCTTTGGTAAACATCGTGGGACGACCGACATGGATCACTGTGCCGTGTGATGGAATATAATTGGAAGGCGACCCTGACGGGACCTGGAGTTTATCTGCAGATACCCAGCCTGGCCATGGATTTGTCGGCCCGCGATCAGGCGCTATGAATTGAACTTCGGCTGGCATGCCAGTAGAATCTTCCTTATGTCGAGCTTCGCTGACCGCTTTGTCGGCTTGGACTGCATTTTTGTTAGAGGAATACGAATTGATCACGAAGGTGATTGACGCTGTAAGAAGGATAGCAAGAATGGCGAGGGCTGCCGATCGTAGCTCTGTGCGGCGAGTGTCTAGTGATGAGCTATTGAGCATATTAATCGCCTCCGGGTAAGGTTTCATCCTGCAGATCTGTCGAACCTTGTATTTAAATAGCTTCTTCCGAATTATTGCGGCGTACCGACGGATACTTGACGAAGTGGTTCGTTTAATCGGCAATTTGTCCATACTTTCGGATGTTCTGCGTTGGGTAGCTCAGATATTACGCGGCAGGCAGTCGCTCGTGTCAGGATTCGTCGGTGTGGTCTATCCATTGAGTGTGACAGTCTGAAGTGGCCCCACCTGACCTGGTAGTGCTGGCCTGAAATGGCCCCACCCTCGACCGACCATCCCTAGCCTTCGTGGCTCTTCGAGGTTGAGCGGGCCGTCCTGGCCTGATGCCGTTCGGCGTGTCTGACATGCCGAAGCCCCTGGCCTCCTGAAATCTGGTTGTTGCGAAGCAATCGGATCCCAGGAGGGCCAAGGGCATGGACGATGCTACGACAACGCTGTTCGGGCTACCGGGGCTGCGGGTCATCGACGTTCATCATCTCGACGATGGCACCAGAATCGTCGACGTGGTCACCGACGACGACGGTGCGCGCGTCTGCCCGGACTGCGGGGTGGCGTCGACTTCCCGTAACGGCACCGCAATCACCCGGCCGAAAGACCTGGCGGTGTCATAGCGTCGTAGCAACAACGTAGGCGACGGGGCGAGGAGCTGGGCGGATGGTGCGGCGGCAGTTGACGATGGGCGACCGGTCGCGGATTGCGGCGGGCATCGATACCGGGCAGACCGATCGGGAGATCGCCGCAGCCATCGGCCGCGACCACACTGTCGTCT
Organism: Tomitella gaofuii; assembly: GCF_014126825.1. Classification (NCBI taxonomy): domain Bacteria; kingdom Bacillati; phylum Actinomycetota; class Actinomycetes; order Mycobacteriales; genus Tomitella; species Tomitella gaofuii. Next base: position 2,367,246 of record NZ_CP059900.1, on the reverse strand, counting down.
GGCGCGAACGCAAGCGCAACGCGACCAAGACCTGTGGCTACAAGCCCGTGCACGCTGACTGCGAAGCGGAGAAACGCCGCAGCCGCCCTCAGGTCCGCAAGATCGACTCGGACCCCGTGCTCGAAGAACGGATCCGGGTCGATCTGCGCAGGTCGCGCACGCCCCGGCAGATCGCCGGCCGGTTGCGTCTCGAGGCCACGGACGCCAGCGTGGACACCATGGTGCACTCACCCGATGCCGACGGGCGAACCGTCAGCCACGAAGCGATCTACCGGTGGATCTACGCCCTCCCGAAGGGTGAGCTGGCGAAGTCGGGAATCCTGTTGCGCTCCAAACGGACCCGACGCAAGCCACGTAAGGCGCTCGGCGAGCGAACGGGTGGGCGGATCGTCGGCATGGTGTCCATCGACGCCCGGCCCGAGCAGGCCGCAGACCGGCGGGTTCCTGGTTCGTGGGAAGGGGATCTGATCGTCGGCAAGGCCGGCAAGACCGCCGCGGCCACGCTGGTCGAGCGCACCAGCAGATTCACCATGATCTGCGGCCTTCCCGCAGGTAAAAGCGCCGATGGGCTCGCGGATGTGCTCATCGACACCGTCAGCGACATGCCGAAACACATCCTCGGCGCGCTCACCTGGGACCAGGGCACCGAGATGGCCCGGCACGCCGCATTGACCACGGCCACGGACCTGCCGGTCTACTTCGCGCACCCGCACTCGCCGTGGGAGCGGGGCACCAACGAGAACAAGAACGGCTTGATCCGCGAGTACCTGCCCAAGGGCACCGAGATCACCGACCACCAGCCCTACCTGAACGCGATCGCCGACGAGCTCAACGACCGGCCACGCGCCGTGCTCGGGTTTCTGACCCCACGGGAAGTGTTCACGAACCTACTGACCGAGTCTGTTGCTTCCACGAGTTGACACCGCCACCTGCTGGTCCTCGATGACTTCCTGACCACACCGGTCTCCGGACACACCGCGGCCGAGCTGCTCAACATCCTGGCCGCCCGAGACGGGCGCGGCTCTACTCTGGTGACTTCCCAGTTCGATCCGCCTGACTGGTACAAGTCCCTCCAAGACGCGGTCATCGCCGAATCGATCCTCAACCGGATCGTCGCGAACGCCGAGCTGGTCTCCCTCGACGGGCCGAACATGAGGCGCCACCTGGCCGAGGCCCGGTAGTCCCCCATCGGCAGCCGGACGGGAACCGGAAACACCGCTACCCGATACCCGTCCGGCTGCTACTGAATATTCGCTTTGCTGGGGTCCGGTGATCGTGGGTTCGGGGGCCGGGCCGTTGTCGTAGTGGTGGCGCCGGTGGGGGCCGGTGATGGTGTCGTTGGGGGCCTGCTTGCCTACGCTCCTTCCGCCGTGTGTATAGGGCACGCGGCGGAAGGAGCAATCAGGAATGGTACGGAAGATCAGAGCGAAGCTGGCGCTCCAGCTGCGCGCCGAGGGCCTGTCGGGACGGGCGATCGCGTCCTCGCAGGGCATGTCCCGCAAGTCCGTCAAGGACGTGTTCGAGGCAGCGGATGCGGCGGGGATCGGCTGGGACGAAGTCGCCGAGCTCGCCGACGAGCAGGTGTACTCGCGGCTGTTCCCGGGCCGCGGCGAGCACGAGAGCGTGTTCGCCCAGCCCGACTGGGAGCGTGTCCACCGGGAGCTGGCCCGTGTCGGGGTGACGCTGAAGCTGTTGCACGGCGAGTACCTTGATGCCACCGCAGCCGCCGGGGCGCCCGCGATGGGCTATGACCGGTTCTGTCGCACCTACCAGCGCCACGTGCTGGTCACCGGCGCTGCCTCGCGGGTCGGGCACAAGGCCGCGCAGAGCGTCGAGGTCGACTGGTCCGGGCCCACGATGGAACTGGCCGACCCGATCACCGGCGCACGGCGGACGGTGTATCTGTTCGTGGGCTGCCTGCCGTTTTCCCGGTACGCATTCTGCTTCCCGGCGCTGGACATGCGTCAGGAGACCTGGCTGCTCGCGCACGTGGCAATGTTCGAGGCACTGGGCGGGTCGGTGCCCCGGATCGTGCCGGACAACCTCAAGACCGGCGTGCTCAAGCACCCGCGCGAGGGCGAGATCGTCCTCAACGACGCGTATCGGGAGATGGCGGCGCACTATTCGGCGGCGGTACTGCCGGGCCGAGTGCGAAAGCCGAAAGACAAAGCCAGCGTGGAAAACACCGTCGGACATGTGGCGACCTGGGTGATCGCCGGGCTGCGGGACCGGCAGTTCACGAGCCTGCCCGAGCTTGCTGCAGCTGTCAGTGAGCGGATGGACGCCTACAACGCCGAGCCGTTCCAGAAGCGGCCCGGCTCGCGCGCCAGCGTGTTCGTCGCGGAGGAAAAGCCGCTGCTGACGGCGTTGCCTGCGGTCGCCTACGAGGTCTCCCAGTGGTTCTATGGCCGGCGGGTGGCCCGCAACGGGCACGTCGCGTTCGCCCGGAATTTCTACTCGGCGCCGTTCGCGCACATCGGCGCCGTGGTCGATCTGCGGATCACCGCCCGCACCCTCGAGATCTACCAGGGCCACCAGCGGCTGACCAGTCACCTGCTGTTGCCGGAGTCGGCGGCTAACGAGTACCGCACCAACGACGCGGACCTGCCCGCGGGCGGCCGTTTCCAGGCCTGGGACTCCGAGCGGGTGCGGGCCTGGGCGCAGCGGATCGGCCCCGCCGCGGTGATCGTGACCGCGCGGATCTTCGAGTCCGTGCCGATCGTAGAGCAGGGCTTGGATCCGGCGCTGGCAGTGCTGCGGCTGTCGCGCCGGTACTCCGCCGACCGGGTCGAGGCGGCCTGCGCGCTCGCCCTGACGGGCCGGATCCGCTCGCCGCGCTACGCACACTTGCAACCGATCCTGGCCACCGGGCAGGACAAGACCGCCACGCTGCGTCCGCCCCGCGAGGAGCCGGCAGAAGACGGCGGGTTCGTCCGCGGCGCCGACTACTACGCCGGAGGGGCCCGATGACCGCGATCGATATCGAGACCAAGCGCAAACTGCGTGAGATGGGCGCGGCCACGCTGCTCGACGCGCTCGATGCCCAGGACGAGGCGCACGTGCTGGGCATGTCGTTCGCCGACCGGTTCCAGCTGGTCGTGGACGAGGCGCACAGCGCGTTCAACCACAGCAAGGTCGAGGGCCTGATCCGCCGGGCGGGGCTGCGTTACCCCGGTGCGGACCTGCGCCGGCTGGATCTGGTCGAGCAGCGTGGACTCGACCGGAACGTGCTCGCGCAGTTGGCGACCTGTTCGTTCATCGCGCGGCAGCAGAACGTGGTCTTCCAGGGGTTCACCGGCTCGGGCAAGTCGTATCTCGGCTGCGCGCTGGCGAAACAGGCTTGTCAGCACCGGCTGCGTGCGCACTACATCCGGATGCCCGACCTCGAGGAGGCGTGGGTGCTGGCGAAGGACAAGCCGCAGGGGCAGACGAAGTTCCTGCGCAAATACTCGGCATTCGCGCTGCTGGTGATCGATGAGTGGCTGCTCGACCATCCCGACGAGGCGATGCGTTCGATGCTGCTGGAGCTGCTCGAGCGCCGCTACGACCCCGGCGGGGCGGTGTTCTGCACCCAGTACGCGAAGAAGGACTGGCACGCGCGGCTCGGTGGTGGCGTACACGCGGACGCGATCATGGACCGCATCGTGCACAACACCGTCTGGATCGATACGGGCTCGCAGAACATGCGAGAGCACGTGGCGTCGGCCCAGTGATCTGATGCCGACGGGGAGCCAGTGGCCCCCGCTGCGACGGCTCCTGGCCCCCGTCGGCACGATCGGTGGCCCCCAAAGGCACGATCACGTGGCCCCCACAACTACGAATACTCAGCTACCCGACCATCAGAACCCCGATACCCGAAATGCGTCCCTAACACGCACCGTCGTCAACGACGTGAAGAAGAAAGCGGAGCCGGTGTGGGATCCGGCCGACGAGAAGGCGTGGCGGGCGATCTGGCAATACCGCCGGAAACGGGCACTGCGTGACGATCAGACCCTCAATGCCCAAGAGGCCCGGGCCAGGGAAGTCGTCGACGGGAAACGGGCGGGCAAGCAGGTGCGGTTCGTCAAAGCCCAAGGCGACGCGAAGAGCCTGGACGCGGCGAGTCTGCAACGCGCCCGCGACCTGGCCGGACTCAAAAGATATGTGACGAATGTTCCTGTGGGGCTAATGGATCCGGGCGAGGTGATCCGCAAGTACCACGACCTGTGGCATGTGGAGCAGTCGTTCCGCATGTCGAAGGCCGACCTGCGGGCGCGGCCGATCTTCCACCGCACCCGCGACGCGATCGAGGTGCACTTGACGATCGTGTTACCGCGTTGGCGGTCTCCTGCTACCTGCAGGACCACGCCGGCGTGTCGATACGGCAGCTCGTGCAGGTGCTGCGGCCCCTGCAGGAGATCACCGTGATGATCGCGGGCCACGAACACACCGCGGCCGATCCGATCTGCCCCGAGGCCGCCGAGATCTTGCACAAACTCCAGATCCCGGCCGACTCGCCAGGGCACTAAACCTGTGCAACTCAGGAGGGCCGCCGGGTCCGCTACATCACCACCGCGGCCCTGGTCAACGAGCTGGCGGAAGCCGCCGATACGCGGCAGCTCTCGCGTGTCGTCGGCCGCTACGCCCGCCTGGACCTGCTCTGCCTCGATGAGGTGGGCTACGTGCATGTCGACCCTCGCGGGGCCGAGTTGTTGTTCCAGGTGATCACGGCCCGGGAGGAACGCGCCTCGATCGCCTGCGCGTCGAATGCGCCGTTCTCCGAGTGGGGGCGACGTTCACCGACCCGCGTCTCGCGGCGGCGGTGGTCGACCGGCTCACGTTCAACGCGCACATCATCGCCATCGGCACCGATTCCTACCGGCTGGCCACGAGCACCGCGCACACCACCGGCCACCAGGGGCCGAGGAAGGAGACCCGCCCCGCCTGACCAGGCCCCCACGGCCACGCCAACCCGACCATCAACCGTGTCCAGGGTGGGGCCAAATCAGAACAGCACACCGGGGCCAAATGAGGTTGTCATTCTCGCGCATGCACTGATTATCGCAGCATGACCACCGAAAAGATACTATCAACGCACCCCACTAGGACCGTGGACTCCGGCGCTACCCGACCGCGTCGGACAGTTGGTTGGCGTCTGGGAGCCAGTCGTCTGCTGAAACCTCGCATCCGGAATATATCTGGCGTGCACGTCAGCCTAAAAAAGATCGAGGCTCTAGGAGTGCGTCTCCATGCGCGAGCTTTCCACCTGAACCGCCAAATCTTCAACTGCCGTTACAAAACCCTCCGAGGGGCCCGACTGGTAGCGGATAACGTGGACGCCAAAGGCTTGTTCTAATACGTTACGCTTCGCCTTCGAAATTTCTAGGTCCGAAGTCAAAAGGTAGTGCCCCGGGGCAGACCCGGCGGCACGCATTTGATTTTCCATGATCAGATGCAGATCCGGATCATCGAGCCCGTAGCCAAGGAACAGAACAGTTCTTGTTAAGGTAAGAGCCTCCAGCACTTTCAGTGCCTGCTCTCCATTTCTTCTCAGTATCGAGAAATCTAGCCTAGTCAGTACCATTCCTTTTGGGTCGTCAGTGGATCCGTGGAGTTTCAGTACAATAGAACGTCCAGTGCGAATCGACTCCGCAATGTTGTCGCTCTTGTAGGTAAGGTATGTGTAACCGTCGCTAAAGAGCCTCTCCAGCACCTTGTCGTAGTTTGTGGTGACGATAATTCGAGCGTCGAGGCTCAAGAGTGCTTGGTGCGGGCGGCCGGGTTGGAATCTCGTGGAGCCTGTGCCGTCAACTGCGGCTGCGATAACCTCTCTGAAATCTGCACTCCGCCCCGCCTCTTGGAACAGGTATTCCAGCGCCTGTGCGGCCCATAGAAGATCTCCGCTGCCGATTTGGCTTTCTATCGCCTTCCCGGCAGGCTCTCTGGTTCCATGTGAATCTTGTGGTGCGACTTCATCAAGGAGGGCGGAAAGTAGTTCTGACCAGGAAACCGGGACTAATCCGGGTTTAGGCGAGACTGCATTTTTCGTGAAGCCTGCTCCGACGAATATGACACATTCGCCTCGGGTTAAGGAATCTATTAGTATCCTGGGCCATACTATTGATTTACGGTTCATGAATCTACGCTCGAGAGTAGTGCAAAGAGACGATCTCCGATTTCTTCCAACTGCTTTCGATAGTTGGCCTGCTGCCCAATCTGTGCGCCACGCAAGCCATCCTCTTTGGTGAGGGATGCAATCGGTGCATGACGTCCCTGGGCAAGTGGGACCATCGAGAACATGTGAGGGACGGTCCCCAGATCATTGACAGCGCCTTCATGAGTGGGGCGCAGCGCTACCGCCAATTTCTGTGCTTTTGAGGGGATTTGATTACGGTAATAATCGTAACTCTTTACACCGCGGCGCTTCCCATCGGCGCTGGATTTCGTAACGTACTGTTGTATTGTAAACCCGATGTAGGAAGCGTTGAGCATATCGGCTGACTGGGTAGGAATCGACGGTTCATCCGGATATCCAGCAGCCACCCGCCTCATGGCATCCTGAAAACGGAGACCCCAATGCTGAATCCATTCAGAAATGTTCTCCAGGGCGTTTAGGCTAAATAAGTCAGCAGCCGTTGGGGTCAATACATAGTCACTACCGATAATTACGCTTCTGTTTAGCGCGCCGAGGCTTGGGCCAACATCAATGATTGCGTAATCGAATTCTCGGTTCATGTCGGCAAGAAGTACCGTGAGCCAGTTTGTTCTTCTCGCTCCGCCAAGGTCACCGGCGAGAAGATCGGACCAAGAGGAGCTAAGGGTGTCTTCAACTAGGGCTAAGGCAGGGTGTCCAGTTAAAACGTTGACGCCGAAGCGCTTGGACCAGACTGGTGTAATATCAGATTTCACTCCACTATCTCCGCGCCGAATTTCGCTCAGTGCATACAATATTGATTGACGGTCATTATGGGCCGCATTGTTGCTCAGTATCCTGGACCAGACATCCTCTTCGAGTAAAAGCTGCGTAGCATTGCATTGGGGATCTAAATCAATGACGAGGACTTGCTTGTTCTGTCGAAATGCAAGATCGTATGCTAGGTTGCATGCGAGGGTTGTCTTGCCGACTCCTCCCTTATTATTCATGAATGTCAATGCCTTGTTGCGCCCGGCCACAGTGCCTCCGTTCTGATTGTCTAGAGTGCGGTTTAAGTTGTTATCTTAATGTATCGTATGGGACTGCTGCACTGATAGGTGACAGTGGGGTCTCAGCCCTGATCCACCGGTGGTGATGGTCGGTTCGGGCGTGTCATGAGGACGAGGTGCCCTTCTGTGCTGGGAAGATGTTGATTGCGACATCCACACCCACCAGCACGGAGAGGGCACCTCGTAGGTGAAAGCTTCTCACACGATCCACCCGGTTTTCGACGACTGCAATCTCGTGTCGGCCGCCGGGTGGTCCCGGTCCTGCAGTTGGCCGAGTCGGCGGGTCTTTCCGAGCTGCTCGGCCGGCTGACCGTTGAGAGCCCGAACGCGGCGGCCAAGACCACCTGCTTGCTGTCGGGGATGCTCGCCGGCGCCGACAGCATCGACGACATGGACCTGCTGTGTCACGGCGGCATGCCCGCCCTGTTCACCGGTGTCCGCGCTCCGTCGACCCTGGGCACGTTCCTGCGTTTGTTCACCCATGGGCATGTCCGCCAACTCGACGCGGCCGGCACGCGCCTGCTCGCCCGGCTCGCCGACCGGGTGCCGGGCCTGATCGGCGGGCATGACGATTCCGAGGCGCTCGCGTTCCTCGACGTCGACGATTCCGTGCACCAGGTCCACGGCTACGCCAAGCAGGCCGCCGGATTCGGCTACACCGGTGTACGCGGGTTGAACATGCAGATCGCGGTCACCTCGACGCCGGTGTCCGCGCCCGTGATCACCGCAGCCCGGCTACGCAAAGGCAACACCGCCTCGGCGTCCGGGTCGGCCGGGATGCTCGCCGACGCGATCAGCGCCTCGAGGCGGGCCGGGGCCGCCGGGCAGATCCTGGTGCGCGCCGACTCGGCCTACTACCGCCGCGATTTCACCGCGGCCGCCGCGCGCCGCGGCGGGTGGTTCTCGATCACTACCCCTATGAATCCGGCGGTCACCAGCGCGATCGCCAGTATCGACGAGCAGGCGTGGACACCGATCGCCTACCCGCACGCCGTCTGGGACGATGACGAGCACCGCTGGATCTCCGATGCCGAGGTCGCCGAAGTCGACTTCACCGCGTTCACCTCACGCCGCAAGGCCGACCACGTCGATTGCCGGCTGGTGGTGCGCCGCGTCAAACGCCTCCAGCCACGGGCCGCGGACCACGCCGGGCAGGGCGAGTTGTTCGCCGCCTACCGGCACCACGCGTTCATCACCAACAGCACGCTGTCGGTGGTCGACGCCGACCAGCGTCACCGCGGCCACGCGATCATCGAGCAGGTGCACGCCGAGTTGAAGAACGGCCCCCTCGCGCACCTGCCCTCCGGGATCTATACGGCCAATGCGGCGTGGGTGGCGATCGCGGTGATCGGGTTCAACCTGGCCCGGGCCGCGTCCGTCGCCGCCGGCATGGCCACCGCCCGGTGGGCGACGCTCCAGGCCCGCATCATCGGTGTCCCCGCCCGCATCGCCCGCACCGGGCGCCGGTTGATGCTGCATCTGCCGACGTACTGGCCGTGGATGTCGGGATGGAACCTGTTGTGGCACAACGCTACCGGACCACCGACGCCCCACACAGTCTGAACACCTGCCGCACCAGCGGCCCGATACGAGGAACCACAGTGGACATTCCGGCACCGGCCGGCAGCCCACGCATGCCCACACCCGAAACGCCGCACAGAAACCACGAAATCAATACACCGTCAATCACGCCGGTGGATCAGGGCTCAGGGCGTACAGTTGCGCGGTCCCCGCCTGATCACGGCTCTGCACCCACGAGCAGTTCGTCGCGGTCGAGGTCGTCGATCTTCGCGTGCGCGAGGTTGCGCATGAGCAGCAGTGCGGGGATGCCGCAGGCGGCGATGATGATCGTGGCGTAGATCGCGGGCGCGAGGGAGAGCCCCGTCGCCGAGATGAGGGCCGTGGCGATGAGCGGGGAAAGCCCGCCGAAGGCGACGGTGGCGATGTTGTAGCCGATGGCCATGCCGGAGAAGCGGCCGATGGCGGTGAACTGCTCGGGGATCGTCGACGCGGCGACGGCGCTCCAGCCGGCGGCGGGCACGGCGAGGAACGCCGCCGCGGACATGCTCAGCCCCGCGGAGGGGGAGTGCAGCAGCGCGTAGACGGGGATGGTCGTCGCCACCAGTCCGCCGACGAGGACCGCCAGCGAGAATTTCCGCCCGATCCGGTCTGCCAGCAGCCCGAACAGGGGAGTGACCACGATGGCTGTGACGGCGGCGATGGTGCCGAGGCCGAGCGCGCCCGCGTCGGCGAAATCGGCCTCCTCGGCCAGGTAGGTCGGCACGTACGTGATGTTGAGAAAGTAGCTGGTCGCTCCGATCGAGGAAATGAGGAACGCGACGAGCACCGCCCGCGGCTGGTGGAGCAGCACCAGCACGAGCGGGGACTCGCGCCACGAACCCTTCGCCGCCTTCGCATCCGTGGGCGTGTTCTGGTGCAGGCGCTGTGTGGTCGGCGTTTCGCTGAGCCTGCTGCGCAGCGGCACCATGATCGCCGCGAGCACGCCGCCGACGACGAACAGGATGCGCCAGCCCCAGGACTGCATCGCCTCGGGGCTGAGCAGGTGCGCGCACAGCGCGCCGAGGCCGACGGCCAGCAGCGAGCCGATCTCGCTGTTCGCGGCCGCCCACGAGGTGGTGACCCCGCGCTTGCCGGGGGACGCGGTCTCCATGAGGTACACCATCGTGCCGGTGTATTCGGCGCCCACGGAGAACCCGGCGAGGCAGCGCAGCAGCACCATGCCCACCCCGCCCCAGATGCCGACGGTCTCGTATCCGGGGAGCGCGGCGGTGGCGAACATGGCGATGGCGATGAGCACCGCCGAGACAACGAGCGCCTGGCGCCGGCCGACCCGGTCGCCGAGGTGGCCGAAGACCATCGCCCCGAGCGGGCGGAAGAAGAACCCGGCCGCGCCGATGCCGAGGGTGAGCAGGATCGAGTCGGTGTCGTCGCCGAAGAACTCGGCCGTGAGGATGGTGGCGACGTAGAAGTAGATCGAGAAGTCGTACCACTCGACGATCGTGCCGAAGGCGGCGATGATCATCGACTGGCGCCGCTCTTTCGCCGAAAGCTGCTCGATGGGAGTGGCCACTCCCACTGTTTACCGGACCGGATCGCTCTTCGGGCCACATACAGGCCCCGGGCGTCACGCGGCCGCGGTCACGCGGCGGGACGGTGGAGGTTGTCGAGGCGTTCGGCCAGCCACATCTTGATCACCGATTGGCGGGTCACGCCCAGGCGCGCAGCTTCCTGGTCCAAAGCGTCGACCATCCATCCGGGGAAGTCGACGTTGACACGCCGTTGGTCACGGCCGGGACGCCGGGCGGCGTCGACGTCGAGCTCCCCGGTGACGTCCTGCCCGGCATCGAACCGTGCGTCGAAGTCTTCAGGCTTCATAGAGTGCGACCTCTTCCTTCCTGGACCTGCGTACAGAGAGGAGCCGGATCCTGCCTTCGTGGTCGGTGTATAGAAATTACTCCTTCGCGCAATTCGGGGTGTCCATCTTCATCCGTCTCTCCGCCGATCTACGTTGCAGCTTGTTGAACAGGAGCGTGGCCGCGGACCCTCGATCGCCCAGCACGCCGACGCTGACCACCCCCGTGCTCGTGCACACTGGGGCGATGGGGCCCTCCGAAACGCTGCGCACACCCTCGTCGCCGGGACAGCGCGTCGCCGCCGCCGTGCGCCGGCTGCGCCACGACCCCGGCACCGCGGACCTGCGCCGCTTCGAGCCGCTCGTCGCCGATGCCGTGGAGGGCGCCGCCGCGTGGCGGACGCACACGGACGGCGCACTGTCCGAGGCCGCCCGCGCCCGGGCCGGCCTCGATCCCGACGACGATGCCGCTCTGACCCGGTACCTCGCCGTCGCCTGTGAGGTATCCCGCCGGCGGATCGGCCTCGCGCCGTACCCGGAACAACTGCTCGCGGCCGTCAGCATGTTGCGTGGCCGTGTGGCCGATATGGCGACCGGTGAAGGGAAGACCCTCGTCGGTTTCCTCGTCGCCGCGGGATTCGCACTGGCCGGCCGGCGTGTCCACGTGCTGACCGCCAACGAGTATCTCGCGGGGCGCGATGCCGCAGCGGGCGCCGGGTTTTACGAGATGTTCGATCTCAACGTCACGGCCGTCGCCGAGCACATGACCGACGTCGAACGGCGACGCGCATACGGCAGCGATGTCGTCTACGCGACGGTGCACCAGGTGGGGTTCGACGTGCTGCGCGACCGTCGGCGCACCGTCGAGGCGCAACGGTTGCTGCCGCCCCTGGACATGGTCGTTATCGACGAGATCGACGCGGTCCTCGTCGACGACGCCGTGGTCCCGCTGGTGATCGCGGGCAGCGGCGCCGACACGGCCGCGGAGATTCCGGTCGCCGGCGCGGTCGCCGCATTGGCCGAGGGAGTCGACTACGAGGTGGACGCCGGCGGCGCCGGCGCGACGCTGACCGACGCGGGCATCCGGTTCCTCGAAGACCGGCTCGGCGTGGACAATCTGTACTCCGAGGACAACATCGACCTTGTCACCGCCGCGTATGTGGCGCTGCACGCACAGGCCCTGGTGCACCGCGACGTGGACTACGTCGTCGCGGAAGGGCGGGTGCGGCTCATCGACGACGCGCGCGGGCGGATCGCGCAGCGCCAACGCTGGCCGGACGGGCTGCATGCGGCCATCGAACGCAAGGAAGGCGTGGCGGTGACCGCGCAGGCCGAAGTGCTCGACCAGATCCTCGTCGAAACGGTGGTGCGCGGTTATCGGGGCATCACGGGGATGAGCGGCTCCGCGTTGGAGGCGGCCGATCGCCTGGCTGAGGACCTCGACCTGTACACCGGCGTGATCGGCATGCATCACCCGTCGATCCGCATTGACGAGCCGGACCTGCTCTACGCGTCCGCCGAGCAGCGTGACACCGCGGCGGCGGCCCGGGTGCGTGCGGCGCACGACGCGGGGCAACCGGTGCTCGTCGGCACCGGCAGCGTCGCCGACTCCGAGCGGTTCGCGGCAATGCTGGCCGGCCAAGGCGTGCACACCGCCGTCCTCAACGCGAAGAACGACGCGGACGAGGCCGAGACGATCGCCCGGGCCGGACACAAGGGCGCGGTCACGGTGTCCACCCAGATGGCGGGCCGCGGGGTCGACATCCGGTTGGGTCCAGGAGCCGCCGACGCCGGGGGACTGCTGGTGCTGGGGCTGGGGCGCTACGTCAGCCCGCGGCTGGACCGGCAGTTGCAGGGGCGCGCGGGGCGCCAGGGCGACCCGGGCCGCACCGTCTTCTACACCAGCCTGGCAGACCCCGTCGTCACCGAGAACGTCGCTCCGGTGCGGTGGCCGCGGTCGGTCGACGACGACGGGCTCGTGCGTGATCGGCGATCACACCGGCTCTACGCCCACGCGCAGCGCGTCGCGGAAGGCGCCCTCCTGCAGTTGCACCGCACGACCCGCAGCTTCCACACCGTGACCGATAACCAGCGCCTAAGCATCCTGCACACGCGCGAACGCCTGCTCACCGAGCCTGGCGCGCTCGACGACCACCTGGCTGGCGTGTGGCCGGACGACCCCGATGCCGTGGGAAAGTGGACCGCGCCGTCGCGTCGCGGCCTCGCCGCGGACGTGGTCTTGTATCAGCTCGATCGCATCTGGACCCGGCACATGAACCGCATGGTCGACATTCGCGAAGGGATCCATCTGCGCCGGCTCGGACGGCAGGACCCGCTCGAGGAGTTCACGCTCCTGGCCGCGCAGGACTTCCGGGGACTGGCCGAGGAGGCGGCCGCCGCGACCCGGGCCGCGCTCGACAACGCCGACAGCGCCGACGCCGCCATCGAAGACCTCGGATTGCGGCGGCCGTCCGCGACATGGACGTACCTGGTCGCCCCCGACTCCTCCGAGTCCGATGCCGACCGCGCCGTCGCCTACTTCGCTTCGGCGCGCCGCGCGCTGTTCGGGAGATGACTGCGGTAACCGGGTGCGTTCACGTGGTGTGTCCCGCAGCGGCCGCCCGCATCGCCTCCGCAAAACTCATCGCCGGGCGGCCCAACAGAGTCGGCACAGCGTTGCTCACGCGCTCGAGCTCGCCGTCGCGGATCGCGGTGTAGGTGCTGATCCACGCGTCCACCAGCCACGCCGGCGCGTCATACACCGCCCTGCTGGCACGGGCCTCGTCCATCGTCTCGTCGACGAACCGGTGCGGCCGCCCCGTCACTTCAATAAGCGTCGCGGCGATCTGGTCGAGCGTGAGCGCCTCCGGGCCGGTGAGGTCGTAGGCGCGGTTCGCGTGGGGCCACGGGTCGGCGAGGATGTGCGCGGCCACCGCGGCCACGTCCCGCTGCGACACCGCCGCCACGCGCCCGTCGCCGGCGGGACCGCGAAGCGCACCGTCGTCGCCCGCGAACCCGGCGATCGCCTCGGCGTAGAAGTTGTCCCGCAGGAACGTCCACGCCAGGCCCGAATCCTGGATGATCCGCTCGGTGGCGCCGTGATCGCGCGCCAGCAGGAACCCGGCGCCGTCGCCCGCCCCGACGAACGACAGGTACACCACCTGCCGCACGCCCGCCTCGACGGCGGCCTGCACGAACGCCTGGTGCACCTCCACCCGGTCGGAAGACTCGTGCGTCGACACCATGAGCGCCGTGTCGATCCCGATGAGCGCCGCGCGGCACGCGTCGCCCCCGTACTCGGCCCGCTGCACCTCGGTGCCCGGCAGGTCCGGCGCACGGGAGGGGTCGCGCACGAGCAGGCGCATCGGGACTCCGGCGTCGGCGAGCAAGCGCGCCGCCATGCCGCCGACCGTGCCGGTCGCGCCCGTCAGAGCGATGTCAGCCATGCAATTCTCCTTAGTTCGCTGGCGTGAGCAGCACCTTGCGGATCTTGCCCGCCGGGGTCATCGGCAGCGCGTCCACCACCTCGATGCGGGCGGGCACCTTGTACTCGGCGAGCGAGGCGGCGCACAGTCGCAGCAGCGCGGCGGTGTCCACCGCCGCGTCCGGCGCGGGGACGACGAAGGCGTGCCCGGTCTCGCCGAACGTGGAGTCCGGCACCCCGATCACCGCGCACATCGCCACGGACGGATCCGTGGCGAGGAGGTTCTCCACCTCGGCGGGGTAGACGTTGTAGCCGCCGCGCACGTACATCTCCTTCTTGCGTGCCAGCAGCGTCACGTGGCCGTCGTCGCTGAGCGTGCCGATGTCGCCGGTGGACAGCCAGCCGTCGCCGCCGAACGCGCCGGCCGTCGCGTCGGGCGCCTCCCAGTATCCCGCGGCGACGCACGCCCCGCGCACCTGCAGCTCGCCCGCCTCGCCAGTGGGCAACGGCGCGCCGTCGTCGGCGGCGATGCGGGCCTCGAACCCGGTGAGTGCGGTGCCGATCGAGGTGGCCACCTGCTCGAAGGTGTCGCCGGCGGGCGAGATGATGCACGCGCCCGACGTCTCCGAGAGGCCGTACAGATTGGCCAGGCGGGGCCCGCCGAAGCGGTCGCGCACCTGCCCGGCGAGCTCCGGCTCGAGGTTCGAGCCGCCCACCACGCACAGCCGCACGCTCGAGACGTCGCAGGCGGCGAACTGCTCCGAGCCGAGCATCATGCGATACATCGTCGGCACGCCCACGAACATCGTCACCCGCCGCGCGGGCACCACTTGCGCGACGAGGTCGGGGTGGAAACGGGGCAGCAGCGCCACCGCGCCGCCGGAGACGAGGCTCGCGCCGATCGTGCACGTGAGCCCGCCGACGTGGTTGAACGGCATGACGCCGAGCGCGACGTCGTCGGGCTTCTGCCCGAAACGCTCGGCCTGCGCGGCAGCCGATGCGAGCAGGCTCCGGTGGGTGAGCGTCGCGCCCTTGGGATCCCCAGTGGTGCCGGAGGTGTAGAGGATGACGGCGGGGGAACCGGGGGACGACGCGGGCGCCGGCGCTGCGGCTGATCCTGCAATAGTGTCGGCACCGGCGGCGACGAGGTTCTCCCACGAGTCCTCCGCGGCAGGCGCGCCGAAGTATGCGATCCGCTCCACCGACGTGATCCGGGGGCGCAGCGCGTCGAGGAACGGGCGGAACTCGAACTCGCCGGACCGCTCGTCGCACAGCAGCAGCCGGGCCCCCGACTGGCCGAGCATGTAGACGAACTCGCGCTCCCGATACGCCACGTTGAGCGTCACCAGCACGGCGCCGAGGCGGCAGCAGGCGAAGTAGGCGACGAGCCACTCGGGTGCGTTCGCGGCCGCGATGGCGACGCGGTCACCGGGCCCGATCCCACTACGGCGCAAACCTGCGGCGGCGCGCTCGGCGCGGGCGTGCATCTGCGCGTAGGTGACGGTGTCGCTGCCGAAGTGGAGGAACGGGGCGTCGGGAGTGTCCTCGGCGCGGGCGGCGAGGACCGCGTCGACGGTCGCGGTGTGGAGCGAGGGGAGCGGTGCGGCGTCCTGCGGAGGGTGCATGCAGTCAGCGTAGTGATGCGGGCCACCGTGTGGGGCCGCGTTGTGAGCGACGTCGGTGCCCAGCCCGACGCGCCGTCAAAGCTCGAGCATGGCCGCGGCGACCGCGTCGGCGGCCGCATCGGGGATCGCGGTGCCCGCCGATTCGAGGACGAGCAGCCGTGCGCCGGGGATGTCGCGTGCCAGCGCCTGGCCGTTGCCGACAGGGAAGAACGGGTCGCGGCGGCCGTGCACCACCAGGCTGGGGAGAGTGAGCGAGGGAAGCCGTTCGCGCCAGCGGGGTGCGCAGTCGAGTGCGGCGAACACGGTGCCCATCTGGTTGGCCATGTGCACCGCCGGCGTGGTGCCGGGCGTGCGGTCCCAGATGCGTCCGGCGATCTCCCGGGCCGCCGCGGGGTCGTCGCCGAGGATCCCTGCACCTCGTGCCGCGAACGCGGCCACCGCAGTGCGATCCGCCCAGTCGGGCATCGGGCGCGCGAACAGTGGCTGCATCGCGGTGGCGTCGTGGTCGGGCAGGTCGTCGTCGACGGGTCCCGGTGCTACGGGGCGCGTCCCGGCGAGCGTCAACGCGGTGAACGCGTCCGGATGGTCGAGCGCGGCGACCTGCGCCACCATCCCGCCGACCCCGATGCCCGCCAGGTGTGCCGGGCGGTCGTCGAGCGTGCGGGCGAGGACTGCTGCGTCGGCCGCGAGGTCGCGCAGCGTGTACTGCGGCGCTGTGGGGTCGAGGGTGGTGGAGGCACCGGCGTCCCGCAGGTCGTAGCGCACGACGTGGCGCCCACCGCGCGCGAGCGCCGCGCACAGCGAGTCAGGCCACGAGAGCATCGTGGGGCCGCCGGCGAGCAACACGAGCGGCGCCGAGACGTCGCCGAAGTGCTCCACGCCGAGTTCGATGCCGCGTACCGCCAGCGTGTGCGCCGTATCGAAGGTTTCCGCGCTGCTGGTACGTGGATCGGGGTTCATCGTTCTCCTGCCCGCCGTGTGCCGTGAGCATTCGTATCTGCCCGGAAGTACTGACCGTCGGCGAGCCTGAGAGTCACCGTACGTGTGGAACGATCCCCGGCGTGGATGTCCGACCTGCCCGGCATCAGGAAGATGACCTTCGATGTGACCTTCTCGCCGGGGCGCACCGGTGGGTGCAGCGGGGGTGGTGGTGTCGGACATGGCGAAGGGACCAGCCTGGGGTGTCCCGAGTCGCCAGGGCACGGGCATGAGAAGCCCCCGGCAGCTGGTGTTACGGGGTCAGTTCATTAGTGAGTGGAGGGCGGAGGATTCGACCCCCGGAATGGGAACCTTATGGCGGTATTCGACACCGCGCGCCGGCCGTCGGCATTCCCTCCCAGCAGCAGCTACGCTGCGGGGTCCTGCTTGCGCGGGAGCGGGCCGAGCATTACTTCCAGTTCGTCATCCGATCGCACATCGTACGGAGTCCGCGTCCGTAGCTCGCGTGCGAAGACGCCAGGATCGCCGGGGCCGTGGCAGACCAGCATCGTCGTGTAAGGCCCATTGAACAACTCTTCGTCGGGGTTCGCGTCGACCTCGACCCAGATCTGCGGATCGATCGCGCGCACCTCGCGCGCGAGACGTGCTGGATCAGCGTCAGCCGTCGTGTGCACGTAGAAGATGCTAGCCATGCGCCCAGCGTACCGCCCGTCCGCCGCGCAGCACCAGGAGAATTTCGCGGTAGTGGCCGCCATATTGCCGTCGTGCGGCGTCGAGGCCCGCCCGCGCTGCGTCCGGCGAAGTACGTCGAGCGTCAATCACGACGGTGTCGGCCTGTTGCATCGCCCAACGGAGGTGAGTGCGAACTGCTCGATCGCTGCTCGCCTCCTTCATCTCGACGCCCTGCACCCCATCGATGGTCACGGCGTCCGGCGTCCTCACTCCCGGCTTGTTCCTGCCTTCGACGGACCTCAGCTTCACCCCATATCGGTCTCGGAGGATCTGCGCCAGATCGCGTTCCGCCTGCGTCTCGAAATACTTGTCCAGCTCATCAGCAGGCCAGTCTGCTGATGCCACCTCGGCGGTACGAAGGACATCTTCAGGCAATGGTGATTCAGTCCTCGCGCTCGACGCGTGGCCGAGAGGCCCGCGATAGTCGTACGATTCGACGTCAGGTATGTCTGATGCCGCAGGAACGAGCGGGCCCAGTCCGCCTTCGTCGGCACCGCCCACTGAGCCTCCGCCACGCGGCGGAACAGCTGGCGGCTCACCGCCACCACCCGGCCCCGAAGTCCCGGTCGCCTGGTCGTCGCCCGGGGCGAACGCGCCCGCCTCACCGGCCCTCGCCTTGTCCCGATACGCCTTGGCGAACGCGGGTACCGACTCCTTGCCCGCCGCCTTCTGGCGGTTTTCCTCCTCCCGCAACCCCGTCAACGCCTCGGCTTTGTCCATTCCCACGGCCTCACCCCGCCGATTCCGCAGTGTTGCCCGCCACCGCTTTCCCGTAGCCGCCCCCGGGCTTTCGTCCGCTTCGTCGGGCTCGCTATCGTTGGCAACGCTAGCGGTGGGCACCGACATCCGGCGTGGCCATCCAAGCGGCGCCTCGGGTGGTCATCCAGGGGACACTCCCGGCGCGCCGGTGCGGCCGCCGGAGGAATCGCCACGGCTGTACCGGCTCGCAGACGGGTGGGGGCTGCTGGTCGAGTTGGCCCACGATCACCTGCGCGGCTCCGGGTTCGTCGTTCCGAGCGGAGTCGTCGCCGACACCGGATTGTCCTGGGGCGAAGAGAAGCTGCTGCCGAGCGCCGTCGGCGAGCAGGCGTACGGTTCCGGCAATCGCAGCCGTCGGTGGGGACCATCCGCCGGCTCATCGAGCATCACGGTGGGCGCGAGGGCGACCGGGTGCTCCTTGTGTTCACGGACGACGGCCGCTTCGAGTATCGACCGGTCGCGCCGGTGGTCCGTGGCGGCACTCCGCTGCACACGGCCGTGTCGCTGATCGGCCACAACCCCGTGTCCAGCGACGCGGATGCCATCGAGGCCTTGGCCGCGGCCGTCGGACAACCCGGTGAGGATCGGCCGCGGCGGATCCTTAGCGCATACCGGCGTCGGCACGAGCACGAAGTCGTGTCCGTACTCGAGCAAGTCTGGTTGTGAGCGCGGGGACGCGGGGTTCACGCGGATCCCCGCATGGCGTCCACCACCTCGGACGTCCACGCCATCGGCGCAGGGCGTGAGCGCCAATTCACGAACCACGTGATGGACCATGCCGGATCGAAAGGGCGGTGCTCGCTCGGTCCGGTAAGGCCGTGGGCGATCGATTCGAGCGCAAGGAACACCGCCCCCGACCCGTGCACCAGGTCGGCCGCGGCGACCGCGCCGAACGCGGACGACTCCGTCCACTGCGGTACGGCACCGAATCGTGTGAAGTAGCGCGCCACGGTCGCATTCCAGTCGCTCATCCCGGAATCTATCGACACGGTCGGATAACCGGCGACGTCGGCTACCGTCACTGTATCCCGCTGCGCCAGAGGATGGCCGGGTGCCATGACCGCCATCACCGCCTCGTGGCACAGCGCTTCCGTGGCCAGCCCGGGCCCGTGCTCGCGGGGCCCGACCGAGGCCGTCAACTCGCCACTGACGAGCATGTCGGCCACCTGCGAGCGCGGCACCGTCATCTGGTGCACGGCGGCGCCCGGCAGTGCATGACGTACCGCCGAGAACACCTGTCGCGGCACCGTGAGCGACGGCTCGGTCACCTGGATGCGCACCTGGCGGTGGCCGCCGGCGGCACGTGTGTCGTCGATCGTGCGGGCCACATCCGCGAGAAGGTGGCGTCCGCGCTCAGCCAGCAGCGCCCCTGCCTCTGTGGGCACGACAGTGCGGCTGGTCCTGCGGAACAGCGTGACGCCGAGGCGCCGCTCGATCCGTGCGATCGCCTGGCTGAGCGCCGGCTGCGCCATCGGTATGGAGGCGGCCGCGCGGGTGACGTTGCGTTCGCGTTCCACCGCGGCCACATATTCGAGATCGCGCAGGCTGACAACATCCATCATGTCGACATGCTAGATGGATGCTGCTCCGGTATTGGCGGATCGCCGCACCCGAGGCCCAGGATTGACTCAAGTGAAACGAGGAGGTCCTTTGATGACAGGCGGAGTGATCGACGCCCACGTGCATCAGTGGAGCGTCACCGACAACGACTGGTACACCGCCCTGCAGCCGTTCGCCGAACAGGTGGGGACCCCGTTGCTGTATGCGGACTTCCTGCCCGACGACTACCGCGCCGCCGCCGGCGACCTGGATGTCGACAAGTTCGTGCACGTCTCGGCCACCACCGCGCCGCGTGCATACCTCGACGAGACGCGGTGGGTCGACTTGCTCGCCGACCGCGAAGAACTCGACCTCGTCATCGTCGGCAGCGTCGACCCCGACTTGGACGCGGCGGAGATCGTCGCCGACCTTGAGGGGCAGGCACGCAGCCCGCGGTTCCGCGGGATCCGGGTGCTCACCGGGCTCGCACCGGACTCGCCGGCCGCCGCCACCATCCTCGACTGGCTCGAGCGCGGGGGGTACGTCTTCGATTTGGTCACACAGCCGGAGGCGATGCAGCGGTGGCTCGACGTGCTCGCGCGTCACCCGCAGCTGACCGTCGCGCTCGAACACACCGGCTGGCCCGGCGCCACCGACGCAGAGGGGTTCGACGCGTGGCACGCCGCGATCCGAGCGTGCGCCGACCGCCCGGGCATCGCCTGCAAGGTCACCGGACTCGGCATGGCCACCGCCGATCTCTCCACGGACGTGCTGAGGCCGTGGGTGGAGACGGCGATCGCCGAGTTCGGCTGGGACAGGGTGATGTTCGGGTCCAACATGCCTATCGAGACCATGGCAGGGACCTACGGCCAGTGGATCGGCGCGCTCCGCACCCTGCTCTCCGAGGCGTCCGACACTGAGCTCCGCCACTTCTACACCGACACCGCCGCGACGACGTACAGGATCCGATGACTTCCACTGCTCCCGCCCATGAACCGGTCCGCGACTTCGCGGGCATGACCGTCCTCATCACCGGTGCCGCCCGCGGGCAGGGGCGCAGCCACGCGGTGGAGTTCGCCCGCCGCGGCGCGTCCATCGTGGCCACCGACATCTGCGCCGACGTCGACACCATCCCGTACCCGCTCGCGACAGCCGACGACCTCGACCAGACCCGCGCCCTCATCGAGGAGGCAGGTGGGCGGTGCCTCGCGGTGCAGGCCGACGTGCGAGACGGCGCCCGGATGCGCGGGGCCGTCGAGGAGGCGGTGGACGCGTTCGGCGGCATCGACGTGTGCATCGCGAACGCGGGCGTCGTCAGCTTCGGGCCCGTGGTGGAGCTGACCGATGCCCAGTGGGCGACGATGCTCGACGTCGACCTCACCGGCGTCTTTTACACGCTGCGCGCAGTGGCTCCGGCGATGACCGCGCGCGGCTGGGGCCGGATCATCACCGTCGCCTCCATGGGGGGACGTTCCGGCACCCCCAACCTGGGCCACTATTCGGCGGCCAAGTGGGGGGTGATCGGGTTGACGAAGACCCTCGCCCTGGAGCTCGCCGGTACGGGGGTCACCGCCAACATCGTCTGCCCCGGCACCGTGTCCACCGACATGGTGCACAACCCGGCGATGTACTCGCTGTTCGCGCCCGACATGGACGAGCCCACCCGCGAGCAGGTCCGCGGCCGGTACGCCCGACTCAATCCGCTCGGCGAGCCGTGGACCGACCCGGCCGACGTCACCGCCGCCGTCGCGTACCTGGCGTCGCCGGCCGCGCGGCACGTCACCGGGGAGACCCTCGAGATCGGGGCCGGGGTGTCTGCGCGGATGCCGTAGGGGCCCGTGCGGTCGGCGCTCTCTGACTCTGGTGAGACCCGGCACTGGGTGGACTTTTGGTTGCTTCGGACCGGTGATTGCAACCCAATGTCCACCGAACGCGGCGGCGTGGCATCGGCCAACTCCTATTAGCGGGCGCACCAACTCGCCGCGGGCTGAACCCGAGGGCCCCTATTGTCGGCGCCGGCGACTATCCGCGGGTGGCGAAGAACTCGGCGGCGCGTCCCGGCCAGGTGCCGACGTCGGCAGCGGTGAGCGAGATGTGCGCGTCGGCGTCCGGCAGCAACAACGCCAGTCGCTCCGTGGTGGAGACCGGGTGGCCCGGGTCCGTATCCCACGCGAGGAGCAGCACCGGCAGTGCGACGGCGGCAAGCGCGCGGGGTTCGGGCAGGTCGCTGACTCCGGCACCGCGCAGCACGGCGGGCAGCAGGTGTGGATCGACCGCGGGGGCGGGGTCCCGCCGGTCGGTGTCGGCGAAGATCTCCGGCACCGGCATGCTCTCCATCATCGACGCCGCGGCGGCTGCGTCGTCCTCTATTGCTGCGGCGAGTTCGCCGTAGACGGCCGCCTGCGCTGCGCGTGTGGCCCACGCGGTGGGCGGGGCGCCGAGCACGACGGAACGGAACCGCTCCGGGCGCCGGGTGAGCGCGTGCAGGATGGTCGCGGTGCCCATCGACACGCCGATGGCATGCACGGGGGCGCCGGGCGAGAACACGTCGGCGAGCGCGAGCAGGTCGTCGGCCAGGTTGTCCCACGTGTAGTCGGCCGGGTCGGGTCGTCCGGAGGAGCCGCCGTGTCCGCGGGCGTCGTAGGCGATCAGGCGCAGTCCCGCGCCGCGTATCGCATCGGCGTCGATGAGTCCCGCCGCCTGTTCATTGGCGCTGCACGAGGACAGTCCGTGCGCGTGGAAGACCACCGGGCCCTCGCCACCGTGATCGGTATAGGCGAGGGTGGCGCCGTCGATCCTGATCGTGCCCGATTCGGCCATGACCTCAGGATAGGCGCCGCCGGGGCGGTGGATGCGGGTGTTGCCCGAGCGCACGGCACCACGGCATCGCACCTCCGGAGCCCAACCCAGCGAAAACCCCGCGCGGCAGCCGTCCTCCTCGTACCGTGCGGGAAGCGGAGAGGGGAGTGGGACATGGGTGCGGGAATCCGAGGTATGGGAATCCGGGGCGCGGCGATCGCGGCGGTCGGAACGATGACGCTGACGGCGCTGGCCGGGTTGGCGGGGCCGGCGGCAGCCGATGCGCCGGACATGGTCACCGTGCGCGTCGACGCCACCGCCCCCGGCCGCGTCATCCCCGAGGACTTCCTGGGGCTGTCCTTCGAGGCCGACCAGTTGCACCGCACGTGGACCGACCCCGCGCGCAGCAACGTCGACGAGCTCATCGGACACCTCGGCGCCGGGAACCTGCGCTTCTCCGCCAACGCCGTGGACAACACGGCCTGGCAGCCCGACCCGTCGGCGCCGCCGCCCGCCTGGGCCGAGGCCGCCGTCTCCCCGGACGACCTGAGCCGACTCGGCGCGCTCGCCGAGGCCACCGACACCACCGTCGATCTCGGCGTCAACCTGGCTCGCCCCGACCCGGCCGCCGCCGCACAGGAGGCGGCGCAGGCGCGCGAGCGGATCGGCCCCCGACTGCGGTCCATCCAGATCGGCAACGAACCCAACGTGTACCCGGTGGTCGGCCTCTTCGGCGGCGGGGAGCGGCCGCAGTACCTGGTGCCGCAGCAGTACATCCCCGACTCGCGGGCCTACCGCGACGCCATCGCGGCCGCGGCGCCCGGCACTCCCGTCAGCGGTCCGGACACGGCCGGGGGAGCGGTGGGCAACCCGGCGATCGACCCGCTTCTGCCGGCCGCGCTCGATCCGTGGCTCGACGCGTACATCGCCGCGTTCGGGGCACCCGGCGCCGCGCTCACCCAGCACTACTACCCGTTCGTCAACACCGAACGGATGGGCTTTCCGCAGGCGTTGTCGGACGCGGTGGGCGGCCTGCCGACGGTGGACAAGCTGCTCTCCCGCGAGTCCTCCGACAAGCAGGAGGCGTTCCTGCGGTACTTCGTCGCCAAGGCGGCGGGCGCGGGGATGGTGCCGCGCATCTCCGAGACCAACTCGGTGGCCATGGAGGGCCGGCCCGGGGTGACGGACACCTTCGGCGCCGCGCTGTGGACCGTCGACTACGCGATGACCGCCGCCCGCGAGGGCGTCGCCGGGATCAACCTGCACGACCACATCGACGACTGCACGAGCTATTCGATGATCTGCTTCGCCGACCCGGCCGCCTCCGACGCCGGCACCGCGCGCGTCAACCCCAACTATTACGGGGCGTACATGGTGGGCCGGATGGCCGGCGGAGCCGTGCTGCCGGTGACGGTGGACGGCGCCGCGCACGTGTCCGCCTTCGCGGTGCGCATGCCGGAGGGGGCGGTGCGGGTGATCGTCGACGACATGGACCGCGGTTTCGACGGCACCGTCCGCGTGGTCATCGACGGCGGACCGGGCGGCACGGCCGCGATGCAGCGACTCGACGGGGAGTCCGTCGACACCGTCGGCGCGGCGACGTACGCGGGCACGACAGTCGCGGCCGACGGGGCGTTCGCGCCGGGATCGTCGCCCGTGTCGGCTGACGCCGGGGGATACGCCGTGCGATTCGGCCGACCGGGCGCGGTGCTGCTCACGGCGGGGTGACGCTCTGGGCGGGCGCTTTCCGGCAGGCGGCGGTGCTCTTCGGCAGGCTAGGGATTGCGGAAAAGATTCTGCTTGCGTTCCACGCGACATCGCCGCCGGTCGTCGGCTCAGCCACAACGAAATCCCAGGTAGTGCGGCGACGCGATTCCTTCCGCTATCCAGAGCCTTACGAAAGGCCTGGTCAGGCGGCTTGTGGATCCGCCGCATAGACGTCGACCGCGGATTCGAAGACGGATGCGGCGAAGGGCGGATTGCGCCGCGCATCACGAGATTCACCGACCGGCCGCTATCCGACCGCCCGGCGGGCCCCGTCGGCCACACTGGCACCCATGCGTATCGGAATCATCGGCGCCGGCATCGGCGGGCTCGTCGCCGCGGCCGGACTGCAGGCCGACGGCCACGACGTCGTCGTCTTCGAACGGAGCGGCACCCCCGGTGCGGTCGGCGCCGGGCTGACCCTGTTCGCCAACGCGTTCGCTGCGCTCGACGCGATCGGGCTGGGCGACACCGTCCGGGCCGTCAGCGGCGACGCGCTGGGCCGGATGCGGTCCGGGCAGCGACGCCCGTCGGGACGATGGCTCGTCTCCGTGTCGCCCGGATCCGGTCCGGCGGTGCGCAGCCTGCACCGCGCGGAGCTGCATTCCGCGCTCCTCGCGCCGCTCGCCGAGGGAACGGTGCGCGCGGGTCGCACTGCCCGGGCGGCCCCCGGCGGCGCGCCCGTCGTCACGGTGGACGGCAGCGAGGAGTCGTTCGACCTGGTCATTGCCGCGGACGGGGTGCGCAGCACCGCCCGCACGGCGTGGGGACTCGACTGCGGCGTCCGCTACGCCGGATACACCGCCTGGCGCGGCGTTACGGCGTCGCGCGGGCACCTCGCGGACGAGGCGGGGGAGACGTGGGGCGCGGGCGCGCGGTTCGGAATCGTGCCCCTGCCCGACGACCGCGTCTACTGGTTCGCCGTGCTCACCGCCGAGGAGGGCACGGACTTCGGCGACGAGCCCGCGCTGCTGCGCGCGCGGTTCGGCGGTTGGCATGCGCCGATCCCCGCGCTGCTCGACGCGACTCCGAGATCCGCGCTGTTGCGGCACGACATCCACGACCTCGCAGCGTTGCCACCGCGGTTCGTCGCGGGACGGGGAGTGCTGCTCGGCGACGCCGCCCACGCGATGACCCCGGACCTGGGCCAGGGCGCCGGGCAGGCCATCGAGGACGCCGTCACCCTGGTGCTGCTGCTGCGCAGTGCGGGGGCGCTCGACGCGGCGTTGGACGAGTACGACCGGCTGCGACGACGGCGGGCGCGGGCTCTCTGGCGCGGTTCGCGTCTGGCGGGGAGCGTGACGCAGGCGTCGCATCCGGCCGTGGTGGCCGCGCGGGACGTGCTGATGCGGGCGATGCCGGCGGGCGTGGCGGTGCGAGCGTCGGCACGCGTGGCGCGGTGGCAGGAACCGCAGCGGGTTTCTCCGGGCGAATCCCGATGACTCCGGAACGTCGGCATGGTTGGCTGGCACCATGACGAGCTCGCCAGCGCCTTCGCCCGGTCCGTCGCCCGCCGACCCCCGCGCGGAACGGTGGCACAGGTACTGGGATAAGCACTCCGGCCACTACGACCAGTCGATGCAGCAGATGGACCGCTGGGTGTTCGGCGACTCGCGGCAATGGGCCTGCGGGCAGGCGTCCGGCGAGGTCCTCGAGGTGGCCGTGGGCACGGGGCTCAACCTGCCCCTCTACCCGGAGGACGCCGCACTGACCGGCATCGACCTCAGCGAGGAGATGCTGGCGCAGGCCCGCGACAGGGCTGCGTCGCTGGGCCGCAAGGTGACGCTGCGCCAGGCCGATGCGCACGCGCTGCCCTTCGACGACGGGGCATTCGACACGGCGGTGTGCACGTTCGGGTTGTGCGCCATCCCGGACATCGACAGGGCCGTGGCCGAGATGCACAGGGTGTTGCGCCTGGGCGGGAAGCTCATTCTCGTCGACCACGTCGCCAGCACGTCCCGGATCGCGCGCGGGGTGCAGCGAGGGCTGGAAGCGTTCTCGATCCCGCTGGGCGGCGAGCACTTCCGCCGCAGGCCTCACGACAACGTGGTCGCCGCGGGATTCGTTGTGGAAAGGGCGGACCGGTTCAAGCTCGGCGTGGTGGAGCGGCTCGTCGCAAGGAAACCGCAGTAACAGACGGACGCGGCCGCGTCAGCCGGCGCCGCCGCCCAGATTCGCCGCGGCCCAGGCGCGGCCCGGCTCTGGGTCGACGCCGAACTTCTCCGCATACAGGTCGTGGATCTGCAGCCAGTGCTCGTGCGCCTCCGCTTCGGTGCGGTGCCCGCCCGCCAGATGCGGTTCGAGCCGCGAGAGGTAGCACTCCCACCCCGCGGCCGTCTGCGCCGCGGGCAGGTCGCCGATGACGTGCGTGAACACCAGCGTGCAGCCGTCGCCCTGCTCCGACAGCGCGAAGCTCTGCGGCTGGCCGGCGAACGTCCACTCCAGCCGGTGTGGCGGGCTCGCCTCCGTGACCGTGAGTACCGGACCGCCCAGGTCGACCTCTTCGCCGGTGACGGGCGTCCACGGTGCGGCGGCGGGGAAGAACTGCTCAAGCTCGGCCGGAACGCTCACCGCCCGCCACACGCGCTCCACCGGATAGGGCACGTCCAGCTCGAACCGGAGCGTCGGGCGGCCATCGTCCGTGGTGAGCGTGCCGTAGGCGCGGGGCGGAGTCATGTGCGGTCCTTCCGGCGGGTGAGGTGGGTCGGCCACGACAAGATCTACCACCGGAGGGTAACGACTTCCGGGCCGAACCGCTGGGCGCTACGGGATCCGTCAGTTATCAATTCTGATAATATTGGTTCGTGGTTGATCTCGATGAAGTATTGCGTTCGGCAGCGCGCCTGCAGCAGCTGGTTCCGGATGCTGTGCTCGTCGGCGGCAGTGCGGCGGCATATCACTCAAGGCATCGGCTTTCCACCGATCATGATCATGTTCTGCGCGATCTTCGTGACCGTTTCGACGCGGTACTGGAGGCGCTGGAATCGGATCCGGAGTGGGTGCTCAACCGTGCGGTGCCCGGGAAGGTCATCCTCGGCGAGCTCGGCGAGATCGAAGCCGGAGTGCGGCAGTTGATCCGCGAACAGCCGTTGGAGACTGAAGTCGCGCACGTCGGTGAGGCCCGGCTCATCGTGCCGACTCGGGAGGAAACGCTCCGCATCAAGGCGTATCTCGTGGTCAAGCGGAACCAGACGCGCGACTTCCTCGACGTGGCCGCCTTGTCCGACCGGTTCGGCATCGAGTGGGCGGGACGGGCCTTCGCCGGCATAGACGCGTACTACGCGTCGCCGTCCGGCACGGACTCAGTGGCGTCCCAACTTCTGCGGCAATTGGGCGCACCCCGTCCGTCTGATGCCGACACCACGCGCACGCTTGACCGGTACAAGCAACTCGACCCCCGGTGGCATTCGTGGCAGCGCGTCGTAGCCGTCTGCCGCGCAGTCGCCGATGCGATTCTGGAGGCATGAGATGGTGTTGCGATTCCGGAATCTCGACGTCACACCCGAGGACCCAGTTGAGCAGTGGGGTGTCGAGGGCCTGCTGACTGCGATCGACCGCGGCTCGCTCAGGGATTGGCGGCGCATCGGCGCTGCAGTCGATCTGGAGCCCTACGGTGCACTGGCAGAACAGCTCGATACTGCTCTCGAACTGGCAGAGGACGTCGGCGTCGTCGCCGTCCTGCGTCGCCGACTGGCGGCCGCGCAGGATCGGGCGGCGCGGTCGCTCGTCACGGACCGCCTCAACGAGAACACAGCCCGGTTCGGGGGCACAGCGGCCGCATTCGCCCGTGCGGTCGGAACGTCGCCGTCACGTATGTCCACCTACCTGCGGGGGACCGTGATGCCGTCCGCCGCCGTGCTGGTGAAGGCCGAGTTGATCGCCGAAGCGGCGGCACGGCGGCGCGAGGCCGACGGGCCGCCGCAGGCCGCTACAGATTTCCGGCCGCCATCAGCTTGACGGGATCCTGCAGGTCGGCGGCGCCCATGCGGCCGCCGCCGTTCTCGATTGCGTCGTACAACCCGAGCCCGAGCAGCCGCTGCTACTCATCGGGCAGCCCGCGCACCGTTTCTCGCTGCAGGACCGGGATCCGGAGCTCGGATCGGGTAGGAGGTGCTCGGAACGGCGGGCAGCTGGTCTCGATCGCGCGGCCTTGACAGCGGCGCCGCCGGGGCCGAGCGTCGTGATGGTGGCGGTGACGACGGGGCAGGCGGCGCGGGACGGCGGCATCGACCGGTTTCGCACCCGGCTGGGCGGCCTCACCTGGGCGCACCTGCTCAACGACGGCGCATCGAACTATTTGCCCGGCGTGCTGCCGGCGGTGCTCGCCACCCTCGACCAGCCCGCGAAGATGGCCGGCGTGCTCGTCACGGCGCTCACCATCGGGCAGGCGCTCCAACCGTTCACCGGGCGCCTGGCCGACAGGATCGGCGGACGTAGCCTCATCATGATCGGCCTCACCACGAGCTCCGTCGGCGGCGGGCTGCTGGGCGTGGCGCACAGCCTGTGGTCGATGATCGCACTGCTGGTGCTCATCGGCGTCGGCAACGCGTTCTTCCATCCGCAGGCGCTCGCCGGCATCCGCGCGATGATGGCCGGCCGTCAGGGCCTCGTCACCTCGGCGTTCCTCGTCGGAGGCGAGCTGGGTCGCGGCCTGTGGCCCACGCTCGCCAGCCTCATCGTCGCCCACCTGGGGCTCGGCGGTCTGTGGATCCTCGCCGTGCCCGGCCTCGTGACGGTGCCATGGATCCTGCGGTGGGCGCCGTCGTTGCCGGACCGGCGCGGACAGGGCAGGGCGATCCGATGGCGCACGCACGCGCGGCCCCTCGCCGTGCTCATCGGCTACCAGGGGATCCGGACAGTCACCGTCTTCTCGTTCGTCACCTTCCTGCCGATTCTGTGGGACTCCCGCGGCGAAAGCCTGGTGAGCGGCGCGTCGGTGATCACCACGATGACGGTGGTGGGGGTGGTGGGCAACTTCGCGGGCGGGCACCTCAGCGACAGGGTGGGACGGCGGCCGGTGCTCATCGCATCGGCGCTGGGCGCGGCCGTGCTCGTCGCCCCGATGGCCTACCTGGACGGGCCGTGGGCGTGGATCGTGGCCGGCGCACTGGGCATCGCGCTGTTCATGACGGCGCCGGTAACGGTGCTGATAGGCCAGGACATCTTCCCGGAGAACCGGTCGATGGGCTCGGGAATCGCGCTGGGGTTCGCCAACGGTGTGGGGGCGCTGCTCGTGTTCGTGATCGGGCTGGGCATCGGCGACGACGTGGCCGGCGTGTTCTGGGTGCTGTGCGGGCTGAGCGCCGCGGGGGCGGTGACGGCGTTGCTGTTCGCCCCGGATCTCATGCGGTGAAGGTGCAGGCTGGGGTCGGTGTGCAAGCCTCTGCATTGCGGAAGTGATCGGGTGTGCCCGGTCGGCCACGGCATCCGCAGGTCGGTGCTGCATTCGTCCGCTTCCGTACTGGTGGGCGCCGTGCGGCGGGGCGACGCGAATGCTTCCGCATTCCTTGGCCTCCCGAGAAGGACATCGACCCGCTCCCGTCAGCGGATTCACGCGGCGCCGCGGAATCCGCTCCGCCCGCCGGCTGACGCGCCTACCATCGCGAGGGCAGGCGCGGAAAGGGGAGTGACCATGGGCTGCACTGCATGCACGGATGGCGAACTGCGCAGGCCGCACGTGATCGGACCGCGGGCGGCCGGTCCGCGGGCGCTGGGGCCCACCGCGGCGGCCCCGTTGGCACTGGCGGCGTGCGCGGTGGGCGCGCTCGCCGTGGGCGCCGTCGCCATCGGCCGTATCGCCGTCGGCAGGGCGGTCGTCCGCAAGCTCGAGGCGGGCGACGTGCACATCCGGTCCCTTGCCGTCGACCGGATCGAGGTGGCCGGAGAGACGTGGCCCAAGTCGGACGGGACCGCCCCGCCGGAGGTGTACGGGTAGCCGGGGGCAGGATGGGACGGGGCGCTCCCACGCCCCGGACAAGGAGACCGCGCATGCCCACCTTCGCCGAACTCGACGCCATCACCCTCGACGACCTCCGCTCTGACGGCACCACCAAGTGGGTGCGCGAAGACGGAGCCATCGGGGCCTTCGTCGCCGAGATGGACTTCGGCGTGGCCCCGGCCATCACGGCCGCGCTGCATCGGGAGGTCGACAGGGGCGCCTTCGCGTACCTGCCCCAGCGGTACGTCACCGGGATGCAGTCCTCCGTCGCCCGCTACCTCCACGGGGCGTGCGGCTGGGACGTCGACCCCGCACGAGTGCACCAGATGCCCGACGTGGTCGCCGCCTACCGGGCCGCCATCCGCTACTTCAGCCGTCCCGGCTCCAAGGTCATCGTCCCCACGCCCGCATACATGCCGTTCCTCAGCGTGCCGCCCGACGAGGGCCGCGAGGTGATCGAGGTGCCGATGCTGCGTGACGGCGGCGGCCGGCACTTCGCTGACGACCTGGCCGCCCTCGAGCGCGCCTTCGACGACGGCGGCGGGCTGCTCGTGCTGTGCAACCCGCACAATCCCACCGGTCGCGTGTTCACCCGCGACGAGCTGCAGGCGATCGAGGAACTGGTGGAGCGCAAGGGCGGACGCGTGTTCTCCGACGAGATCTGGATGCCGCTGGTGTTCGGCGACCACCGCCACATCCCCTACGCCTCGACCGGTTCTGCCGCCGCGGGGCACTCCGTGACGGCGACGGCCGCGTCGAAGGCTTTCAACATCCCCGGCCTCAAGTGCGCCCAGCTCATCACCACCAACGACGCGGACGAGGCGCTGTGGCGGCGGGTGGGTTTCATGCCGATGCACGGCGCCGCCAACCTGGGGCTCGCCGCGACGACGGCCGCGTTCGACTCGGGCGCCCCGTGGCTCCTCGATGTGCGCGCATACCTCCAGCGGAATGTGCAGGCGCTGGCGGAGTTCCTGGCGGAGCGCCTGCCGCACGTGGGGTTCCGGCCGCCCGAGGGCACCTATGTGGCGTGGCTGGACCTGTCCGCGTACCGGATCGAAGGGGCGCCCGCGGAGTTCCTGCTGGAGCACGCCGGGGTCGCGTGCACCGAGGGCACCGACTGCGGCGCGGCCGGGGCCGGGCACGTGCGGTTCATCTTCGCCATGCCGCGGCCCGTCATGCTCGACGCGCTCGAACGCATCGCCAAGGCACTCGAGGCGGTGTCGCTGCGGGAGTGAGCAGTGCGGACGACTGCTAGCGCAGTGGGCGGCCGTTCCCGTCCTTCGGGTGTCCCGTCATCAGGACGATTCCGTCGGCCAGCGGCCAGATCCACGCGAACAGCAGCCAGATTCCGAGCGTGACCAAGCTGAGCACGATGTTCACGACCAGTTGGGCGATCCCCAGGCCTGTGTGACCCGCGTAGAACCGTCCGGCCCCGAAGAAGCCCAGAAAGATCGACAGAATCCCCGCCACGACTTTCGTCTTGTCCGAGTACGGGATCCCGGTCAGGGGGTCATAGCCGAAGGGCGCCGGGTGCGGGCCGCCCAGCGGCACACCGGCCGCGGGCTGAGCAGGGACACCGCCCGGCCACGGTGCGGCTCCCGGACCCGGATGCGGGTACCCGGGAGCGGCGTGCGGCAGCGGGTGCCCGGGCCCCTGCGGGTAGGCCTGCCCCGGAGGCGTCGCATCGCCTGCGTACCTTTCGTATTGCCCTCGGCCGTACGTCGGGCTGCCATCGCCAGGGCCGCCGGTCGTCCCGGGATTCGTCACGCGAAGCTCTTTTCAGTGGTCGTGTAATGGCCCAGCGACCATACATGGACGGCGGTGTCGACGACTGGATCACCACGCTCGGTCACCCCACCGCCGCGCGCACCCTCCGCGCCGCGTCCTCCGCCGCCGGATCGCCGGCCCGGTAGAACGCCGCGGGCCGTCCCAGGGGGCTGTCCACCGTCACCGCGGCGTCACCGGTGAAACGCTTCCCGCTCCACACGTGCACCCAGTCCCCGGGCGGCAGCGTGGCCGTGGTGCGCGACTGGCCCGGCGTCATCGCGGGCGCCACGAAGATTCCGCTGCCGAAAAGGAACTGGTCGTCGCGCCCGGCCGCCGCGGAGCCCGGAGCGCCGATCCATGGATGCCGCAGCGCGGGGACCCCAGTGCGCGCCGCCTCGGCGACGACGCCGCGGCGATAGTCGGCCAGGGCCGCGAACACCCGCGTCTGTTCGGCGAAGGCGGCGGCGGAATCCGGGTCGTACGCCTGCGCGTTGCGTCCGGGCTGGTTGCCCTCGTGGGTGCGCATCACCGTGCCCCACGCGCTGAACTCTGCCCAGCGCAGCAGCAGCTCCCGCCCACGCTGCACGCCCACCACCGGCTGCGACAGCCCCGTGTACCCGCCGGTGTCGCTGTGCGTGAGGGTCATCCCGGACACGCCGCCCGCGAGCATCCCGAGCAGCGCGCTGGCCAGGCCGTCGTGCGTGTCCCACGTCACCAGTTGGTCGCCGGCCCAGAACAGCGGGGCGTGCGCGGCGGATCCGCGGCCTGCCGCGCGGAGGAACACGAGCGCATCGGGTTTGCCGGCCTGCCTGCGCGCCGCGTTGTTGAGTTCGGCCCACGCCACCGGCCAGCGGTTGTGCCATTCGGCAGGCGTGCCCGAGTGCAGCACGGCGTCGAAGGGGAGTCCCTCGCCGAAGTCGGCCATCCACCCGTCCGCCCCGGCGCCGGCCACCTCGGTGGCGATGACGTCCCGGAACCAATCGAACGCGGCCGGGTTCGTCAGGTCTACGAGTGCGGCGCCGAAGCCGCCCTGATCCAGCAGATACGGACCGCCCGCCGGGTGTCGGACGAGGTAGCCGCGCGCGTTCGCCTCGGCGAACAGGTCGCGGTCCACGCCGCCGGGCTTGCCCGACGGGTCGGCGAGGAAAGCGTTGACGTAGGTGAGGACGCGGATGCCGCGAGCGTGGAGCGCGGACACGAACGTGTACCACCCCGGGTAGCGCTCCCGGTCGAGCACCCAATTCCACCAGAGCCGCTCGCCGAAGTCGGTGGTGCGTTGCCCCGACCAGTCCTGCAGCCACGCGCCGGTGACCGCCGCGCCCGCGGCCTCGAGAGCGGCGAGTTTGGCGGTGACGGCCTCAGTGCCGCCCTGGAGCCCCAGGATCGCGCCGGCGCCGGACCACTGCGGCAGTGCGCGCATCCGCCCCGTATCGGCGGTGTGCGCAGTGAACAGGTCGGTCGGGTTCGCGCCCGAGTACACGGTGGCGGTGTATCCGGCGGCCCAGGCGGCGATGTCGATGCGGTCCGGGGGCCGGCAGTCGAACGTGGCCACCACGTCGGTATCGAGGGCGAAGGCCCGCATCGCGTCGGTGGCGAGGAACGGCAGCGGGGCATAGGTGGTGGTGGGGGAGCCTCCGGCGCCCTGCGTGGCCTCGGCGGCGGCCGTGAGGGGTTCGCGCCCGCGGCCGACGCCCTGCTCGCGGGTGACGATCGGCACCTCGTCGCCCGACAGATCGAAGCGCGTGAACTGCTCGCCCGCGCCGTGCACGCCCTCGCCGGGGGTGCGGGCGGGGCGGAGCAAGACGACGTCGGCGCCGGGCACGTCCACGCGGATCTCCAGGCCGTGGGCACCGGGGCCGATGCGCACGGTGAACGCGCGTGTGGTGGCGAGATCGAACGGGGCCCCGGGTGCGAGCTCGCTGGACAGCGGGCCCAGATCCACCGGCGGCGCGAGGATCCCGCTGAGGAGCACCGCGCCGTTTTCCACCTGCACGTGCTGGATCTCCTGGTTCAGCTGCAGCGAGGTGAGCACCGGGGTGGACGAGAAATGCCCGGTGTTCTCCTGCCAGTGCAGCCGCCCATTCGCAGCGGCGAGGAAGGCGCCCGCAGGGGAGGCGAACACCGTGCGTCCGCCGGTGGCGATGCCGACGGACGCGGGCGCGAGGACGACGCGGAAGGCGCCCGCGTCGACGGTGCCGACGGCGCCCGGTGCGACGGTGAGACGCCCGACGGGCAGGACCGGGGGCGGGGCATAGCGCAGGAAGGGGACACCGGCGCGGGCCGCGGGCGGGGCGGCCGTCGACGTGAGGCCGGCGACGACGATGCCCGCGCCGATGCCGACGGCAGAACGCAACACCGCGCGGCGCGACACGGCGCTGGGAGGTGCGGCCGGCCGTTCGGCGTCGACCGTGCGATTCCGGCTTCGCCCACCCTGACTCCTCCTCGACTGCGACTGCGACGGTGGCGGGGCGGGACTGTGCGCGCCCGGGCATGATGGGCCAGATGGTAACCGGGCCGGTGCGCCGGCGTGCGGGTTCTGCGCACGCCGGGCGCACCGCGCACCGGGGGACGAGTCGGGAGTGACGGGAGGGACACAGTGAACCCGGGAGAGTCCGCATCGGAGGGCGACACCACGATCCGTCAGTCCGGCCGCGGTGCGGGCCGGGCGGCGACGCCGCGCTGGTGGCGGATCGCGATGGGCATCGTCATCCCGACACTGGTGGCGCTGGCCTGCGCGGCGGCGCTCGCGGTCTTCCTCTCGCCGTTCCCGCTACTGCCCGCCGTGATACTCGCGGGCTGGGTGTTCGTCCTGCTCGGGGCCGTCTGGGTGGCGTTCACGGTGGTGCAACTGGTGCTGTACCGGTGGGACCGGCGCGTGCTCATCGCACCGGCCATGGTCGTGGTGACAGCCGGCCTGCTGGTGTTCCGGGTGCCGTTCCACCTCGGGTGGTGGGCGATGCAGGGCACGATGACCGCCCACGCGCAGGAGTGCGTGAACACGTATGAGCGACAGTGGATCGGCGTGTACTCGGTGGAGAGCGTGCACGGGACGACGGGGTCCTGCCACTTCCGGCTGACCGGCGGATTCCTGAACACGGTGGGCATCGCCTACCTGCCCGATGAGTCGCCCCGCCGGGGCTTCACCGACCGCGAGGGTGTGCGGGGCTACCAGCCGCTCGGCGACGGGTGGTACCGGTACCGCGAAGTGTTCTGACGCGCCCCGACCCCGGCGCCGCCTCCCGGTCCGAGGGCCCGTTCCCGGATTCCTGCGGGGAATGCGCGCGCGGACTGCGCAGGCGGTGCGCGGCTCGAAGAGCGAGGGCGTCAGTGGCGGGTGAAACCGCGCCGCCGCGGGTGCCACAATGGCGCCATGATCTTCATCGTCGCCAAGTTCAAGGTCAAGCCCGAGCACGCGGATTCGTGGCTGGACCACGTCCGTGACTTCACCGCCGCCACGCGGGCGGAGCCGGGGAACCTGTGGTTCGACTGGTCGCGCAGCGTCGACGACCCTAACGAGTACGTGCTGGTCGAGGCGTTCCAGGATGATGCCGCCGAGGCCCACGTGACCAGCGCGCACTTCCGCCAGGCGCAGCAGGACCTGCCGCCGCTGCTCCAGGAGACGCCGCGCGTGCGCAACGTCGTCATGGACCGCGACGAGTGGGATGAGCTGGGGGAGATGGCAGTGCGCTGAATCCGGCCCGCGGCCGCGGGTGGGCGGACCAGAGTCCGGCGCCGCCCCCGGACACGTGGCGGCCCGCGCACGACCCGGATGGGTAAGTGCGCGGGCCGCCGGTGGGTCGGGCATGGGTCAGCGCACGGCGACGAAGACCTTGTCGCCGAATGGCGTGGCTCGCACCGCCAGTGTGCCGTCGCCGGCCGACGCCGACGGCACCGTGAACGCCACGTTGCCGGTGGTGGAGGCGCCTTCGAACAGCGGGCTCAAGGTGTCGAGCGTGTCGGGGGCAAGCACCATGCTGTCGTAGGAGTTCACCGTGTTGCCCTCGGCTGTCACGTAGGCGATGGTCGTGAACGGCATCTTGCCCTGCGGGTCGGTGCCGGTGTAGGTGACGGTGACGTTGGCCAGCAGGTACTGCGACCCGGCCGGCGCGGCATCGTTGAACGGGTTCTCGGCGGACACCACGTCGTCCGCGTCGAGGGTGACGCTGTTGACCGTCACCTGCCAATCGCCGTCGGAGACGGTGGAACCGAGCGGGTACGGGTTGTTCCGCGTGCCCTGATCCGCGGACGACGACCCGGAATCGGAGGCGGCACCGGCCGCGCCAGCGCCGGCCGCCGCGGCGTCTGCGCTGCCACCGGGAGTGGAGACGGACACGTCGCCGCTGCCGCCGAACGCATCGTCGACGGCATTGCTCACGACCGTGGCGAAGACGACGAACCCGACGACGATGCCGACGATCGCGACGATGACGGCTGCGATGCTGGTGCCCTTGCGCTTGCCCGCCTGGAACAGCCCCACGATGCCGAGGATGAAGGCGATCGGCAGCAGAATCCACCCGACGATGAGGGCGCCCGGAATGCACGCGAAGATGAACCCGACCACCGCAGTGATCACCGCGATGCGGCCCACGATGTTCTTCTGCTTTTCCGCCGTCGCGGGGGCTCCGGGAAAACCGCCGGCCGGGGGAGCCGGGGGCATGTGCGGTGGTGGGGTGGTCATCGGTAACTCTCCTTCAATGTGCCGAACTTGCTGATGTCCCGTAGGTAATCAGACGCCACCGACAGTTTTTGATAGCGCCGGAGAAAACCCCGCAAGAACTGCGGAATCGCATCGGTGTCATTCGGAGAGAGTCGTCGTGGAATAGAAGATTCGACCGCCGTGGTGGATACGGCGGGGATCGCCTTGTCGACCCCCGCCGAGGGGCGGCCGGTTCAGTTCGCCACGAGCTGTTGCGGGGCGAGCGAATTGCCTGCGGGGATGTGCCCGCAGTCCGATGGTGCCGGGCGGCCTGCGAACCGGTCCAGCAGCCACTGGACCGCGCCCGGGTACCACACGAGGGCGCTGGGAACATGGCTGAGCGCCTCGTACTCGTCGTACTGGACGTTCAGCCCTGCGGCGCAGTAGCGCGCGGCGAGAGCGCGGACGTCCCCCGTGACCATGATCCCGTCACCCCGACCGATCCCCGGCGGGCCGGGCCGGGTGCCTTCGAGGACGCCGTTGGCGCCCTGGGCGATGAAGAACGGAACCGTCGGTATCGGCGCGGTGCCCATGTTGAGCTTGTTCGCGTACTCGACGAGCTCCGGGATCGAAGCGGGATCGGCGTATTGCGGCTTGACCATCTGCTGGAACGTCAGGCCGGGGTACTGCAGGAACGCGTTCGAGATGGAGGCGTCCCGCAGCCGAGCCACGGTCTGTTTGCCGAAGTCGCTGAGATACTTGTCGAAGTCGATGTCGTAGGAACGGGCGATGCCGACGATCGCCATCCCCACGATGCCGGCCCAGCCGATGCTTCCGTTGGCGTAGGTCAGATTGTGGATGGGGTCGACCAGCACTCCGCCCTCGGCGACGCCCACGAGGTTCTTGTTGATGTCCGGGGCGTAGGCCGGCGCCTTGATCGCGGCCCAGTTCGAGGCGATCGATCCCCCCGAATACCCCATCAGCCCGATCTGCGTGGTGTCGCTGATACCCGTCGACGCGACGTTGCGCGCCGCCCGCAAAGAATCGAGGGTGAGCATCCCGTACTCCGGCCCGGCCGCGAAGTGGGCGTTCTGCCCTTCCGTATCGGGCAGAACCACTGTGTACCCGGCGAGCAGCAGCGGGCCGAAGAATGCGTTCTCGGAACTGCCGACGACGCCGCCGGTCCGGACATGGTCAAGCAGGTGACTGTCCTGGATCTTCTCGGTGAGCGGGGTGAACCCGAGCAACTGGGCATCTCCTGCGATCACGCGCGACGGGCTGTCCTCCGGGTTCAGCGAGTCATAGAACGACTGGAACGAGATCACCTTCACCGGGCTCGTCGGTGCGGGCGGCAACAGCACGGTCGTGACGTTGGCGGTCGGATCGCCCATGGCGTCGGTCGACCGGTACAGGATCTGCACCGCGGTGACGGGCGTCGGAATGTTGAGCACGTGGTATGGCAGTGTGCGCGTGTTCAGTACCGCGCCCGGCTCGTAGGACGAGAGCGGAGCGGCGCCGTGGTACCGGTAGAACGAGTCGGCGGCCTGCGCCACGGCGGGGAGTCCCACGAGCGTGACCGCCACCGTACTGGCCAGGGCTACGCACAGTAGCCGTGCCCGTCGCCGGAATCCCAATCCAGACCACCACCTTACTCAGCCGTTAAACAGTGATCCATGCAACATACTCCAGGGGAGCCTGGAGCATGCGGCGGCACCGGGGGAGCGAACGGGAGGCTGCCGCAGCGCGTCGTCCTCGCCCGTCAGCCCGCGCCCAGGATCTCGACGTATCCGCCGGCGCCGTGCACCCGGATCCGGTCGCCGTCGTGGATGCGCCGGGTCGCCCCGTCCACCCCGACGACGGCCGGCAGCCCGTACTCGCGCGCGATCACTGCGCCGTGTGTCATCACGCCGCCCACCTCGGTGACCAGGCCTGCGATGCCGACGAACACCGGGGTCCAGCTGGGGTCGGTGTAGGCGGTGACGAGGATGTCTCCTGCGCTCAGGTCCGCGTCGGCGATGCTCAGCACCACCCGCGCCCGGCCCTCGATGATGCCCGCGGACACCGGAACCCCGGTGAGCGCACCGTCCGGTACGCCCGCACGCGTCGCTGCGCCGGTGACGATCTCGCCGTCCGAGGTGAGCACCCGCGGCGTCGTCAGCCGCTGGAACGAGCGGGACTCCGCCCTCCGCCGTGCTATCAGCTCCGTCATGGGTGCCCGCGTGCGCACCAGCGCGCGGAGTTCGCCGTAGTGGAGGAAGAAGATGTCCTCCGCGGCCTCGAGGACGTCCTCGCGCACCAGCCGATCGGCCTCCTCGAGCAGCGCCCGTTTGTAGATGAAGTATCGGCGCACCATCGCGTACTTCAGGTACTCGCGGTAGCGGGAGAACGTGCGGACCCGGGAGATCATCCGCCGCGTCCGCTCGGCCTTGTCCTCACCATCGGGCAGTGCACGGAGCCGGTCGAGCACCTCGTCTTGCTTCTCCGTGACCTCGCGGAGCATCTGCGCCGACCGGCGTGCGGCTTCGCCGGGCGCGAAGCGCCGGACGTTCGCGAGGATCATCGGCGCCAGCACGGCGGGGTCCTCCACCCACCGGGGGGTGGTGATGTCGATCTCCCCGGCGCACCGCATGCCGAAACGCTCGAGGAACCCGGCAAGCGCGTCGCGCGCCTCGGCGCCGCCCGCCACGGAGTCGAGTTGCGCCAGAAGGTCACTGCCGTCATGGTCGTCGGCCGCGCCGAGAAGCTTCACCACGGCCGGGTGGGGACGGACGGCGTCGGCGACGTCGAGGAGCGCGTGCGCCATCGCGACGGTGATGTTCTGCGGACCGGACTGCGAGAGGATCTCCCCGGCCGTGTCGTCGCCCAGCCATTCGCGGAGGTTGTCGGACAAGGTCAGCGAGTCCATTGCGGCGCCGACCACCTGCGCGGTACGCGGGGAGAAGAGCATCCGCTGGAGTTCCGGGATGTCGCCGGCGATGAAGTCGAGGAGCTCCGTGCCCGCCGTGCCCCGGATGTCCCGCCGCAGCGCCGCCAGCGAGGCGTCGGTGTCGGAGACGAGCTCGGCGACGACGGCGGTGCCCGTTCCGTCCGCCGCCGTATCCGACCCGGTCTCGGGACCCGATGTCGCGTCGGGTGGCGAGTCCGGGGCGGAAGC
Source organism: Tomitella gaofuii (assembly GCF_014126825.1). Lineage (NCBI taxonomy): Bacteria > Bacillati > Actinomycetota > Actinomycetes > Mycobacteriales > Tomitella > Tomitella gaofuii. Next base: position 2,327,615 of record NZ_CP059900.1, on the reverse strand, counting down.
CGGCCGGGGCAGGAACCCGTCGCGGCCGACGATCTCCCGCAGCGCGTCGCCGGTGCGCGGGTCGGAGGCGCCCAGGGACGCGATGACGCCGTCGCGCCGGGCGGGGTCGGCGAGCATCCCGGTGACGTCGACGAACAGCCGCCCGCCCGCGTGGCGCATCGGCGCGGGACTCGTCATCTGCCACAGGGAGATGCCCAGCGGGGCGAACGCGTCGGTCATACCCTGCTGGTGCCCGACCGAGGCGTAGACGCGTTTGTCGCCGGGCCCGTCGTCGTGAGCCGGCTCCGGGATCGGGAACAGCGTTGTGATCGGCCTGCTCTGCACGATGTGGAATCCGGCGGCGTCGCCACACCATTCGATGTCCTGCGGGTGACCGAAGTGCGCCTCGACCCGCCGTCCCACCGCGCTCAAGGCGACGGCCTGCTCGTCGGTGAGCACGACCTTCGCGGAGCTGCGATGCGGTGCAGGTGTACGGGTGACGACAGCACCGTCGCGCACCGTGACGGTATCGGGAGTGGCGCGGCCGGAGACGAGCGCGTCGCCGAGCCCGGGGACCGCGTCGATCGATATGAGTGTCCGGTCGGAGGAGACGGGGTCGGCGGTGAACAGGACTCCGGACGCGCGGGGGAAGACCATCCGCTGGACGACCACCGCCATGCGCACGCCGTCGTGTTCGATGCCGTTGCGCAGCCGGTAGGCGACGGCCCTGTCGGTGAACAGCGACGCCCAGCAGCGCCGGACGTGTGCGAGGACCTCGCCGGCCCCGTCCGCTCCTGTCCGCCCGCCGCCCACATCGAGATACGAATCGTGCTGGCCGGCGAACGACGCGGAGGGCAGATCCTCCGCCGTGGCGCTGGAGCGGACGGCCCATGGGCCCTCGTCGCCGCGGGTGCGCACCGCTTCCGTGATGGCGGAGTCGACGTCGTCGGGCACCGGGCACCGCAGGATCGCGGAGCGCAGGTTCGCGCCGGCGTCGACGATCCGGGCCCCGTCGTCGGCCGCGGCCCGCGCGAGCCGTGCGAGGCCGTCGGAAACATCGGCCGCACCCGCAATCACCCGCGCGAAAGCGGTGGTGGTCACGCAGAATCCGTCCGGCACCCGGATGCCGTCGATCCGCGACAACGCCGCAAGATTCGCGCCCTTGCCGCCGACCAGGTCCACCTCGCCCGAGCCAGCCTCATCGAAGCCCAGAACATAGACCATTGCGCGCTCTCCATCCCCTCGTTCCGGCAGTACGCCGGCGAGTATGCAGGAGAATCCAACGCCTCATGAGCTGCGGAAATCGTGTATAAAATGAAAGTGGGAGGGGATCAGGGGGCTGCCTCCCGTTCTTATCAGCGCACTGCCGCGTCCGCGAGGCTCGCCAGCCCCGCGGCATCGAGTCCCGGCCACCCGTGCAACTTCTGCGTCCACTCGGCCGGCAATGCGGCGGCGCCGTACACCGCGCCGAGCAAGCCCCCGGCGATGGCGGCGGTCGTGTCGGTGTCGTGGCCCGCCCGCACCGTCGCCGCCAGACCGTTGCGGATGTGCGCGTCGGCACCGTCCGGCGCTCCGGTGGCGTCGTCCGCCGGGCGCGTGCGGTGGATGCCCCACCGTGCCGTCTGGAGCGCGGAGACGACCCAGCCGTTGTTGTGCTCGAACTCGGGCCGGTCCTGCGTTTCCGCCGCCGCCACCCACTGTCGCCACCGGCCCCGGGCATCGTCAGGCACCACCGCAGCGACCGTGGCGTGCAGGTCCGGAAGCCCACCGGTGCGGATCGCCGACCAGACGGCATGCGACCACACTCGGCACGCCAGGTGCGTATCGACGCCGGTGTGGGTGAGGCGGGAGACCTCGGCAGCAGTGGAGAGCATCGCCGTCGGCGTCGGGTCGTGCGCGAACGCGACAGCGATCGCCGCGGTGCGCATGAGCGAACCGTTGCCGGCGTTGCCGGGGCCGGTGGCTGTGGCGGCCGCCTGCATGGCCGCCGCCGTGGACGAGCGGCGGGACAGGACGCGCCGCGTCTGATTGCCCATGTCCTTGGGGCCGGACTCCTGCCAGCGCAGGAACTCCGCGGCCACCGCGTCGAGGCCCTCCGCGGTGTCCAGGCGATGCAGAGTGGCGGCCCGGGCGATCCCCGCCGTCATCGCCGTGTCGTCCGTCCACTCGCCGGGCGCGAAGCCGAACGGCCCGCCGCCCTGCATGACGATCGGCACCTCGGGGCCCGGAAAACTGAACTCGTATCCGGCTCCGAGCGCGTCCCCGGCGGCGGTCCCCACCAACGCACCTCGAGCGCGATTACTGCGCTCGCCGTGCCCGGCCATCTCACCCTGATTCATGCGGTCCCCTTTGTAGACCCTGCTGTGCAAGTCCTGCCTATCGACACCGGTCAACGTGACTGACGGGGACACGGTAGCGGCGGGCACCGACAAGAATCGACCGGCCGACGGGGCGGGTGTCGGACACCCTGCACACGTCCCAGGGGCGGGCCGCCTAGGCGGCCCGCCCCTGGGAGGGTGATGTGCGGAAACGGTTCAGTTGAACTCGCTGCCAGGGTGATACCGCTTGACCCGCTTGAGCGTGTTGTTGTCGGTGTGGTGCATCTCCCCGCCGATGGCGGCGAGCTTCATGTGCAGATCCGAGGTGTAGCTGAAGGTCTCCTCGTCGTCGATGGTGAAGGCGCTCTTGAAGTCGAGGATCTCCGCGCGTTCGAGCAGATAGTGGTTCTGCAGGATGCCGTAACAGGGGTCTCCGGGTTTGGCGTCGAACCGCATCTCGGTGTCGCGTGCCTCCGCCGTGCTGCCGGCGAGGATGGCGATGCCGCGGCCGAACACGACATCGCGCATGACCTGCTTGTGCTCGGCGTCCCACAGCAGGAACCCGATCTCATCGTGGAACGGGTCCATCGCCTCCTCACCGTGCCGCCACGCCGTCATCGCGTACTTGAGGCCCCACAGGGTCTGCCGGCCGTTCTCCTGGATCGGGATCGGCTTGAACCACGCGTGTTCGAAGTAACTGGTCTTGGAGGTCTCGTCCTCGTTGTTGTGGTACGAGAGGTCGACGCCGCCATCGCCCTCCCATTCACCGACGAGCGGAGTCAGCGGCCCCAGCTTCTGCGGGCCCTGGATCTTCTCCGACATGTCCTACCCTCTTTCCCTGTGCCAGGTAGCCCCTGGAAGCTTCCGCGTCACGCCCGGCACCGCCGTCACGCGACGCGCCGCATGCAGCGACCCGCTGGAGGCGGGCCGCTCACACCGCAACCTTACGAGTACGGGACCCGGATGCGCGCGTGATTCGGCAAAGGGGCAGGCGGGTCCGGCGGGTCCGGCGGTCCACCGAACGGCGTCAGTCCGTGAGTACGGACCACACGCGTCGGAAGCGACGTGGAGTCGACACCTCCATCGCGGCCGCTTCCCATTGCTCATGAGAAGCGAACGTCTCGGGTCTTCGGGCGGGACGCACGGCCCGCAACGGACCGCGCCAGAGAAAGACCGCGACGAGTGCGCAGCACACCGCGGTGATCGCTGCGGCGCCCGCAGCCTCCGGTACGCCGAGCGCGATGCCTGTGGCCACCAGCGCTGGGGCTGCCCACGCCCAGCCGCGGATCCGCGAGAGAGTACGGATCCGGCGCAATCCCATCGTGTGGAGTACGTGGCGGTAGCGGGCCTGGACTGACGCGACGTCATTTTCCGCCGTTCTCTTCTCCAGGCGCAGGCGGTCGTTCTGGGCCATCATATCGCTATTCAACTGCCGTACCCGCGCTGCTTCCTGTTCTGCGGGTCCGCTTCGGAAACTCTTCGGACGCGCGTCGTCGCGCGCCGCGCGGGGCGGTCCATACCGGACGACGCGTTCGCGCTTCTCCGCCCCGTAGACGGCGCGTCGCAGGGCTTCGCCGACGGCGGTCGGGGTGCTGAATGCGGCGAAGGCGGCCCTGTCGGTGGAAGTGACGTTGCGGGCATGTCCGAGACCTGTGACCACCGGCAGCGGATGGTGGATAACCTCTTCGACCAGGATCGGATCGTCGAATGGGCGAAACGCGTTAGTGCCGCCGCCTCCGCGGACGACCACCACCGCGTCGGCGTCATCGGCAGTGATTGCAGCGAGTGCCGCGCTGATCTCTTCGGCGGCGCCGTCTCCTTCCATCCGCACCGTGCGGCGCGTAAGCACAACCCTCCTTGTGCGGAGAAGGTGGGCGATTGAGTGGGCGAAGTCGTCGTACGCGTGCGAATCCCTGGCCGCCAGAATTGTGACGTTGCGGATGGGGGTGTCGCCGGGCATCTGCTTGTCGTACTCGAAGCGGGTGCTCAATCTGCGCTCGTCCACCCCGTGCTCCCGGAGGAACTCGATGTGTCCCTTCAGGGCGCGGAGAGCCGGCCCAGGATACGCCGAATGCGAAGAGATGCCGTGGACGTCGAAATACGCGTTGTGCCGGGTGTTGACGGCGAGAACGCCGGCGACGGTGACGCAACGGCCGCATACCAGCAGTTCCTCGAGGTCGGGCATGTTCGAACCACTCAGTACCGTCTCGAGCTGGTCCCGATTGCGGCGTGCGATGCGAATGGACAGCGGCTCGGAACGCGACGTCCCGATTGGCATCAGTTCCGCATAGAGGTTCTTGTAGGAATCCTCCGAGATCGAGCGGATCTCACCGCGGAGACAGCTGCGCGCGTCCTTGAGACTCCGCGTGGCCTCAGCGCTGATCTCGTCGATGTGCAGCGGAGCTGCGTCGAGTTCCGTTGCTGCGGACAAGAAGTGCGGCAGCCGCGCCTCGGGCGCTATATTCGCTGCGGTGGTCATGCGATGCTGCCGGTGGAAACGGGCGATCGGGCGATGTGCATGAGTGCCCCCTGGAGTTCGGTTCGCGCCGCCCCTCTGCACGGTACGTGTAGTCCGGTTCGTTCGCGTCAGCGGTCGACGACGCGTCGTGATTCACGGTAGCGGACCCCTCCGACGGAGGATCACAGCCGAGGCTTGCACCCCGGCCCGGATCACTGCCCCGACGGCGGCAGCACGTCGACGCGCAGCGGGCCGCACACCTCGATGAGCCAGTCCAGGCCGGGTCCGCTCTGGAACATCCGCCCGAAGGACGGGTCCTGGCGCAGCGCGCCCGCGCACCGGTCGCCGAAGAGCACGACCGCGCGCGCGTCGTTGCACTTGCGGGACGTCCACGCGACGCCGTCGAAACCCGCCGCGTGCGCCGCCTGTGCCCAGGCGACGGTCCGCGGGTACTCGGTCGCGGCGGTGTCGGTCACCTGCCGGGCCTCCACCCCGAGCCGGCGCAGCCCCAGCCCGCGCAGGCTCGCCAGCCGAAGGCGCCGCCGCACCTCCACGAGCCCCATCACCTTGTCGCGGTACGCCGAGTAGGGGAGCAGTCCACCGGCCGCGGGGATGTCGTGCAGCAAAGATTCAGCGAGCGCGGCCTCCGCCGTGTCCGCGGCGTAGAGCACCGGCACCACGGGATCGCCGAAGAACCCGAAACGGGTGCGGCTGCCGAAACCGCAGTTGAACTCGGCGACGGTGCGCACGCTGCTGTGTACACGGTGGAGCCGGTGTCCCCGGGGCAGGCTCTCGGAGAGCGGCGCGAACGGCTCCGGCGGCATCGGCGTCGCGAAGCCGTCGGGCGGGAGTGTGCTCACCAGGACACGCCGAACGACGCCTCCGCCGCGGCGAGAAGCCGGGAGGCGTCGTCGACCACGTCCACCGGCCGTGCGCCGTCGAGCTTGGTGGTGGGCCCCAGGAGCCATTCGATGAGCCCGGCCTCGTGCCATCCGTGCCGTTCGCCGAGCGACCGCAGCTCGGCGATGACGGGCCGGATCCCGGCGGCGGTGAACTGGAACCCCGGGTACAGCAGCCGGTTGCCGCGTCGCAATGCGAGCAGTCTCCCCGCGGCCCGTGCCGCGGCGGCGGCGTTGCGGCGCACGCTGGCCAGCGACCCCAGCCGGTCCGCCACCTGCGCCGAGGTGAGCAGCCCGAACTCGGCGTCGAGCGCGTCGTACAGATTCTGTTGCGCCTGGACCGCGCGGGCGAGCGCCGGCGAGGCCGCGGTGAGATGCGCGGAGTGGATCGCGGAGCCGAGCGCGGCCACGTTGCGGCGTGTCTGCGCGAGATCCGCCGCAGTGGCCACCACCGGGTCGTCCGCCGCAGACTTCTGCGGCGCGGCATTCTCGAGTGCCGCTGAGCCGTCGCCCGCCATTGCCCACCTTCCTCACTGACCGCCGCCTCGAGCACTTCCCACGGAGTGCGTTCTGTACGGTCCATCATAACGCACTAACCGCATTGTCCAGCGGCGCCGGAACCGGCCGACTGGACTCTGCGGCGTGGGGACCGCACCGGCACTTTCCCCGGCGCGCCGAGGCCGCGAATTGACGCGTACCGGCACTCAGTGTGCTTACCATCACAGCGTCGAAGGGTGGGCGCTGTGGAACCGATCGGCCGTCGCGGATTCCTGGGATACGCGCTGGCCGCGGCCGGTGCAGCCGGGGGAGCGGGCGCGCTCTCCGGCGTCGGCGCGGGTTCGGCGGCCGCGGGCGGAGTCCCTGACGGCACCGGTGCGGGCGAGCGGATCGGAAGGTCCGTCCGGGTGCAGGTGGTCTCACCCACCTGCGTGCGGCTCGAGTGTGCGCCCGACGGCCGGTTCGAGGACCGCGCCACCATGCTCGGCGCGCACCGCGTGCACGACGGCGCCGCATACGAGCGGGCCGACGCGCCGGGCCGGGTCACCCTCGACACCGGGCGCATCCGCCTGCACATCGACCCCGCCGCGAAGACGCTCGACGATGCCACTCTGCGCGCGCAGGTGCTGCGCGGCGACGCGTGGGCGGACGTGCATCCGCGCTGGGGGCGGCCGGGGTACACCGCGCCCCTCTCGGGGCTGGGCATGGCCGGCTATCTCGGCGGCGGCGTGCCCAAGACCGACGGCGCCCCCGCGACGCAGGGGAACCTGGGCGGCTGGCTGCGCGCGCTCGACACGCAGTTCGGCCCCGTACTGCTGCACGACGGTCTGCTCAGCCGCGACGGGTGGGTGTTCCTGGACGACTCGACGTCCCAGCTCCTCGTCGACGGGCACCGGGTGCGCAGGCAGCCCGGGGGCCGTCAGGACGGCTACCTGTTCGGCTACGGCAACGAGTACCCGGACGTCTTCGCCGACTACCGCCGCGTCTCCGGCCCGCCCGCCTTCCCGCCCCGGGCGGCCTTCGGGCTCTGGTTCTCCCGCTACCACCCGTACTCCGACGACGACTACCGCTCGCGGTTGCTGCCCGCCTTCGACGACGAGCGCGTGCCGCTGAGCGTGCTCATGGTGGACACCGACTACAAGGCGCCCCACAAGTGGAACGGCTGGAACTGGCGGCCCGAGCTGTTCCCGGACCCGCCCGGGTTCCTCGCCTGGGCGCACGAGCAGGGCTTGCAGGTGGGGCTCAACGTGCACCCGAGCATCGCCGCCGCCGATCCGCAGTACGGGCCGACGGTGCGGCACGCGGGGCCGCTGACGCCGATCGCCATGCCGAATCTCATCTCGCTCACCTCCGACCCGCAGGCGGTGGTCGACCAGCACTTCGGCTTCGACTGGTCGGTGCCCGCGCAGCTCGACGCCTACCTGGCGCTGCACGCGCCGTTCGAGGACGACGGCGCGGACTTCTGGTGGCTCGACTGGTGCTGCGACGGGTCGACGGCCGGACCGCCCGACGGCACGTCCTCCGGCGACGCCTGGATCAACTCCCGCTACGGCGCGCGCTCGCGGGCCCGCGGCAGCCGCTGGCCGGTGCTGTCCCGCGCGGGCGGATCGTGGCAGGACTGGGCCGGCGCCCGGCCCGGCCCGTGGGGCGAGCACCGCAACACGATCCACTTCACCGGCGACGCCGTCTCCTCGTGGGAGATGCTCGACTTCCAGACGCGGTTCACCGTGGCGGAGGGCAACGCGGGGATGCCCTACGTCTCCCACGACGTCGGCGGCTTCCAGGGGCCGCTCGACGACGTCCTTTACGCCCGGTGGGTGCAGGCGGGCGCCTTCTCCCCGGTGATGCGACTGCACTCGGGGACGGCGGACCGGGGCGATCCGCGCCGGCTGCCCTGGGAGTTCCCGCAACCCGTGCGCGGAATCGCGGCCGAGTACATGCGCGCCCGCGCGGCCCTCGTGCCGTACCTCTACACGCTGGGCCGCCGCAGCGCCGACACCGGCATGCCGCTGGCGCGCGGAATGTACCTGGCGTGGCCCGGATTCGAGCAGGCCTACTCCTACGACCGCCAGTTCATGCTGGGCGACGACCTGCTCGTGGCCCCCGTCGGCGTCCCCGGCGATCCTGCGGTCACGCGCGTGTGGTTCCCGCCCGGCGAGTGGCACGACGTGTTCACCGGCGCACGGCACACCGGACCCGTAGAGAAGGATCTCGTGGTCCCGCTGGACCGCATGCCTGTGTTCGCCCGCGCCGGGGCGGTGCTCCCGCTGCATCCGGCGGGCGAGGCACCCGTGGCGGGCGGGCCCCTGCTGCTGCGCGCCTTCGCGGGGGCCGACGGGCGCGCGTCGCTCTACGAGGACGATTCGACGCCGGAGTCCGCCGCGGCGGGCGGGGCGCGGGCCGACCTCGTCTGGTCCGACGGTCACCGTATCCTCGCGATGGGGCCGCGCACCGGTGCCGCGGGCGGCGTGGCGACGCACCGCGCGGTGCATGTGCGCGTCGAGGGAGTGCCGGAGCCGCGAGCCGTCACGGTGGGTGGTGCCGTGGTCTCCCGCGTGGCGTCGTCCGGTGACGACCTGGGCGCGGGTGCGGCGGGATTCGCCCACCGCGGTCCCGCCGGCCCCGGAACGTGGACGTTCGCCCCGGGCCCCGGCGGCCGCGGCACCGTCCACGTCCACGCGGGGACGATCGCGGCGGGCGACGGGGTGGCCGTGGGCCTGGCGTGAGCCCCGGATGCCCGGACACCGCAGGCGACGGGCCCGCCTACTCCCAGAGCCCGTCCTGACCCGGGGGCGGGGGTGCGGCGGCGTCGGCGCGGACCGGCACGGGCGCATGCAGTTTGCGCGCGCCGTCCCACTCCCACCGGGTCACGAGCACCGCCTCCACGCCGTCCGTGCGCGCCAGCTGGGCGATGGCGATGCCGGGCACCTCCGCGTAGCAGCCCCACTCGCGCTCGCTCGTCATCACCACGTCCATGTCGAACGACGCCAGCAGGCCCAGGTACTTCGCCCGCGCGTTGTCGTCGACGCCGGCGAACGCCTCGTCGAGCATCACCAGCCGGGGCGCGTGCGGATTGCCCGCCGAGCTGTAGTGGGCGGACGCGGCCGCGAACAACGGCACGCTCACCACCAGCGCCGACTCGCCGCCCGAGGCGGGCCCGGTGGCCGGGCGCCATTTGCCGTTCTGGTGCCGTTCGATGACGAACCGGAACCACGTGCGGTAGTCGAGCGCCTCGCCGAGGTTCTCCAGCCACGTGCCGCCCGCGTCGCGGGCCCGCACCTCGTGGATCCGCCGCTGCAGGAATCCGCCGACCGCCTCGCGGTCCTCCTCGGACCAGCCGTCGATGCTCCGGCGCAGCATCCGCCGCGCCTCGGCGAGCCCCGCCGGGCCGTCCTCGCGCGGCTGCCAGTCCAGGCGCAGACGCATGCCGGTGCTCGTGGGTCGCGACGCCAGCTCGTCGTTCATCCGCGCCACCTGCGCCTCGGCGCCGGAGATGAGCTCCTGCATGGTGGTCGAGATCTCGCCCAGCAGATGGTTCTCCAGGATCTCGCGTTCGCGCGCAGTGAGGAGCCGCTCGTGTTCGGCGACCTCGGCGGCGAGCATGACGTCGAGATCGGCGACGGGCGCGGGGCGTCCCCGGAACGTCACATCGACGACGACGGCCGCATCGTCGACCATCCGCATCGACGACGAGTCGCCCCGCCGGCCCAGCACGTCTTCGAGGGCCTTGTGCTCGTCGGTCACCCGCTGACGCGTGCGCCGCCACGCGGCGTCGCCGGCGTCGACGCCGGCCAGCGCGCGGTCGACGGCGCGGGCGAACGCGACGACCCCGTCCGTGGAGTGATCCGTCGGCGCAGTGGGAGCACCGGACTGCGCATCGCCGGCCGTGCCGTGGTCCCCGGAGCCGGCGGCCAGGGCCAGGTCCAGCAGCCCCGAGGCGGCGAACCGGCGGAACCCGTCCGCCGCCGCCGCGAGCGCGGCCCGCGCCGCCTCGTCCTCGACGGCGAGCTCCTGGCGGCGGCCGTCCGCCTTGCCGCGGGCCTCCAGCGCCGCGCGTTCATCGCGCCGCGCATCGTGCTGCTCCGCCTCCGCCGCGGCGATGAGGCGCTGGACGGATTCGAGCTGCTCGTGCAGTTCGTCCACGTCCGAGCTGACCGACTCGCGCAGCGTCTGATACCGCACCCGGGCCCGCTCGGCGGCCGCGTGGGCGTCGTCCATCCGCTCGGTGGCGGCGGCGCGCGCCTCCTCGCTGCGGCCCAGGTCGTCCCGGGCCTGGGCGTACGCCTCCTTCGCCGCGGTCGCCGCCGCGGCCGCGGGCCACAAATCGGCCAGCGCGACGCGGTAGTCGCCGAGCGCGTCGCGGATACGGTCGAGATCCGCCGGCGCCGCGGGCAGCCCGGTGTCGGCCGCGTCCTCGTGGAGCGACTCCGCCGCGGTCCGGTGCTCCGCCGCGGCCTCCTCGACGGCGTCGGCGGCGGTGTCGCGCTCCTCGTGCAGGCGGCGCAGCTCGTTCTGCAACGCCACCACCGCGTGGCGGGCGCTGCGCACCGCGTCGTCCGACGGCGCACCCGCGCGCTCCGCCGAGAGGGTTGTGAGGCGCTGGGCGAGAACGGAATCCTGCTCGCCCAGGGTGGCCGACTGCGCGTCGATCTCCGCGATCTCCCCGGTCAACCGCTGCAGCCGGGCCCGACGCGCCTGCTCGCGGGCTCCGCGCCCGATGTACTGGGCGCCGGGCTTGGACCAGGCGCCGGCGAGTACACCCATGCGGAACCGGCCGTCGGGCGCCACCCAGCACGCGCGGCCGCTGTCGGGACCCAGGCCGATGCTGCCGAGCACCACCGTGATCGCGTCCGTCGGCAGCGCGGCCGCGGCCGTGTCCTCGGGGTCCGCCGCAGGGACGAGCACCGCCGCGAGGGTGTGCGCCCCCGGCGCAGAGGGGCCGGCCTCGGGCGCGGCCTCGGGAGCGAGGATCAGCTCACCGGCCGACGGGTGTGTGACGCCGCCGTCGGAGTCGATGCGGGCGTCGAGGATCCCCGACGCCTCGAGCGCGGCCTCGATGCCCGCCCGCTCGGCGTCGGTGACGTGCGGGGCGAAGTCCGTCACCCGCCACAACGGGGCCCCCGTGTCCGCTCCGGCGCCGGGGGACCGGTGGCGGGTGTACGGCACCGGCGGCACCGCGTCCTCGCCGGACTCGGCGGAGACGAGCTCGTCCTCCCACGCCGCCCGGCGGGTGCGCCGCCCCGACAGTTCCGCCGACAGCCCGGCGCGGCGGGCGGTGAGCTGCTCACGGGCGCGAGACTCCGCGGCGTCGAGGTGGGGGGCGACGGGCCCGCGCCCCGAGGGGGAGCCGCACCAGTCGGCCAGCTCGGCGAACAGCGCCGCCGGGTCCGCCACCTGCAGTTCGCGTGTCGTGGAAAGGTGGGTGCGCACCGAGTCGGTGAACGACTCGGCCTCTTCCTCGACGGCGCGGCGCGCGGAGGCGATCCGCGACTCGGCCGCGTCGGCGCGCGAGGCGACGTCGTCGAGCCGCCGCCGCGCGTCGGCCAACGCCCGTTCGCCCAGGGCGGCGTCGTCGGCGAGCGCGCGCACCCGGTCCAGGGCGCGCAGCTGGGCGTCGACCCGCCGCTGCGCCTCGTCCGCCTCGTGCGCGCCGTCGGCCAGGCCGGCGGCCCCCGCCCGTTCCGAGGCGCGCGCCCGCGCACCGTGCAGGCGCTGCTGCGCCTCGGCCAGCGCGTCGTTGGCCGCGGCGGCGCGGTCGGCCAGCCGGTCGCGCGTCGCCTCCGACTGCCGGGCTTCGCCGGCGATGCGGTCGGCGTCGGCCTCCCGTTCGCGCGCCGCCGCACGGGCCGCATCGAGCTCGCGCGCGGCGTCCATGGCAGTGCTGTCGCGCAGCGCCGCGTCCTGCGTGCGCAGCGTCGCGATCCGGTCGCCCGCCTCGGCGATGCGGTCGCGCGCCCCCTCGGCCTGCCCCTCCGCGTCGGTGTATTGGGTCTGTGCGTCGAGGAGCTGCTGCTCGAGCTGCCGGGACCTGCCCTGCGCGGCGAGCGGTCCGGCGGCCTGGCGGCGCGCCGCCACCCGTGCGTACGCACCGTAGACGCCGACGAAACGCGCGGTGGCGCTCTGCGATTCGCGCAGGCCGTCGAGCTCCTCGCGGTCCTCCTGCAGGCTGCGGAACGACTCGGCCGCCACCGACAGCAGCGCCGGATCCAGGGGCGGCAGCGCCTCGGTCAGCGCCGCGGACAGTGCCTTCTCGCTGGGCCGCTTGGACAGCTGCGGCTGGCGCAGTTGCACCAGCAGGTCGACGAGGGCGCCGTAGCGCTGGGCGCCCAGGCCGAACAGCGCCTCGTCGACGGCACGCCGGTACTCGCCCGCGCGGTCGAAGCGGGTGCCGTGCCCGTCCAGCGCGGCCGACAGCCGGTCCTTGGTGAGCACGGTGCGCGAGTGGTCGACCAGCTCGAGGCCCGCCCCGATGCGCTGCGGGGTGACGAAGAACCACGGCGGCAGCATGCCGCGTCCCTCCACCGCCTTGAGCCCGGCGCCGATGGTGCAGTAGTGCGCGGTGCCGTCGTCGTCGACCCGGCCGAACTCCAGCCAGGTGTAGCCCAGGCGCTCGGAATGGTCGTAGGCGCCGCCCAGCAACAGGTTCCACTCCATGCGCTTCTTCGGATCGGCGTCCGGCTCCACGCGGTGCGCCGACAGGTCGGCGTCCAGCAGGAACGGGAGCATGAGCGCCAGCACCTTGGACTTGCCGGTGCCGTTGTTGCCGCGCAGCAGCAGGCGCCCGTCGCGGAACCAGAACTCCTCGCGGTCGTAGTAGAACAGGTCCACCAGGCCGGCGCGCAGCGGTTGCCAGCGGCCCCGGGCGGGCACGGGCAGCGCGTCGGCGGCGGTCGTGCTCGTGTGCGTGCTCACCGGGCGTGTTCCTCCGTGTGTCTGCTCGAGTGCTCTGCGGGCTGGTCTTCGACGGCGAGCGCAGTGCCGGGGTGCCCTGCGTCGGAATGCTCGACCTCAGGATTCGCGGTGTCGGGATCCTCAGGGCCGGGGAGCTCCATGACGCCGTCGGCGGCGGGCGCGGTCACGGCGTACCGGGCGATGGCGGGCCGCGGCTGCACCGTCGGCTCCCCGTCGGCCCCGCGCCCGCGCCGGATCAGCCCCAGCGCCTCGAGGCGGTCCAGCGCGGTGCGCACGATGATCCGGTCCGCACCCGGCTCCGCCGCGCCGCGGCGCCAAAAGCCTTGTGCGGCGAATCCGTGCGCGCGCGACCGGATCAGCGACTCGAGCTCCGCGACCTGCACGGGCACGTCGACGGTGGCGAGGTGGGTGGCCAGCAGCAGCGCCGCGTGCCCGTCGGTGCCGCCCTCCGGCATGCGGACGTCGGTGAGCGTCCCGTCCGGGTCGACCATCGCGATGCCCTCCGCCCGCACCTCGGGGACGAGCCCCGTCAGGTCGGCGACAGCCCCGGTCAACGCGGCCCGCCGGCCGTCCAGCAGTGCGCGCGCCCGCGGGGAAAGGTCGTCGTAGTAGACGACCGGGTCGTCGAGCAGTCGCCGCGTCAGCCACCGGCGGATGCGCTCGTCGCCCAGCTGCTCCGAGCCCGCGGGCGGCTCGAACGTGAGCCGCGCCAGGCGTTCGGCGAAGCGCTCGGCGGGGCCGGATGATGCAGCGGTGGCGATCGTCGAGGGCCCGCGCGCCGACGCGAGCATCCCCGCCAGTGCGCGCCGGTGCACGTCGTAGAGCACGTCGCCGGTGTCCTCGACGAACAGGTCCTCGTCGCCCGCCACCCGGCTGAGCACGCCGTACTCGATGAGCAGACGCACCGCCGCCGCCAGGTCGCCGCGTTGCGCCCGGCTGTCCAACGTGAACTCCAGGCCGGTGGCCGCCAGATCCGGGTCGGCGGCCGCCAGCAGCACGTCGTCGGCGAGTCCGCCGAGCGTGATCTGGGCGTCGGCGCGGGAGAGCACCGCGAGCAGCAGGCACGCGAGCACGTACCGGCGGCGGGTGAACGGCCGGCGGGGGCGCGCGGTGACGGCGGGGTGGGTGTGCGCGCCGGGGCCGTCCGCGTCCATCGTCTTAGTCAACCGTGCGAGTTCCGGGGTGACGAGCAGTGACCACCCGGCGTGCGTGTGGAACCAGGCGCGCAGGTGCGCCGAGTGGCGCTGCACCAGCGCGAACGATTCCGCGTCCGGCCCGTCGGCGCGCAGCAGCGGGCGCCGCAGGATCGCGCGCGCGGCCCGGCGGCGCTCGTCGTCGCGCGACTGCGCCAGCGCATCGGTCAGTGAACCTGCCATGTCAGGCGCCCCGGCGGGCGAACTCGGGGAGCGGGGCTTCGTCTCCCACAGGGCCGGCAACGCCGGTGGGCGCGGCGGTGAGGTCGCGGATTTCGACGATGTGGTCCGGCCCGCGCAGGATCCCGTCGGGGGTGCGGATCTCGGCCATCGCAGCGCCGGACTCGCCTGCCTCGGGCCCGGCGGCATCGCATTCGCTCAGCCGGATCGCCATGGCGCCGTCGCCGGTGCTCACCTCCACCGTGCGCGCGCCGAGCGGCTTGGCGGCGAGCGCATCGCCGAGCAGCCCCAGGAACAACCGGAACTCGGCCGGCTCCAGCGTGCCCACGTCCGACAGCCGCACGGGCCCGCCGGTGGCGAGCCGTGCCCGTGCGCGCGCCGTCTCCCGCACCTCCTGGGCCGCGCGCTCGGCCAGATGCCGACGCGCGAGGGAACGGTCGAGCACCTGGGCGGGCCGCCCGCGGCGTTCGTAGCTGCCGGTGCGGCGCAGGCGTGGGCTGATGAGCAGCGGCGGCGCGTCGGCCCACGGCGTCTCCGGGGGGACCGGGTCGTAGGCGCGCGCCTCGAGGGTGTCGGCGTCCACGCCGAGGTGCCGGGACGGCTGCAAGCCGAATGCGGACCGCCAGAGCGTGTGCATCGCGTCCTCGTCCGGCGCCTCGGCGAACCACTGCGCGAGGGCGCGGAAGTCTGCGGCGCGATCGGAGCGCCTCGAACGCCGGTCGTGCAGGGCCGAGACCACCTGCAGCAGACGGGGGATCGCCGAACGCGCCTGGCCGCGCAGCACCATCGCCTGGCTGGGGTGGTGCGCGCTGCCGATGAACCAGGCGCGGAACCCCTGCCATCGGTCGCGCCAGAGCGCGAGGCTGCGCGCCAGGACCGCGTCGGCGGTGTCGCCGGCGTCGGCGGGGCCCGGGGCGGTGTCGCGCGTGTCGCGCTCGGCGGCCATCCGCAGCAGCCGGTCCACACCCAGGTCCTCGATCTGTTCGACGAGCCGCGCGATCTCCGCGCCGGTGCCCACCAAGTCCTTGATGAAGCGTTCGAGGTATTCGATGAGGCGTTCCTTGTAGGCGACGAAGGCGTCGGCCTCGGCGTCCTGCACGTCGATGGTCCGGGCCAGGGCGGACATGAAGGCCTGCGCGTTGGCGGCCAGATCCTCGAAGCGATCGACGAGCGTGCGCAGCGCCAGGTGGGTGGCGCCCGGCTCCGGGGTGCCGGACGACGCGAGCGTGTGCAGCTCGCGCAGGCGTCCGGCGATATCGTCGAGCGCCACCGACTGCAGGGACCCGCGCCGGCCCAGCGCCGCCTCGTACGTCTGCAGCGCGTCCTCGGCGGCCTGGCCGTGGTCGGTCATCTGGTACAGGTAGCGGGCCCGCCGGAACTCCTCGACGCTGGTCACCCGGCTGGTGTCCGGGTCCGAACGCAGGTTCCCCCAGTGCTCCAGCGAGGCGAGGGCGCCGTCGAGAGACGGGCTTTCGGCGGGCGTGCGGCCGTGGTCCGGGAGCATCGCGCGGATGTCCTCCGGCCGCAGGTGCACGATGAACCTGCGCTTGGCCTGCACGAACGTGCCCATGATCGCGCGATACAGCGGGGCTCCCGGCTGTTGCAGGTGAGCGAACGGCCTGGGGGTCTCGGCCGGTGCGTCCGCCTGGTCCATCGTCGCCTTTCGATCGGAGCTCCTGGGGTGGCAGCCGAGGATCGGCCGAAGCCGAGGATAGAGGTATCGGGCGCCGCGTGCGGGGTGAGGCATGGGGCGGTGTGATCTTGCGCGCGGACGGCTGCGGACGATGCTCTCGACATGCAGTCGGCGGTGCGATCTGGTAGTCGGAACCGCGCGTTCTCTGGCCGGTCGGGGGAGGCGATGTGTCTCTCTGCAGGCTGCGGATCGCGGAAGAGATCGCGTGCGGTTTGCCCGCGCCGCATAGCACGAAACCTGCTGTTCACTGATGCGGACTTCGCCGCCTGTGGGAAACCTGCCTGTTGTCCACAGCGTGTCGCGCAACGCGTTTGCATCCGCGATCCCTAGGACAGAATGAAGGACATGGGGGATGTCGCACAGAGGATGTTCATGCTGGTCGGAGCGCTACAGGAGGGTGGCAGCCGCCCGGGGGAGGAGTTGGCGGACAAGCTCGGCACCAGTACGCGGACGATCCGCAGCGACGTGGCGCGGCTGCGCGCGCTCGGATTCGCGATCGCTTCCACGCCTGGGCCGCGCGGCGAGTACCGGCTGACCCGCGGTCGGAACATGCCGCCGCTGTCGCTCGACGACGACGAGGCGGTGGCGGCCGCCGTCGGGCTGGCGGTGGTCGCGGGCACCGCGGACCCGGCCTCACCGATCGCCGGCGGCGCATTCGACGCGGCCGCCGCGAGAGCCCTGGCCAAGCTGGAGAGCTTCCTGCCGGAACGGCTGCACCGGCGCACCGCGGTCGAATGCGGACGGATCCAACCCCTGCTCAGCCTGGCCCCGCCCGTCGACGCGGCCATGCTGTTCACCGTCACGCAGGCCATCGCCGCCCGCTTCCTGCTGCGATGGACGACGAAGACCCGCGAGGGGCTGGTTCGCGCCGCATTCTTCGAGCCGCACCGGCTGCTGTTCCGGCACCCGCACTGGTACGTGGTGGGATTCGACCGTCGCCACCATGCCTGGACGCTGCAACGGCTCGACGAGGTGCACGCTGTGGGCCCCTCCCGCCGTCGCTTCGACCCCCGTCCGCTGCCGCCGGGGCGGCGGGACGACCTGTTTCCGCACGTGTACCACGAGTGGCACGATGCCGAGTTGCGGATCCGCGCGCCGCTGCGGGAAGTGGAAGAGGCGATCCGCCATCAGGAAGCCGAGGTGGACGTGCTGGGCACCGGCGACTTCACGGTCCGCATCCGCGGCACGCACCGGCACGCGCTGCTGATGCGGCTCGCGCTGCACGGCATCGAGTTCCGGGTGGTGTCGCCACCGGAGCTGGTCGGCGAGTGCCGGCGCCTGGCGGAGCACCTGGCCCGGGCGGCGGGATAGGTTGGGGCCATGCGCGGTGAGTACAAGGTGCCCGGCGGCAAGCTGGTCGCGGCCGAGGTGGACGTGGACGACGGGCGGCTGTCGCGGGTGCACGTGTCCGGCGATTTCTTCCTGGAACCCGACGACGCCCTGGAGGATCTCAACGCGGCGGTCACCGGGATGCCCGTCACCGCCGACGCGGCCCAGCTGGGGCAGGCGATCAGCGGGGCGCTGAGTCCGGACGTGTCGATGATCGGCTTCACCCCGGAGTCGGTGGGCATCGCGATCCGGCGTGCGCTGGGGCGGGCGACCGGCTGGCAGGACCACACCTTCGACGTCATCGACCCGGCCGTGCTGGACCCGGCGATGCACGTGGCGCTCGACGAGGTCATCAGCCGGGAAGTGGCACTGGGCGAGCGCCCGCCCACGCTGCGGTTCTGGGACTGGGACTCGCCGCTGGTGGTGATCGGCTCGTTCCAATCGGTGCGCAACGAGGTGGACGAGGCGGCCGCGGAGCGTCACGGTATCGGTATCGTGCGGCGCATCTCCGGCGGCGGCGCCATGTTCATGGAGCCGGGCAATTGCATCACGTATTCGTTGGCGGTGCCCGCCTCGCTGGTGGAGGGGCTCAGCTTCGAGCGCTCCTACGAGTTCCTCGACCAGTGGGTGATGGGCGCGCTCGCCGACGTCGGCATCACCGCCCGCTACGTGCCGCTCAACGACATCGCCTCCGACAAGGGCAAGATCGCCGGCGCGGCGCAGAAGCGATTCGCCTCCGGCGCCGTGCTGCACCACGTGACGATGGCGTACGACATCGACGCGGAGAAGATGGGCCAGGTCCTGCGGGTGGGCAAGGAGAAGCTCTCCGACAAGGGCATCCGCAGCGCGGCCAAGCGTGTGGACCCTATGCGCTCGCAGACCGGCATGGCGCGCGCCGACATCATCGACGCGTTCGCCGCGCACTTCCGGGCGCACTACGCCACCCGGGATGCCGACTACACCGAGGCCGAGCTGGCCCGGGCGCGGGAACTGGTGGACAGCAAGTTCTCCAGCAGGGAGTGGACGCGCCGCGTCCCGTAGAGCAGACGCGCGCGATCAGGCGGCGAGGGCGTGGAGGAACTGTCGCAAATCGCCCCAGTGACCGCGGGTGCGGGACAGGTCGTCCGGGAGCAGCGCGATCTGGGCGTGCGCCAGCGCCAGTCGCCCCTCGGCGGTCATCGCGTCGCCTCGTCGCTGCACCATGTCATCACCTCCGCAGCCCCGTTTCGTCGGCTGCTCGTCGTCTTTGTGCACCTAGGTTAACAGAAGGTGAACACGAGGCGTCGACCGGGTGCCGGACGCGGGATGCGCATCGGGCCGGACCCCTGCGGAGTCCGGCCCGATCAGTGCGGAGATCCTAGAGGAGGGTGTAGATGAACACGCCGAGTGCGGGGATCGCGAGGAACACCGTGATGACCCATGCGGCGGCGATGGACTTGTGCTCGCTGGCCACCGCGGCGAGGATCTCGGCGCAGCGCACCGGCACCCACCGCAGGAACGGCAGCCCGTAGATGATGAGGATGCCGATCACGTTGAACAGCACGTGTACGAACGCGGCCTGCAGCGCCAGCTGCGCGTCGCCGCCGGTGATCGCGAACGCCGCCAGCAGCGCCGTGATGGTGGTGCCCACGTTCGCGCCGAGCGTGAGCGGATAGATCTGCTTGGTGGTGAGCGCGCCGGAGCCGGCGAACGGCACGAGCATCGACGTGGTGACGGACGACGACTGGATGACCGCGGTGACCCCCGCGCCCGCGCCCATCGCGACGATCGGGTTGCCGCCGACGGTGCGCTCGAGGACCGCCTTGGCCTTGCCGACCATGAGCACCTGCAGCAGCTTGCCCATGTAGCGGACCGCGAGGAAGATCAGCGCGACGCCCAGCACGATCGTCGCCACGGCGCTCACGGTGCCGCCGCCGAGCACGCCCAGCGCACCCTGCATGCCCAGGGCGTCGACCACCGGGCTGGAGACGGTGCCGATGATGTCGGCGTTGTCCGGGTCGGGCAGCACGGTGCCGTAGGCGAAGCCGGCGAGCATGCCGGAAAGCCGTTCGAGCGGGTGGAAGAGCAGCTCCAGCGGCAGCAGGATGGCCACCGCCGTGAGGTTGAAGAAGTCGTGCACCGTCGACGCGGCGAACGCCCGGCGGAACTCGGCCTTGTTCCCCACATGCCCCAGCGAGGCCAGGGTGTTCGTCACCGAGGTGCCGATGTTGGCGCCCATGATCATCGGCACCGCCACCGACACCGGCATCATCCCGGTGCCCACCGCGGTGACGACGAGCGTCGTGGTGGTGGAGGACGACTGGATGATCGCGGTGACGAGGATGCCGACGAACAGGCCGATGATCGGGTTCGTGGCGAAGTCGAACAGGTTCTCGGCCGTGCCCGCGCCGAGGCCGTTGAATCCGTCGCCGATGACGCCGATCGCGCAGATGAGCAGGTACAGCATCGCGGCCACGCCCAGCCATCGGGTGATGGTGGCGCGGCGACCGGGCACCTGGGGCGCGGAGGGGGCGGGGCGGGGAGCGGCCGACGGGCGGGGCGTGGGGCCCTGCCCGGTCGGGATCTCATCCGCCGTGGTCTCGGAGAGGACGGTTCCTCCCGCGCGGCGGCCGGCTTCCAGCATCGACGACTCCTGTGTCGTAGTCGGTGTTCCAGTCGGTTCACCCGTGATGCTGGCAGTGCCAAGTGAACGAACGGCAAACTGCCGGATGCCGGACGGTGTCGGATACGCGTACTCTTCGGTCCTCGCCGCCCGGCGGCCATGCGGAGGTGGGGCGGCGGTCACATACGCGGCCGCCCGGAGCGCCCCGGGCGGTTCACAGGTTCCGGACGTCGCGCCGCAGCGGGTGGTCGTCGGGGATCTGCACCACCGCGATCCGCACCCCGTCCGGGTCGGCGATCCACATCTCGATCAGCCCCCACGGCTCGGTCCGCGGCGCGCGCAGCACCGTGACACCGGCCGCGGCGAGGCGCGTGTGCTCGGCGCGGACGTCGCGGACCTGCATCCACAGCTCCATCCCGTCCCGTCCGCCCGCGGGCCCGGAACCCGACACCTCGAGCAGCGCGCCGCCGAGGAAGAACACGATTCCCGGGTGGTCCGGCGCCCCGAACTCGCGGGCGACGGCCAGACCGAGCGTGTCCCGGTAGAACGACTGCGACGCGGACAGGTCCGACGGCCGCAGCAGGATCCTTCCACTGAGTATGTCCATGCGGCCCATTGTGCTGCGCATCCCGCGAGTGTCGAGCCGTCACGCGATCCCGGTTCCGGCCGATAGGCTCGGACACGGATCCGGTGCAAGCGGAAAGGTGCGCGAGAACTCATGGCCCATACGCAGTTCGTCAACGAACCGAAGTCTTTCGTGGCCGACGCGATCCGCGGGCTCACGGCCTGCACCGACGACCTCGCGTGGCACGCCGATCCCGGATATCTCACGCGCCGTACGCCGCCGGAGCCGGGCACCGTGGCGGTGCTCTCCGGCGGCGGTTCCGGACATGAGCCGATGCACGCGGGCTTCATCGGGCGCGGCATGCTCGCCGGCGCGTGCCCGGGCCTGGTGTTCACCTCGCCCAACGCGCTGCAGATCGACGTGGCGACGCGCGCGGTGGACGCGGGCGCCGGCGTGGTGCATGTGGTGAAGAATTACACCGGCGACGTACTGAACTTCCGCATCGCCGCCGACCTGGCCGGCGAGCGGGACATCGCCGTGGAACACGTGCTGGTGGCCGACGACGTGGCCAGCGACAAGGGGACCGACGAGGCGGGGGAGGCCGTCGGACCGGGCATGCGGGGCACCGCGGCGACCATCGCCGTGGAGAAGATCTGCGGGGCATCGGCCGAGCGGGGCGACGACCTGGCCACCGTGGCGGCACTGGGTCGGCGGGTGGCGGACGGCGCGCGCAGCATGGCGGTGGCGCTGCGGCCGTGCACACTGCCGGGCGCAGGCGAGCCGTCGTTCGACTTGCCGGAGGGGCAGATCGAGATCGGCATCGGCATCCACGGCGAGCGGGGCACCGAACGCCGTGACGCGATGCCGGCGCGCGAGCTGGTGCGGTTGCTGGCCGACCGCGTCCTGGACGCGCTGCGGCCCGCGGACGGCGACAGGCTCATCGTCGTGGTCAACGGACTGGGCGCCACCCATCCGCTGGAGTTGCACCTGCTGTTCGGTGAGCTGCACGACCACCTCACGCACCGGGGGCTGATCGTCGAGCGGTCGCTGGTCGGGTCGTTCACCACGGCGCTCGACATGGCGGGCGCGTCGATCACCCTGATCCGTTGCGATGACGAGATCCTGGAGCTGTGGGACGCGCCCACCGATGCGCCCGCCTGGCCCAACGCCCCGTCGCGCCGCGCGCTCGCCCCCGGCGCAACCGGGCCGTCGTCGGACGGTGGGATAATGCCCGGCGACGCGACCGGGCCCGGTCGTCCGGACGGGCGGCCCGCGGGCCGCAATGCCGTGGGGGAGTGGCTCGGCGCCTGGGCGCGCCGGGTCATCGACGAGGAACCGGCGCTCACCAGGCTGGACCGGCAGGCCGGCGACGGCGACTTCGGCACCAACATGGTCGCGGCGCTCGGCCGCCTCGACCTCGACGCGCTGCGCACCGCGTCCTCGCCGTCGCAGGCCTTCGCCGCAGTCTCGGACGCGTACCTCGGCCATGCGGGCGGCACGTCGGGCGCCCTGTTCGGTGTCTGGTTCCGCCGACTCGGGGGCGCCGCTGCCAAGTCTGGTACCGAGGACCTGTCCGTCGCGGACCTCGCCCGCGGCGCGCGCTCCGGGCTCGACGCCATCACGGCGCTCGGCGGCGCGCGCGTCGGCGACAAGACGATGATCGACGCGCTCGACCCGGCGGTGCGGGCCCTCGAAGCGGGGGTGGGGAACGAGGCCTCCCCGGCCGCGGTGCTGTCCTCGGCGGCGGAAGCGGCGGCGCAGGGGGCCGAGTCCACCGAAGGGATCACCGCCCGCCGCGGCCGCGCCAGCTACATCGGCGAAGCCGCCCGCGGCGTCATCGACCCGGGTGCCCTGGTCATGGCGTGGCTGTTCGAGGAGGCGTCACGGGCGGCGTGACCATCGGAGCCGGTCCGACCGTCACGGCCGGGGGATGTTGCGCAGGTTGGACTTTGCCAGACTCACGGCCTCGCCCATGCCCCCGCCCACGACCACCTTGGACATCGCCAGCGCGAACCCCTTGATCTGCGCGCCGGTGACGGTGGGCGGCATCGACAGCGCCCGCGGGTCGGTGATCACCTGCACCAACGCCGGACCGTCCACGGCCATCGCCCGCTCGAGCGCGCCGCGCACCTGCTCCGGCTCGTCCACGCGCTGCGCGTCGATGCCGGCCGCCGCGGCGATACCGCGGTAATCCACCTGCGGCACATCCACACCGAAGTCCGGCAGCCCGTCCACCAGCATCTCCGCCTTGACCATGCCCAGCGTGGAATTGTCGAACACGACGATCTTGACGGGGATCCGGTACGAGCCGACGGTGATGAGCTCGGACAGCAGCATCGACAGACCGCCGTCACCGGAGATCGACACCACCTGCCGTCCGGGATGCGCCAGTTGCGCGCCGATGCAGTGCGGCAGCGCATTGGCCATCGAACCGTGCAGCGAGGACGCGAGGAACCGGCGCCGACCGTTGGGGGTGAGGTAGCGCGCGGCCCACACGTTGCACATGCCCGTGTCCGCGGAGAACACCGCGTCGTCCGCGGCCACCTCGTCGAGGATCGACGCCACGTACTCGGGGTGGATTGGTACGAGGTGCTCGACGTCCTGCGTGTAGGCGCCGACGGACTTCGTCATGATCGCGTCGTGCCGCTTGCGCCAGCGCTCCAGGTAGCCGCGGTCTGTCTTGCGGCGGATCCGCGGCAGCAGCGCCCGCACGGTGGCCCCCACATCGCCGTGCACCGGGAACTGCACCGGGGTGCGCCGCCCGATCACCGACGCGCACGTGTCCACCTGGGCGGTGGCCACGTCGTCGGGCAGGAACTGCGAATACGGGAAGTCGGTGCCGAGCAGGACCAGCAGATCGGCGTCGTGGATGCCGGCGTGCGCGGCGCCGTAACCCAGCAGACCCGTCATGCCCACGTCGAACGGGTTGTCGTACTGGATGAAGTCCTTGCCTCGCAAAGAGTGGCCCACCGGCGCGCCGAGGGCGTCGGCGAGCGCCACCACGTCGTCGTGCGCATCGCGGGCGCCGTAGCCGGCGAAGATCGCGACCTTCTCCGCCGCGTTGGCCGCGTCGGCGAGCATCCGCACGGCGTCGTCGTCCGGCACCAGGGTGGACGGGGCCGGCAGGGCGACCGGCGGGAGCGGCGCGGTGGCGGGCTGCGAGGCGATGTCGCCGGGCAGCGTCACCACCGCGACGCCGTCGTCGGCCGACGCCGCCTGGATGGCCGCACGGAACAGGTGCGGCGCCTGGTCCGTGGTGGACACCAGCTCGCAGTACAGCGAGCACTCGACGAAGAGCCGGTCCGGGTGGGTCTCCTGGAAGTACCCGCGCCCGATCTCGGTGCTGGGGATGTGCGAGGCGATCGCCAGCACGGGGGCGCCGGACCGGTGCGCGTCGTAGAGCCCGTTGATCAGGTGCAGGTTGCCCGGCCCGCACGACCCGGCGCACACCGCCAGCCGGCCCGTCGTCTGCGCCTCGGCCGAGGCGGCGAAGGCCGCCGCCTCCTCGTGGCGCACGTGCACCCAGTCGATGCCGCCCTGCGCGGCGCCGCCGGTGCGCCGCACCGCGTCGACGACGGGGTTGAGGCTGTCGCCGACGATTCCGTAGATGCGGCGGACGCCGGCGTCGACGAGGGACTTGACGAGCTGGTCTGCGACCGTCCTGGCCATGGCGGATCCTTGCGTGGGGCGGCGGGTGATGCCGCCACGCTAACCGGAACGCCCGCCGCGCCGTGGTGGTTTCGGCTGAGGGCGCCCCGTGGTCAGGCCCCCGCGGCCACGGCCTCCTCGGCGGGAGCCGGCGCACCCGCCTCGGCAGGGCCCTCCGCCGTCGCCTGGGCGAACCTCTTCGGCAGCAGCACGGCCGCGACCAGGCCTGCCAGGGCCACCGCCGCCGTCATCAGGAACGCGACCGTCCAGCCCTGCGAGGTGTAGAACGCGGCGCCCTGGGTGATCTCCGCCGGCAGATCCGCCTTGAACGAGCCGTTGAGGACGGTGAACATGATCACCGACAGGATGCCGGGGAACACGCTCTGCACGGCCGCGACGATGCTCGCGGTGGAGGCCTGCAGCTGCGGGGCGACGGCCTCGATGAGCAGGTTGGGGATCGACGCGTAGGCGAGGCCCATGCCCAGGCCCACCAGGCCCGCGCACACCAGCAGGTACGGCTCGCTCGCGAGGTTGATGCCGGACAGCGCGGCGCCCACCCCGGCGACGAGCATGCCGGCCGCCATCGTCAGGCGGGGCCGGGTGCCGCGGCCGACGAGGAAGCCGACGATGAGTCCGCCGACCATCGTCATACCGCCGGTGGGCACCTGGAAGACGGCGAACCCCTCGTGGTCGACGCCGAACCCGTAGCCCAGGCCCAGCTTGTCCGACATCATCACGACGTACGGCAGGATGGTGCTGAACAGCGTGCTCACGCCGTAGATGCAGCCGGCCGAGACGACGATGAGCAACACGGACCGGCGCCGCAGCAGCGACAGGCGGACCAGCGGCTCGGGGATCTTCGACGCGGAGACCAGCCACGCGGCCAGCAGCACCACTCCGCCGACGAGCGCGACGAGCGTGCCCGGCGCGGACCAGCCCCAGGTGGGCCCGAAGCTCACGCCCAGAAGGATGCCGGCGAGCCCGCCGCCGATGAGCACCGCGCCGGTGATGTCGATGTGCGACCGGATGCGCACGGGGGTCTCCGGGGTGCTGATCCGGACGAGCACGCCCATCACCGCGAGGATGATCGTGCAGAACCAGAACATGCTGCGCCAGCCGAAGTCGTCGATGAGCCAGCCGGCGAGGAACGGGGTGGGGATGGCGACCAGGCCCATTCCGGCCGTGGAGATGCTCACCGCCAGCGCGACGGTCCGCTGCGGGAAGACGTCGCGGATCAGCGAATAGGTGAGGAACAGCGGCGGGATGAGGAAGCCGCCTAGGGCGCGGCCCACGATCATGATCCCGTAGGTGGGCGCCACCGCCGAGACGAGGAAGCCGACCGTCGCCACCGCGACGCACGCCAGCAGCACCTTCCGCTTGCCCACCATGTCCGCGGCCTTGCCCAGCAGCGGGGCGCTCACCGCTCCCACCAGCAGGAACCCGGTCATCATCCAGGCGGTCTGATCGGTCTCATAGTGCTGGGAGATGGTCGGCAGCGCCATCGAGATCATGAGGTAGCTGGCGCTGAGCAGCTCGAGGATGAGCACCATCGACAGCAGCGAGAACCCCAGGCGCGGAGTCCAGCCGCCGTCCGGGGCGTCCGGGGCGGGCGTCGGCGGAGCGGTCGTCATCGTGGGACTCCTTGCGGGGATCGTCGGACACCTCGCCGGCCCTGACGCCTGGCCGGCACTGCCGCGGCCAGCCGGTCGGGAGGGTGCGGCGGAGGCGGCGCCGACGGGCGGGGGACGGGGGCGGCCGCACAAGCGGCAGGCGCCACGATGCGCGCCGAAGGTGATCCGTGCCAGGCGGGTCCCACCCACCGGTACGGCCTATGGATTTCAGGGGACATTCTGTGGCGCGCCGGTGGATCTTCGCGCCGCACGGCGCGCGAGTGGTCACCTGCGCACTGCGGTCACCACCGCGGCCCGGCCCTCATCCCTGGACGCGCACGACATCGCCCACGCGCACTGCGGCCGGCCGGTCCACATCGGCGTAGATCCCCAACGCGGGGGCGGCGGCGGTGCCGTAGCCGACGTCCATCCGGTGCCGCGCGGCGATCCGCCGGAGCGTCGTCCTGTCGCGGGCGACGGCCCCGTGCTGCAGGGTCACCATCACGCACCGGCCGACCGGGATCGTCGGGGCGAGCCCCGCCGCGCCGACTTCGAGCGCCCCGGCGAGCCACGCGTCCTCCACGTAGCCGTCGTCCCAGTCGTCCCCGCCGACGACGATGTTGGGCCGGAACCGTCGTACGGCCGCCCGGATCGGCGTGTCGTCGTCGATCAGCCTGCGCACGCTCGACGTGGTGAGCAGGTGCACGGGGGCGAGGTCGTAAGAGCGGCCGCGGCCGCCGCCGGTGGGGACCGCGCCGACGGGGACGGCGGACCCGGCGTCCTGCACGGCGCGGGCCGAGGAGTATGCGATGGCCTCCTCCATGCCCGCCTGCGTCTCGGGCGCCCATTCCATCTCCATGGTCATGCTGTCCGCGTCGGCGGTCGAGGCGGACTGGAGCCGGAGCGGGCGGCCGCACAGCGCGGAAAGCCGGGCGAGGGTGGCAGGATCGTCGCCGGCCGAGGCGACGCCGTCGGGCGTGGTGATGATCAGCGCCGCCGGATCGGCGTGGTCGGCCGCGTCCGCGGCGTCCGGATCCAGGCGGGCGGTGCACTGCAGCAGCGAGCCCCACACCCGGGTGCGCTTGGCGCTGGCGACGGTGCCGGTGGACTCGTCGACGACGGCCCACTGGTGGTCGCCGGCGAGCCCGTCCGTGCCCACCCGGGCCCGGGTGAGCGGCTCGCCGCCGAGCGATTTCACCGGATACCGCCAGATCCCGCTGACCCGCATATGCTCCGCCGTCGAACCCATGTGTGCTGATCTCCGTCCTGACCGTGCGTCGGCATCGCCTGTGCCCGCTGCGCGCACCGTATCCACCCGCGGGGCGCCGGCGTGTTCCGGATCTCACCGCCGTCGCGGGGGCGCCGGGCGTGCTCGGCCCGCGCACGCCCGGCGGCGGGGGGCTCCGTAGGATCGGCACCGCGTGGCGTGACCCGGCGCCACCCGCGGAGTGGAATCACCATGGAGAGGACAGCAGTGCTGCGCACCCACGAGGCCGGTTCCCTGCGAGCCGAGCACGCCGATTCGACCGTCACGCTCACCGGCTGGGTGGCGCGTCGCCGTGACCACGGCGGCGTGATCTTCATCGACCTGCGCGACGCCTCGGGCGTGGCCCAGGTGGTGTTCCGCGAGAGCGCGGTGGCGGACGCGGCGCACCGGCTGCGCTCGGAGTTCTGCGTGAAGGTCACCGGCGCGGTGGAGATCCGCCCCGAGGGCAACGAGAATCCGGAGCTCCCCACCGGGGCCATCGAGGTCAACGCGACGGAGCTCGAAGTGCTCTCCGAGTCGGCCGCACTGCCGTTCCAGCTCGACGACAACCCGGGCGAGGAGGCGCGGCTGCGCTACCGGTACCTGGACCTGCGCCGCGAGGGCCCGGGGGCGGCGCTGCGCCTGCGCTCCAAGGTCAACGCCGCGGCCCGCCGGGTGCTTGAAGTCCACGACTTCGTCGAGATCGAAACGCCCACCATGACGCGCTCCACTCCGGAGGGCGCCCGCGACTTCCTGGTGCCCGCCCGGCTGCGCCCCGGCACCTTCTACGCGCTGCCGCAGAGCCCGCAGCTGTTCAAGCAGCTTCTCATGGTGGCGGGCATGGAGCGGTACTACCAGATCGCCCGGTGCTACCGCGACGAGGACTTCCGCGCCGACCGCCAGCCCGAGTTCACCCAGCTCGACGTCGAGATGAGCTTCGTCGACCAGGAGGACGTGATCTCGCTGGCCGAGCAGATCCTCACCGCGCTGTGGTCGGTCCAGGGAATCGCGCTCGACGCCCCGTTCCCGCGCCTCACCTACGCCGAGTCCATGCGTCGGTACGGGTCGGACAAGCCGGACCTGCGCTTCGACATCGAGCTCGTCGAGTGCGCCGACTACTTCAAGGACACCACCTTCCGGGTGTTCCAGTCGGAGTACGTGGGCGCCGTCGTGATGCCGGGCGGCGCGTCGCAGCCGCGACGCCAGCTCGACGCCTGGCAGGAGTGGGCCAAGCAGCGCGGCGCCAAAGGCCTGGCCTACGTGCTCGTGCAGGAGGACGGGACGCTGGGCGGCCCCGTGGCCAAGAACATCACCGAGGACGAACGCGCCGGGCTGGCCGCGCATGTGGGGGCGAAGCCGGGCGACTGCATCTTCTTCGCCGCCGGCGCCACCAAGCCGATGCGCGCACTGCTGGGCGCCGCCCGCGGCGAGATCGCCCGCAAGCTCGACCTCATCGATCCGGACGCGTGGGCGTTCGTGTGGGTGGTCGACGCCCCGCTGTTCGAGCCCGCCTCCGACGCGGCAGCCGAGGGCGATGTGGCGCTGGGCCACAGCTCCTGGACCGCGGTGCACCACGCGTTCACCTCGCCCAAGCCCGAGTTCCTCGACACCTTCGACACCGATCCGGGCTCGGCGCTGGCCTACGCCTACGACATCGTGTGCAACGGCAACGAGATCGGCGGCGGGTCCATCCGCATCCACCGCAAGGACGTCCAGGAGCGGGTGTTCGCGGTGATGGGCATCGGCGAGGAGGAGGCCCGCGAGAAGTTCGGCTTCCTGCTCGACGCCTTCTCCTACGGCGCCCCGCCGCACGGCGGCATCGCCTTCGGCTGGGACCGGATCACGGCGCTGCTCGCCGGCGTCGACTCGATCCGCGAGGTCATCGCGTTCCCCAAGTCCGGCGGCGGGGTGGATCCGCTCACGGACGCCCCCGCGCCAATCACGCCCGAGCAGCGTGCCGAGTCCGGCATCGACCACGAGCCGGAGTCGGACGACGACGCGGCCCGCGGCTCGGATACGGCCACTGATTCGGACAGCGAGGCCGACGCGGAGGCGGGCGCCGGAGCATGACCCTGTGCCGCGGAGGGGCGCGCCCCTCCGCGGCGGCGGAAGGGCGCGCAGGACCCGATTCCGGGGTAGCGTCGCAGGCGCGACGACGACGGAACGCGTTCGGTACCGATTCGTGACCCGCGCCGACTAGATTTGATAGGTGCCCGGCCGCTGCGGCCGGGTAGTTTGGGATGTGATGACCGCGACAATCGTAGACCGCATTCGGGATGGATGGCCTGACCCCGTGGACGAGGTGGTGGAGGCGGCCCAGGAGCTGCTCAAGCGGCGCACCGGCGCCGCAGTACGGCTGGTGGACGCGACGGACCTCGGCGGCGGCGGGGACACCGTCGTGCTGCGCGTGCGGGTGGCGGAGAATCCGTTCTCACTGCCGCGCACGCTCGTGCTCAAACAGGTGCTCGGCGGAAACCGACAGCTGGCCGACGGCCAGATAGACGAGTCCTTCCGGCGCGAGGCCGTGTCCTACCAGTTCTGCAACTCGCTGTCCGGCGCGCACCGGCCGGGCCCGGAACTCGTCGCCTACGACCTCGACGCGCGTCTGCTGGTGCTCTCGGACCTCGGCGATGCCCCCGCGATGGGCGAGCTGCTCGCGCGGCGCGACGCTGCGGAGGTCACGCATTCACTGATGGCGCTGGCGCAGTCTCTGGGACGCATGCACTCGAACACCTACGGCCGCGAGGACGACTACACCACGCTGCTGCACCGCACCCCGGGCGTCGACGAGGCGCACCCGCTCAACGCGCAGGCGGCCCGCGCCGTGGACGAGGTCCCGTCGATGCTGCAGGACATCCTCGCCGTCGCCGTGCCCGAGGACGTGCGGGCCACGGCCGCCCGCGGCCGCGAGCTGTTCGACGGCGGCCGGTTCCGGGCGTTCAGCACCGCGGACCTGTGCCCCGACAACATCCTCGTCAACGAGGGCGGGGTGAAGTTCCTCGACTACGAGTGGGGCGGCTTCCGCGACGCCACCCTCGACATCAGCTACGCCCTCGCATCGTTCCCCACGTGCCTGTGCGCGCTGGAGCTCAGCCAGGACCAGGTCGAGGAGATGGTGGAGGCCTGGCGCGCGGAGGTGGTCTCCGTCTTCCCGCAGCTGCGGGACGATTCGGTGCTGTATTCGCGGCTGCTGGCGGCGATGCTCGTGTGGCTGTGGCTGAGCACGTGGCTGTTCTTGGACGACACCGGCGCGGACGTGCACGTCGACGAGGACGCCGAGGTGTGGCTGCGTCAGCACGAGCTCGCGGTGGGCCGGCGGACCGCGCTGCGCCGGCGCTGGTCGGTCCTGGCGGCGTTCGCCGACAAGCTCGGCGACAACGCCGTCGGCGACCATGCCCGGGCGGTGCTGGGGGCTCTCGAAGAGTGACCGGCCGCAGCGGGCGGCGCGGGGACGACGACCACGGCGGCGAGGCCCCCGCGCTTTTCGACGACGACGACCGATCCATGGGCCGGCCGGCGGCGGGCGACGACTCCGGACCGCGCCCGCCGGAGCCGGATCACAGCGCGCCGCTCGCCGTGCGGATGCGGCCGCGCACCCTCGACGAGGTGCTGGGGCAGCAGCACCTGCTGGACACCGGGGCGCCGCTGCGCCGCCTGGTCGAGGGCGCCGGCGCGAGCTCGGTGATCCTCTACGGGCCGCCCGGCACCGGCAAGACCACGCTGGCCTCGCTGATCTCGTCGAGCACCGGGCGCCGGTTCGAGTCGCTCTCGGCGCTGTCGGCCGGGGTCAAGGAGGTCCGCGCGATCATCGACGCCGCGCGGCGGCGCGCGGTGCACGGCACCCAGACGGTGCTGTTCATCGACGAGGTCCACCGGTTCTCCAAAACCCAACAGGACGCCCTGCTGTCGGCAGTGGAGAACCGCATCGTGCTGCTCGTGGCCGCCACCACGGAGAACCCCTCGTTCTCCGTGGTCTCCCCGCTGCTGTCCCGTTCGCTGGTGCTGCAGTTGCAGCCGCTGACCGCAGCGGATGTGGCCGCCCTGGTGCGGCGCGCGGTCGACGACGAGCGCGGTTATGCGGGCGCCCTCTCCCTCGACGAAGACGCCGTCGAGCATCTCGTCGCACTGGCGGGCGGGGACGCGCGCCGCGCGCTCACCACCCTGGAGGCGGCGGCCGACGTCGCCGTGACCCGCGCGGGCGCGGCCGACGGGCCCGTCCCCGTGGACCTGGCGACCGTCGAATCGGCGGTGGACCGCGCGGCCGTGCGCTACGACCGCGACGGGGATCAGCACTACGACGTCATCAGCGCGTTCATCAAGTCCATCCGCGGCTCCGACGTGGACGCCGCGCTGCACTACCTGGCGCGGATGATCGTCGCGGGGGAGGACCCGCGCTTCATCGCCCGCCGCCTCATGATCCACGCCAGCGAGGACGTGGGGATGGCGGACCCGACGGCCCTGCAGGCGGCGACGGCGGCCGCGCAGGTGGTCCAACTGGTGGGGCTCCCCGAGGCGCGCCTGGCGCTGGCGCAGGCGACCATCCACCTGGCGTCCGCCCCCAAGTCCGGCGCCGTCAACGCCGCCATCTCCCAGGCGATGGCGGACGTCACGCGCGGCAAGGCCGGCATGGTGCCGCCGCACCTGCGCGACGGCCACTACAAGGGGGCCCAGGGCCTCGGCAACGCCGTCGGCTACCGGTACCCGCACGACGCGCCGTCGGCGGTGGTGGCGCAGCAGTACCCGCCGGACGAACTGGTGGACGTCGACTACTACGAACCGACCGCGCACGGCGCCGAGCGGGAGCTCCGCGACCGGCTGCCCAAGCTCCGCCGGATCGTGCGGGGCCGCTGACCGGCGGCGACGGCGGCCGCCGCGGACCGCCGCGTGCACCGGCGTGGCGCCGGAAGACCGGGCGGTAAGCTGGATCCGGCCCGCGGCCGCCCTGTCGGCCGACGCGGGCGCACGGCGGCAGCAGCACGAGACAACCGGCAGATTCGAAGGATTCCAGGTGCAGACCCACGAGATTCGCAAGCGCTTCCTCGACCACTATGTGAAGAACGGTCACACCGAGGTCGCCAGCGCGTCGCTGATCCTCGATGATCCGAACCTGCTGTTCGTCAACGCGGGCATGGTGCCGTTCGTCCCGTACTTCCTGGGCCAGCAGACCGCCCCGTACGGCCGGGCCACGTCCATCCAGAAGTGCGTGCGCACCCTCGACATCGAGGAGGTGGGCATCACCACCCGGCACAACACCT
Source organism: Tomitella gaofuii (assembly GCF_014126825.1). NCBI lineage: Bacteria > Bacillati > Actinomycetota > Actinomycetes > Mycobacteriales > Tomitella > Tomitella gaofuii. The sequence goes on along the minus strand of NZ_CP059900.1, from coordinate 2,295,230 downwards.
TCTTCCAGATGGCCGGCAACTTCTCGTTCGGCGACTACTTCAAGCGCGAGGCGATCACCTTCGCGTGGACGCTGCTCACGGGGCCGCGCGAGGAGGGCGGCTTCGGCTTCGACCCCGAGCGGCTGTGGGCCACCGTCTATCTGGACGACGACGAGGCGTTCGGCATCTGGCGCGACGAGGTGGGCCTGCCCGCCGAGCGGATCCAGCGCCGCGGTATGACGGACAACTACTGGTCGATGGGCATCCCCGGCCCGTGCGGGCCGTGCTCGGAGATCTTCTACGACCGCGGCCCCGCCTACGGCCGCGAGGGCGGGCCCGAGGCGGACGAGGACCGCTACATCGAGATCTGGAACCTCGTGTTCATGCAGAACGAGCGCGGCGAGGGCACCAGCAAGGACGACTACGAGATCCTGGGCCCGCTGCCGCGCAAGAACATCGACACCGGCATGGGCGTCGAGCGCGTCGCCTTCCTGCTGCAGGGCGTCGAGAACGTCTACGAGACGGACCTGCTGCGCCCCGTCATCGACAAGGCCCAGGAGCTCACCGGCCGCGAGTACGGCTCGGACGACGCGTCGGACGTGCGGTTCCGCGTGATCGCCGACCACGCCCGCACCGCGGCGATGCTCATCCTCGACGGGGTCAACCCGGGCAACGACGGCCGCGGCTACGTGCTGCGTCGCCTGCTGCGCCGCATCGTGCGTGCGGCGCGGCTGCTCGGCGCGCAGCAGCCGACCATGCGCGCGTTCATCGACACGGTGCGCGTGGCCATGGCGCCGTCCTACCCGCAGCTCGACACCGACTACGAGCGCGTGCGCAACGTCGCGGTGGGCGAGGAGACGGCGTTCCTGGGCACGCTCGCATCCGGCTCCAAGCTCTTCGAGGACGTGGCCCGGCAGACCAAGGCGCAGGGCTCGTCGCGCATCGGCGGGGCCGACGCGTTCACCCTGCACGACACCTACGGCTTCCCCATCGACCTGACCCTGGAGATGGCGGCCGAGGCCGGGCTGGCGGTGGACCGCGACGGGTTCGCCGAGCTCATGGCCGAGCAGCGGGCGCGCGCCAAGGCCGACGCCCAGGCGCGCAAGCACGCGCACGCGGACCTGACGGTGTACCGCGAGCTGGTGGACGGGCATCCCACCGAGTTCACCGGGTTCGACGAACTCAACACCGAGGCGACCGTGCTCGCCCTCGTCCGCGACGGCGTGCGCGTGCCCACGGCCGCGGCGGGCGAGAAGGTCGAGGTGATCCTCGACCGCAGCCCGCTGTATGCGGAGTCCGGCGGCCAGATCGCCGACGCCGGCGTGATCACCGCCGACGGCACCCGGCTCCTCGTCGACGACGTGCAGAAGATCGCCAAGACGCTCTGGGTGCACAAGGTGACCGTCGACCGCGGCCAGGTCACCGAGGGCGACGCCGTGCTGGCACAGGTGGACGCGTCCTGGCGCCACGGTGCCACCCAGGGGCACTCCGGCACCCACATGGTGCACGGTGCGCTGCGGCAGGTGCTCGGCCCCAACGCCGTCCAGGCCGGCTCGCTCAACAAGCCCGGCTACCTGCGCTTCGACTTCCACTGGCAGGGCGGGCTCAGCGAGCAGACCCGCCAGGAGATCGAGGACGTCTCCAACGCGGCCGTCGGCGCCGACCACACCGTCAACACCATCGAGACCTCGCTGGACAAGGCGAAGGAGATGGGGGCGATGGCCCTGTTCGGCGAGAACTACGGCGACGCGGTCCGGGTGGTGGAGATCGGCGGCCCGTTCTCGATGGAGCTGTGCGGCGGCACCCACGTGGCGCATTCCTCACAGATCGGCCCCATCACGGTGCTCGGCGAGTCGTCGGTCGGTTCGGGCGTGCGGCGCATCGAAGCGTTCGTGGGCACCGAGTCGATGAAGCACCTGGCGCGCGAGCGCGCCCTGCTGCAGGGCGTGGCCACGCTGCTCAAGGTGCCGTCCGAGGACGTGCCCGGCCGGGTGGAGAACCTCATCGACCGGCTCAAGACCGCCGAACGCGAGGTGGAGAAGTCCAAGAGCGCCTCGCTGGCCGCGTCCGCCGGCCCGCTTGCGGACACGGCCGTGCGGGTGGGCCCGGTGCTCCTGGTGGCGACGAAGGCGCCCGCCGGAGTGGCCGGGGGCGAGCTGCGCGCGCTCGCGGGCGACGTGCGCGGGCGGCTCGGCGACGCCGCCTCGGTGGTGGTGCTCTTCGGCGACGGCGGCGACGGCAAGGTCCCGTTCGTCGTCGCCACCTCGGGTGCGGCACGCGACGCCGGGATCAAGGCCGGCGACCTGGTGAAGACCTTCGCCCCGGCGATCGGCGGTCGCGGCGGCGGCAAGCCCGACCTGGCGCAGGGGGCGGGCACCGACCCCGGCGGCATCGACGCGGCGGTGGCCGCGCTGCGCGGGGAGCTGACCGATCGCTGACCCGGTGCCCGCCGCGGCCTGGCGGCGCGGCAGGCGGCTCGCCGTGGACGTCGGCGCGGTGCGCATCGGCGTGGCGTCCTGCGACCCCGACGGGATCCTCGCCACGCCCGTCGAAACGGTGCCGCGCGCCAAGAAGAGCCACGCGCAGTCGCCCGACGTCCGCCGCATCGCCGCACTGGTGGACGAGTACGAGGCCGTCGAGGTGATCGTGGGGCTTCCCCGCACGCTCCGCGGCACCGAGGGCAAGGCCACCGCGACGGTGCGCGCGTTCACGCGTGTCCTCGAGGCCGCCGTCGCCCCGGTGCCGGTACTGTTCGCCGACGAGAGGTTCAGCACCGTCACCGCGCAGCAGGCCCTGCACAGCAGCGGCGTGGACACGCGGCGCGGCCGGTCGGTGATCGACCAGGCCGCGGCCGTCGCGATCCTGCAGGATTGGCTCGAGCGGGCCAAGGCCGCGACGGAAGGTCATCCTGCGGAGCAACGTCGGGCCGCGCGATCGGACGGCGACGAAACGGACGATGTGGAGGACGGCCTGTGACGGACCACCACCCCAACGGGGCGGACGACCCGCGCACGGACGGCGACGCGGGGGCGCCCGGATCGCACCACCGGCACCGGGGTGAGTACGTGTGGCCTCGCCACCGAGTGGCGCCCCGGTACATCGGCGGCGCACCGGACGGCGGCGGAGAGGCCGACGGCGGGGGAGCCGCCGACGGCCGGAGCGGAAGCGGGGGCAGGCCTCCGCGCCGGCGCAGCGACCGGACTCCCCGCCGGCACGCGCAGCGCCGCGCCGGGCAGGCTGCGCAACGGCGCAGGAGGCGGAGCACCGTGTTCGCGTTGTTGGGGCTCGCGGCACTGCTCGTCGTCGCGGTCATCGGGGGCAAAGCGCTGTGGGACTCGTTCTTCGGCGGCCCGCCGGACTACACCGGCACCGGCGATGAGGGCGTCGTCGTCGAGGTCGCGTCCGGGGACAGCACCACCGCGATCGCCAACACCCTCTACAACCGGGGCGTGGTCAAGAGCGCGCAGGCGTTCCTCGACGCGGCGGAGGGCAACGCCGAGATGAGCACCATCCACCCCGGCTATTACCAGGTGAAGACCGAGATGTCCGCCGCTTCCGCCGTCGATCTGATGACCACGCCGTGGGCGCGCGTGGGCTCGGTGATCATCCCCGAGGGTCGGCAGTTGGCCGACATCACCACCGTGCAGGGCAACACCACGCCCGGCATCCTCCGCCTCATCTCCAACGCCAGCTGCATGGACGACCACGGTTCCCGCGACTGCATCACCGTCGACCAGCTCTCCCAGGCGCTCGCGGCCTCCGACCCGGCGCAGATGGGCGTCCCGTCGTGGGCCATCGACCGGGTGCGGGAGGTGCAGGATCCGCGGCGCCGCTACGAGGGGCTGATCATGGCGGGCAGCTGGAACTTCAACCCGACCGACGACGCCGCCGCGGTGCTGCGCACGATGTTCACCGAGTCGGCCGCCGCGTTCGAGGCGGGCGGGATCTCCGACGCCGGCACCCGCACCGGGCTGAGCCCCTACGACACGCTCGTCGCGGCCTCGCTCATCGAACGCGAGGCGCCGCCGGACGACTACCCCAAGGTGGCGCGGGTGATCCTCAACCGCCTGGCCAAGGGGCAGATGCTGCAGTTCGACTCCACGGTCAACTATGCGCTGGACAGGCAGGAGGTGGCGACCACCGATGCCGACCGCGCGCGCAGGACGCCGTGGAACACCTATGCGATGGAGGGGCTGCCGGCGACACCCATCTCCGCACCGGGCGAGAAGGCGCTGCACGCGGCGGAGAACCCCGCCCCGGGCGACTGGCTGTACTTCGCGACGGTCAGCAAGGACGGCACCACGCTGTTCACCGAAAGCTACGACGAGCACCTGGCCAACATCGAGAAGGCCCAGGCCGCGGGGGTGCTCGACAGTGGACGGTGACCTGCCGCGCAAGGCGGGCGTGCTGGGCAGCCCCATCGCCCATTCGCGCTCCCCGCAGCTGCACCTGGCGGCGTACCGCGCGCTCGGCCTGGACGGTTGGACCTACGACCGCGTCGAGTGCGATGCGGAGGCGCTGCCCGGCCTGGTGGGCGCGCTCGGCCCGGAATGGGTGGGGCTCTCGGTGACCATGCCGGGCAAGTTCGCCGCGCTCGCCGTCGCCGCCGAGCGCACCGCGCGGGCGGAGCTCGTGGGCGCCGCCAACACGCTCGTCCGGGTGCCGGCCGGGTGGCGGGCGGACTGCACCGACATCGACGGCGTGGCCGCGGCGCTCGACGCGCTCGACGTCCCGCGCGGCGACACACTGGCGGGCTCCGCCCCGGCGGTGATCCTCGGCGCGGGCGGCACCGCGCGGCCCGCCCTCGTCGCCCTCGCCGACCGCGGCGCCGGCGCAGTGATCCTCGCGGTGCGGGACACGGCGCGGGCGACCGGTGCGGCCGCGTGCGCGCGCCGCGCCGGGCTCGTCCCGCACGTGGTGGCGCTCGGGACGGTGCGCTTCGCCGAGGCGTGCGCGCAGGCCCCCGCCGTGATCAGCACCCTGCCCGGCGACGCGGCCGCCGCGCACGGGGACGCGCTGGCCGCCGCCCGGCGGTTCCTCGACGTCGCCTACCACCCGTGGCCGACGTCGGCCGCCCGCGCCGTCCTCGACCGCGGGGGCGCCGTGGTGGGCGGGCTGACGATGCTGCTCGGGCAGGCTTACGGCCAGGTGGAGCAGTTCACCGGCCGGCCCGCGCCACGCGCGGCGATGGCCGCCGCGCTGGCCTGAATCAGATCCTCGGCCGCCCGGGCGTGCGGCGGGCTGTGGACACGTCCCGACTGTCCACAGGTTTCTGCATCGCCCCTGGTCGCCCGGGCGCCGGCGCGGGCGGGCGGCGCACGCATCGGGCACGCTGGCGGCCATGGGGGGATGCGGGCGGCCCATGGGGCCTTGCGAACAGCACTGGGACGGCAGACCGCGGGCCCGGCGCCCGGATGGGCGGGGAGCAGGCGTGTATGCGGCGGCGGTATGCCTGATCGGGGCTGTGCTGACCTGCCGCTGCGCCGGTGCGGGCGGGGTGCCCGCGGCGCTCGGGGCGCTCGCGCTCACCGCGTGGTGCACGCTCCTCGGCGTCATCGATCTGCGGAGCATGCGCCTGCCCGACGTTCTCACCCTCCCGGGTGCGGCGGCGATCCTCGCGGTCGCGGCCGCCGCGGGGCACGCGGCGGCCGCGCTGTGGGGCGCGGCGCTGCTGTCCGGGGCATACCTCTTCCTGCACCTGCTGCGGCCCGCGGCGATGGGCGCGGGCGACGTGAAGCTCGCCGCGGGACTCGGGGCGGCCAGCGCGCTCGGCGGCGGCGGGGCCTGGCTCGGCGCCGCGGCCGGTGCGCTGGTGTTCACCGCGCTGTGCGGGCTCGCCGCGCCCGGCCGGTCCCGCGCGGCGGCGTGGCCGCACGGGCCGTCGATGTGCGCCGCATCGCTGGCGGCCCTGCTTGTGGCCGGATGAGGGGAAGTCGCCGGGCGCATGGCAGGATTGGGTCCGTGCTGCGTTGGACGACTGCCGGAGAATCCCACGGTCCCGCCCTCGTCGCCATGCTCGAGGGCATGGTGGCCGGGGTCGAGGTGACCACCGACGATATCGCGGGCGAGCTGGCCCGCCGCCGCCTCGGCTACGGCCGCGGCGCCCGGATGAAGTTCGAGGCGGATCAGGTCACCATCCTCGGCGGCGTACGCCACGGGACGACGCTCGGCGGTCCCGTCGCCATCCAGATCGGCAACACCGAATGGCCCAAGTGGGAACAGGTCATGTCGGCCGACCCCATCGACCCCGCCGAGCTCACCGATCAGGCGCGCAACGCCCCACTCACCCGGCCGAGGCCCGGCCACGCCGACTATTCGGGCATGCTCAAGTACGGCTTCGACGACGCACGCCCGGTGCTGGAGCGTGCCAGCGCCCGCGAGACGGCGGCCCGCGTCGCCGCCGGCACGGTCGCCCGCGCATTCTTGCGGCAGGCGCTGGGCGTGGAGGTGGTCTCGCACGTGGTCCAGATCGGCGGCGCCGGCGCGGACGATCCCGGCGTGCCCGCCTACGACGACAGGGACCGCATCGACGCGAGCCCCGTGCGCGCACTCGACAAGGCGGGGGAGGAGGCGATGATCGCCGAGATCGACGCCGCCAAGAAGCAGGGCGACACGCTCGGCGGGGTCGTGGAGGTGGTGGTCGGCGGCCTGCCCGTGGGTATCGGCTCGTTCACTTCCGGCGCCGACCGGCTCGACTCGCGCCTGGCCGGTGCGCTCATGGGTATCCAGGCCATCAAGGGCGTCGAGATCGGCGACGGGTTCGAGACCGCCCGCCGCCGCGGCAGCCTGGCGCACGACGAGATGGTGCCGGGACCGGACGGCATCGTCCGCTCCACCAACCGGGCCGGCGGCCTCGAAGGCGGCATGACCAACGGCGAACCGCTGCGCGTCCGCGCGGCGATGAAACCCATCTCCACGGTGCCGCGCGCACTGAAGACCGTGGACATGGCCTCCGGGGGCGAGGCCGTGGCCATCCACCAGCGCTCGGACGTGTGCGCGGTGCCGGCGGCCGGGGTGGTCGCCGAGTCGATGGTGGCGCTGGTGGTGGCGCAGGCGGCGCTGGAGAAGTTCGGCGGCGACGCGCTCGCCGAGACCCGGCGCAACGTGCAGGGCTACCTCAGTGCGGTCCGGGAACGGCTCGAGCACTGATGGCCCCGCGCGCAGTGATGGTGGGGCCGCCCGGCGCCGGGAAGTCCACCATCGGCCGGCGGCTCGCCGCAGCGCTCGGCGTCGGCATCGTCGACACCGACGCCGAGGTGGAGCGCCGTGAGGGCCGACCGATCCGCGAGATCTTCGCCGCCGACGGGGAGGAAGCGTTCCGCGGCATCGAAGAGGACGTCGTCCGCGAGTCGCTGCAAAGCTCCGACGGCGTGGTCTCGCTCGGCGGCGGCGCGGTGCTCTCCGCGCGCACCCGTGCGCTGCTGCGCGGGCACACCGTGGTGTTCCTCGACATCAGCGCCCACGAGGGGCTGCTGCGTACCGGGATCGCCGGCCAGCTGCGCGGACAGCCCGGCAAGGACGACGAGACGCGGCCGCTGCTGCGGGGCGACGACCCCGCGGGGCGGTACCGCGCGCTCATCGGCGAGCGGCGCCCGCTGTATGAAGAAGTGGCCACGCTCGTGGTCCACACGGACAGACGCAGCCCCGGCAAGGTGGTCCGCGAGATCGCCGCGCTGCTCGGATCGTCCGCAACCGACGCCTCCGGCGGCCCCGGCGGGGGAGGCGTCACCCACGATGAACAGCACCACGAGATCCCAGGAGGTCGCAGGTGAGCGATACGACGCCGGCCGAGCCGGTCCGCGTGCAGGTGGCAGGGGAGTGCCCGTACCCGGTGGTGATCGGGCGCGGGCTGCTGGGCGACATCGTGGACGAACTGCGCGGCACGCGCACCGTGGCGATCTTCCACCAGCCCACGCTCACCGAGACGGCGGAGGTGGTCCGTGAACAGCTCGCGGACGCCGGGATCGACGCGCACCGCATCGAGATCCCCGATGCCGAGGAAGGCAAGGAACTGCCCGTCGCGGGGTTCTGCTGGGAGGTGCTCGGGCGCATCGGGCTGGGCCGCCAGGACGCGGTGATCAGCCTCGGCGGGGGAGCGGCCACCGACCTCGCCGGCTTCGTGGCCGCCACGTGGATGCGCGGCGTGCGCGTCGTCCACATCCCCACCACGCTGCTGGCCATGGTGGATGCGGCGGTGGGCGGCAAGACCGGCATCAACACCGACGCCGGCAAGAACCTCGTCGGCTCGTTCCACGAACCCGCCGCGGTGTTCGTCGACCTCGCCACCCTGGAGACGGTGCCGCGCAACGAGATCATCTCCGGAATGGCCGAGGTGGTGAAGGCAGGGTTCATCGCCGACCCGGAAATCCTCGACCTGGTGGAGGCCGACCCGGAGGCGGCGCTGGACCCGGCGGGCGCGGTGCTTCCCGAGCTGGTGCGCCGCGCCATCCAGGTCAAGGCCGACGTGGTCTCGCAGGACCTGCGCGAGTCGAGCCTGCGGGAGATCCTCAACTACGGGCACACACTGGGCCACGCCATCGAACGGCTCGAGCACTACAAGTGGCGGCACGGCGCCGCGGTCGCGGTGGGTATGGTCTTCGTCGCGGAGCTCGCCCGGCTGGCCGGGCGTCTCGACGACGCCACCGCCGACCGGCACCGCACGGTGCTGTCCGCGCTGGGGTTGCCCACCACGTACGACCCGGACGCGCTGCCCGCGCTGCTCGAGCGCATGCAGTCCGACAAGAAGAACCGCTCCGGCATGCTCCGGTTCGTCGTGCTCGACGGTCTCGCCAAGCCCGGCCGGCTCGAGGCGCCCGATCCGACGCTCATCGCCGGTGCGTACTCCGAGGTCTCGCGCAACAATGCGCCGGGCAGCCGCGGAGTGTTCCTGTGAGCGCCGCCCGGATCCAGGTGATCAACGGCCCCAACCTGGGGCGGCTGGGCACCCGGCAACCGGAGGTGTACGGCGCCACCACGCACGCCGACCTGACGCGCAGGTGCACGGAGCTGGGCGCGGCCTTGGGCGTCGACGTGCTGGTGCGGCAGTCCGACCACGAGGGGCAGCTGCTCGAGTGGATCCACCAGGCCGCCGACGACGGCGACCCGGTGGTGCTCAACGCGGGCGGTCTCACCCACACCTCGGTGGTGCTGCGCGACGCCTGCGCGGAGCTGGACCGGCTGGTCGAGGTGCACATCTCCAACGTGCACGCGCGCGAGGAGTTCCGGCACCATTCCTTCCTGAGCCCCGTCGCCACCGGCGTGATCGTGGGCCTCGGCGTGGCCGGCTACGACGCGGCGATCCGCTTCCTCGCAAGCTGACCGAGCCTGCGGAGCCCGACGGGCCTCGCAGGCGGCGCCCCGTCCCGCTACTCCTCGCCGCCGACGCCACTGAGCGCGATGTCGTGCCGGCGCTGCCGACGCTCCTCCGCCTCCTCGTCCGGGTCGGCCCCGGACTTGCCGATCCACCGGCCGAGCCCGATGCCGATGGCCGCGGGCAGGATGATCATCAGCGCGGTGCCGGCGGCGCCGGAGGTGAGGTCGAAGAACCAGGTGCGCGACCCGATGCCCTCCAGCCCCGCGGCCTCGAGCAGGTGGCAGAGGAAGCCTGCGGCCAGGCCGGTGACCAGGCCCGTGCCGATCCACCGCATGATCAGGTCGTCCCGGTCCTCCACCAGCGGGTGACGGCGCGCGTCGATCACGCCGTCGATCCCGGCCCACACGAGCGCGATGAGCACCACGATCGCCAATGCCGTATAGCGCGACACCGTGCCGTGCAGGGGGGCCGTGGTGACGGCCACGCCGAGGATGACGCGCCCTACGACGTGCACCACTGTCATCACGATCGATCGCAGTACCCAACTGAACATGCACCGATACTAACGGGCCGGTAAGTTGCCTGTGGCCTGACCCACAGGTCGACGGTCGGTAGCGTGTGCGGCGTGACCGATCCCCACGTGCCCCTTCCCGACCATGCGGACCTGCCGGCGCAGTGCGTGCATGCCCGCAGGCGCGCCGCCGTGCGCTCCGCGCTCCGTGCGCACGGCGTGGCGATGCTGGTGGTCACCGACCTGGTCAACGTGCGCTACCTGACCGGGTTCACCGGCTCCAACGCGGCCCTGCTCCTCGTCGACCCCTCCGGCGAAGAGTCTGCCGGCACGGATCCGGCGGGCGGACCGGACGACGGCACGGTGCTGGCCACGGACGGCCGGTACACCGCGCAGGCGGCGCAGCAGGCCCCGGGCCTTCGCGTGCTCATCGACCGCGACTGCGCGCACGCAGTGCTGTCCGAGCGGCTCGCCCGGCACCCCGGCGCGGGTGCCGACGCCGTCCGCGTCGGCTTCGAGGCCGCCGCGATGAGCGTGGCGGCCCATGCTGCGCTCGCCGAGCGCCTCGCGTCGGCGCCCGCCGCGGCCGACCTGGTCCCGCTGACGGGCGTGGTGGAGGACGTCCGGATGGTCAAGGACGACGGCGAGATCGCACTCATCGCCCGGGCCTGCGCCATCGGCGATGCGGCGCTGCGCGACCTGCTCGACGAGGGGGCGCTGGCGCCGGGCCGCACCGAGCGGCAGGTGGCCCGGCGGCTCGAGTGGCTCATGTTCGAGCACGGCGCCGAGGCGATCGCCTTCGAGACCATCATCGCCTGCGGGGCGAACTCGGCGATTCCGCACCACCGCCCCACCGACGACGTCCTGCGCCGCGGCGACCTGATCAAGATGGACTTCGGCGCGGTGGTCGGCGGCTACAACTCGGACATGACCCGCACGGTGGTCCTCGGGGAGGCGGACGCGTTCCAGCGGGACGTCTACGCACTGGTGCGCCGGGCGCAGGAGGCGGGTGTCGCGGCCGTCCGCGCCGGGGTCACCGGCGCCGACGTGGACCGCGCGGCGCGTGCGGTGATCGACGAGGCCGGGGCAGGGGACCTGTTCACCCACGGGCTGGGACACGGGGTGGGAATGCGGGTGCACGAAGCGCCGCCGGTGTCGTCCGGGGCCACCGGTACACTTCCTGCGGGCGCGGTGGTCACCGTCGAGCCCGGCGTGTACCACGCGGGCCGCGGCGGCGTCCGCATCGAAGACACCCTCGTGGTCCGCGACGGCGGTGCCGAGATCCTCACCCGCACCGGCAAGGAGCTGCGGGTCGTGTAGCCGGCGCCCGCAGCGTCGCGCCTCGGCCGGCCCGGGGCGTCTCGGCACGCCGGGTCGGCAGGCGAGCGCCCTGCACGACGGACCACCACCGGCGCTCAGGACCGGCCTGCGCACGCGGGTGCGGCACCAGAACGAGAAAGGCAGACAGTGGCATCGACCAGTGACTTCAAGAACGGGCTCGTGCTGAAGATCGAAGGCCAGCTCCAGCAGATCGTCGAGTTCCAGCACGTCAAACCCGGCAAGGGCCCCGCCTTCGTGCGGACGAAGCTCAAGAACGTCACGTCGGGCAAGACCGTCGACAAGACCTTCAACGCCGGGGTGAAGGTGGAGACGGCGACCGTCGACCGCCGCGATATGACGTACCTGTACCAGGACGGCGCGGACTTCGTGTTCATGGACGCCGAGACCTTCGATCAGGTTCAGATCGGCGCGGAGCTGATGGGCGACGGCGCCCGCTTCCTGCTGGAGAACATGACGGTGCAGATCGCGTTCCACGAGGACGCTCCCCTGTACGTGGAGCTGCCGGTGTCGGTGGACCTCGTCGTCAGCCACACCGACCCCGGCCTGCAGGGCGACCGTTCCACCGGCGGCACCAAGCCCGCCACCATGGAGACCGGCGCGGAGATCCAGGTCCCGCTGTTCATCAACACCGGCGACAAGCTCAAGGTGGACACGCGTGACGGCAGCTACCTGAGCCGCGTGAACGACTGACGTGGGCGATCGGATCAGAAGGCACGGCACCCGCCACAAGGCCCGCCGCCGCAGCGTCGACCTGCTCTTCGAGGCGGAGGCGCGCGGGGTGGGGCCGGCCGAGCTGGCGCGTGAACGGCGCAGCTACGCCGCCGAGGACGACACCATCAAGACCGTGAACGAGTTCACGATGTCGCTGCTCGAGGGCGTCGGAACCCACGGCGAACGCATCGACGACACCATCGCGTCCTACCTCGAGGGCTGGCGGCTGGAGCGGCTGCCGGCGGTGGACCGCGCGATCCTGCGGCTGGCCGTGTGGGAACTCTTCTACACCGACGTGCCACCGGTGGTCGCCGTCGACGAGGCGGTGGAGCTGGCCAAGCAACTCTCCACCGACGAGTCGCCCGCGTTCATCAACGGCGTCCTCGGCCGCATCGTCGTCGTGGCACCGCAGGTGCGGGCCGCCGCGGCGGCCGTGCCCGTCACAGAGCGGCCGGAGGCCGCCGACGACGCGGCCCCCGGTCAGGACAGCGCGGCTTCCGAGCCGGACGACGCGGCGCCCGGCCGGCAGTAGCCGTCCAGTAGCCGCCCCGTCGGCGCGACGCGTGGCCGGCACCCTCCAGTACGCAAGCGCCCCGTCGAGCCCTCGTGGCCGGTTTCACAGCCGGTCCGCGGGGGTTTCGGCGGGGCCGCCTGCATTCATGCTGCTATTGTGGTCCCCGCAAGACATCCTTTAACGGTCCGTCCAGTGAGGCGGAGAAGGAGGTCGCGGCTTCCCGTGCCCGCAAACGGTCCCCACAACCCCGCACCCCGCCCGGCGGGTGAGCGTGAGCTGATGTCGGAATCCGACGTCGCCCGCACCGTCGCGCGCATGGCGCACCAGATCATCGAGAAGACGGCTCTGGACACCGCATCGTCCGAGCATCCCGTGATCCTCATCGGCATCCCCACCCGCGGTGCCCCGCTCGCCGCCCGGCTGGCGGAGCGCATCACCGAGTTCAGCGGGGTACGCGTCCCCGTCGGCGCGCTGGACATCACGCTGTACCGCGACGATCTCCGCGGCAAACCGCACCGTCCGCTCGAGCGGACTTCGATCCCCATCGGCGGGGTGGACGGCTCCACCGTGATCCTCGTCGACGACGTCCTCTACTCCGGCCGCACCGTCCGCGCCGCGCTCGACGCGCTGCGCGACCTGGGCCGGCCCCGCAGCGTACAGCTCGCCGTCCTCGTCGACCGAGGGCATCGCGAACTGCCGCTGCGCGCCGACTACGTGGGCAAGAACATCCCCACCGCGCGCAGCGAGACCGTGTCGGTGCGCCTGAGCGAGTACGACGGCGCCGACGCGGTCATGCTCGGCGCGCAGGAAGGTCCGGCGCAGGGCGCGCAAGCACCGGACGGCGCCGCTCTGGACGGCGACGGGGAGGCCAGGCGATGAAGCACCTGCTTTCCATCGGCGACCTCACGCGAGACTCCGCCCTCGACCTGCTCGACGAGGCCGACCGCTTCAAGGCGGCACTGCTCGGCCGCGAGGTGCGCAAACTGCCGACGCTGCGCGGGCGCACCGTCATGACGGTGTTCTTCGAGAACTCCACCCGCACACGCGCGTCGTTCGAGGTGGCGGGCAAGTGGATGAGCGCGGACGTCATCAACGTCAGCGCGAGCACGTCGTCGGTGCGCAAGGGCGAGTCGCTGCGCGATACCGCGGCGACGCTGCACGCCATCGGCGCGGATGCCCTCATCGTGCGCCACCCCTCCTCCGGCGCCCCCCGGCAGGTGGCCCGCTGGACCGCCGAGATGGCCCCCGACGGCGTGGCACCCGCGGTGATCAACGCGGGCGACGGCACGCACGAGCACCCTACGCAGGCGCTGCTCGACGCCCTGACCCTGCGCGACAGGCTCGGCGGATTCGAGGGCCGGCGCGTAGGGATCGTCGGCGACATCGTGCACAGCAGGGTGGCGCGCTCGAACGCGCTGCTGCTGACCATGCTGGGCGCGGAGGTCGTCCTCATCGCCCCGCCCACGCTGATGCCGCTGGGAGCGGACGGTTGGGGGGTCACCGTCGCGCACGATCTGGACTCCGAGCTGCCGGGCCTGGACGCGGTGATGATGCTGCGCGTGCAGGCCGAACGGATGCGCGGCGGATTCTTTCCGAGCGCCCGCGAGTACGCGATCCGCTACGGCCTCAACGAGACGCGCCGGCGGATGCTGCCGGAGCAGGCGGTGATCCTGCACCCGGGCCCGATGCTCCGGGGAATGGAGATCGGCTATTCCGTCGCAGACTCGCCGCAGGCCGCCCCGCTCCAGCAGGTGGCCAACGGCGTGCACGTGCGGATGGCGGTGCTGTTCCGGCTGCTCGTGGGCGAACAGGCCGACGCGTAGATGGGTGGCCGGGCTCCCCAGGCAGTGCAGGACACACGGCCCCGGGCCCTCGGGGCGCACAGTTCCGGAGGACCGGGGGCACACATGGAAGCGAGGACGGCGGCGTGACGACGGTACTGATCACGGGCACACGCCCCTACGGCGAGGGCGACCCCGTGGACGTGCTCATCGAGGATGGCGTGATCACGCGCATCGTCCCGGCGGGCACGCTGGAGGCAACGCCCGACGCGGCGGGGGACGGGCCGGGCGCCGAGGTCATCGAGGCGGCCGGCACCGTGCTGCTGCCCGGCTTCGTCGACATGCACACCCACCTGCGCGAGCCGGGACGCGAAGACGCCGAGACGGTGCGCTCCGGCTCGGCCGCCGCGGCCCGCGGCGGTTACACGGCCGTGTTCGCGATGGCCAATACCGACCCCGTCGCCGACACCGCGGTGGTCACCGACCACGTCTACGCGCAGGGCCGGACGGTGGGCCTGGTCGACGTGCACCCCGTGGGCGCGGTCACCAAGGGGCTTGCCGGGGCCGAGCTCGCCGAGATGGGCGTCATGGCGGCCTCGACGGCGTCGGTGCGCCTGTTCTCCGACGACGGACACTGCGTCGCCGATCCGCTGATCATGCGCCGGGCCCTGGAGTACGCCCGGGGGCTGGACGTGCTCATCGCCCAGCACGCCGAGGAGCCGCGGCTCACCGAGGGCGCGGTGGCCCACGAGGGGCCCACCGCCGCCCGGCTGGGCCTCGCCGGATGGCCGCGCGCGGCGGAGGAGTCGATCGTCATCCGCGACGCGCTGCTGGCCCGCGACGCGGGCGCGCGCGTGCACATCTGCCACGCGTCCACCGCGGGGACGGTGGAGCTGATCCGCTGGGCCAAGGGCCAGGGGATCGACATCACCGCGGAGGTGACCCCGCACCACCTGATGCTCGACGATGCGCGCCTCGAAACCTACGACGGCATCTTCCGGGTCAACCCGCCGCTGCGCGAAGCGTCCGACGCCGAGGCGCTGCGGGCGGCGCTCGCCGAGGGCGTGGTGGACTGCGTGGCCACCGACCACGCCCCGCACGCCGCACAGGACAAGTGCTGCGAGTTCTCGCAGGCGCGCCCCGGCATGCTGGGCCTCGAGACCGCGCTGGGCGTCGTCGCACAGACGATGGTCGGGCCCGGGCTGCTCGACTGGCGCGGTGTGGCCGCGGTGATGAGCGAGCGGCCCGCCCGGATCACCGGCCTGCCCGACCACGGGCGGCCCATCGGGGTGGGGGAGACGGCCAACCTGACGGTGGTCGACCCGGACTCCGCCTGGACGGTGCGGGGAGCCGAGCTCGCCAGCATCGCGGACAACACCCCGTACGAAGAACTCACACTGCCCGCGCGGGTCCGCGCGACCCTGCTCCGAGGCCGCGTGACCTGCGTCGACGGAAAGGTCAGGGCCCACTAGATGTTGTGGCTGAACACGATCACGGTGCTTGCGGCGGTGGCCATCTGGGCACTGTGCGTCTACCTGATGTGGAAAGGCTGGCGGCGCCGCGGCCGATTCCAGCAGGGCGCGGTGGGCGATCTGCACCCGGTCCCGCGCAAGCTGACGCGCCCCACCGTCGACGAAACCAGCGGGCTGTACGTGGGTTCGTCGCTGGCAGGGAACTGGCAGGCCCGCGTCACCGTGCACGGGCTGGGCGTGCGCGCGCTGGCCGCGCTCACCGGCTACCGCGAGGGAGTGCTGGTGGAGCGGCAGGACGCGGAGGCCTTGTGGATCCCGCGCACCGCCATCGTGTCCGTGCGCACCGACCGCAGGCTCGCCGGGAAGGTGATGACCAGGGACGGGCTGCTGGTGATCCGCTGGCGCCCGGCCGGCGTCGACGGTGCGGTGGAGATCGACACCGGTTTCCGCGGCGACGACAAGTCGGTGTATCCGCGCTGGCTGGCCGAGTTCGGCGGCGACAAGACGACAGACCCGGAGCAGGCCGGCCGGGAAACCGAGAGGAAGGAACAGAAGTGAGCGACGCGGTTCTCGTACTCGAAGACGGGAAGGTGTTCCGGGGCTCCGGGTACGGGGCGCAGGGGCAGACCCTCGGTGAGGCCGTGTTCTGCACCGGCATGACCGGATACCAAGAGACCCTCACCGATCCCAGCTATCACCGGCAGATCGTGGTGGCCACGGCCCCCCAGATCGGCAACACCGGGTGGAATTCGCACGACAGCGAATCGCGCGCAGACGACGGCACGCCCGCCGACACGATCTGGGTCGCAGGTTACGCCATCCGCGAACCTTCGCGGATGGTGTCGAACTGGCGGGCCGACCGCGGCTCGCTCGAGGACGAGCTGGTGCGTCAGGGGATCGTGGGCATCTCCGGCATCGACACCCGCGCCGTCGTCCGCCACCTGCGCGACAAGGGCGCGATGCGGGCGGGGATCTTCTCCGGCGCGTCGCTGGGGCCCGTGGACGGCCTGCAGCGCATCGTGCAGGCCCAGCCGGAGATGCTCGGCGCCGACCTGGCCCGCGAGGTGAGCACCGACTCGGGCTACGTCATCGAGCCCGCGGGCGCACCCCGCTTCGAGGTGGCCGCGGTGGACCTGGGCATGAAGGCGTCCATCCCGGAGCAGCTCGCGCTGCGCGGGTGCCGCGTGCACGTGCTGCCGTCCACCGCCACCCTCGACCAGGTGGAGGCCATCCGGCCCGACGGGTTCTTCCTGTCCAACGGCCCCGGCGACCCCGCCACCGCCGACGCCGCGGTGCAGCTCACGCGGGGCGTCATCGGCAAGGGCATCCCGATGTTCGGCATCTGCTTCGGCAACCAGATCCTGGGCCGCGCGCTGGGCCGGCGCACGTACAAGATGCGCTTCGGCCACCGCGGCATGAACATCCCGGTGATCGACGAGGCCTCCGGCCGCGTCTCGATCACCTCGCAGAACCACGGCTTCGCCCTGGAAGGCGAGCGGGGCGAGGAGTTCGACACGCCCTTCGGCCGCGCAAGGGTGAGCCACGTGTGCGCCAACGACGGCACCGTCGAAGGCGTCGAACTGCTCGACGGCACCGCGTTCTCCGTCCAGTACCACCCGGAGGCGGCCGCCGGCCCGCACGACGCCCGCTACCTGTTCGACCGGTACGACGCACTCATGGCCCGCGCCGGGAAGTCGGGCGGCAAGTGAACGCCCCGCCGATCGCGGCACCCACGCCGCCCCGCCGCACCCCCCGCCGCACCCCCCGCCGCACAGACCTCCACAGGAAGGCAGGCCTGAAGTAATGCCACGCCGCAACGACATCGCACACATCCTGGTGATCGGCTCCGGCCCCATCGTCATCGGCCAGGCCTGCGAGTTCGACTATTCGGGCACCCAGGCCTGCCGCGTGCTCAAGGCCGAAGGCATGCGCGTCACGCTCGTCAACTCCAACCCGGCCACCATCATGACCGACCCGGAGTACGCGGACGCCACCTACGTCGAGCCCATCACGCCCGAGGTGATCGAGAAGATCTTCCTCCGCGAGCGGGAGCAGGGCCACCCGATCGACGCCGTCCTGGCGACCCTCGGCGGCCAGACCGCCCTCAATGCGGCCGTGCAGCTGGACGCGCAGGGGCTGCTCGCCAAGCACGGAGTGGAGCTCATCGGCGCCGACATCCCCGCCATCCAGCGCGGCGAGGATCGGCAGATGTTCAAGGACATCGTCGAGTCCGTCGGCGGCGAGAGCGCCCGCTCCCGCGCCTGCGACACCATGGACGAGGTGTATGAGGCCGTCGAGGAGCTCGGCCTGCCGGTGGTGGTGCGTCCGAGCTTCACCATGGGCGGGCTGGGCTCCGGCCTGGCGTTCACCTACGAGGATCTCGACCGGATCGCCGGCGGCGGCCTGGACGCCTCGCCCACCGCGAACGTGCTCATCGAGGAGTCGATCCTCGGCTGGAAGGAGTACGAGCTGGAGCTGATGCGCGACAACAAGGACAACGTCGTCATCGTCTGCTCCATCGAGAACGTCGACGCCATCGGCGTGCACACCGGCGACTCGGTGACCGTCGCCCCGTCGATGACGCTCACCGACCGCGAGTACCAGAAGATGCGCACGCTGGGCATCGAGATCCTGCGGGCGGTCGGGGTGGAGACCGGCGGCTGCAACATCCAGTTCGCCGTCAACCCCGCCGACGGCCGCATGACCGTCATCGAGATGAACCCGCGCGTGTCCCGCTCGAGCGCGCTGGCCTCCAAGGCCACCGGATTCCCCATCGCCAAGATCGCGGCGCGGCTGGCCATCGGCTACACGCTCGACGAGATCGTCAACGACATCACCGGCGAGACGCCCGCGTCGTTCGAGCCGACGCTCGACTACGTCGTCGTCAAGGCCCCGCGCTTCGCGTTCGAGAAGTTCCCCGGTGCGGACGGCACGCTCACCACCACGATGAAGTCGGTGGGCGAGGCCATGGCCATCGGCCGCAGCTATTCCGAGGCCCTCGGCAAGGTGCTGCGCTCGCTCGAGCACGGCGGCACCGGGTTCTGGACGGTGCCCGACCCCGAAGGCGACACGGTGGACGCGGTCCTCGAGCGCCTGCGCACCCCGCGCGAGGGGCGCATGTACGACATCGAGCGCGCGCTGCGGTACGGCGCCACCATCGACCAGGTCCACGAGGCCTCGGCGCTCGACCCGTGGTTCATCGCCGAGGTCGAGGGGCTGGTGGAGCTCCGGTCCCGGATCATCGACGCCCCGGTGGTGGACGAGGCCCTGCTCCGGGTCGCGAAGAACGAGGGTCTGTCCGACCGCCAGATCGCGGTGCTGCGGCCCGAGCTCGCCGGCGAGGACGGCGTGCGCGACCTGCGCCACCGGCTGGGCGTGCGGCCCGTGTTCAAGACCGTCGACACCTGCGCCGCCGAGTTCGAGGCGAGGACCCCGTACCACTATTCGACCTACGAGCTGCACGCCGACGGCCAGTCCGAGGTGGCCGAGCAGCGCGTCAAGCCGAAGGTGCTCATCCTGGGTTCCGGCCCCAACCGGATCGGCCAGGGCATCGAGTTCGACTACTCGTGCGTGCACGCGGCCACCACGCTGTCCGAGGTGGGCTACGAGACGGTGATGGTCAACTGCAACCCGGAGACCGTCTCCACCGACTACGACACCGCCGACAGGCTCTACTTCGAGCCTCTCACGTTCGAGGACGTCCTGGAGGTCTACCAGGCGGAGAGCGCCTCCGGCACGGTCGCCGGGGTCATCGTGCAGCTCGGCGGGCAGACGCCGCTGGGTCTGGCCGAACGTCTCGAGGCGGCCGGGCTGCCGATCGTCGGCACCACCCCCGGCGCCATCAACCTGGCGGAGGATCGCGCCGAGTTCGGCAAGGTGCTCACCGGGGCGGAGCTGCCGGCGCCGCGGTTCGGCACCGCCACCACCTACGAGCAGGCCCGCGCCATCGCCTCCGACATCGGTTACCCGGTGCTCGTGCGCCCCTCCTACGTGCTGGGCGGGCGGGGCATGGAGATCGTCTACGACGAAGCCTCGCTCGAGGGCTACATCTCCCGCGCCACCGAGCTGTCTTCCGACCACCCGGTGCTCGTCGACCGCTTCCTCGAGGACGCCATCGAGATCGACGTGGACGCCCTCTGCGACGGCGACGAGGTGTACCTGGGCGGGGTGATGGAGCACATCGAGGAGGCCGGGATCCACTCCGGCGACTCGGCGTGCGCGCTGCCGCCGATCACCCTGGGCCGCCAGGACGTCGAGGCGGTGCGTCGGTCCACCGAGGCCCTGGCGAAGGGCATCGGCGTG
The DNA here is from genome assembly GCF_014126825.1 of Tomitella gaofuii. Lineage (NCBI taxonomy): Bacteria > Bacillati > Actinomycetota > Actinomycetes > Mycobacteriales > Tomitella > Tomitella gaofuii. The sequence goes on along the minus strand of NZ_CP059900.1, from coordinate 2,275,306 downwards.
CACGGCCTGATGAACGTGCAGTACGCCCTCAAGGACGACGTGCTCTACGTGCTCGAGGCCAACCCGCGCGCCAGCCGCACGGTGCCGTTCGTGTCCAAGGCGACGGGTGTACCGCTCGCCAAGGCGGCCGCGAGGATCATGCTGGGCGAGTCGATCGCCCAGCTGCGCGCCGCGGGCGTGCTGCCCGCCACCGGCGACGGGGGCACGGTGGCCGAGGAGGCGCCGGTGGCCGTCAAGGAGGCCGTGCTGCCGTTCAACCGGTTCCGCAAGGCGGACGGCACCGGCATCGACACGCTGCTCAGCCCCGAGATGAAGTCCACGGGCGAGGTCATGGGCATCGACAAGGACTTCGGCACCGCTTTCGCGAAGAGCCAGATCGGTGCGTCGTCCGCGCTGCCCACCAGCGGCACGGTGTTCGTGTCCGTGGCCAACCGGGACAAGCGCGCCATGGTGTTCCCGGTCAAGCGGCTGGCCGACCTCGGCTTCACCGTCCTGGCCACGGTGGGTACCGCGGAGATGCTGCGGCGCAACGGGATCAAGGCCACCGAGATCGCCAAGTTCTCCGACGAGCGCGACGGGCAGGACTCGATCGTGGAGCTGCTGCGCGACCGCAAGGTGGACCTGGTGATCAACACGCCGTTCGGCACCTCGGGCCCCCGCGTGGACGGCTACGAGATCCGCAGCGCCGCCATCGCCACCTCCACGCCGTGCATCACCACGGTGCAGGGCGCGGCGGCCGCCGTGCAGGGCGTCGAGGCGATGATCCGCGGCGAGATCGGCGTGCGCTCGCTGCAGGATCTGCACGCGCACCTGCGCGCCGGCGCGGGCGCGTGACCGCGTCCGGCCCGGGGGCCGCCGGATTCGCCGGCCGCCTGCGCGCGGCGGTCGCGGAGCGGGGCCGGCTGTGCGCGGGCATCGACCCCCACCCGGAGCTGCTCGAGGCCTGGGGCCTGCCGCGCAGCGCCGACGGACTGGCGGCGTTCACGGACGTGTGCGTACGGGCCCTGGGCCCGTCCGTCGCGGTGGTCAAGCCGCAGGTCGCGATGTTCGAGGAGTACGGCGCGGCCGGGCTCGCGGTGCTCGAGAGCGCCGTGGCGCGGCTCCGCGAGGCCGGCGCGCTGACGCTCGCCGACGCCAAACGCGGCGACATCGGGTCGACGATGGCCGCCTACGCCCGTGCCTGGCTGGCCGACGGCGCGCCGCTGTCGGTCGACGCCATGACCGCGGTCCCGTATCTGGGCCTCGGTGCGCTCGCCCCGGCCGTCGACCAGGCGGCCGGAACCGGCCGCGGGGTGTTCGTGCTCGCGCGCACCTCCAACCCGGAGGGCCGTGCGGGTGCAGACGGCACGGCTGGCGGGGAACCCGGATGCCGGCCCCGGCGACGGCCCGGCGACGGGCGGCGTCAGCGTCGCGCAGTCGATCGTCGACGGCGCCGCGGAGGACGACACGGGCACCGTGGGTCTGGTCGTGGCGCCACGCGCGCGCACGGGCTCCGCCTGGACGGGTTCACCGGGCCGATCCTCGCGCCCGGCCTCGGCGCCCAGGGCGCGTCGGCGGACGACCTGCCCGGCATCTTCGCGGGTGCCACCGGGCTGCTCATCCCGAACTCGTCGCGCGCGATCTTGCGGGCGGGCCCCGACCCGGACCGGGTGCGCGCGAGCGCCGAGCGGACCCGCGACGGGTCGAGGCCGCGCTGCGGTGACCTGGCGCGGCCGGTGGCTCGCCGTCGCCGCCTGCGCGGCGGCGATCACCGCGCTGTTCCGGCTGTGCGACACCGTGCACGGCATCGACCTGCGGGTGTATTTCGAGGCCGGCCGCTCCGTGCTCGCCGGCAACGGCCTCTACGGCGGGCCGCAGGGCGCCGCGCGGGTGCCGTTCACCTATCCGCCGTTCGCCGCGCTGGCCGCCGTGCCCCTCGCCGCCACGGGGTGGAGTGCGGCGCAGTGGCTCTGGGCCATCGTCAACGTGTGCGCGCTGTCGGTGGCGGTGGCGGTGGGATACCGCGCGTTCCTGGCGGGACGGCGCCGCCGCACCTGGTGGCTGCTGGGGCTGACCGGGTTCTGGGCGGCCTCGGGGCCGGTGGCCGATCACCTCGGCTACGGGCAGGTGGGCCTGCTGCTGATGGCGGTGTGCCTGGTGGACGCGGACCGCGCCGTGCGGCTGCCCGCGTGGCTGCCGCGCGGCGCCCTCACCGGCTGCGCGGCGGCGGTGAAGCTCATCCCCGCGGCCTATCTGGCCGTGCCGCTGCTGCGGCGCCGGTGGCGCACGGTCGCCGTCGGCGCCGCAGCCGCCATCGCCTGCACGCTGCTGGCCCTCGCCGTCCTGCCGGGCCCCACGCGCGCGTACGTCGTCGACGTGGTGCCGGGCCTGGCCGACCGGGTCGGGGTGGGCGACCCCGCCGTGGCGGGCAACCAGTCCCTCCGCGGCATGCTCCTGCGCACGCTGCCCGCGGACGCGACCGATCGGACCGTCCTCGCCTCCTGGGCTGCGGCCTGCCTGCTCCTCGTACCGCTGACGGTGTGGGGCGCACTGCGCGCCGCGCGTTCCCGAGGGGCGGTGGCCGCGCTCGTCGTCGTCGCACTGGGGGTCGAGATGATGCTGCCCGTGGCCTGGACCCACCATTACGTGTGGCTGGTGCCCGCCGTGGGCCTGCTGTGGTCTCCGCCCCGGTCCGTGGAGTCGGGTGGGAGTACCGCAGCGCGGGCCGCGCGCGTGCTCGCCGCGGCGGTGACCATCGCCGCTTTCGCCCGCACCGCGCCGCTGGTGGCCGCGGGGGGGACAGGTGTCGCCGTGCTCGACCGCCTCGGCACCGAGGCGATCATGATCGCCGCGGCCGCCGCGATGATCGGGTTGGCGGCCCCGGGAGGACCCCGGAAAAGTGACGCGGGGGAGTGGCGTGCCCGTGCACGGGAGGTCCGCGACGGACGACCGCACGCCCGGTGAGCCCGGCGCGCTTCCGTACCGCCGTCGACGTGCGCCGATCCCGCGCGACACGCGCGGGATGCGCGCGGCGGAACAATTTTTTCGCGGGCTCCGCACGGGGCCGGCGATCCCGCGGACGGGGCGTTGCACCACGCGGTGCCACCTGCGTCATCGCACAGCGCCAGATCCTTCCGCACATCATGTGACCTGCGGAAACAGTCTTCGCTCCCGGCGGCGTCGTGGCGGGGCGGGCGGCGATGGCCCGCCGCAGGGCGCCGTTCCGGAGCTGCACGTCCGGGCGAGCCGCGGCGACGATGCGGGCCGACCAGGGCGGGGGCGGGTTCGCAAATGCCCCGGGGGCTGAGTACGGTCGCTATCGCTGCTGTCCACCTGCGGTGATCGCGACACTTGCGCGACCGGGACGCGCGGTGGACGATGCAGACCGATGATCCACGTACACGATGAGACGGAGGAACCGTGGCCCTTCCCCAGTTGACCGACGAGCAGCGGGCTGCTGCTCTGGAGAAGGCGGCAGCCGCTCGCAAGGCCAGGGCTGAGCTCAAGGAGCGCCTCAAGCGCGGCGGCACCGACCTCAAGCAGGTGCTCAAGGACGCCGAGACCGACGAGATCCTCGGCAAGATGAAGGTCTCCGCGCTGCTCGAGGCCCTGCCGAAGGTGGGCAAGGTCAAGGCGCAGGAGATCATGACCGAGCTCGAGATCGCCCCCACCCGCCGCCTGCGCGGCCTCGGCGACCGTCAGCGCAAGGCCCTGCTGGCCAAGTTCGACTTCGAGTGATCCCCATGGACGCACGCACCGATCCGGTGCCGATGCGCCCGAACGACGGACCGAGGGGCCGGCTGGTGGTACTGGCCGGCCCCTCGGCCGTGGGCAAGTCCACCGTGGTCCGGGAGCTCCGCCGGCGCGTCCCGGACCTGGTCTTCAGTGTCTCGGCCACCACGCGCGCGCCCCGGCCGGGGGAGGTCGACGGCGTCGACTACCACTTCGTCGGCGACGAGGGTTTCCAGCGCATGGTCGACGGGGGCGAGCTGCTCGAATGGGCGGAGATCCACGGCGGCCTCCAACGGTCCGGGACTCCGGCCGCTCCTATCGGCGACGCTCTCGCCCAGGGACACCCGGTGCTGCTCGAGGTCGACCTCGCCGGCGTGCGACAGGTGCGCGCCGCCCGGCCGGACGCCTGCTTCGTGTTCCTCGCGCCGCCGAGCTGGGATGACCTGGTGACCCGCCTCACGGGGCGCGGCACGGAGGATCCGTCCGTGGTGGCCCGTCGGCTGGAGACCGCCCGGACCGAGCTGGCGGCGCAGGACGAGTTCGACCACGTCGTCGTCAACGACAGCGTCGACCACGCCGTGGACGAGTTGGTATCATTGATGATCGGTCCCGGGCAGGGATGATCCCCCTTCACAATCACAACCACCGCCGCAACAGGGTTGTCAGGCAGTGATGTCAGGAGAAATGCGAGTGAGCAGCAAGGTCGATGCAGGCGAATCCGCGGTGGCCGAGGCCGTGCGGCCGTACGACACCCCGCTGGGCATCACCAATCCGCCCATCGACGAGCTTCTCGAGCGCGTGTCGTCGAAGTACGCGCTGGTGATCTACGCCGCCAAGCGGGCGCGCCAGATCAACGATTACTACAACCAGCTCAGCGAGGGCATCCTCGAGTACGTCGGCCCGCTCGTCGAGCCGGGCCTGCAGGAGAAGCCGCTGTCGATCGCCATGCGGGAGATCCACGCGGATCTCCTCGAGCACACCGAAGGCGAGTGAGCGGCCCGTCCGCGGCACCCCGGCGCATCGTCGTCGGGGTGGGCGGCGGCATCGCCGCCTACAAGTCGTGCTCGGTGATCCGGCACTTCACCGAGGCCGGGCACACCGTGCACGTGGTGCCCACCGAGGCGGCGCTGGCGTTCGTCGGCTCCGCCACCTTCGAGGCGCTGTCGGGCAATCCGGTGCACACCGGAGTCTTCGCCGACGTGCCGGCGGTGCCGCACGTGCGCCTGGGCCAGGAGGCCGACCTGGTCGTGATCGCGCCGGCGACGGCCGACCTGATGGCCCGGGCCGCGCACGGCCGTGCGGACGACCTGCTCACCGCCACCCTGCTCACCGCGCGCTGCCCCGTCATGTTCGTGCCGGCCATGCACACCGAGATGTGGGAGCACCCGGCCACCGTCGAGAACGCGGCGACGCTGCGTTCCCGCGGCGCCGTCGTCGTCGAACCGGCCTCGGGACGGCTCACCGGCGCGGATTCCGGGGCGGGACGCCTCCCGGACCCCGGCGAGATCTGCATGCTCGCTGATCTCCTCCTCGAACGCCCCGACGCGATGCCCCGCGACCTCGAGGGGGTGCGCATGGTGGTCACCGCGGGGGGCACCCGTGAACCGCTGGACCCGGTGCGCTTCCTGGGCAACCGCAGCTCCGGCAAGCAGGGCTACGCGCTGGCCCGGCTGGCCGCGCAGCGCGGCGCGCAGGTGACGCTCATCGCCGCGGCGTCGACGGGCCTTCCCGACCCGCCGGCCGTCCGTGTGGAGCGCATCGGCACCGCCGCCGAGCTCGAGTCCGCCGTCGACGCGGCCGCCGCGGAGGCCGAGGTCGTGATCATGGCCGCCGCCGTCGCTGATTTCCGGCCGGCCGCCCGCGCCGACGCGAAGATGAAGAAGGGTGCGGACAGCGAGCCCGACGCGGTGCCACTGACCCGCAACCCCGACATCCTCCGGGGCCTCGTCGCGCGCCGCGGCGACGGGGGACTGCCCGCGCCGCGGGTGATCGTGGGCTTCGCCGCGGAGACCGGTGACGCCGACGGCGACGCCCTGCACCACGGCCGCGTCAAGCTGGCGCGCAAGGGCTGCGACCTGCTGGTCGTCAACACGGTGGGGGACGACAGGACCTTCGGCCTCGACTCCAACGACGGATGGCTGCTGGCCGCGGACGGGGCGGAACGCGCCATCGAGCACGGGTCCAAATCGCTGATGTCCAGCCGCATCCTCGACGCGGTGACCGCCCTGCTCGGCGACGGCCACTGTCGTCGCTGACCCCCGCACGCCGGGCGCCCGGCACCGGCCCGGCCGCCCCCGCACGGCGGACCCCTTGCGGCCCCGGCACGGCCGGGAGGCATAAGGTCGGTGGGTACCCGTTTCATCCTGGCTGATGACGAGAGCCCTCATACCAGCCTCAACGGCGTGCAGGCCGCGCCCCGCGCGGGCCGTGCGACACACGAGAAGCGATCCGTGACGAGAGCCTTGGGAGAGAAATGTCAGTGAACCACCCGGGACATCGGCTGTTCACCAGCGAGTCGGTGACAGAGGGCCACCCGGACAAGATCTGCGACGCCATCAGCGATTCGATCCTCGACGCGATGCTCGCCGCCGACCCGGCCAGCCGCGTCGCCGTGGAGACGCTGGTCACCACCGGGCAGGTGCACGTGGTGGGCGAGGTGACCACCGGCGCCTACGTCGACATCCCGCACATCGTCCGCGACAAGGTCCTCGAGATCGGCTACGACTCGTCGTCGAAGGGGTTCGACGGCAATTCGTGCGGCGTCAACATCGCCATCGGCGCCCAGTCGCCCGACATCGCGCAGGGCGTGGACACCGCCTACGAATCACGGGTGGACGACTCCGACGACGCGATCGACCGGCAGGGGGCCGGCGACCAGGGCCTGATGTTCGGGTACGCCTGCCGTGACACCCCCGAACTCATGCCCATGCCCATCGCGCTGGCGCACCGGCTGTCGCGCCGGCTCACCGCCGTGCGCAAGGACGGGGTGCTGCCGTATCTGCGGCCCGACGGCAAAACGCAGGCCACCATCGAGTACGCGGGCGACCGCCCGGTGCGCCTGGACACGATCGTCGTGTCCACGCAGCACGCCGCGGACATCGACCTGGACAACATGCTGCTGCCCGACATCCGCGACAAGGTGCTGGCGCCCGTGCTCGCCGACATCGCCGAGTCCGGGGCCGCATTGGACACCTCCGACGTCCGCCTTCTGGTCAACCCCACCGGCAAGTTCGCGCTCGGCGGGCCGATGGGCGACGCCGGGCTGACCGGCCGCAAGATCATCGTCGACACCTACGGCGGCATGGCCCGCCACGGCGGCGGCGCATTCTCCGGCAAGGACCCGTCCAAGGTGGACCGCTCGGCCGCATACGCCATGCGCTGGGTGGCGAAGAACGCCGTGGCCGCCGGGCTGGCCGAGCGCATCGAGGTGCAGGTGGCGTACGCGATCGGCAAGGCCGCCCCGGTGGGCCTGTTCGTGGAGACCTTCGGCACCGAGCAGATCGACCCGTCGAAGATCCAGTCGCTCATCTCCGAGGCGTTCGACTTGCGGCCGGGCGCCATCGTGCGCGATTTGAACCTGCTGCGGCCGATCTACGGGCAGACCGCCGCCTACGGCCACTTCGGGCGCACCGATGTCGACCTGCCCTGGGAGCGCACCGACAAGGCCGCCGAGCTGCGCGCGCTGGCGGGGCTGTAGTCGCAGCCGAATACCCGCACCGACCAAGCATCCCGTGCGCGTTCCGACGCGTGAACGTGCACGGGATGCTTGGTCGGTCGCATGTCGAGGGGGTGTGGTGACGGACGCGACGGGGGAGGCCGGCGCGGGGGTCGTGCTGCCGGTGGCGCGGGTGCTGCCGATGGTGCAACCGGCGCACCTGGACCGGACCTTCGACTACCGGGTGCCGGAGTCGCTCGACGACGCGGCGCAGCCCGGCGTGCGGGTGCGCGTACGGTTCGCGGGGCGCCTGATCGACGGGTACGTGCTCGAACGTGTCGCCGACACCGCACACGAGGGCCGGCTCGGCACCATCGAACGGGTCGTCTCACCGCTGCCGGTGCTGCCCCCGCCGCTCGCGGAGCTGTGCGCGGCGGTGGCGCGGCGCTATGCGGGCACGCGCGCCGATGTGCTGCGGCTCGCGGTCCCGCCCCGGCATGCGCGCGCCGAGACCGCCGCGCTGGACGCCCTCGCGAAACGCGGCGCGGTCCCGGCGGAACAGCGGGAACCCCCGGCCGAGCCTGGCCCCGGGCCACCGACACCGGAATGCGGAGACGAAGGCTGGGCCCGCTACGTCCACGGCGCCGCGTTCCTCGACGCCGCCCACGCAGGACGCGCGCCGCGCGCCGTGTGGCAGGCCGTGCCCGGCGAGGACTGGGCGCTGCGCATCGCCGAGGCCGCCCATGCCACGTTCGCCGGCGGACGATCCGCGGTCGTCGTGGTGGCCGACCGCCGCGACCTGGACCGCGTCGCGGCCGCGCTGCGCAGGCTGTGCTCCGGGGCCGGCGGCGCCGCGTCTTCGACAACGGCTGCCGGGAGCCCGGTGGTGGAGTTGGCCGGCGGGCTGGGCCCGCAGGCACGGTACCGGCGCTGGGTGACGGCCCTCGCCGGCCCGCCCTGCATCGTCGTCGGCAACCGCAGCGCCGTGTTCACCCCGGTCTCGCGTCTGGGCCTCGTGGCGCTATGGGACGACGGCGACGACCTGCTGTCCGAGCCGCGTTCGCCCTACCCGCACGCGCGCGAGGTGGCGCTGCTGCGCGCCGACGCCGCCGGTGCGGGATTCCTGCTGGGCGGGCACGCGCGCACGGCGGAGGCACAGTCGCTGGTCGAGCACGGGTGGGCGCAGGATCTGCTCGCTCCGCGCAACGCGGTGCGGCGGGCGTCACCGCTCATCCGGGCGCTGGCCGACAGCGAGCAGGCCCTCGCCCGCGACCCCGCCGCGCGCCGGGCACGGCTGCCGGCGATCGGATTCCAGGCGGCCCGCGACGCGCTCTCCGCCGACCAACCCGTCCTGGTCCAGGTGCCCCGCGCCGGATACATCCCCGTGGTGGCCTGCGCGCAGTGCCGGGAACCGGCCCGGTGCCGGCGGTGCGCCGGGCCCCTGGGCCTCCCGCCGCCGCGCCCCGACGGCGCCGCGGGCGGAGCCGGTGAGGAGGCGGCCGCCCCGCCGACGTGTCGGTGGTGCGGCAGCGCGGCGCGCGCACACTCGTGCACCAAGTGCGGGTCCCGCGCCCTGCGCGCGCAGGTGACGGGCGCCCAGCGCACGGCGGAGGAGTTCGGCCGCGCGTTCCGCGGGGTGCCGGTGATCGGATCGTCCGGCGCCGACGTCCGCGACGAGGTGCCGGCGCGCGCCTCCGTCGTCGTGGCCACGGTGGGCGCCGAGCCGGTGGCCCCCGGCGGCTACGGCGCCGCTCTGCTGCTGGACGGCTGGTCGCTGCTCACCCGGGCCGACCTGCGCGCCGGCGAGGAGGCCCTGCGGCGCTGGATGGCCGCTTCGGCGCTGGTGCGCAGCGCTGAAACGGGCGGGAAAGTGGTCGTGGTGGCGGATGCCGGGGCCGAGGTGGTGCAGGCGCTCATCCGCTGGGACCCGGTGGGGCAGGCGCGCCTGGAGCTCGCCGGGCGCCGCGAGGTGCGTTTTCCGCCGGCGGTGCGGATCGCTGCGGTGGACGGCGCCCCGGCGACGCTCGCGGCTTTCCTGGACCTGGCGGCACTGCCCGAGAGCACCGAGACGCTGGGGCCGGTGCCGCTGCCGCCCGGCGTGCGGCTCCCCGGCGGGGGCGGCCGTGAGGCCGCGGCGGCCGACGAGCCGCCGGCCGATGCGGAACGGATGTTGCTGCGGGTGGCCCGGCGCGACGGCGCCGCCCTGTCCCGCGCGCTGGCCGTGGGCCAGGCCGCATTCAGTTCGCATCGGGTGGCGGGCACTGTGCGGGTGCAAATCGATCCGGTGAGGGTCGGGTGAGGCGCGCATCGGCGCGCGACCACGGCCGTGGCCGCGTGAACACCGATCCGGTGAGGGTCGGGTGACGCGTCCGGGGGAACCCAACCGCAGCCCTGGCCGCGTGAACACCGCTCCGGTGAGGGTCGGGTGAGGCGCCCGGTCAGATTTCCGCCCCGGTGCCGCGGGCGTCTACCACGTACATCCGCGTGCGTGAGCGGTCGAGGAAGTTCTCCTCGTCGGCGGCGATCCTGCGTGCGGTCTCCGGGACCGCGTACGCGGCGAGCATGTCCTCGTATGCGGCGCGGTCGTCGAACACGAACTCGCTGATCACGTCGAAGTCGGCGGCCGGCGCGTCGGGTCCCGCGACCCTGTCGTCGTGGTCGAGGAAGTTGCGGCGGTATTCGCGGAACGGTGGCAGCAGGCTCGTGATCAGGGGGACGTGCCGGGTCTCGTAGTAGTCGATGAACGCGGCGCGTGACAGGTCGGCGCGGCGGGTGAGCAGTGCTACGGCTTTGAACACGGGGCCTCCGGGGCGTGGCGGGGCCGCGGGGGAGCGGCGCGGACGAGTCGACGATAGCCGCAGCGGGCGGCGTGCCGGCCCCGGAAACTAAGCTGACCGGGACATGGTGGGCTGAACAGGCGCGGCAGGGACGAGGGAAGGACTTTTCGACGTGCGAGTGATCTTCGCGGGAACCCCCGAGGCGGCGGTGCCGTCGCTGAGGGAGCTCATCGACTCCCCGCGGCATGAGGTGATCGCCGTCGTCACCCGGCCCGACGCGGCCGCCGGCCGCGGCCGGAAGACCGGCCGGTCGCCGGTCGGCCGTGTCGCCGACGAGGCGGGCATCGAGGTGCTCACCCCGGCCCGCGCCTCCGACCCGGACTTCCTCGCGCGCCTGCGCGCGCTGGCACCGGACTGCTGCCCGGTCGTCGCCTACGGCAACCTGCTGCCCGCGGACGTGCTGGCCGTGCCCGTGCACGGCTGGGTCAACCTGCACTTCTCACTGTTGCCCGCGTGGCGCGGGGCCGCTCCGGTGCAGGCAGCGATCGCGGCCGGCGACACGATGACCGGCGCGGCGACGTTCCTCATCGAGCCGGCGCTCGACACGGGGCCCGTGTACGGGGTGGTCACCGAGGCGATCGGGGACGAGGACACGGCCGGCGATCTGCTGGGGCGCCTTGCGGAGTCCGGCGCGCGGCTGCTCGCCGCGACGATGGACGGTATCGAGGACGGCACGCTCACCGCGGTGCCCCAGTCCGGGGACGGCGTGTCCTACGCGGAGAAGATCTCCGTCGACGGTGCGCGCGTGCAGTGGCGGCACCCGGCGCACACGGTGGACCGCGGCGTCCGCTCGGTGACTCCGGACCCGGGGGCCTGGACGATGCTGGGCGAGGTGCGGCTCAAGCTCGGGCCGGTGCGACCCGCCGGCGGCCGGGGGCTGGCCCCGGGGCGCGTCGAGACCACCAAGAAGTCGGTGTTCGCCGGGACCGGCACCGACGCCGTCGAACTGAGCTGGGTGCAGCCGCCCGGCAAGAAACGGATGCGCGCCGCCGATTGGGCGCGGGGCGCACGACTCACCGGTGAGGAGACCTTCGCATGAGCGTACGGCCCGACGGCCCCGACGGCCACCCGCAGGGCGGGAGCGGGCGCCACGACAGGGGGCGCTCCGGGGACGGGCGCTCCCGCGGCGGCAGGGGCAGGCCTCGCGATGACAGGGGTCGCCGCGCCGGGCGGGGCCCCGCGGGCAGGGACGCGCGCGAGACCCGCCGCCGCGAACAGCCGGCCCTCGACCCGCCGCGCGTGGCCGCGCGCGACACGCTCCGCGCGGTGCGGGAGCGCGACGCCTACGCCAACCTGGTGCTGCCGCGTCTGCTACGCGAACGCAGGATCACCGGGCGCGACGCGGCCTTCGCCACCGAACTCGCCTACGGTGCGTGCCGCGCGCTGGGTCTGCTCGACGCGGTGATCGAGGCGTGCGCGGGCCGGCCGCTCGACCGCGTCGACCCGCCCGTCGTCGACGCGCTGCGCCTCGGCGTCTACCAGCTGCTGCGCACGCGGGTCGCCCCGCATGCGGCCGTCTCGACGACGGTGGACATGGTGGTGGCGGACAGCGGCCGGGGCGCGGGCGGCTTCGCCAACGCGGTGCTGCGCAAGGCCGCGGAGAAGACCGACCAGCAGTGGATCACGCAGCTCACGCCGTCTCCGGAGACCGCACCCGTGGCCGCGTCCGCGTTCCGGCACACCCATCCGGCGTGGATCGCACAGGCCTTCGCGGACGCCCTGGGGCCGGCCGCCGGGGAGCTCGATGCGGCGCTCGAGGCCGACAATGTCAGCCCCCGCGTGCACCTGGTGGCCCGGCCGGGCGCGATCAGCGCCGAGGAGCTCGCGCTCGTCACCGGTGGCGAGGAGGGGCTGTACTCGCCGTACGCGGTGTACCTCGACGGCGGGGATCCCGGCGAGCTGGACCCGGTGCGTGACGGGCTCGCGGCCGTGCAGGACGAGGGCAGCCAGCTGGTGGCCCGCGCCGCCACGCTGGCCGCGCTCGACGGTCCCGACGGCGGGCGGTGGCTGGACCTGTGCGCCGGGCCGGGCGGCAAGGCCGCCCTGCTGGGCGCTATCGCGGACATCGACGGCGCGCACGTCGACGCCGTCGAACCGGCCGAGCATCGCGCCGCGCTGGTGCGGTCGGCCGTCGACGGGCTGCCCGTGACCGTGCACGCCGTCGACGGCCGCGACAGCGGACTCGACCCCGGTTACGACAGGGTCCTCGTCGACGCCCCGTGCACCGGCCTGGGCGCGCTGCGGCGGCGGCCGGAGGCGCGCTGGCGCAAGAGTCCCGGGGACGTGACCGACCTGACCCGGCTGCAGCGGGAGCTGCTGGGCGCGGCGGCCGCGCTGGTGCGCCCGGGCGGCGTCATCGTGTATTCGACGTGCTCGCCGCACCTGGCCGAGACGGCGGGCATCGTGCTCGACGCGCAGCGCCGCCACGGGCTCACCGCGCTCGACGCCCGCACCCTGGTGCCCGGCGCCATGCCGGGGCTCGGCGACGGCCCGTTCGTGCAGTTGTGGCCGCACCGGCATGGCACCGACGGCATGTTCGTCGCGGCCCTGCGCAAGTGAGCACGCGACGGCCATAGAATGTGCCGCATGGCGAACCAGGTTCCGGCGGGCCCGGAGACAGCACGGCAGAGCCCGGAGACAGCACGGCAGGGTACGGCGTCGCGGCGGGTGCGGCAGCCGATGATCGCACCGTCGATCCTGTCCGCGGACTTCGCGCGGCTGGCGGAGGAGGCGGCGATCGTCGCGGGCGATCCGGCGGCGGGCGACTCCGGCGCCGAGTGGCTTCACGTGGACGTGATGGACGCGCACTTCGTGCCCAACCTCACGCTCGGGCTGCCCGTGGTGCAGAGCCTGCTGCAGGCCACCGAGATCCCCCTGGACTGCCACCTGATGATCGAGGACCCGGCGCGCTGGGCGCCGCCCTACGCCGAGGCGGGCGCGCACAACGTCACCTTCCACGCGGAGGCGACGGACGACCCGGCGGCCGTGGCCCGCGACATCCGCGCCGCAGGCGCGGTGGCGGGCCTCGCAGTGAAACCGGGCACGCCCATCGACCCCTACCTGGAGGTGCTGCGCGAGTTCGACACGCTGCTCGTCATGAGCGTCGAACCCGGCTTCGGCGGCCAGTCGTTCATCCCCGACGTGCTGGACAAGGCGCGGGCGGTCCGCCGGCTGGTCGACGCGGGCGAGCTGCGGCTGCTCGTGGAGATCGACGGCGGCATCAACGCGGACACCATCGAGCAGGCCGCGGAGGCCGGGGTGGACTGCTTCGTGGCCGGCTCGGCGGTCTACGGCGCACACGACCCCGCCGCCGCCGTCCGCGGACTGCGCGAGCAGGCGGCGGCCGCATCGCCGCACCTGCACCTGCACCCGTGACCCGGCCGGAACCGGCCACGCCGTGGCCGTCGGACGTGCGGCCGGACGGCGACGAGGCGATGCGCGCGGCCATCGAGCTCTCGTGGACGGCGGCGGCCGCACGAGCCCCAACCCCGCGGTGGGGGCGCTGGTGTTCGACGCCGACGGGCGCGTGTGCGGGGCCGGGACCACGGCCCCGCCCGGCGGTCCGCACGCCGAGGCGGCCGCGCTGGCGCAGGCGGGAGCGGGCGCGCGGCGGCACCGCCGTCGTCACGCTCGAGCCGTGCGACCACACCGGGCGCACCGGCCCGTGCAGCCGCGCCCTGATCGAGGCCGGCGTCGCGCGTGTGGTCTTCGCGGTCGCCGATCCCACTGCGCAGGCCTCCGGGGGCGCGGAGACGCTGCGCCGGGCAGGGGTCGAGGTGGTCGGCGGCGTGTCGGCCGCCGACGTGGAGGCCGGGCCGCTGCGGCCGTGGCTGCACCGGCAGCGCACCGGCCGGCCGCAGGTGACGCTCAAGACGGCCGCCACCATCGACGGGCGGGTCGCCGCGCCCGACGGCACCAGTCGCTGGATCACGGGCGAGGCGGCGCGCGCCGAGGTGCACGAGCGGCGCGCCCGGGTCGACGCCATTCTCGTCGGCACCGGCACCGTCCTCGCGGACGACCCGGCGCTGACGGCCCGCCACCCCGACGGCTCGCTGCGCGGCCACCAGCCGCTGCGGGTGGTGGTGGGCGACCGCCCAGTGCCCGCCGGGAGCAGGATCCTCGACACCGCCGCGCGCACGCTGATCGTGCCCGGCCACGACCCGGCCGCGGTGCTCGCGCGGCTCGCCGACACCTGTTGCGACGTGCAGGTCGAGGGCGGGCCGCGGCTCGCGGGGGCCTTCTTGGGAGCCGGGCTCGTCGACCGGATCGAGCACTATCTGGCGCCGGCCGTGCTCGGCGACGGTCGCGCCGCGGTCGAGGGCGTCGGCGCCCGCACCATCGCCGATCTCCGCCGGTTCCGGTTGCGCGGGCCGGTGCGGGCGCTCGGCGACGACCTGCTGCTGACCTACGATCGGGTGACCGGACAGTAGCCGTGCCGGCGGTCGTGCCGACCGCCGGCGGACGAGAGGACCACGCGATTGTTCACGGGAATCGTCGAAGAAGTCGGTGCGATCACCGCGGTCGCCGCCATGGGCGACTCGTCGCGGTTCACCGTGCGCGGACCGCTCGTCACCTCGGACGCCGGCCACGGCGATTCGATCGCCGTCAACGGGGTGTGCCTCACCGTCGTCGACCTGACGGGGCCCGGCGGGGGAGACACTGTCGGGGCACAAGGTGCGGCGGGGGCCGACTCGTTCACCGCCGACGTGATGCACGAGACGCTCTCCCGCTCGTCGCTGGGTGACCTGCGCGTGGGCAGCCCGGTCAACCTCGAACGCGCCGCCGCCGTCTCGAGCAGGCTGGGCGGCCACATCGTGCAGGGCCACGTCGACGCAGTGGGGACTGTGATCTCCCGCACTCCGCACGAGCACTGGGAGGTCGTGCGGGTGGCGGTGCCCGCGTCGTCGGCGCGGTACGTGGTGGAGAAGGGCTCGATCACCGTCGACGGCGTGTCGCTCACGGTGAGCGCGCTGGGCGCCGACGAAGCAGGTCAGGACTGGTTCGAGGTGTCGCTGATCCCCACCACCCTCGCCTCGACCGTGCTGGGCGATGCCGCCGCCGGCACCCGGGTGAACCTGGAGGTGGACGTCATCGCCAAATACGTCGAGCGGCTTCTGGGAGCCGGTGCGGCCGCGCCCGGCCCGCAGGGCCTACCCTCATAGTCGGGAATCGGGGCACCCACCGGTGTCCACGGGTGTCAAGCCGTGAGCGCGTACGCGGGGCGAGACCACGAGCTGCCATGGGAGCGTTGCGTGAGGTTCGACAGCATTGAGCGGGCGGTGTCCGACATCGCCGCGGGCAAGGCGGTCGTCGTGGTCGACGACGAGGACCGCGAGAACGAGGGCGATCTCATCTTCGCCGCGGAGAAGGCCACCCCCGAGCTCGTCGCGTTCATGGTCCGCTACACCTCCGGGTACCTGTGCGTGCCGCTGACAGGGGCCGACTGCGAGCGCCTCGCGCTGCCGCCGATGTATACGGTGAATCAGGACAAGCACGGCACCGCCTACACCGTCACCGTCGACGCGCGGGAGGGCGTGACCACCGGGATCTCGGCCGCCGACCGCGCCCGCACCATGCGGATGCTCGCCGACGGCGACGCCGGCGCCGAGGACTTCACCCGCCCCGGCCACGTGGTGCCGCTGCGGGCGAAGGAGGGCGGGGTGTTGCGCCGCCCCGGGCACACCGAGGCGGCGGTGGACCTGGCCGCGCTCGCGGGGCTGCGTCCGGCCGGGGCGATCTGCGAGATCGTCAGCCAGAAGGACGACGGCGAGATGGCCCGCGCGGACGAGTTGCGCGTCTTCGCCGACGAGCACGAACTGGCCATGATCTCGATCGCCGACCTCATCAGCTGGCGGCGCAAACACGAGAAGCACGTCAAGCGGGTGGCCGACGCCCGCATCCCCACCGCGCACGGGCCGTTCCGGGCCGTCGGTTACGAGAGCGTGCACGACGACGTCGAACACGTCGCACTGGTGTGCGGCGACATCGGCGACGGGGCCGACGTGCTCGTGCGCGTGCACTCGGAGTGCCTCACCGGCGACGTGTTCGGTTCGCTGCGCTGCGATTGCGGCCCCCAGCTGGACGCGGCCATGCAGATGGTCGCCGCCGAGGGCCGCGGCGTCGTGCTGTACATGCGGGGGCATGAGGGGCGCGGCATCGGCCTGATGCACAAGTTGCAGGCCTACCAGCTGCAGGACGCGGGGCGCGACACCGTGGACGCGAATCTGGAGCTGGGGTTGCCGGCGGACGCCCGCGACTACGGCCTGGGCGCGCAGATTCTGGTGGACCTGGGCGTGCAGTCGATGCGCCTGCTCACCAACAACCCCGCGAAGCGGGTCGGTCTGGGCGGCTACGGGCTCGCCATCACCGAGCGGGTGCCGATGCCGGTCCGCGCGACGGCCGAGAACCTGCGCTACCTGCGTACCAAGCGCGACCGCATGGGCCATGACCTGATCGGGCTGGACGATTTCGATCCCACGGCGTCCGGTGCGGAGAGCGTCGTCACCGCCGGCGACGGGGGGCCCGCATGAGCGCCGAGGGCAGGCCCGGCGAGTACGGCTCGGTCGCGGCGGGGCTGCGGCTGGGGATTGTCGCGGGCCAGTGGCACCGGGAGATCAACGAGGCACTGCTGGCCGGGGCGCTGCGCGCGGCCGACGGGGCCGGGGTGGCGGGCCCCACCGTGGTCCGCGTCGCCGGCGCGGTGGAACTGCCCGTGGTGGCACAGGAACTGGCGCGCACGCACGACGCGGTGGTGGCGTTGGGCGTGGTGATCCGCGGGGGCACACCCCACTTCGAGTACGTGTGCGACGCGGTGACGGCGGGGCTCACGCGGGTCGCCCTCGACGCGTCGACCCCCGTCGGCAACGGCGTCCTCACCACGGACACCGAACAGCAGGCGCTGGATCGCGCCGGCCTGCCCGGCTCGATCGAGGACAAGGGCGGCGAGGCGACGATGGCGGCGCTGGACGTGGCGACCACGTTGCGGCGGCTGCGGGACGGAGTGGCATGACCGCGGAGGGCGGAGCGATGGTGGACGACGGGACGACGGGCGGCGGACGGGCGCAGGCGGCCGACACGGTCGACCCGGACCGGCTCCAGTGGGACCTGGTGGCACGGTCCCGGCGCAGCAGCCTCTACGCGATCGGCGTCGCGGTGTTTCTCGTCGCGGTGTTCACCGTGCTCGGTTCGCTGCTGCGGGTGGCCGACACGGGCGTGCATTTCCGCGTGTGGGACCAGATCTCCATCGCACTGATCGGAGTGCTGATGGGGTGCGGGGTACTCCTGTTCACCCGCCCGCGGATGCGCGTGGGCCCCGCCGGGGTCTCCGTGCGGAACCTGTTCAGCGACAAGTTCATCCCCTGGGACCTGGTCCAGCGGATCGCATTCCCGGAGGGCGCGTCGTGGGCGCGCATCGACCTGCCCGACGACGAGTACGTGCCCGTGCTCGCCGTGCAGATCAACGACCGGGGCCGGTCGGTGGAGGCCGTCCAACGCTTCCGCGCCCTGCAACGGCTGTACGCGGACGGGGCTGGGCGCCCGGCGGCCGGCCAGGAGTAGCAGTCCGCGGCGGGGGACGCGATAGCCTGGAGCCGTGCCGGATCCCACCACCTACCGCCCCGCCCCGGGCACCATCCCCACCGAGCCCGGCGTCTACAAGTTCCGCGATCCCGACCGCCGCGTCATCTACGTCGGCAAAGCCAAGAACCTGCGCAACAGGCTGAGCAACTATTTCGCCGACCTCACCACCTTGCACCCGCGGACGCGACGCATGGTCACCACGGCCGGATCGGTCGAGTGGACCGTGGTGGGCACCGAGGTCGAGGCGCTGCAGCTCGAATACAACTGGATCAAGCAGTTCGACCCGCGCTTCAACGTGCGGTACCGCGACGACAAGACCTACCCGATGCTCGCGGTGAGCGTGGGGGAGGAGATCCCCCGCCTGTTCGTCTACCGCGGCCCCCGCCGCAAGGGGGTCCGCTACTTCGGCCCGTACTCGCACGCCTGGGCCATCCGCGAGACCCTCGACCAGCTGCTGCGGGTGTTCCCCGCCCGTACCTGCTCGGCGGGCGTGCTCAAGCGGCACCAGCAGCTGGGCCGCCCCTGCCTGCTCGGGTACATCGGCAAATGCTCGGCGCCCTGCGTGGGCAGGGTGTCGGTGGACGAGCACCGCGCGATCGTCGACGACTTCTGCGACTTCCTCGCCGGCCGCACCACGCGGCTGCTCACACAGGTCGAACGCAAGATGCTCGAGGCCTCGGAGGATCTCGACTTCGAACGCGCCGCCCGCCTGCGCGACGACCTGGGCGCACTGCACAAGGCGCTGGAGAAGCAGTCGGTGGTGCTCGGCGACGGCACCGACGCCGACGTCGTCGCCTTCGCCTACGACGACCTCGAGGTGGCCGTGCAGGTGTTCCACGTGCGCGACGGCCGCGTGCGCGGGCAACGCGGCTGGGTGGTCGAACGGGTCGAGAGCGCCGAGGCTCCCGAGCTTGTCGAGCAGTTCCTCACGCAGTTCTACGGCGGCGAGTCCGACCAGGCCCGCCGTTCCGGTTTGGACGAGGCGGACGCACGCGGCGTGGTGCCGCGCCAGATCCTCGTCCCGGAGATGCCCGCGGACGCCGACCAGGCTGTCCGCCTGGCTCGGCGGCATCCGCGGCACGGCCGTCCGCATCCGCGTACCCCGGCGCGGCGACAAGAAGGATCTGGCCGAAACGGTCCGGCGCAACGCCGAGCAGGCCCTCGCCCTGCACAAGCTCAAGCGCGCCGGCGACCTGACCACGCGCAGCGCCGCTGCAAGGCATCCAGGACGCCCTCGACCTGGACGATGCCCCGCTGCGAATCGAATGCGTCGACATCAGCCACGTGCAGGGTACCGACGTCGTCGCCTCGCTGGTGGTGTTCGAGGACGGGCTCGCCAAGAAGTCCGACTACCGTCACTACGCGATCAAGGAGGCCGCCGGCGAAGGGCACTCCGACGACGTCGCGAGCATCGCCGAGGTGACGCGCAGGAGGTTCAAACGACACCGGGCGGACGCGCAGACGGACGCGGGCACCGGCGGACCGGACGGCGCCGGCGCGCACAACGGCGACGCCGACGGCGGTGATCTGGCGCCGGAGGCGTCCCTCGACCCGGCCACCGGCCGGCCCCGCCGTTTCGCCTATCCGCCCAACCTCTACCTGGTCGACGGCGGCGCCCCCCAGGTGGCGGCGGCGGCCGAGGTGCTCGACGAACTCGGAGTCACCGACGTCGCCCTGGCCGGCCTGGCCAAGCGGCTCGAGGAGGTGTGGCTGCCGGGCGACGACGAGCCGGTGATCCTGCCCCGCGGCAGCGAGGCGCTGTACCTGCTGCAGCGCGTGCGCGACGAGGCGCACCGGTTCGCGATCAGCTTCCACCGCAGCAAACGGTCCCGCAGGATGACCGCTTCGGCGCTCGACGCCGTCCCGGGGCTCGGCGAGGTGCGGCGTACCGCACTGGTGCGCCATTTCGGGTCGCTCGCGCGGTTGCGAGAGGCTACCGTTGACGAGATGACGCAGGTGCCGGGTATCGGTTCGGCGACGGCCCGGACCATCGCCGAACACCTGCACGGCGACGCCGGAACCCGCGGCCCCGATACCGAGGCCCGTGCAACCGACGGCCGTGCGACCGACGTGACTGAAAACAGCGGCACCGTGGCCGGGGAGGCCGGGAACGTCGCCGCCGACACTACGGAACGGACAGGTGAGACCGCCCAGTGAGTGACGCGACGCCCGCCGCAGATCCCGCCGCCTCAGGTCCCGCCGATGGCTCTTCCACCACCGCGATGGACGTGCTGCTCGTCACCGGCCTGTCCGGCGCGGGACGCAGCACGGCCGCCAAACTCCTCGAGGATCTCGGCTGGTACGTGGCGGACAACGTGCCGCCGCAGCTGGTCCCCACCCTGGTCGACTACGGCCTCAGCGAGGGCACGCGCATCGAGCGGCTCGCCGTCGTCGTCGACGTGCGCAGCAAGACGTTCTCGGGCGACCTGGCGGCGGTGGGCGACGAGGTGGTCCGCCGCGGTGGAGCGCCGCGGATCCTGTTCCTCGACGCGTCGGACCACGTGCTGGTGCGCCGCTTCGAACAGGTGCGGCGCGGACACCCGCTGCAGCGCTCGGGCACCCTGGCGGAGGCGATCGCGGCGGAACGGGCCATGCTGGCCACCTTGCGCATGTCCGCGGACGTCGTCATCGACACCTCGTCGTCGTCGGTGCAGCGGTTCCGGGAGAAGATGGAGACCCTGTTCGGCGGGAGCGAGCCGCGCACCGTCCGCGTGACCGTGCAGTCGTTCGGCTTCAAGTACGGCCTGCCCACCGACGCCGACATGGTGGCGGACGTGCGGTTCCTTTCCAACCCCTACTGGGTGGACGAGTTGCGCGGGCTGACCGGGCGCGACCCCGCGGTAAGCGAGTATGTGCTGTCCGAGACGGGCGCGGGGGAGTTCCTGCGCACCTACAGCCGGCTGGTGCAGCTGACCATCGACGGGTACCAGCGCGAGGGCAAGTTCTACGTCACCACCGCCATCGGATGCACCGGCGGCAAGCACCGCAGCGTGGCGATGTCGGAGGCGCTGGGCGCGCTGCTGGCGGAGAACCCGGCGTTGGGAGTGGGCGTGGTGCACCGCGATCTGGGGCGCGAATGACCCGCGACCCGCGCGGCCCGTCGGTGGTGGCCCTCGGCGGCGGGCACGGCCTGTTCGCCACCCTCAGCGCGGTGCGCCGTTTCAGCGACGACGTGACAGCGGTGGTCACCGTCGCCGACGACGGCGGCTCATCCGGTCGGATCCGCTCCGAACTCGACATCATCCCGCCGGGGGATCTGCGCATGGCGCTGGCGGCGCTCGCCGCGCCGGACGAGCGCGGCGGCCTGTGGACGGATCTGCTCCAGCACCGTTTCCGCGGCAACGGCGCGCTCGCCGGGCACTCCGTGGGCAACCTCGTTCTCGCCGGGCTCACCGAGCTGCTCGACGACCCGGTGGCCGCGCTGGCCGAGCTGGCGGGGGTGCTCGGCGTCCAGGGCGCCGTGCTGCCCATGGCGCGGGTGCCCCTGGAGATCGCGGCCGAGGTGACGGGGCTCGAAGACGACCCGCGGGTGGTGCGCACGCTCCGCGGCCAGGTCGCCGTGGCCACCACTCCCGGACGGGTGCGTCGGGTGCGGCTGCTCCCCGCGGACCCGCCGGCGGTCCCCGCGGCGGTCCGCGCGATCGGCGCGGCGGACGTCGTCGTGCTGGGGCCCGGTTCCTGGTTCACCAGCGTGATCCCGCACCTGCTCGTTCCGGAGCTGTACTCGGCGTTGCAGGAGTCGGCCGCCCGCAAGGTGGTCGTGCTCAACCTGGCCGCGGAGCCTGGCGAGACGGCGGGGTTCTCCACCGAACGCCACCTGCAGGTGCTCGCCCAGCACGCGCCGGACTTTCGGGTGGACGCGGTGCTGGCGGACGCGGCCGCCGTGCGCGCGCAGGGCGAACGCGACAACGTCGGGCGCGCCGCGGACAGGTTCGGCGCCGCAGTGCACTACCGCGAACTCGCCGTGCCCGGCACGTTCACCCACGAGCCGGGGCGGCTCGCCGACGCGCTCGCCGCGCTCGCCGGCATCGACCCGCCGCTCCCTGCCACCACCTGGACGGATCACCGCAGCACTGCGGAGCACACCACCACCTCGGAACACACGCTGCACACCGCCGGTCCGCAGCGGCCCGCGGCCGGAACGGAAGGGGACTGACGCATCGTGGCGATGACAGCCGATGTCAAAGACGAACTCGCCCGGGTGGTGGTGACCCACACCAGCGCACGGCGCGCCGAGGTCGCGTCGCTGCTGCGCTTCGCCGGCGGGCTGCACATCGTCGGCGGCCAGGTGGTGGTGGAGGCCGAGGTGGACCTGGGCGCCACCGCCCGGCGGCTGCGCAAGGACATCCACGACCTGTACGGCTATTCCTGCGAGGTGCACGTCCTCAGCCCCGGCGGTCTGCACAAGTCGGGCCGGTACGTGGTCCGGGTCGCCCGCGACGGCGAGGGCCTGGCCCGGCAGACCGGGCTCCTCGACCAACGCGGCCGGCCGGTGCGCGGGCTGCCGCCGCAGGTGGTCGGGGGGAGCGTGCTCGATTCGGAGGCCGCCTGGCGGGGCGCCTTCCTCGCGCACGGCTCGCTCACCGAACCGGGCCGGTCGTCGGCGCTGGAGGTCGGCGCGCCGGGGCCCGAGGCCGCACTGGCGCTCGTCGGCGCGGCCCGGCGCCTCGGCGTGTCCGCCAAGGCCCGCGAGGTGCGCGGCGCCGACCGGGTGGTGGTGCGCGACGGCGAGGCCATCGGCGTGCTGCTCACCCGGATGGGCGTCAACGAGGTGCGCATGGTGTGGGAGGAGCGCCGCATGCGGCGCGAGGTGCGCGCCACCGCCAATCGGCTCGCCAACTTCGACGACGCGAACCTGCGCCGCTCGGCCCGCGCCGCGGTGGCCGCTGCGGTACGGGTGGGACGGGCGCTCGAGATCCTCGGCGACGAGGTGCCCGCGCACCTGGCCGAGGCCGGCGAGCTGCGCATCCAGCACCGGCAGGCCTCTCTCGAGGAGCTCGGGCAGCTGGCGGACCCGGAGATGACCAAGGACGCCGTCGCGGGCCGGATCCGCCGGCTGCTGTCGATGGCGGACCGCAAGGCCGCACAGCTCGGCATCCCGGACACCGAGTCCGCGGTCACCCCCGAGCTGCTCGATGAGGCTTGAATGGGCCCGCGGCCGGAAGCGGTGCGCGTCGCGCCGGTGCTCGGTCCGGGCGCCGCGGGCGACCGACTAGGATCGACGCGAGCGCACTGAGCTTCCCCGGCGGGGCGCGCCGCGCCCGGGGTGTACCGCAGCAATACCGACCGAAGAAGAACACGGCCCAGGGGCCGCCGACGGCACCGGCACAGCCTGCCTGTCCGCGGCACCGATACGGCCATGTAAGGAGCGAACAGTGACTGTCCGGGTAGGCATCAACGGATTCGGCCGCATCGGCCGCAACTTCTTCCGCGCCGTCGAGGCACAGCGCGCCAAGGGCGACACCAGCATCGAGGTGGTCGCGGTCAACGACCTCACCGATCCCGCCGTTCTCACCCACCTGCTCAAGTACGACTCGATCCTGGGCCGCTTCCCCGAGCCTGTCGCGCTCGAGGGCGACGAGATCGTCGTGGGCACCCGGCGCATCAAGGCCTTCGCCATCAAGGAGGGCCCGGCGGCCATCCCGTGGGGCGACCTCGACGTCGACGTGGTGGTCGAGTCCACCGGCATCTTCACCGACGGCGACAAGGCCCGCGGCCACCTGCAGAGCGGCCCCAAGAAGGTCATCATCTCCGCCCCGGCCAAGGGCGAGGACCTCACCGTCGTCATGGGCGTGAACGACGACAAGTACGACGGCTCGCAGACGATCATCTCGAACGCCTCGTGCACCACCAACTGCCTCGGCCCCATCGCGAAGGTCCTCGACGACTCGTTCGGCATCGAAAAGGGCCTGATGACCACCGTGCACGCCTACACGCAGGACCAGAACCTGCAGGACGGCCCGCACAAGGACCTGCGCCGAGCCCGCGCCGCCGCCGTCAACGTGGTGCCCACCGGCACCGGCGCCGCCAAGGCCATCGGCCTGGTCCTGCCGCAGCTGCAGGGCAAGCTGGACGGCTACGCGCTGCGTGTCCCGATCCCCACCGGCTCGGTCACCGACCTCACCGTCAACGTGCGCACCAAGGCGACCGTCGACGAGGTGAACGCTGCGATGAAGGCCGCCGCCGAGGGCCCCATGGCGGGCGTGCTCAAGTACAGCACCGACCCCATCGTCTCGTCGGACATCGTCACCGACCCGCACTCGAGCGTCTACGACGCGCCGCTGACCAAGGTCATCGACGACCAGATCAAGGTTGTGAGCTGGTACGACAACGAGTGGGGCTACTCCAACCGGCTCGTGGACCTCGTCGACCTCGTCGGCAAGTCGCTCTGATCCGGGAGGACACCGCGGCGATGACTGTCAAGACACTGCAGGACCTGCTTGCGGCGGGGGTCGAGGGGCGCACCGTGCTGGTGCGGTCCGACCTCAACGTGCCGCTCGACGGCACCACCATCACCGACGCCGGGCGCATCGACGCCTCGGTGCCCACGCTGTCCGCGCTGGCGGACGCCGGGGCCAAGGTGATCGTGATGGCGCACCTGGGCCGGCCGAAGGGGGCCGTCGACCCGGCGCTGTCGCTGGCACCGGTGGCCGCCCGGCTCGGCGACGCCCTCGGCAGGTACGTCCAGCTGGCCGCCGACGTGGTGGGCATCGACGCGCAGGCGCGCGCCGAGGGCCTCACCGACGGCGACGTGATGCTGCTGGAGAACATCCGGTTCGACCCGCGCGAGACGAGCAAGGACGCGGCGGAGCGTGCGGCGCTCGCCGGTGAGCTCGCCGCGCTCACCGGCGGCGACGGCGCGTTCGTGTCCGACGGGTTCGGCGTGGTGCACCGCGAGCAGGCCTCCGTCTACGACGTCGCGAAGCTGCTTCCGCACTACGCGGGCACGCTCGTGGCGGCCGAGGTCGACGTGCTGCGCGCCGTGACCGGCGGTGCCGAGAGGCCCAATGCTGTGGTGCTCGGCGGCTCCAAGGTGTCGGACAAGCTTGCGGTGATCGAGGCGCTCGCACCCAAGGTCGACACGCTGGTGATCGGCGGCGGGATGTGCTTCACCTTCCTCGCCGCGCGGGGACTGCCCGTCGGCTCCTCGCTGCTGCAGGAGGAGATGGTCGACACCTGCAAGGACCTGCTGGACCGCTACGCGGACGTGATCCACCTGCCGTGCGACATCGTCGTCGCCGACGGGTTCGCCGCCGACGCGGAGGCCAGGACCGTGCCCGCCGGCGAGATCCCCGACGGGTGGATGGGTCTGGACATCGGCGCCGAATCGGTCTCCCGCTTCGCGGCGGTGCTGCGCGCGGCCCGCACCGTGTTCTGGAACGGGCCCATGGGCGTGTTCGAGTTCGAACGGTTCTCCGCGGGCACCCGCGGTGTCGCCGAGGCGATCATCGAGGCCACCGCGGACGGCGCGTTCAGCGTGGTCGGCGGCGGCGACTCCGCGGCCGCGGTGCGCACCCTCGGCCTGGCCGAGGACGGATTCAGCCATATCTCGACGGGCGGCGGCGCGTCGCTGGAGTACCTGGAGGGCAAGGAGCTTCCCGGCCTGGCCGTCCTCGACGACGCACCATCGTCGACCGCACCGTCCGCACCGACCACCGAAGGGTAGGACCGTCATGCCCCGCACACCGCTCATCGCCGGCAACTGGAAGATGAACCTCAACCACCTCGAGGCCATCGCACTGGTGCAGAAGATCTCCTTCTCACTGCCGGCGAAGTACTTCGACAAGGTCGACGTCGCGGTCATCCCGCCGTTCACCGACATCCGCAGCGTGCAGACGCTGGTGGAGGGCGACAAGCTGCTCCTCACCTACGGGGCGCAGGACGTCTCGGTGCACGAGTCGGGCGCCTACACCGGCGAGGTCAGCGGTGCCATGCTGGCCAAGCTCGGGTGCACTTACGTGGTCGTCGGGCATTCCGAGCGGCGTTCCCTGCACGGCGAGGACGACGCGACGGTGGCGCAGAAGGCCGCCGCAGCGCTGGCGCACGGCGTGACGCCCATCGTCTGCGTGGGCGAGGGTCTCGAGGTCCGCGAGGCCGGTGCTCATGTGGACCACTGCGTCGAGCAGGTCCGCGGGTCGCTCGCCGGCCTGTCCGCCGAGCAGATCGCACAGTGCGTGATCGCCTACGAGCCGGTCTGGGCGATCGGCACCGGCCGTGTGGCCACGCCCGAGGATGCCCAGGAGGTGTGCTCGGCCGTGCGTGAGGCGGTATTCGGCCTCGCCTCCGACGCGGTGGCCGGCGGTCTCCGGATCCTCTACGGCGGTTCTGTGAACGCGAAGAACGTGGGGGACATCGTCGCCAAGGACGACGTCGACGGTGCACTCGTCGGCGGCGCCTCGCTCAAGGCCGACGAGTTCGCCACACTGTGCGCGATCGCCGCGGGCGGGCCCCTGCCGTGATCCCGACGCGCACCGGCCGGGGGAGCGGCGACGTGCTCCCCGGGCCGGTGCGCTGCCGGTGGGCACGCGGCGGGTAGCATCGGCCCCGGTGTGCGCGCCCGCAGCGGCCGCCTGCGATCCGACCCTCCTCGACCCTGACTCCGACGACCCAGAAGCCAGAAGGGCAGCACTGATCCGCACATGGAACTGTTCCTGCAAATCCTCGTCATCGCGACCAGCATTCTGCTGTGCGTGCTGATTTTGCTGCACCGGGCCAAGGGCGGCGGTCTGTCCACCCTTTTCGGCGGCGGCATGGCCTCCAACCTGTCGGGGTCGACGGTGGCGGAGAAGAACCTGAACCGCTTCACGGTGATCACCGCGCTGATCTGGTTCGTCGCGATCATCGGCATCGGCCTGGTGGTCAAGTACCAGTAGGTTGTCCCAGGGGATGTTCCGCTCGCACCCGGAGAGTCCCAACGCTGGTGCGGGGAGGACTGCGGACGCGTATCCGGTTGTACCGCGGTGGGGGCCGTCGGATCCAGGCCCCCGATCGAGGCGCTGTCGTCGTCGATTTCACGCCGCAATGCCGGGCGTCCTCCGCTCTGCGCCACATCATGCCGCTCAACGCATTGTAGTTTCTCATTTTCGCCGCGCCGCTCGGGTGCTAGGGTTTTCTCACACACTTTCATCAGGTAGCCAGCATCAGCGGCGAGGTGAATGCAAGTGAGCAGCGAACAGGCCCGCACGTCTGAGCGGGTCGCGAAGGCCGCGAACAACATGGACGAGCGCTACCGGCTCTCGGCCGGCATGCGTCGCCAGATCAACAAGGTCTTCCCCACCCACTGGTCGTTCCTGCTCGGCGAGATCGCCCTCTACAGCTTCATCGTCCTCATCATCTCGGGCATCTACCTCTCGCTGTTCTTCGACCCGTCAATGGCCGAGACCACCTACAACGGCGTCTACCAGCCGCTGCGCGGCATCGAGATGTCCAAGGCGTACGAGTCGGCCCTGAACATCTCGTTCGAGGTGCGCGGCGGCCTGTTCGCCCGCCAGATCCACCACTGGGCCGCGCTGATGTTCGTCGCGGCGATCATCGTGCATCTGAGCCGTGTCTTCTTCACCGGCGCATTCCGCAAGCCGCGTGAGGCCAACTGGGTGATCGGCTGCGTCATGCTGCTGCTGTCGATCGCCGAGGGTTTCTTCGGCTACGGACTGCCGGACGACCTGCTCTCCGGCACCGGCCTCCGGATCATGTCCGGCATGATCCTGGGTCTGCCGGTCATCGGCACCTGGCTGCATTGGGCGATATTCGGCGGCGACTGGCCCGGTACCATCATCGTGCCGCGCATGTACGTGCTGCACATCCTGCTCATCCCTGGCATCCTGCTCGCGCTCATCGGCGCGCACCTGGCGCTCGTGTGGTACCAGAAGCACACCCAGTATCCGGACGCGGCGCGCACGGAGAACAACGTGGTCGGCGTCCGCATCCTTCCGGTATTCGCCCTGCATTCCGGCGGATTCTTCGCCATGACATTCGGAATCCTCGCACTCATGGGCGGTGTCTTCCAGATCAACGCGATCTGGAACCTGGGACCCTATAACCCGTCCCAGGTGTCGGCCGGATCCCAGCCGGACATGTACATGCTGTTCACCGAGGGTGCGGCCCGCATCTTCCCGGACTGGGAGCTCTACCTCGGTCCATACACCGTTCCGGCCATCGTCTGGGTGGTCGTGATGCTGGGCGCGATTTTCGTGCTGTTGTTCGTCTACCCGTGGATCGAGCAGAAGTTGACGAAAGACACCCGGCACCACAACCTGCTGCAACGCCCGCGGGATACCCCCGTGCGCACGTCACTGGGCGTCATGGCCTTGTCGTTCTACGTAATACTCATGTTGTCCGGCATGAACGACATCCTCGCGCTGGTCTTCCACATTTCGCTGAACGCGACGACGTGGATCGGCCGTATCGGCGCGGTGGTGGTACCGCCCCTCGCCTATTTCGTGACGTACCGATTCTGCCTCGCACTGCAGCGTAGCGATCGTGAGGTGCTCGAGCACGGCATCGAGACCGGCCATGTCAAGCGGCTGCCGCACGGCGAGTACATCGAGGTGCACCAACCGCTCGGACCGGTCGACGAGCATGGCCACCCGATCCCTCTGGAATACCAGGGCGCGCAGTTGCCGAAGAAGCTCAACAAACTCGGCGTGGCCGGCCGGTCGACGCGCGGCAGCTGGCTGGCCGCGGACCCGGAGGACGAGGCGCGCGTTCTCGACGAGGCCGAGCACGAGGGTGAAGAACGCAAGCTCGACGCGCTCCGCGAACGTCAGGAACAGGATCGGGGAATCGGTCGGCGCGGTTGATCAGCGAACAGATGTCGTGCGGTCCGAGCAGGCCACGATTTCGCCGTGGAACGCGCACGGGGCCACTCGTGTCGCGAACCGTTCGGTGGGCGTTGACGTTGCGGAGCCCGGACGATGCGGGCCGCGCTCATCCTGCGGCAGTAGAGCGCCTTACATCGAACCCGCCGCCGCGTCGTCGAGGAACCATACGGTCTTCTCGGTGCCCACGGCGCCCGCCGCGGGCACGTCGGCCGCGTCCGCCCCGCCCACTGCGGCGGCCGCCGCCTCCGCCTTGGCGCCGCCCGCCACCAGCAGCCACACCTGCCGTGCGCGCCGCACCAT
The DNA here is from genome assembly GCF_014126825.1 of Tomitella gaofuii. Lineage (NCBI taxonomy): Bacteria > Bacillati > Actinomycetota > Actinomycetes > Mycobacteriales > Tomitella > Tomitella gaofuii. Next base: position 2,246,405 of record NZ_CP059900.1, on the reverse strand, counting down.
CGGGAGGGTCAGGGTGATGCGGGTCGGCGGCGGTTTGGGGCAGTCCCGCACCGGCACCGCGGTGGCCGCCTGCTCCGCCACGGCCGGGGAGTGCGGGAAGATCGAGTTGATGTGGCCCTCGCCGCCCATCCCCAGCAGGTGCACGTCGAACGCGTCGACCTGCTCGACGAGCTCCGCGTATCGGCGTGCCGCCCCGTCGACGTCGCCGGCGAACACGCCGTCGTCGGCCGGCATCGCATGAACCTGGTCCTCGACGACGGGGACGTGCGCCAGCAGCGCCTCGCGCGCCTGCAGTTCGTTGCGGTCGCCGTCGTCGCCGGCGACGAATCGCTCGTCGCCCCAGTACAGCTCCACCTTGGGCCACTCGATCCTCGCTTCGCGCAGCGCGGCCAGCAATCCGATGCCGGCGCCGCCGCCGGTGAGCACCACGCGGGCGCGTCCCCGTTGCGCGATGGCCTCGGCGATGAGCACGGTGAGGCGGGCGGCCGCGGCGGTGACGATGCCGTCCTGGTCGGCTTCGCGTACGATCTCGGTGGTCATTCCAGCTCCTTCCCGCCCGCCGGGCGGGCGCGGATCCGATGTGCGGTCGGCCGCCCGCGGGAGGGCGCGCGGCAGTCAGGACTCGTAGGCGACGCGCGCTGCGCCTGCCAGCGCGTCCTCGTAGATCTCGTCCGGGTCGAGCCGCCGGAGCTCCTCGGCGAGGCAGTCCCACTCGTGGCGGTGCGACAGCGCCACCCGGCTGTCCCGCTCGCCGGGCCGGCTCAGGACGGCGACGGTGTCCGACACGCGCACCAGCGACACGGTGTCGTCGCCGGAGCTCAGGACGGCTCCCTCGGCGCCGTCGCGACGGGTCACCGGCACGTCGAGCGCGGTCGCCAGCCACCCGGCCAGCAGGTCGGCGGAGGGATCGTCCGCCGGGCCCGTGACCTCGGCGCGGTCGATGGGCGAGAACTCGGGATGCTCGATGGCCGTCGCCAGCAGAGCGCGCCACGCGGTGATGGCGGGCCAGGCCAGGTCGGTGTCGCCGCTCGCGTAGCCCTCCCACCGCCGTTGCAACAGCCCGCGGGGCTCCGCCGTGGACGGCCCGGTGATCCGGCGCAACGCGATGCGCCCCAGCGGATCCTCCCGCGGCACGTCGGGGCCGTCGCCGGGCCACCAGGTGACGATGGGCGTGTCCGGCAGCAGGAACGGGGTCACCACGCTGTCGCTGTGGGACGACAGGGCGCCGTGCAGCCGCAGCACCACCACCTCGGAGGCGCCCGCGTCGGCGCCGACGCGGATCTGCGCGTCGAGCACGGTGCGCTCCGAGCGGGAGTGGTGGACGACGACGATGATGCGGCACGGATGCTCGCGGCTCGCCTCGTTGGCGGCCTCGATGGAACGCTCAGTGTCCGCCTCGTCGCCGATTCCCACCACGAGCGTGAGCACGCGCCCCAACGTCACCGCGCCGCCGGCTTCCCGGACCTCGTAGAGGCGCTGGATGACGTTCTTCGTGGTGGTGTCGGGCAAGTCCACGATCATGGTCGCCGCCACTCCCTTCCGGACCTGCGGAGCATTGCATCCGCCGACGAGGGCCCCCACCCGCCGGACTCGTAGGGCTCGGGCGCCCCTCCGGCCGCCCACGCCTCCAGGACGGGCTCGAGGATCGCCCAGGACAGTTCCACTTCCTCGCCCACGGGGAACAGCGACGGCTCGCCGAGCAGCACGTCGAGGATGAGCCGCTCGTAAGCCTCGGGGGAGGAGACGGTGAACGCCTGCCCGTAGCTGAAGTCCATGTTGACGTCGCGGACCTCCATGGACGAGCCGGGCACCTTGGAGCCGAAGCGCACGGTGATGCCCTCGTCGGGCTGCACCCGGATCACCAGGGCGTTCTGCCCCAGCTCCTCGGTCATCGTGGTGTCGAACGGCAGGTGCGGCGCGCGGGTGAAGACCACGGCGATCTCGGTGACCCGGCGCCCCAGCCGCTTGCCCGTGCGCAGATAGAACGGCACCCCGGCCCAGCGCCGCGAATCCACCTCGAGGGTGATCGCCGCGAAGGTCTCCGTCGTGGAGCCTTCGGCGAACCCCTTCTCCTCCTGCAGCCCGCACACCTGTTCCGAGCCCTGCCACCCGCGGGCGTACTGCCCGCGGGCCGTGGTCTCGGACAGCGGCGCGGCCAGCCGGGTGGCCGAGAGCACCTTGATCTTCTCCGCCTGGATGGCGCGGGGTTCGAAGCTGACGGGCTCTTCCATCGCAGTGAGCGCAAGAAGCTGCAGCAGATGGTTCTGGATGACGTCGCGTGCCGCGCCGATGCCGTCGTAGTAGCCCGCTCGGCCGCCCAGCCCGATGTCCTCGGCCATCGTGATCTGCACGTGGTCGACGTAGTGCGAGTTCCACAACGGATCGAACAGCTGGTTGGCGAAGCGCAGCGCCAGGATGTTCTGGACGGTCTCCTTGCCCAGGTAGTGGTCGATGCGGAAGACGTTGCGCTCGTCGAACACCTCGGTGATGGCGCCGTTGAGGGCCCGAGCGCTCTCGAGGTCGTGGCCGAACGGCTTCTCGATCACCACCCGGCGCCAGTGGTCCCGTTCGCCGGGCGAGGTGCCGTCGGGGCGACCGCCGGCGAGCAGCCCCGCCCCGCCGGGGGCCCCGTCGCGCTCGCTCCCGTCGCCGCCCTGCTCTGCGGGGCGGAGGACCCGCTCCTGCGCGAGGCCGTGCGCGTCCAGATGGGCGCACACCGGCGGGAACGCGGCCGGGGGGATGGCCAGGTAGAACGCGTAGTTTCCGGCGGTGCCGCGTTCCGCGTCGAGACCGGCGAGCGATTCCGCCAGGCGACCGTAGGCGGCGTCCTCGTCGAACGCGCCGCCGACGAACCGGATCCCCTCGGCCAGCCGCTCCCACACCGCCCTCTTGAACGGGGCGCGCGTGCGGCCTTCGATGGAGTCGAGCACGAACTGCCGGAACTCGTCGTCGGACCATTCGCGGCGCCCGAACCCCACGAGCCCGAACCCGGGCGGCAGCAGACCGGCCGCGGCCAGGTCGTAGACGGAGGGCAACAGCTTCTTGCGCGCGAGGTCGCCGGTGACGCCGAAGATGACCAGGCTGCACGGCCCCGCGATCCGGGGCAGACGCCGGTCGCGGGGGTCGCGCAGTGGGTTGTGCGCGGTGACGGGCGCGGCGCCCGTGAGAGGGGAGCGCACCCGTCAGCGGGCGGATTCGAGTTGGCCGCGCACCGAGTCCATGAGCTCCGACCAGGACACGTCGAACTTCTGCACGCCCTCGCGCTCGAGCAGGCCGAAGACGTCGGCCAGGTCGATGCCCGCCCCGGCGAGCGCGTCGAAGACCTCCTGCGCTTCGGCGCCCCGCCCGCTGACGGTGTCGCCCTCGACCTCGCCGTGGTCGGCGAACGCTTCGAGCGTCTTTTCCGGGATCGTGTTCACGGTGTCCGCCGCGACGAGCCCGGTGATGTAGAGCGTGTCGGGGTAATCCGGATTCTTCACCCCGGTGGACGCCCACAGCGGACGCTGCACGGTGGCGCCCTGGCCGACCAGCGCGTTCCACCGCTCGTTCGTGTCGGTGAAGACCTCCTCGAACGCGGCGTACGCGAGCCGGGCGTTGGCCAGGCCGGCCTTGCCCTGCAGCGCCTTCGCCTCCGCGGTGCCCACGGCGTCGAGGCGCTTGTCGATCTCGCTGTCCACGCGGGAGACGAAGAACGACGCCACCGAGTGGATCTCTGCCAGAGGATGGCCCGCCTCCGCGGCGGCCTCGAGCCCGGACAGGTAGGCGTCCATGACCTCCCGGTAACGCTCCACCGAGAAGATCAGCGTGACGTTCACCGACACGCCCTCCGCGATGACCCGGGTGATGGCGGGCACGCCGGCGGGGGTGGCGGGGATCTTGATGAGCAGATTCGGCCGGTCCACCGTCTTCCACAGGTCCAGCGCCTGGGCCACCGTGCCGTCGGTGTCTGCGGCCAGCGTGGGATCCACCTCGATGGACACCCGGCCGTCGACGTGCCCGGAGGCCTCGTACTGCTCGCGCAGCACGTCGCAGGCGCGGCGGACGTCGTCCGTGGTGAGCTCGCGGATCGCGTCCGCGGTGTCGCCGCCGCGGGCGGCGATCTGCGCGATCTGGGCGTCGTAGGCGGTGCCCTTCGACAGTGCGCCGGCGAAGATCGTCGGGTTGGTCGTGACCCCCACGACGCTGCGGGTCAACGCGAGCTGCGCGAGATTGCCGCTGTCGAGTCGGTCGCGCGACAGGTCGTCGAGCCAGACGGACACGCCCGCCTTGCTGAGGTTGTCGAGACGTTCGTTGGTCGGCATGATAGGTCCTCCTCAGGCCTCGCCGTTGACGTTGCCGCCGGCCGCGGCGGTGATCGACCGCCGGGCCGCCGCCACCACCGCGTCGGTGGTGAAACCGAACTCGCGGAACAGGGTCTTGTAGTCCGCCGAGGCGCCGAAGTGCTCCAGCGACACCGCCTCGCCCGCGTCGCCGAGGACGGCGTGCCATGGCATCGCGATGCCGGCCTCCACGCTCACCCGTGCGCGCACCGCGGGCGGGATCACCGCGTCGCGGTACTCGGCGGGCTGGGCGAGGAACCAGTCGAGGCAGGGCATCGACACCACGCGGGCCGCGTGGCCGTCGGCTTCGAGCGCCTCCGCGGCGGCGACGGCGAGCTGCAGCTCCGAGCCGGTGGCCACCAGGACCACCTCGGGGGTCTCCGCCGAGCCCGGGACCAGCACGTAGCCGCCCTTGGCGACGCCCTCCCGCGCAGCGTCCGCGGTGCCCGGGAACACGGGGATGTTCTGGCGGGTCAGCGCCAGCGCGACGGGGCCGTCGCGGTGCTCGATCGCGGCACGCCAGGCCGCGGACGTCTCGTTGGCGTCGCCCGGGCGCATGACGGCCAGGCCGGGGATGGCGCGCAGCGCGGCCAGGTGCTCCACCGGCTGGTGCGTGGGCCCGTCCTCGCCGAGGCCGATCGAATCGTGCGTCCACACGTAGGTGACGGGCAGGCCCATCAGCGCGGCCAGGCGCACGGCCGGGCGCATGTAGTCGCTGAACACCAGGAAAGTGCCGCCGTAAGGACGGGTGGGCCCGTGCAGCGCGATGCCGTTGAGGATCGACCCCATCGCGTGTTCACGGATGCCGAAGTGCAGGGTGCGGCCGTACGGGTGGGCGGTGTAGGTGGCGGTGCTGATGGCCTCGGGGCCGAACGAGTCCGCGCCCGGCATCGTCGTGTTGTTGCTGCCGGCCAGGTCGGCGGAGCCGCCCCACAGCTCGGGCAGCACGTCGGCCAGTGCGGCGAGCGACTTCTCGGAGGCCTTGCGGGTGGCGACGCCGGACGCGTCGGCCTCCCACGCGGGCAGGCCGTCGGCCCAGCCCTCGGGGAGCGCGCCGGCCCGCAGCCGGTCGAACAGCGCCTTGCGCGCGGGCTCACGGGACGCCCAGGAGTCGAAGCCCCGCTGCCACTCGGCGTGCGCGGCGGCGCCGCGGCCCACCACCTCGCGGGCGTGCTTGAGCACCTCGTCAGCCACCGCGAAGCTCGTGGCCGGGTCGAAGCCCAGCGCCTCCTTCACGGCGGCGACCTCGTCCGCGCCGATGGCCGCGCCGTGGATGGCGCCGGTGTTCATCTTGTTCGGCGCCGGGTAGCCGATGATCGTGCGCAGCACGATGATCGACGGCCGGTCGGTGACGGCCTTCGCCTCCTCGGCGGCGGCGAGGATCCCGGCGACGTTCTCGCCGCCCTCGACCCGCTGCACGTGCCAGCCGTAGGCCTCGTACCGCGCGGCCACGTCCTCGCCGAAGGCGATGGCCGTGTCGTCCTCGATGGAGATCTCGTTGTCGTCGTAGAAGACGACGAGTTTGCCCAGCTGCTGCGTGCCCGCGAGCGAGGAGGCCTCCGAGGTGACGCCCTCCTGCAGGTCGCCGTCCGAGGCGATCACCCAGACGTGATGGTCGAAGGGGCTTTCGCCCTCGGCCGCGTCGGGATCGAACAGCCCGCGCTCGCGGCGCGCGGCCATCGCCATGCCCACCGCCGAGGCGAGCCCCTGGCCCAGCGGCCCGGTCGTGATCTCGACGCCCGCGGTGTGCCCGTGCTCCGGGTGCCCCGGGGTGAGGCTGCCCCAGGTGCGCAGCGCTTCGATGTCGGCCAGCTCGAGTCCGTACCCGGAGTAGAACAGCTGGATGTACTGGGTGAGGCTGCTGTGGCCGCAGGACAGCACGAACCGGTCGCGGCCGGCCCAGGCGGGATCCGCCGGATCGTGGCGCATGATCCGCTGGTAGAGGGCGAAGGCGAGCGGCGCGAGGCTCATCGCGGTGCCGGGGTGGCCGTTGCCGGTCTTCTGGACGGCGTCGACGGCCAGCACACGCGCGGTGTCCACGGCCTTCTCGTCGAGTTCGGACCAGTCCTCCGGCAGGACGGGGACGGTCAGGGCGCGGATCTCATCTGTAACCGACACGTGCGGATGACTCCTGGGTTCGCGGTTGGGTGGGTTCGCGGAGCGGACCTCTGCGGAACGGTGCCGGACTCCGGGCCTCGGACCCCGAACCCGGCGCGCGGCCTGGCGCGACCGGGGACCGGCAACGCGGCCCCGTCTGCCACAGTAGTGCGCGCACAGGCGCCGGTCGATTCCGAGTTCCGGCCACCGCCGCCGGTCGGCCCGGGCGGGCCGCGTCGGGCTGTGATCCACGGCTCGTCCGTGCCCGCGAGTTTCCGTTGCACAGGCCAGGCACTACCATGCTCTGTAGTAGATGTGCGCCGGTGCCGGTACGGCCGCTCACGGAGCCGCGTCGAAACCCTTCCCTCGTCGATCGACGTCGATGAGCACGCCACGCAAGCGGGCGTTCCGCAGCGCGGGCGATGTCGACGGAGGAGGATCGGTCGCGACGGGCAGAAGCGGTCCGCCGTCGTCGGCGCTCCGTGGCGGCCGGCCGAGCGTCGACGCCGCATCCAGGCCGGGCGAGAGCACTAGGAGAACGTGTGCGGACAGTGGATCAGGCCCATGGACGCGACAACAGCGGCGTCCGAAGCGGCCAGGCCGCTCCCACGGGTCCCCGCGGGGCACTGGACTCCGCGCCGAAGACCCTGCGTGGACGGCTGACACGCGTCCGCGAGGTGGTCGGCGCGTACATCGCCCTCACCAAGCCGCGCATCATCGAGTTGCTGCTCGTCGCCACCATCCCCGCGATGCTGCTGGCGGACCGCGGCGGGCTGGATCTGCACGACGTCCTGCTGATCCTCACCACGTTGGTCGGCGGCTTCCTGGGCGCGGCCAGCGCGAACACGCTCAACTGCGTGGTGGACGCGGACATCGACAAGGTCATGAAGCGCACCAAGAAGCGCCCGCTGGCCGCGGACACCGTCACCACGCGGCAGGCCCTCGTGTTCGGCCTGGTGCTGGGCGCGGCCTCGTTCGTGTGGCTGTGGCTGATGACCAACCTGCTCTCCGGCCTGCTCATCGTCGCCACTATCGCCTTCTACGTGCTCGTCTACACCAAGGTGCTCAAGCGCCGGACGCCGCAGAACGTGGTGTGGGGCGGCGCGGCCGGGTGCATGCCGGTGATGATCGGCTGGGCCGCGGTCACCGGCACCATCGGCTGGCAGGCCGTGGTGATGTTCCTGATCATCTTCTTCTGGACCCCGCCGCACACCTGGGCGCTGGGCATGCGCTACCGCGAGGACTACGAGGCCGCCGGCGTGCCGATGCTGCCGGTCGTCGCGGAGCCGCAGGTGGTCACGTGGCGCATCGTGCTCTACACCGCCGCCACCGTGCTCACCACCTTCGCGCTCATCCCCGCCGCCGGGTTGCTTTACGCCATCGGCGCCGCGGTCATCGGGGCCTGGTTCCTGGGCATGGCGATCCGGCTGCACAAGGGCGTCAAGAACGGCGCCGAAGTCCAGCCGCTCAAGCTGTTCATCCTGTCGAACAACTACCTGGCGGCGGTCTTCCTCGTGCTCGCGGTGGATTCCATTCTGGACCTGCCCACCGTCGCCTCGCTCGTGAGCTGACCCGCCCGTCCGGGACGGGGCCGCCCGTCAGCCGGGCAGCAGCACGATCGACCCGGTGGTGCGGCGCGCCTCCAGGTCCGTGTGCGCCCGCACGGCATCGGCCAGGGGGTACCGCGCCGCCACCCGCACGTCCAGCGCGCCGTCGGCGATCGCCGCGAACACCGCGCCCGCCCGCCAGTCGAGTTCGGCGCGCCCGGCCACATAGTGCGCCAGCGTCGGCCGGGTGAGGTATACCGACCCGGCTTCGTTGAGCCGCTGCGGGTCGAACGGCGGCACCGGCCCGCTCGCCGCGCCGAACAGCGCAAGCGTGCCCCGTGTGCGCACGCACCGGAGGCTCTGGTCGAACGTGGACCGGCCCACCCCGTCGTAGACGGCGTCCACCCCGGCGCCGTCGGTGAGGTCGCGCACCCGATCCACCAGCTCAGAGCCGTATCGGAGCACGTGGACCGCCCCGGCGGCGCGGGAGAGCTCCTCCTTCTCGTGCGTGGACACCGTGGTGATGACCCGGATGCCGCGCGCGGCCGCCATCTGCGTGAGCAGCAGCCCGACGCCGCCGGCGCCCGCATGCACGAGCACGGTGTCGCCGCGGCGGGCCGGATACGTGGAGGTGATCAGGTAGTGGGCCGTCATGCCCTGCAGCAGCGCCGAGGCCGCCACCGCGTCGTCGACGCCCGACGGCACGTGGACGGCCACCTCCGCGGGCACCACGGCGTGCTGGGCGTAGGAGTCGTTGCCGCTGGCCCATGCGACCCGGTCGCCCACGGCGAAGCCCTGCACCTCCGCGCCCACCTCGGTGACGCGGCCGGCCCCCTCGATGCCCGGGACGAACGGCAGCGGTCGCGGATACGTCCCCGTGCGGAAGTACGTGTCGATGTAGTTGACGCCCACCGCGTCGACCGACACCGCGAGGTCGGCCGGCCCGGGCTGCGGGCGGGGGAGCTCGGCGGGGCGCAGGACCTCCGGCCCGCCGTACTCGAGGATCTGGATTGCGCGCATGATGCCGTTCTACACCGCGTGCCGGCCGCCCGGGAGGCGGCGGGCGGTCGGCGCCCGGAACTCCGGCTCCGGGCGCCGGCGGACGGGCCGGTAAGGTCGTGTGCATGAGCGACAAGGCCACCGCATCGATCCGGAGCTTCATCGCCGCGCACGGTGGTGCGGCCAAGGCCGTCCTGCAGCCTGTGGGGCTGCGCGGCGTCCGCATCACCCTGGTGGGGGCGGACGGCGTCATGGGCGATGAGATGGTCGACTCCATGGCCGCCGCGCAGGCCGTCGTGGAGGCGGTCCCGGAGCTGACGGCCTCCGACTGGGACCGCGATCTGGTCGCGGCCGCCACCCCCGCGCCGGGGCACGCGCACAGGATGGCGGGCTGGTCCGGCCGCGGACTCTGAGGCCCGGCGCACGCTTCCGCGGACGCCGTCGGCCGGTGTCGTCCGCGCTATTCGAACCGGAACGTGCGCACGGCGGCCGCCCCGCCCAGCAGGCCCCACACCGCCAGGACGCCCAGCGCGGCCCAGTCGACCGCACCCGCCTGCGCCTGCAGCAGCGCTTCGGTGAGCGCCCCGGAGGGCAGCAGCGTGGCCAGGGTGTAGACGGCGCCGGAGACGTCGTCGCGGATGAGCACCAGGCCCGCCACGGCGAGCAGCGCGAACCAGATGATATTGGCCAGCGCCAGCACGATCTCCGCCTTGAGCCGGCCGCCGACGAGCAGTCCCAGCGTGGCGAAGGCGACGGTGCCCACGGCCACCGACAGCAGCACCAGCCCGATGGTGGCCGCGCCCGGCCGCCATCCGAGGGCCGCGGCGATCGCGCCGAGGATCACCAGCTGGCCGAGGATGACGATGACGACCGCGCCGCTCTTGCCCGCGACGATGCCCCACTTGGGCAGGGCGGTGGCGCCGATCCGTTTCAGCGCGCCGTAGCGGCGGTCGAATCCCACGGCGATCGCCTGGCCGGTGAACGCGGTGGACATCACCGCCACCGCCAGCACCATCGGCAGGATGTGGTCGACGCGGGGGTCGGCGAAGTCGCCGAACGGCAACAGCGTCACCGCGACGAGGATCGCGATGGGGATGAGCAGCGTGAGCATGAGCTGTTCGCCGTGGCGCAGCAGCAGCGTCAGCTCCATCCGCACCTGCGAACGCAGCATCGCGGCGGGGCGCGCCGCCGCGGGAGCGGGGCTGAAGGTGCCTGCGGGGAAGAGTCCGGTCGTCGGTGCGCCGGCCGCCGTACCGTCGTTCATGCTCGCAGCTCCCGTCCGGTGAGTTCGAGGAACACGTCCTCCAGGCTGCGCTTGGCCGTGGACAGGCCCGCCAGCAGCACGTCGTTGTCCACGCACCAGCCCGTGAGTGCCGCCACGACCTGGGGGGTCGCCTCGCCGGAGACGGTGTAGCGGCCCGGGGCTGCCTCGGCGACCTGGGCGCCGCCGGGCAGGCACGCCCCGATGGCCGCGGCGTCCAGGCGCGGGGGAGCGGTGAACGTGATCCGCCGCCGCCCCGCGCCCGTGGTGAGCTCGGTCGGCGAACCGCTCGCCACCGCCCGTCCGTGGTCGACGATGACGACGTGGTCCGCGAGCTGCTCCGCCTCGTCCATGAGGTGCGTGGTGAGCAGGATCGAGACCCCGTCGCGGCGGAGCGCGTCGACCAGCTCCCAGACCACGTTGCGCGCCTGCGCGTCGAGCCCGGCCGTGGGCTCGTCGAGGAAGACCAGCTCCGGGCGTCCGACGATCGCGCACGCCAGCGCCAGGCGCTGCTGCTGCCCGCCGGACAGCCGCCGATAGGGGGTGCGCAGCGAGTTCTCCAGCCCGAGCACCGAGACGAGCCACCGCGGGTCCAGCGGGTGAGCGGAGTACGAGGCGACGAGGTGGAGCATCTCCCCGGCGCGCGCGCCCGGGTACGCGCCGCCGCCCTGGAGCATCACACCGATCCGCGGCTTGAGCCGGGCGGCGTCGCGCACCGGGTCGAGCCCGAGCACCCGCACCGTCCCGGCGTCCGGGCCCGCGAAACCCTCGCACATCTCCACCGTGGTGGTCTTGCCGGCACCGTTGGGGCCCAGCAGTGCCAGCACCGTTCCGGGTTCCATCGTCAGGTTCAGGCCGTCGACCGCGGTGACCGGGCCGAATTCGCGGACGACGCCGGCGAGTTCCACGGCGGGGGCCGGCGCCTGGGGGCGCGGCGCGGAATCACGGGTCCGCATCGGAGCGGTCGCAGCCGTGGGAGTACCTGGCTTCACGACTTACCAGCGTATGTGGCCGGTGGTGCCGCCGTGCGCCCGGGCTGCCTTCGCGTCCATTCGATGCGCCGACGGGTCGCCTGCCGGATCACGACGATGGTGAGCAGTGCCGCGAGAGCGGCCTCGACGATGACGAACGGCGGGTACTCGCCGCCGTTGGGCGTCGGGCCCACCAGGCAGACGATGGCCGACACCGCGACCGCGGGGACGCGGAACGCCGGCGTGGTGGCCCAGGCCGCCAGCGGCACGAGGGCCCACAGCAGGTACCACGGGTGCACCACGGGAAACAGGATCACGAGAATCGCCAGCGACACCCCGAGCCCGCCCACCGGATGGATGCGGCCGGAATGGGTGGCGATGAGCATGCGCAGCACGCCCAGCGCCACCAGAACGAAGGCGATCGGCTTCATGATGGCCAGCACGGCCGTCGTGTGGTTGCCCAGCCCCAGCAGCATGCCGGTGCCGCCGGTGCCCATCCCCAGCAGCGTGGTGATCGACATCCAGCTGCGCACCTCGCTGGCCGTGCCCAGTGTGGCGACCCAGCCGAAGCCCAAACCCGTCGCCCAGGCGAACAACGCCTGGCCCGCCACGGCGATGGCGCCCAGCAACACCGCCACCCACACCACGTTCCGCAGTCCGGGCCCGCGCCGCCGCGCGAAGGCCACGCCGACGAAGCCCAGAGCCATGATCGAGGGGATCTTGATGGCCGACGACGCGACTATCACCCCCGCGCCTGCCAGGAGCAGCAACCATCCGCGCATCCCGAACGGATCGGTGTCGTAGACGGCGCGCAGGCAGATCTCGAGCCCCGCCACCATCAGGCCGATCATGAGCGCCTCGTTGTGGATGCCGGCGATCAGGTGGAGGAACACGAGCGGGTTCGCCGCGCCCAGCCACAGCGAGGTCACCGGCGCGATGCCGCAGCGTTTGGCGAGTCGGGGGAGCGCCCAGATGATCAGGCAGACACCGCCCACCTCGAGCAGCCGGTGCAGCAGCACCCCGGCCACCACGTTGTCGCCGCTCACCGCGCCGATCACTTTGCCCAGCCACAAGAACAGCGGTTCGTAGGGCGCGGGGGTGTCGCGCCAGATCGTCGGCACGCTACGGGTGAGCACGTTGTCGACGCCGAGCGCCTGGGCCGGGCCCAGCGAGTAGGGGTCCAGTCCGCGCGCGGTGATCTCGCTCTGCGCCAGGTACGAGTAGACGTCCTTGCTGAACATCGGGGGAGCCACCAGCAGCGGCAGCATCCACAGCAGCATCGTGCGGTCCATCTGCGAGCGGCTGAGCCGGCGCGGCGTATTGCCCTCGCGCAGCCGGCCGACGGCGAGCCTGCCCAGCAGCAGCCACGCGATGACGAGCATCGCCGTGCCCGTCATCGCCACCGTCAGCGCCACCGTGGGCATGCGGGACAGCAGCCCGATCACCCGGTGCCCGTACACCGGGTTCTGCAGCACCGGCTGCGCCCCGGCGCCCAGGGCGCCGACCGCCATGAGCACCGTGCCGCACGCGCCGAAGCGGCGCACCGAGCGCAGCTGGCGGGTCTCGTCCTGATCGAGCCCCGCGGCCTCCTGCTCCACCCGATGCAGGTGCGAGACGCGTGCCCCGGCCTCACCGGGCGCGTCACCGCTGGGCAGACCGGCGATGCGCCGCAGCCGCCGCACGAGCGGGCGCGCACGCTGATCGGTGCCGGTCGGTGTCACAATGAGTGAGCGTAATGGGAACCGCGTGCAGGGTCCCCGTCGCGGCCGCCGTCGTGACCCTCGCCACTCGCCCCGGGAATATAGGGCACCCTTGGTGGATCTGGACCGGCAATTCCGTCACACTGGTGTTGTGAAATCCGATCCAGTACGCACACGAGGCGCCGCGACCGGCGCGTCGGGCTGTGCGTCCGGCCCGGATGACCGTGGCCCGGAGGCACGCCCGCCGATGACGCAGGCGGCATCGCACCCTGCGTCGGCCGGCTCCGCCCATCCGGACACGCCCGTCGCGGGGGAGGCGGGCACGCGCGCCGAGGTGGTGCGGCTGCTCCTGGAGGAGGGGCCCCTGTCCGCCACCGCGATCGGCTCCCGGCTGGGGCTCAGCGCCGCGGGCGCGCGCCGGCACATCGAGGCCCTCGTGGAGCAGGGCCAGGCGATGGTGGCCAGCGGTGCCGGTGCGCGCAGGCGCGGCCCCGGCCGCCCGGCCAAGCAGTTCCAGCTCACGGCCGCCGGCCGCGCCGGCCTGGGGCACGCCTACGACGATCTCGCCGGCGAAGCGATCCGCGCCCTGCGCGAGCTCGGCGGCGAGGACGCGGTGGCGGAGTTCGCACGCAGGCGCGTCCGCGCGATCGTCCGGGGCGTGACCGCCGCGGCGGAGGACGGGCCGCGGGACGCCGACGCACGACTCGCCGACACCGCCGAGGACATCGCCGAGGCCATGTCCGGCGCCGGCTATGTCGCGAACACGCGGCGGGTCGGCAACGGCGTGCAGATCTGCCAGCACCACTGCCCGGTCGCCCACGTGGCGGCGGAGTTCCCCGAGTTCTGCGAGGCTGAGCAGGAGGCGTTCCGCGAGCTCCTCGGCACGCACATCCAGCAACTCGCCACCATCGCCAACGGCGACGCGGTGTGCACGACGCACGTCCCCCTGGGGCTTCCGCAGGGCGCGGGCGGCAGTCCCCGCCCCCCGTCCCGGCCGCGCCCGGGGTGACATGACCCGGCGGGCACGTCCGCCGCCACCAGCAACCCACCGCACGATCACCACCCGCACGGAGCGCGTCGCGGGAAGCACCAGACTCCGGAAGGAGCCGGCATGACCATCACGTCGGACCAGGCAGGAACGTCGGGCAGCGCGTCGGCGACGGCCGCACCCGAACCGCTCACGCAGGAGCAGACCATCGAGTCGCTGGGCAACTACGCCTTCGGCTGGTCGGACTCCGACGAGGCCGGCCAGGCGGCCCGCCGCGGCCTGAACGAGGACGTGGTCCGCGACATCTCGGAGAAGAAGGACGAGCCCGCCTGGATGCTGGAGAACCGGCTCAAGGCGCTGCGCATCTTCGACCGCAAGCCGCTGCCCGGCTGGGGCGCCGACCTCAGCGGCATCGACTTCGACAACATCAAGTACTTCGTGCGGTCCACCGAGGAGCAGGCGACCTCCTGGGACGACCTGCCCGAGGACATCCGCAACACCTACGATCGGCTCGGCATCCCCGAGGCCGAGAAGCAGGCGATGATCGGCGGCGTCACCGCGCAGTACGAGTCCGAGGTGGTCTACCACCAGATCCGCACGGATCTGGAGGAGAAGGGCGTCATCTTCACCGACACCGACACCGGCCTGCGCGAATACCCGGAGCTGTTCCAGCAGTACTTCGGCACGGTCATCCCCGCGGGCGACAACAAGTTCTCCGCGCTCAACACCGCGGTGTGGTCCGGCGGGTCGTTCGTCTACGTGCCGCCGGGCGTGCACGTGGACATCCCGCTGCAGGCGTACTTCCGCATCAACACCGAGAACATGGGCCAGTTCGAGCGGACCCTCATCATCGTCGACGAGGACGCCTACGTGCACTACGTCGAGGGCTGCACCGCCCCGGTATACAGCTCCGACTCGCTGCACTCGGCCGTGGTCGAGATCGTCGTGAAGAAGGGCGGCCGCTGCCGCTACACGACCATCCAGAACTGGTCCAACAACGTCTACAACCTCGTCACCAAGCGCACCCGCGCCGAGGAGGGCGCCACCATGGAGTGGGTCGACGGCAACATCGGCTCCAAGGTGACGATGAAGTACCCGGCCGTGTGGATGACCGGCGAGCACGCGCACGGCTCGGTGCTCTCGGTGGCCTTCGCCGGCGCCGACCAGCACCAGGACACCGGCGCCAAGATGCTGCACCTGGCCCCGCACACCTCGTCGAACATCGTGAGCAAGTCGGTGGCGCGCGGCGGCGGGCGCTCGTCGTACCGCGGGCTGGTGCAGGTGAACAAGGGCGCCTACGGCTCGCGTTCCAACGTGGAATGCGACGCGCTGCTGGTGGACCAGATCAGCCGCTCGGACACCTACCCGTACAACGACATCCGCGAGGACGAGGTCACGATGGGCCACGAGGCGACGGTCTCGAAGGTCAGCGACGACCAACTCTTCTACCTCATGAGCCGCGGCATGACCGAGGAGGAGGCCATGGCGATGGTGGTGCGCGGCTTCGTCGAGCCCATCGCCAAGGAACTCCCCATGGAGTACGCGCTCGAACTCAATCGACTCATCGAACTGCAGATGGAAGGGGCAGTGGGATAGTGGCAACGACGAATCGGTCGCAGGGGGACGCCGCCGGCGCCGCCACGGGAGTGCGCGGCGCCGTGCAGGGCGAGAACCCCGTCACGATCCCCGCCGTGAACAAGGGCGAGGTGTTCACCTCGTTCGACGTCGAGGCGTTCGAGGTTCCGTCCGGCCGCGACGAGGCATGGCGGTTCACACCGATGCGCCGGCTGCGCGGATTGCACGACGGCACGGCGAAGGCCGACGGGACGGCGTCGGTGTCCGTCACCGGACCGGACGCCCCCGCGGTCTCCGTCGAGACGGTGGACCGGCACGACGCACGCCTGGGCCGCGCCGGGGCGCCGGCCGACCGCGTCTCCGCGCAGGCGTACTCGTCGTTCGAGACGGCGACGGTGGTGACGATCGGCGCGGAGGCCGCGCCCGCGGACCCCGTCGTCGTGACGGTGACTGGGCCGGGAACGGGCACGACGGCCTTCGGCCACGTGCAGCTGGAGGCGCTGCGGCACTCCAAGGCGGTCGTCATCCTGGACCAGCGGGGCGCCGGCACGTACGCGGAGAACGTCGAGATCCTGCTCGGCGACGGCGCGGACCTCACCGTCGTCGCCATCCAGGACTGGTCCGACGACGCCGTCCATGTGGGCGCGCACCACCTGGACGTGGGCCGCGACGCGAAGCTCACCCACGTGGTGGTCACCCTCGGCGGCGAGCTGGTCCGCATCGCGCCCACCCTCAAGTACTCCGGGCCGGGAGGGTCCGCAGACTTGTGGGGCGTGTACTTCGCCGACGACGGCCAGCACTTCGAGCAGCACCTGCTGGTGGACCACGCCCAGCCGCATTGCCGGTCCAACGTGGTCTACAAGGGCGCGCTGCAGGGCGACCCGAGCTCGAAGAAGCCGGACGCACGCACCGTCTGGATCGGCGATGTCCTCATCCGCGCCGAGGCGGAGGGCACCGACACCTACGAGCTCAACCGCAACCTGGTGCTCACCGACGGCGCCCGGGCCGACTCCGTCCCCAACCTGGAGATCGAGACCGGCGAGATCCGGCGCGCCGGCCACGCCAGCACCACGGGACGCTTCGACGACGAGCAGCTGTTCTACCTGCGTTCGCGCGGGATCCCCGAGCGGGAGGCGCGGCAGCTGGTGGTCCGGGGGTTCTTCCACGAGATCATCGACCGCATCCCCGTCGAGGTCGTCCGCGCGCGCCTGTCCGACGCCATCGAGGCCGAACTCGCGGCCGCCGGATCCTGATCCGGCCGGCGCACGGCCCACCCCACACGAGCACACACGAAAGAGCCGAATCACCAAGATGAGCAACGCCAAGACCACGCTGGAGATCAAGGACCTGCACGTCAACGTCGCGCAGGAGAACGAGTCTGCTGCGCCGATCGAGATCCTCAAGGGCGTCGACCTGACCATCACGTCGGGGGACACCCACGCGATCATGGGGCCCAACGGCTCCGGCAAGTCGACCCTGTCGTACGCGATCGCCGGCCACCCGCGCTACGAGGTCGTCTCGGGCAGCGTGACGCTCGGCGGCGAGGACGTGCTGTCTATGTCCGTCGACGAGCGCGCCCGCGCCGGCATCTTCCTCGCCATGCAGTACCCGGTGGAGGTGCCGGGCGTGTCGATGTCGAACTTCCTGCGCACCGCGGCCACCGCTGTGCGCGGCGAGGCGCCCAAGCTGCGGCACTGGGTCAAGGAGGTCAAGCAGGCGATGTCCGACCTGGACATCGACCCGGCCTTCGCCGAGCGCAGCGTGAACGAGGGCTTCTCCGGTGGCGAGAAGAAGCGCCACGAGGTGCTGCAGCTCGAGCTCCTCAAGCCGCGGATCGCCATCCTGGACGAGACGGACTCGGGCCTCGACGTGGACGCGCTGCGCATCGTCAGCGACGGCGTCAACCGCTACCGGGAGTCCGAGCAGGGCGGGCTCATGCTGATCACGCACTACACGCGCATCCTGCGGTACATCAAGCCGGATTTCGTGCACGTGTTCAGCAACGGCCGTGTGGCCGAGTCCGGCGGCCCCGAGCTGGCCGACGAGCTCGAGGAGCACGGCTACGAGCGGTTCACCCGCGCCGGCGCCGGGGCCTGAGGCCATGACCGCCACCGTCGACACCCTGGACGTCACGCGCATCCGCGCGGACTTCCCGATCCTGTCGCGCACCGTCCGCGGCGGGAGCCCGCTGGTGTACCTGGACTCGGGTGCCACCTCGCAGCGGCCGCTGCAGGTGCTCGACGCCGAGCGCGAGTTCCTGCTGCGGCACAACGCCGCGGTGCACCGGGGCGCGCACCAGTTGGCGGAGGAGGCCACCGACGCCTACGAGGACGCCCGCGCGGCCATCGCCCGGTTCGTGGGCGCGGGCGGCGGGGACGAGCTGGTGTTCACCAAGAACGCCACCGAATCGCTCAACCTCGTCGCCTACACGCTCGGCGACCCGGCGGCGGGCGCGCTGACGGTGGGGCCCGGCGACGAGATCGTCGTCACCGAGCTCGAGCACCACGCCAACCTGGTGCCGTGGCAGGAGCTGTGCCGGCGCACGGGCGCGACACTGCGCTGGTTCGGGGTGACCGATGACGGCCGCATCGACGTGGACTCGCTCGAGCTCACCGAGCGCACGCGCGTGCTGGCCTTCACCCACCAGTCCAACGTGACCGGCGCGGTGGCACCGGTCGAGGAACTGGTGCGGCGGGCCCGTGCGGTGGGCGCGCTCGTGGTGCTGGACGCGTGCCAGTCGGTACCGCACATGGCTGTGGACCTGCACGCGCTCGACGTCGACTTCGCCGCGTTCTCCGGGCACAAGATGCTGGGGCCGTCCGGGGTGGGCGTGCTCTACGGCAAGCCGGAGCTGCTCGACGCACTGCCCCCGTTCCTCACCGGCGGCTCGATGATCGAGACGGTCACGATGGAGCGCACCACCTTCGCCGCCCCGCCGCAGCGGTTCGAGGCGGGCGTGCCCATGACGTCGCAGGTGGTGGGGCTCGGCGCCGCCGTCGACTACCTTGCGGCCATCGGCATGGACGCCGTGTCCGCGCACGAGCACGCACTGGTGGAACGCGCCCTGGCCGGCCTGGGCGCCATCGACGGTCTGCGCATCGTCGGACCGGCCACGGCGCAGGACCGCGGCGGCGCCGTGTCGTTCGTCGTCGACGGCGTGCACGCCCACGATCTGGGGCAGGTGCTCGACGACGACGGCGTGGCCATCCGCGTGGGGCACCACTGCGCGTGGCCGCTGCACCGGCGGTTCGGCATCGCCGCGACGGCGCGGGCCTCCTTCGCCGTGTACAACACGGCCGACGAGGTCGACGCGCTCGTCGCGTCGGTGCGACACGCGCGCGAGTTCTTCGGCGTGGCCTGAGGCCGGGAACGCATGAACAGAGCTGGACGAGCACAGTCCGCGCCGGCGCCGGCCGGACGCGGCCAGGGCGGACGGGAAGGAGCGGGCCGATGAGACTGGAGCAGATGTACCAGGAGGTGATCCTGGACCACTACAAGCATCCGCACGGGCGGGGCCTGCGTGAGCCCTATGACGCCGAAGTGCACCACGTCAACCCCACCTGCGGTGACGAGCTGACCCTGCGCGTCCACCTGGAGCCCGCCGGCGACTCGCCGGAGCAGGCCGTGGTCCGCGACATCTCCTACGACGGCCAGGGCTGCTCCATCAGCCAAGCGGCCACGTCCGTACTGTGCGACCAGATCGTCGGCATGCCGCTCGGCGACGCCCTGAGCGTGGTCGAGAGCTTCCAGGAGATGGTCTCGAGCCGGGGTAAAGTCGAAGGGGACGAGGACGTGCTCGGCGACGGCGTCGCGTTCGCCGGGGTGTCCCGGTACCCGGCGCGCGTCAAGTGCGCGCTGCTCGGCTGGATGGCGTTCAAGGACGCCGTCGTCCAAAGCGGTGCGGGCGCGGCCTCCGACGGCGTGCCGGCGCGATGACCCCGACGCGATGACCCCGGCATGACGACACCGCACGGACGCCATTCCGTGAAAGACCTAGAATCGCGAGAAACCAGCACCCACCGGAGGGCAGGACAATGACCGAAAGCCAGGTTGCCGGATCGGCTCCGTCGCTCGACGACGTCGAGGAGGCCATGCGTGACGTTGTGGACCCGGAGCTGGGAGTCAACGTCTTCGATCTCGGCCTCGTCTACGACATCGCCATCGAGGAGACGGGCATCGTCAAGCTCGACATGACGCTGACCTCCGCCGCGTGCCCGCTCAGCGACATCATCGAGGACCAGACCGTCACGGCGCTGGTGCGCAGCGGCCTGGCGCCGGACGTCGAGGTCAACTGGGTGTGGATGCCGCCGTGGGGCCCCGACAAGATCAGCGACGACGGCCGCGAGCAATTGCGTGCGCTCGGCTTCACGATCTGAAGCCCTGACGTACCCGGAGGTCGGGGCCACTGCGGGCGAGCTGCCCGCCGGATACCGGCACATCCGGGAGTCGCTGTGCATCGGGCGCGGCGAGGACACGTTCCTCGCCGCGTCCGATGCGCTTACGCGGTGGAAGGTCCATCGGCGGGCAGGTCTGCGCGTGGAGGCGCCCGGCCCGCCAGCGCAGGGCATGTGCATCCTTCTGCGCTGGTACGGATTCCGGATCCCGTGCCGCGTCGTCTACACGATCGATGAACCCGCCCGGCGCGGTTTCGCCTACGGCACCCTGGCGGGACACCCGGAGTCGGGGGAGGAGCGCTTCTGCGTCGAGCACCGCCCCGACGGATCCGTCCACGCCGTGGTCACCGCATTCTCCAGGCCCGGTCGCTGGTTCACGCGCATCGGTGGCCCCGCCGCGCGTGCGGTCCAACGGCGATGGACGGTGCGGTACCTGCGGGCGATGCGCCGCTGACGCTCACATCCATTCCGCACTGATTCCAGCGGGATCCGGTGTCCGGCAATGAAACTCGGGGTACACGAAGAGAACGCCCCACGAACATCGGGGGATCCTGACGGCCGAGCGGGTCCGATCGGCCCGATCCGGTCGATGATGACCGCCGTGACCAGAAACCGCATGCTCAGAACCCTGCCCCTCCTGCTGGCCTCGGCCACACTCGCCGCCGGTCTCACCACCGCGTCCGCCGGAGTCGGCGGCGCTGCACCCGGCTCGTCCGCGGCCGTCCCGCAGGTGACCAACACCGTCGTCATCGGCCTCGACGGCACGATGCTCGATCAGGTGAAGGCCGCGGACACGCCCACTCTGCACCGACTGATCGCCGAGGGCACCAGCGGCCGGTCGTCGATCCTCGGGCACCCGACGATCTCGGGACCGTCCTGGTCGACGATCCTCACGGGTGTATGGCACACCAAGCACGGCGTCGTGGACAACTCGTTCGAGGGTGCGAACTACGCCGAGTATCCGAGCGTCTTCACCCGCATCGAGACCGGGAACCCGCAGATGCGCACCGTCGCCATCTCCACGTGGGGCGGGATCGCCACCATCGCCGGATCCGGCGATCCCGCAGCAGACGTCGTCGTCACCACGCCGTCCGCAGGCGACGGTGCGGCCACCGACGCCGCCACCGCGGAGGCCGTGGCGGACGAGATCACCGCGAACGGGCCGGAGTTCGTCTTCACCCAGCTCGACCAGGTCGACGGCGCCGGTCACTCCTCCGGTACCGCGGGCTCCGAGTACGAGCCCGCACTCGAACGCGTCGACGCCCAGGTCGGCACGATCGTCGACGCCGTCGACGCCCGCAGCGAGGCCACCGGCGAACAGTGGGCCATCATCGTCACGTCCGACCAC
Source organism: Tomitella gaofuii (assembly GCF_014126825.1). Lineage (NCBI taxonomy): Bacteria > Bacillati > Actinomycetota > Actinomycetes > Mycobacteriales > Tomitella > Tomitella gaofuii. The sequence continues at coordinate 2,225,206 of NZ_CP059900.1, read as the reverse complement.
GGGCACAGGCCCGAGGGAGGCCACGGCGGTCAAAGCGACGCCGAGGGCGCCACGTTCGTGATCGCACGCGGTGCCGGCTACAAGGCCGGCTCGGTGGACGACACGCTCACGATCGCGGACGTCACGCCCACCGTGCTCGACAACCTGGGCCTCGATCAGCCGGCGGACCTCGACGGCACGCCGATCCCGGGCGGTGCCCCGGCTGCGACCGGATCGCTGGGGCGGCCGCCGGCGTGGATTTCCACCGGCTCACTCGGCGGCTGACTCACGCCCGTCGGACACCGGCGCGCGCCAGAGTCCGACGAGCCGACGGATCGACCGTCCGGAACAGCGACCACATCGCGGCCGCTGTTCCGGCGACGTCGGTGCGGCCGGACAAGTAGGCGCGTTGGCGGTCGGCCGGCAGTGCGAAAAAGGCGTCGAAGAACCCGGCCGTCGCCGTCGGTTCCAGGCTCAGCAGCGCCGACAGCCCCATCTCCCGGAGTGCCCGCACCGCACGCGCGGACCGTGGCCACAGCGCCCTGGACGGATCGCGATCGTCGACGAGCGCGTCCACCACGACATCCGTGGCCGACAGCGACGCCGCGACGCTGTACCCGGTGCCGGGGTGCATGAGCCCCGCCCGCGCCCCGAACGCCGGCACCGCCCCGGCCCGGTTCGGCGCCTGGACGGGGAAGCGGACCCGCTCGACCGTGCCGCCCGCGGGGATCCTCACTCCGCGGGCGGCAAGTCGTGCGACGAGACGCCGGCGCAACTCGCCCAGCGGCAGGCCGGGGCGGCCCACCAGGCAGGTCTCCTCGAGCAGGACGGTGCCGTCGCCGAGCGGCATGGCGTACAGGAACGACGGGGGAGCACCGTGTTCTGCGGCATTGTCGGGCCGCCAATCCATGAACCACGCATCACCGTCTCCGAGCGCCGGTGCGGCGACGTCGGCCGACACCACGACCCCGAACGCCGTCTGCTCGGCCAGCGCCGGACTCGGCCGCACCCCGCGGGCGTCGATCACCCGGCGGGCGTCGATGCGGGCGCCGTCGCGCAGGGCCACCGATCGCACGGTCGCCGCCGATGGTGCCGGGAGCTCGGCCGACCCGGCGATCACCCGGACGCCGGACAGGTCGAGGCGCCGGCGCAACGCGGAGTTGTCGAACACGCCGTAGGCGCGGTCCAGCACGCGTTCCCCGACGCCGTGCACGCGAGGCCGCCGAACACGAGCCCGCCAGACGTCGTCGCCGACCCAGCCGGGCACCTCGTCCACCCACGCCGCGTATGTCGCACGCCACCCGCGGTGGGGGTGTGGATCGATGCCGACCACGTCGAGGCCGCGCGCCGCGGCGCGATGCGCGAGCGCCCGGCCGGCCGGACCGAGCCCCACGACGGCAAGGTCGACGGCGCTCCCGGCGGTCGGCACCGTCGTCACATGCCGCCGGTGGCGAGCAGCCCGCCGTCCACGCGCACCGTGTCGCCGGTCAGCCACGCCGCGTCGTCGGACGCCAGGAACGCGACGGCCCGGGCGACATCCTCGGGGGTGCCGATCCTGCCCATCGGGTACTTGCGCGCCGCCTGCTGCTCATCGTCGCCCACGAGAACGCTCGCGAACGACGTGTCGATCACGCCGGGCGCCACCGCGTTCACGCGGATCGCCGGGGCCAGCTGCCAGGCGAGCTCCTCGGTGAGCCGGATGAGGGCCGCCTTGGACGCGCCGTAGGCGGAGATCACGCCCGACGACCGCAGGCCGGCGACGCTGGCGATGTTCACCACGGCACCGCCGTGCTCGCCCATCCAGGCCCGGTAGGCCTCCTGCACGTACCCGAGCGCGGCGACGACGTTGGTGTCGAAGATCTTGCGCACCCCGCCCAGGTCCGCGTCCATGAGCGCACCGAACACGGGGTTGATGCCGGTGTTGTTGACGAGGATGTCGAGGCTGCCGAAGCGCTCGAGCGCCGCGGCGACCGTCGCGGCACGGTCTTCGTCGTGCCCGGTGTTGCCGGCGACGGCGAGGACCCTGTCCTGGGGCGAGCCGGCGGTCGCGCCGCCGCAGTACTGCGCGCGCAGCCCCGCCGCAGCCTCGTCCAAGGGCCCGGACTTGCGGGCGGTCACCACTACGGACGCGCCGCGGGCCAGGAACTCCGCGGCGATCGCCCGCCCGATGCCCCGGCTCCCGCCGGTGACCAGGGCGGTCCGCCCGGTGAGGTCGGCGCGGCCGGCGGAGCGGGAGGGGGGTGCAGGGTTCTCGTCGAGGGCCATGCTCCGACCCTAGTTCCCGGCCGTGGCTCGCCGCCCGCTGGGGCGCAGGTCACACGGTGCGGACGCTCCGGCAGCGGGATGGACCGGTAGCATGGACCATCGGCCGAGCGCAGGGCGTCGCACAGTGTGCAGTGTGCAGTGTGCAGTGTGCAGTCAGCAGTGTGTGGCGTGCAGTCAGCAGCGTGCAGCGTGCAGCGTGCAGTGCACGGTGCACATCCCGTTCCGCCCGGTGGCCCCGTTCCACACGATGCCACCGGTGCATCCGGTAGCGCGGCCCCGCTCGGACAGGCAGTCCCGCCCGGCAACGCAGTAGGGAGCATTCAGTACGTGATCACCGCCACCGACCTCGAGGTACGCGCGGGCGTACGTACCCTGTTGACGGCCCCCGGGGACCAGCTCCGCGTGCAGGCGGGCGACCGCATCGGGCTGGTCGGCCGCAATGGCGCGGGCAAGACCACGACGCTGCGCATCCTCGCCGGCGAGGGCGAGCCCTACGCCGGCGCGGTCGCCGCCGGCGGCGAGGTGGGGTACCTGCCCCAGGACCCGCGTGAGGGCAACCTCGACACCATCGCGAAGAACCGCGTTCTCTCCGCCCGCGGGCTCGACGAGATCATGCGGTCGATGGAGAAGCAGCAGGTGCTCATGGCCGAGCTGGTGGACGATGCCGCTCGCGATCGCGCCATCCGCAAGTTCGGTCAGCTCGAAGACCGCTTCTCCTCGCTCGGCGGATACCAGGCGGAGTCGGAGGCCGCGCGCATCTGCCACAGCCTGGGCCTGCCCGACCGCATCCTGGACCAGCCGCTGCGCACCCTGTCCGGCGGCCAGCGGCGGCGCGTGGAGCTGGCCCGCATCCTGTTCGCCGCCTCCGACGGCAGCGGCGGCAAGTCCGGCACGACGCTCCTTCTGGACGAGCCCACCAACCACCTCGACGCCGACTCGATCGCGTGGCTGCGCACCTTCCTGCAGAACCACGACGGCGGTCTCATCGTCATCAGCCACGACGTGGACCTCCTCGAGGCGGTGGTGAACCGCGTCTGGTTCCTCGACGCCGTGCGCGGCGAGGCGGACGTGTACAACATGGGCTGGCAGAAGTACCTCGACGCGCGCGCCACCGACGAGCAGCGTCGCCGCCGCGAACGCGCCAACGCGGAGAAGAAGGCCGGCGCGCTCAAAGCCCAGGCCGCGAAGCTCGGCGCCAAGGCCACCAAGGCCGTCGCCGCCAAGAACATGGTCCGGCGGGCCGAGCAGATGATGGAGTCGCTCGACGAGGTGCGCGTGGCCGACAAGACCGCGCACATCAAGTTCCCGGCGCCGGCCCCCTGCGGGAAGACGCCGCTGATGGCCGCGGGGCTGGGCAAGAGCTACGGCTCGCTGGAGATCTTCACCGGCGTCGACCTGGCCATCGACCGCGGCAGCCGCGTGGTGGTGCTCGGCCTCAACGGCGCGGGCAAGACCACCCTGCTGCGGATCCTCGCAGGGGCGGCGCAGGCGGACACCGGCAGCATCGACCCCGGGCGCGGCCTCAAGATCGGCTACTTCGCCCAGGAGCACGACACCATCGACAACGACGCGTCGGTGTGGGAAAATATCCGCCACGCCGCGCCGGACGCGGGTGAGCAGGACCTGCGCGGCCTGCTGGGGGCGTTCATGTTCTCCGGCCCGCAGCTCGAGCAGCCGGCGGGCACGCTCTCCGGCGGCGAGAAGACCCGCCTGGCGCTGGCCGGCCTCGTGTCCTCGGCCGCCAACCTGCTGCTGCTGGACGAGCCGACGAACAACCTCGATCCGACCTCGCGTGAGCAGGTGCTGGCGGCGCTGCGCACCTACGAGGGCGCCGTGGTGCTGGTGACGCACGACCCGGGCGCCGCCGAGGCGCTCGACCCCGAGCGGGTCATCCTGCTGCCGGACGGCACCGAGGACCACTGGTCCGAGGAGTACGCGGAGCTCATCTCGCTGGCGTGACCGGCGCCCGCACGGCGTGTCAGTCGCGCTTGCGCACCGACTCCTCCACCAGGTCGAGCACGCGCGCCAGGTTGCCCGCGTCGTGCCCGCCGGCGACCCGGGTGATGAGGCCGTCGAGGACGAGCTCCAGGTAGTCCTGCAGCACCTCGCCGGTGACGTCGTCGCGCAACCTGCCCGCCGCCTTCTGGCGGCGCAGTCGTTCGCCGGTGGCGGCGCTCAGCTCGCCGGAGCGCTCGGACCACCGCCGGCGGAAGTCCGCGTCGGTGCGCAGGCGCCGGGTGATCTCCAGGCGTGTTGCCAGCCAGTCGAAACGCTCGGGGTGCGTGAGCACGTCCCGCATGACCTGCACGAGCCCCTGTTCTGCCGCGGTGTCCGCCATCCGCTGGGCGTCGTCTTCGGCCAGCGCCAGGAACAGCGCCTCCTTGTCGCGGAAGTGGTGGAAGATCGCGCCGCGCGACAGGCCGGTGGCGTCCTCGAGCCGGCGCACGGTGGCGCCTTCGTATCCGTACTCGGCGAAGCACTTCCGGGCGCCGTCGAGTATCTGGCTGCGCCGTGCGGCGCGGTGGTCTTCGCTGACTCGGGGCACCCCCCGATCATAGGCAATCAAACAGTACGTGCGTCACGGGATCGCCTTCAGGCGATCCCGTGGAACGCGACGCGGCCCCGCCCGGTGCCGGGCGGGGCCGCGTCTGCGGTGGTCAACGCGGTGCGATCACGCCTCCGCGCCGGCCATGTTCCGCAGCACGTACTGCAGGATGCCGCCGTGGCGGTAGTAGTCCGCCTCGCCGGGCGTGTCGATGCGCACGATGGCGTCGAACTCGACCGTGGACCCGTCGGCCTTGGTCGCGGTGACCTTGAGCGTGGCCGGCGTGGTGCCCTCGTTGAGCTCCGTGATGCCCGCGATGTCGAAGGTCTCGGTGCCGTCGATGCCCAGCGACGTGTAGGACTCGCCCGCCGGGAACTGCAGCGGGATCACGCCCATGCCGATGAGGTTGGAGCGGTGGATGCGCTCGAACGACTCGGCGATGACCGCCTTGACCCCCAGCAGGACGGTGCCCTTGGCCGCCCAGTCGCGCGAGGAGCCGGAGCCGTACTCCTTGCCGCCGAGCACCACCAGCGGCGTGCCCGCCTTCTGGTAGTTGACCGAGGCGTCGTAGATGAACGCCTGCGGGCCGCCGTCCTGGGTGAAGTCGCGCGTGTAGCCGCCGCTGACGCCGCCGTCGACGATGGCGTCGAGCAGGTGGTTGCGCAGACGGATGTTGGCGAACGTCCCGCGGACCATGACCTCGTGGTTGCCGCGCCGCGACCCCAGCGAGTTGAAGTCCTTGCGGGCGATGCCGTGCGACTCGAGGTACTGCGCGGCCGGGGTGCCGGACTTGATGGCGCCGGCGGGGGAGATGTGGTCGGTGGTGACCGAGTCGCCCAGCGTCGCCAGCACGCGCGCGCCGGCGATGTCGCCGACGGGCTGCGGCTGCGCCGTCATGCCGTCGAAGTACGGCGCCTTGCGCACGTAGGTGGACTCGTCGTTCCAGTCGAAGATCCTGCCCTCCGGCGTGGGCAGGCTCCGCCAGCGGTCGTCGCCCTTGAACACGTCGGCGTACGACTTGGTGAACATCTCGCTGTTGATCGCCGACTTGATGGTGTCGTTGATCTCCTGGGTGGACGGCCAGATGTCCTTGAGGAACACGTCGTTGCCCTCGTTGTCCTGCCCCAGGGCGTCGGACTCGAAGTCGAAGTCCATGGTGCCGGCGATCGCGTAGGCGATGACCAGCGGCGGGGAGGCCAGGTAGTTCATCTTGACGTCGGGGGAGATGCGACCCTCGAAGTTGCGGTTGCCCGACAGGACCGCCGTCGCGGCCAGGTCGTTGTCGTTGACCGCCTTCGAGATCTCCTCCGGCAGCGGGCCGGTGTTGCCGATGCACGTGGTGCAGCCGTATCCGCCCAGGTAGAAGCCGAGCTTCTCCAGGTACGGCCACAGGCCGGCCTTTTCGAAGTAGTCGGTGACCACCTGCGAGCCGGGCGCCATGTTGGTCTTCACCCAGGGCTTGCTGGTGAGGCCCTTGTCCACCGCGTTGCGGGCCAGCAGTGCCGCACCGATCATCACCGACGGGTTCGACGTGTTGGTGCACGAGGTGATGCCCGCGACGGCGACGGCGCCGTGGTCGAGCGTGAAGGTGCCGCGCTCGGCGGAGGCCACCTCGATGGGGGTGGACGGCACGCCGTCGACCACCGGGGTGCCCTCGGCGACGTAATTGGTGATGTCCTTGCGGTATTGCTGCTTGGCCTCGCTGAGCAGGATGCGGTCCTGCGGGCGCTTGGGGCCGGCGATCGAGGGCACCACGGTGCCCAGGTCCAGCTCCATGTACTCGGAGAACACGGGCTCGTTCTCCGGGTCGTGCCACATGCCCTGGTCCTTGGCGTAGGCCTCGACGAGCGCCAGGTGCTCCTCGCTGCGCCCGGTGAGCCGCATGTAGTCGATGGTCTCGGCGTCGATCGGGAAGATCGCGGCGGTGGAGCCGAACTCGGGGCTCATGTTGCCCAGCGTCGCGCGGTTGGCCAACGGCACCTCCGCGACGCCGTTGCCGTAGAACTCGACGAACTTGCCGACGACGCCGTGCTCACGCAGCATCTCGGTGACCGTGAGCACCACGTCCGTCGCGGTGACGCCCGGCTGGATCTCGCCGGTCAGCTTGAAGCCGACCACCCGCGGGATCAGCATCGACACCGGCTGGCCCAGCATGGCGGCCTCGGCCTCGATGCCGCCGACGCCCCAGCCGAGCACGCCCAGGCCGTTGACCATCGTGGTGTGCGAGTCGGTGCCGACGCACGTGTCCGGGTACGCCTGGCCGCCGCGTGTCATCACCGTGCGCGCGAGGTGCTCGATGTTGACCTGGTGCACGATGCCGGTGCCCGGGGGGACCACCTTGAAGTCGTCGAAGGCGCCCTGGCCCCAGCGCAGGAACTGGTAGCGCTCGCCGTTGCGCTGGTACTCCAGCTCCACGTTGCGCTCGAAGGCGTCGGCGCGGCCGAACACGTCGAGGATCACCGAGTGGTCGATGACCATCTCCGACGGGGCGAGGGGGTTGACCTTGTCCGGGTCCCCGCCCAGCGCGACGACCGCCTCGCGCATGGTGGCCAGGTCGACGATGCAGGGCACGCCGGTGAAGTCCTGCATGATCACGCGCGCCGGCGTGTACTGGATCTCGACGCTCGGCTCGGCCGTCGGATCCCACGCGGCGATGGCGCGGATCTGGTCGGCGGTGATGTTCTTGCCGTCCTCGTTGCGCAGAAGGTTCTCGGCCAGGACCTTCAGCGAGTAGGGGAGTTTGGCGGTGCCGGGCAGCGCCGAGAGCCGGAAGACCTCGTAGGAGTTGTCTCCGACCTCGAGCGTGCCGCGGGCGCCTAACGTATCGTTACTTGTGCTCACGTGCGCTCCACTCGTCATCGATGCTCACCGCCTGCGGGTCTCACCGGCGGTTTCGCGAGTCGCGTGCGCCGCCCGTCCGTGATGTGCGTCCGTGATGCGGAGGCGTCTCGCGGCGGCGGGCGTCGCCGACGCGGGTGGCGTCTCCTGGACCGGAACGGGCTTGCCAGTCCGCCCTGTGCGCCGGCTCCGCGGCCGCACGGCGGGGCGCGCCTCGGCTCGCCGCCAGTCTAACAGTACGGGCGTACTACGTGCTGGCAGCCGGAAGGACCGGGTGTCGGGCGGCGGCGGAACCGCGCGTTCCGCCGCCCCGGAGCGTGTCGGTTGACGGGGCATCGGACCCCGGACCCTAGACTCACCGTGTCATGCTCCGCTGACGCCGGAGAAGGATCACGGAGAAGGGTCGCCGATGAGTTCTGCCGACTACACCTCGGACACCCTCGCGGGGATGACGGTGCAGCAGGTGATCCGGGACGTCGCCGACGACGGCGTTTCCGTGCCGCCCGAGTACGCGGACGTCGCGCCCGGGCTGCGCGCCGTGGTCTCGGACGCCCAGCACGACGGGCTGGACCTGTCCGTCGTCGTGGTCCCGCACGACCAGTGGGGGATGAAGCTCGGCAGCCCCATCGCCTATCCCGAGCGCCTGCGCGACCTGTCGACCGCCGTCGGCGAATCCGAAGGCGGCACCGTGCTCACCCTGAGCCCCGCGCAGATCGGCACCTACAGCGACTCGCTGAGCAGGTTCACCCTCGAGTCCGCGGAGAACGCCGTGCAGCATCCGCGGTCACCGGAGCTGACGGTCTCCGCGCAGCGGTTCGTCGACGAGGTGGGGCAGGACCCCTTCCCCTGGACGGCCGTCTCCGCCGTCCTGCTCGCGCTCGTCGTGCTCGTGGTGGCGGGCGGCACAGTCCTCAACGTGCGCCGCGCCCGCGGCTGAGCCGCCGGCCGCCTCGCAGCGTCCGTCCACCCGCCACCACCTGAGGTTTCGCGTATTACATCGCTGATATTTGTGACAGAAGTTCACTATGGGACGCGATCTGTCGTACGGTGCTACTGGCACGGATGTTGCGTATGGGAGTCCTGTCGGCGCGTCGGAAAGACCGTCAGCGGAAACAGTGCGTCCGCTGGTGGGCCCGCGACGCGCCGGCCCGGGCCACCACCGCATCCGGGATGTGCGGAGCGAAGGGAAGCGCCCCGCGCTCGCTGCCGCCGCCGCGTACCCGGGCCGCCCGGTGCGCGGCGCGGCGAAACCGAGGGAGAACTTCGTGGGACGTAAGGGATCGAGCGCTGCGCGATCTGATGACCATCCTCGTCCGTTCCGGACTCACGCACGCGTGGGGGCGGGCCTGCTCGTCGCCGGCGCGATGCTGCTGAGCTCCCCTGGGATGTCGATGGCCGTGCCGCCCCCGCCGCCCAACCCGTCGGACGCGCAGTTGCGCGACGCCGCGGGCGCGGTGACGCAGGGCGTGGGGCACGTCAGCGAACTCATCAACAGGATCGCGCAAGCGGACCAGGACCTGCAGAACCTCATCGGGCGCGTGCAGATCAAACGCGAGGCGGCCAACAAGGCGCTCGTCGACCTGCAACGCGCACGCTCCATCGCCGCAGAGGCGGCCGCCGCAGTGCAGACCGCGCAGCGGCAACTGTCCGACGCCGGGGCGGCGATCCAGCGCGCCCAGGAGCAGTTCGAGCAGTACGTGTCGACCGGCTACCAACAGGGCGCGCCCGTGGGCTCCCTGACGATGTTCCTGGGATCGGACGGCCCCGACGACGTTCTGACACGCGCACGCCTGATGGAGGTGGTCCGCCAGGCGTTCGAGAACGCGATGGTGGACCTGCAGCGCGCCCGCGCCCAGGAGGCCAACCAGGTCTCGTCCAACAAGGCGGCCAAGCAGCGCGCGGACGCCGCGGCCGACGACGCCCGCCGGAAGGAGCAGGCGGCCAAGCAGGCCATCGCCGAGGCCGAGGACGCAGCGCAGCAGCAGGCCGCCGAGCGCGCGCGCATCGAGGCGAACAAACAGCAGGCGGAGGAGGAGCTCGCGGCCGCCCGCAACAACGTCGAGGGGCTGCAGTCGCAGCGCGCGGTCTACGAGGAATGGGACCGCCGCCGCCAGGCCGAGGAGGCTGCGGCCCGTGCCGCCCAGGAGGCGGCGCGCAAGGCCGCCGCCGAGGCCGCGGCGCGCGCCGCGGCCGACTCCGCGGCCCAGGCCGCCGCCGACGCGGTGGCCGCCAGCCAGAAGAACGGGAACCTCACCGGGACCGTGGACACGGCGGTGGCGAGCAAGTCCGCCGCGCAGAAGATCGAGATCGTCATCGACCGCGGCATGTCGCAGCTGGGGGTGCGGTACTCCTGGGGCGGCGGCAACGCCAACGGGCCCACGCTGGGCGTGCGGGACGGCGGCGTGGCGGACACCTACGGCGACTACAAGAACGTCGGCTACGACTGCTCCGGCCTGATGGTCTACGCCTTTGCGGGCGTGGGGATCTCGCTGCCCAAGTACTCCGGCTACCAGTACACGGCCGGCAAGCAGGTGCCCGTCGACCAGGCCCGACGCGGCGACATGCTCTTCTGGGGGCCCGGCGGCAGCCAGCATGTGGCGCTGTACCTCGGGGACGGGCAGATGCTCGAGGCGCCGTTCTCCGGCGGCGTGGTCCGGGTGGCACCGGTACGGTGGTCCGGGATACAGCCGTACGCGGTGCGCATGATCGGGTGACGGACCATCAGGTGACGGACGGCGGCCGCGCCGCCCCTCGCCGCCGCGCACGGCCGGCGTTCAGGCGTGCGGAATCCCCGCGCGCGCAGCGAATCAGGAGGGCGGGACACCGGTGGCGAGCCATGACATGACCGGGCAGGGAACTGCGGATCAGGCGCAGGCGGGGGGCGCCGCGGGCGGCCGCGCCGCCGGGCTGCCCGCGGACACGGCGATGCTCGAGCGCGCGGTGTACGAGATCAAGCGCGTGATCGTCGGCCAGGACCACCTGGTGGAGCGGATGCTCGTCGCCGTCCTCGCCCGCGGCCACGTGCTGCTCGAGGGCGTGCCCGGCATCGCGAAGACGCTGGCAGTGGAGACGTTCGCCACGGTCATGGGCGGCGATTTCTCCCGCATCCAGTTCACGCCCGACCTCGTGCCCACCGACCTGCTCGGCACCCGCATCTACCGGCAGGGCCGCGAGGAGTTCGACACCGAGCTGGGGCCCGTCGTCGCCAACTTCGTCCTGGCCGACGAGATCAACCGCGCCCCCGCCAAGGTGCAGTCCGCTCTGCTGGAGGTGATGGCGGAGGGGCACGTGTCCATCGGCGGCACCACCTATCCCATGCCGCTGCCGTTCCTCGTGATGGCCACGCAGAACCCGATCGAGAGCGAGGGCGTCTACCCTCTGCCGGAGGCGCAGCGGGACCGCTTCCTGTTCAAGGTGCTCGTGGGCTATCCGACGCCGGAGGAGGAGCGCGAGATCGTCTACCGCATGGGCGGCGTCGCGCCGGTCCCGGAACGCGTGCTCGCCCCGGAAGACCTGGTGCGCCTGCAGGAGGCCGTGGGGACGGTGTTCGTCCACCACGCGCTGGTGGACTACGTGGTGCGACTGATCACCGCCACCCGCAGCCCGCAGGACCACGGGCTCGACGAGGTGGGGCAATGGATCGCCTACGGCGCCTCGCCGCGCGCCACCCTCGGCATCATCGCCGCGGCGCGCGCGCTCGCGCTGGTCCGCGGGCGCGACTACGTGGTGCCGCAGGACGTGGTCGAGGTGGTCCCCGATGTGCTGCGGCACCGGCTGGTGCTGACCTATGACGCGCTCGCGGACGAGGTCTCGGCCGAGGACATCGTGCGCAAGGTCATGAGCGCGGTACCCCTGCCGCAGGTGACGGCCGCGCAGACGCCGCCCGCCCAGCCGGCGCCCGCGCAGTACGGGCAGGGCGCGCCCGCGGCGCCGCCCGCCGCCGACGCCGGTCCCCGGCGTTGACGGGGCGGGACCCCCGCGCGGCCGCACGGGGCGGTCCGCCGTCCTTCGCGCGCGGTGAACTCGAAGACCCGGCGCTCAGCGCGGCCCTGCACACGCTGGAGCTCACGGTACGGCGGCGCCTCGACGGGCTGCTGCACGGCGATTACCACGGGCTCATCCCGGGCCCGGGGACCGAGCCCGGGGACGCGCGCGAATACCAACCGGGCGACGACGTGCGCCTGATGGACTGGTCGGTCACCGCGCGCACCACGGTGCCGCACATGCGCATGCCCATCGCCGACCGCGAGCTCGAAACCTCGCTGGTGGTGGACCTGTCCGCCAGCCTCGACTTCGGTACAGCGCACTGCGAGAAGCGCGACCTGGCGGTCGCCGCATGCGCCGCGATCACCTACCTGACCCTGCGCGGCGGCAACAGGATCGGCGCCGTCATCGACACCGGTTCCCAGCGGATCCGCATCCCGGCACGCAGCGGCCGGGTGCACGCACGGACACTGCTGCGCACGATCGCCACCACGAAACGTCCCGCAGACGGGGTGCGGGGAGACCTGGCGGGGGCCGTCGAGTCCCTCCGGCGGCGGCGCTCCCGGCGCGGCCTCGTCGTCGTGGTGAGCGACTTCCTCGGCGACACCGACTGGGAAAGGCCGCTGCGGGGCATCGCCGCCGCGAACGACGTGCTCGGCGTCGAGGTCCTGGACCCCCGTGACATCGCCTTGCCCGACGTGGGCACCGTGGTCCTGCGCGATCCGGAATCCGGCCGCACGCGCGAGTTCACCACCACTGCGAAAGTGCGGTCGGACTTCGCCGCGGCGTCCGCAGCCCACCGCGACCTCGTCGCCCGGGTCTTCCGCAGCAACGGCGCCCCGCTGCTGCGGCTGCGCACCGACCGCGACTGGATGGCGGACACGGCCCGGTTCGTCGCGACACGGCGGCGTCTCGACGCCGGGGCGATGGCCACCGCTGCGCCGGGGGCGGGGGGCGCGCTGTGAGCCTGTCCGGTTTCGTCCACCCGTGGTGGCTCCTCTGGTTGATCGCGGTGGCGATGGTGGCGGCCGCGTACATCGCGGTGCAGCTGCGGCGCCGGCGCAAAGCGCTGCGCTTCGCGAGCTTCGAGATGCTCGACGCGGTGACCCCGCAGCGTCGCAAGTGGTACATCCACCTGCCGGCGGCGTTGCTGGTGCTCGGCCTCACCGGCCTCACCATCGCCGCTGCCGGGCCCACCGCCGACCACAAGGTGCCCCGCAACAGGGCCACCGTGATGCTGGCCATCGACGTGTCGTTGTCGATGGAGGCGACCGACGTGCAGCCCAGCCGGCTCGAGGCGGCGCAGGAGGCCGCCAAGTCTTTCGTCGACGAGCTGCCCGACGGCATCAACCTCGGCCTGGTGTCGTTCGCGGGCACGGCGTCGGTCCTCGTCTCACCCACCACCAACCGGCAGTCGGTGGTCGCCGCCATCGACAACCTGCAGCTGGCCGAGCGCACCGCCACCGGCGAGGCGATCTTCACCTCCCTGCAGGCGATCGAGAACTTCGCCGCCGGCCTGGGCGGCGGCGACAACGTTCCGCCCGCGCGGATCGTCCTCGAATCCGACGGCACCCAGACCGTTCCGCAGGGCCTCGACGACCCGCGCGGCGCGTTCACCGCGGCCCGCCAGGCCAAGAAGGTGGGCGTGCCGGTGTCGACGATCTCGTTCGGCACCTCCTACGGGTACGTCGACATCGAGGGACAGCGCATCAACGTCCCCGTGGACGACGATTCGCTCAAGCAGATCGCGGAGCTGTCCGGGGGCACCTTCTTCCGGGCCTCGAGCCTCGGCGAGCTGGAGAGCGTCTACGACACGCTGCAGACGCAGTTGGGCTACGAGATCGAACGCGGCGACGCTTCGCGGCCCTGGCTGCTGCTGGGCTCGGCGCTCGTGCTGGCCGCGGCGGCCGGTTCGCTCGTCGTGGGCCGGCGGCTCCCGTGACGACCCGGATAGTGACGGCTGTGCACGGCGCCGCCCACGGTTTCGCCGCGCCGATACCGATGGGTAGGGTGAGTCACCATGGCGAAGACCGATGAGAGTCCTACTGACGCGCAGGGCCGTTCCGTCCTGGTCACCGGCGGCAATCGCGGCATCGGCCTGGCGATCGCCCGCCGGCTCGTGGCCGACGGACACCGGGTGGCGGTGACCCACCGCGGGTCGGGCGTGCCGGAAGACCTGTTCGGCGTCGTGTGCAATGTCGACGATTCCGACTCGGTGGACCGCGCGTTCACCGAGGTCGAAGAGCATCAGGGCCCCGTCGAGGTGGTCGTCGCCAACGCGGGCATCACCGACGACACGCTGCTCATGCGTATGTCGGAGGAGCAGTTCCAGCGCGTCGTCGACACCAACCTCACCGGCGCGTTCCGCGTGGCCAAACGCGCCTCGCGCCCCATGCTCCGCAAGCGCTTCGGCCGATTCATCTTCCTCGGCTCCGTCGTCGGGCAATCAGGCGGCCCCGGCCAGATCAACTACGCGTCGTCCAAGGCCGGCGTGGTGGGCCTGGCACGGTCGCTCACCCGCGAACTCGGTTCGCGCTCCATCACCGCCAACGTCGTGGCCCCCGGCTTCATCGACAGCGACATGACCGCGGTGCTCGGAGACGCGCACAAGAAAGCCATCGTCGAGGCCGTGCCGCTCGGCCGTGCCGGACGCACCGACGAGGTGGCCGCCGCAGTGAGCTGGCTCGCCTCCGACGACGCCGCGTACGTCTCGGGCGCGGTGATCCCGGTCGACGGCGGACTCGGCATGGGACACTGACCGGGGGACCGGAACCCCGCACGGCACCGGCGGGCCGCGACGCGGCCCGCCCCGCACACACCGCAGCGCAGGAGGCGCACACCGCATGGCAGGACTGCTCGCCGGCAAGACCATCCTGGTCACCGGGATCATCACCGATGCGTCTATCGCATTCCACGTGGCGAAGACCGCCCAGGAACAGGGCGCCCGCGTCATCATCACCGGCTTCAACCGGCTGCGGCTGATCGACAGGATCGCCCAGAGGCTGCCGGAGGACGTCCCGCTGGCCGTCGAGCTCGACGTGCAGAACCCCGAGCACCTGGCATCGCTCGCGGACCGGGTCCGCGAGATCGCCCCCGAGGGTGTCGACGGCGTCGTCCACTCGATCGCCTTCGCGCCGCGCAGCTGCCTGGGCGCGGGGTTCTTCGACGCGCCCTGGGAGGACGTCTCCCAGGCGCTCGAGGTCTCGGCGTACTCGTATGCGGCGCTGGCCAAAGCGCTGCTGCCGGTGCTCAACGACGGCGCGTCGCTGGTGGGCATGGACTTCGACCCCACCCGGTCGATGCCGTTCTACAACTGGATGGGCGTTTCCAAGGCCACGCTCGAATCGGTGAACAGGTACGTGGCCAAGGAGGTCGGCGGCCGCGGCATCCGCTCCAACCTGGTGGCGGCCGGCCCGGTCAAGACCCTCGCGGCCAAGGCGATCGCGGGCGACGCGACCGGGCCCGGCGCGGAACTCGCCCGGCTCAACGAGATGTGGGACCGTGCGGCGCCGCTCGGCTGGGACGTCGACGATCCGTCGAAGGTCGCCAAGACGGTCGCCGCCGTGCTCTCCGACTGGTTGCCCGGCACCACCGCCTCCGTGGTCTACGTCGACGGCGGCTTCCACGCCACCATCGGCTGACCGGCATGGCCAGCGCATCGGGGGAGTCGTCGGTGCGCGAGCCCGGCGCGCGCGCCCTGCTCGTCGCATCGTTCGGGGGCCCCGAGGGGCCGCAGGACGTACGTCCGTTCCTGGAGAACGTCACGCGCGGGCGGAACATACCGCCCGAACGCCTCGACGCCGTCGCGGAACACTACCTGCACTTCGGCGGCGTCTCACCGATCAACGCGCTCAATCGGGCGCTCATCGACGCCGTCCGAGACCGCCTGCGTGCGGAAGGAATCGACCTGCCGGTCCATTTCGGCAACCGCAACTGGCATCCGATGCTCGAGGACGCCGTGGCAGGCCTCGCCGCCGACGGCGTCGACAGGGCGCTCGTGTTCGCCACCTCCGCGTGGGGCGGCTACTCCGGATGCCGCCAGTATCAGGAGGACATCGCCCGCGCCCGCGCCGCCGCGGGGGACCGCGCACCGGAGCTGGTGCGCCTGCGGCAGTTCCACGACCACCCTCTGTTCATCGCCGCGTTCGCCGATGCTGTGCTCGCGGCCCTCGGCAGGCTGGGTGCCGAGCGTCCCCGCCTGGTGTTCACCGCCCACTCGGTGCCTGATGCGGCGGACCAGGCTGCGGGCCCGCCCGCCGACGGCGGCCGCCTGTACAGCCGTCAGGTCGCCGAATCGGCACGCCTGGTGGCGCGGGCCGCGGGCGTCGACGAGCACGACGTGGTGTGGCAGTCGCGGTCCGGCCCGCCGCACATCCCGTGGCTCGGCCCCGACATCTGCGACCACCTCGACGACGTGGCGGCACGCGGGCACGACGGCGTGCTGGTGTGCCCCGTCGGGTTCGTGTCCGATCACCTCGAGGTGATCTGGGACCTGGACACCGAGGCCCGCGACCACGCCGCACGGTTGGGCCTGGCTTTCGGCCGGGCCGCCACCCCCGGCACCGATCCGCGGATGGCGCAGATGATCGTCGAACTCGTCCGCGAGCACCTGGACGGCGCCGCGCCGCGCCGGTCGGGGAGCGTGCCCCAGTACGGGTGTACCCGCAACGGGGCCGCCTGCGCAGTCGGTTGCTGCGGGGCCACCGCGCCGCCGCCGCGCGGCGCGGGTTAGTCAGGCCGGGCCGGCCGGTCCACCTCTGCGGCGGGCCGGCGCCAGGGGAAGGGCCGTCGAAAACGACGGTCAGTGGCGGCGTTCAGTCCGCGATGCGCGGGCCCTGGCCGCCTCGCCCGCGGTGCCCGGCGGCGGACCACTGCCCTGCAACGCGGCGACGGCGTGCGCCGTGGCGGCCAGGCGCGCGGAGCGCACCGCCCCCGCCAGCTCCCGCAGGCTCGCATCCCGCGCACTCGTTGCCGTCGCGGAGTGCGGCGATCCGGCCGCGACCGCCTCCGCCGTGCGCAGGATCGCGGCGACGGTCGTGGCCGAATGGAAGGTCTCCGCGTCGCGCTGCGGGGTGGCCGGGGGCAATACGTGCAGTCCGGCGCGTGCGATGTGCGCGGCGACGGCGCGCTGGGCCTGTGCTCCCGCCGCGCCGACGCGATCCTGGCCGCCGAGCAGGTCGGTCGCGCGGCGCACCGCCTCACGCAGCGCATGGCGCGACTCACCGACCGCCGGCGGCGCCGAGGGGACTCCGCGGCACCCCGCGTCGTAGGCCACCCAGCGCAGCACGTCCCCGGAATCGCGGAACGGCACCAGCCCGATGCACCCCGTGCATGCGCCCGTCCCTTCGATGCCGCGGTGGAGCACGAGCCCCTCGCCGGCCTCGGTGGCCGTCGCCGCGAAGTCGGTGCCGCGGGCCACGGCGCCCCTGTCGCCGGCGACGGGCAGTACGACCTCGAGTCGGAGGCCGTCGCCGAGCCGGCGCAGCATGCCGAGCAGCGCGACCGGCCCCGCGCCCACGGTGTCCTGCGGCCAGGCGAGGCCCGTCGTCGCCGCGACGGATTCCGTCGCCGCCACCGCCAGGTGCATCGGCGCCCACTGCGCCAGCGCCTCGATCACGTGGTCCGGTGCCGCGGCCCCCCGCAACCAGGGCGCCGCCCACAGCGCCAGGGTCACGGACGGATGGCCTTCCGGCGGCGGGGTGGACGGTGGGCCCGGGCGCCGGGGCTTGCCGCTACGACGTGGTGAATCGCTCATGATCACACCAGGATAACGGCTGTTCCGCGTGTCGCGGCGCGCCGCCGCGTCGGCCGCTCTACCCTCGGATGCCGTGAGCGACATGTATGGCGGCGACATCTTCGCCGGGCACGCCAGGAAGAAGTCCCGCACGGCACCGGAGGTGGCGGCGGAACGCGGCCTGGTGGCCGAGGACGCGGCGTCGGGGTACTGCGGCGCCGTGGTCGGTTTCGAGAAGACCTACGACGGCCGGTTCGTCCGCCTCGAGGACGCGCGCGGCAACACCCGGCTGTTCGCCATGCGCCCGTCCGCCTTCCTCATCGACGGGCGGCCGGTGACCCTGGTCATGCCCGCGGCGCGCCCGTCACGTCCGCAGGGCGCCACGTCCGCGTCGGGATCCGTGCGCGTGGAGGGGCTGCGTGCACGCACCGCCCGCGCCGCCCGGATCTGGGTGGAGGGCGTGCACGACGCCGCACTGGTGGAACGGGTCTGGGGGCACGACCTCCGCGTCGAGGGCGTGGTGGTCGAGTTCATCGAGGGCCTGGACAACCTGGGCGAGCGGCTCGCCGATTTCGTTCCCGCGCGCGGCCGGCGTGTGGGCGTGCTGGCCGATCATCTGGTGGACGGCTCCAAGGAGACGCGGATGACACAGAACCTCGGGCCGCACGTCCTGGTGACCGGGCACCCGTACATCGACGTGTGGGAGGCCGTGAAACCATCCGCGGTCGGAATCCGCGCGTGGCCGACGATCCCGCGCGGAACGGACTGGAAGACGGGCGTGTGCAGCGAACTCGGCTGGGGCACACCATCCGACGGGTGGCGACGGGTCAACGCGGCCGTGTCCACCTACCGCGACCTGGAAACGCCGCTGATCGGAGCCGTCGAACGGCTCATCGACTTCGTCACCGAACCGGACTGATCCGCCGCGGGCCCGTGCGCCCGGACGCCGCGGCCCCCGTCGACCGGCCGGTTTTTGGTTAGATGGTGGTGTGACTGCGTTGATCTGGTTCGCGGCCGCTGTGCTGCTGGCGGGCGCCGAGGCGCTCACCGGCGACCTCTTCTTGTTGATGATCGCGGGCGGTGCTCTCGGCACGGCCGGCGTCACCGCCCTCGTCGACCTGCCGGTGTGGGGCGACGCGCTGATCTTCGCCGCGGTGTCGCTGATACTCGTGCTGGGGCTGCGGCCGTTCCTGCTGCGCCGGTTCGGCCGCCCGCCCGAGCACCCCACGAACACCGCCGCCCTGCCGGGCAGGCACGCCACCGTGCTCCGCGCGGTGGGCACCGACGACGGGCTGATCCGGCTCGGCGGCGAGGATTGGACGGCCCGGCCGCTCGACCCCCAGACCAGCTACCCCGAGGGAGAGAAAGTGACCGTCTTCCGCATCGACGGCGCCACCGCCATCGTCTTCAAGGAGCTTTGATGCCCGCAGCAGTGATCGTGCTCATCATCGTCGTCGTGCTGGTGGTGGTGCTCGTCGTCCAGTCCGTGACGCTGGTGCCGCAAGCGCAGGCCGCGGTGATCGAGCGACTGGGCCGCTATTCGCGCACCATCTCCGGCCAGCTGACGTTCCTCGTGCCGTTCGTCGACCGGGTCCGCGCCCGCGTGGACCTTCGTGAACGCGTGGTGTCGTTCCCGCCGCAGCCGGTGATCACGGAGGACAACCTGACCCTGTCCATCGACACGGTCGTCTACTTCCAGGTGACCAACCCGCAGGCCGCGGTCTATGAGATCAACGACTACATCGAGGGCGTGGAGCAGCTGGCCACGACGACGCTGCGCAACGTCGTCGGCGGGATGACGCTCGAGGAGACGTTCACCTCCCGCGACTCCATCAACGGGCAGCTGCGCGGGGTGCTCGACGAGGCCACCGGCCGCTGGGGGCTGCGCGTGGCGCGTGTGGAGCTCAAGAGCATCGACCCGCCGCCGTCGATCCAGGAGTCGATGGAGAAGCAGATGAAGGCCGACCGCGAGAAGCGCGCGATGATCCTCACCGCGGAGGGCCAGCGGGAGTCCGCCATCAAGACGGCCGAGGGCAACAAGCAGAGCCAGATTCTGGCCGCCGAGGGCGCGAAACAGGCGGCGATCCTCGAGGCGGAGGCGGAGCGCCAGTCGCAGATCCTCTACGCGGAGGGCGAACGGGCCGCCTCCTACCTCAAGGCCCAGGGCCAGGCGAAGGCCATCGAGAAGCGCTTCGCGGCGATCAAGCGCGGGCGCCCCACGCCGGAGCTCCTGGCCTATCAGTACATGGAGACGCTGCCGGAGATGGCCCGCGGCGACGCCAACAAGGTGTGGGTGGTGCCCAGCGACTACGGCGCCGCGCTCAAGGGGTTCGCGCAGCAGCTCGGCGCCCCCGACGCGCAGGGGACGTTCCGGTTCGAGCCGACCGCGCCGGAAGGCGAACAGCCCGGGGTCGACGAGGACTGGGAGGACGTGGCGCACTGGTTCGAGACGGCCAGCGATCCCGCGGTCGCGGAGGCGGTGGCCGCCGCGGAGGCCGTGGCCCGGACCCCGGTGGACCCCGTGGAGGGGGCGGCGGCGCAGATCGCGCCCCGGCCGCGTCCCCGGCCCTCCGTCCCCGGCCCGCCGTCCTCCGGTTCTGCATCGTCCGGTTCTGCGTCGGCCGGCGGTGCGCGGGAACTACCGGACCAGCATGATCCCGACTCCCGCGACGGCGAGTGAGAACAGCACGCTGGTGAAGGTGCCGATGATGAACTGCTCGGAGGCGTCGGGTTCGCGCAGCTCCGGATAGCGCGCCAGGCCCTTGACGGCCAGCACGACGGCGATCCCGCCCGGCCAGCCGGCGAGCACCGCCACCGTCACTGCGGTGCGCTCGAGCACCCCGATGGCCAGGCCGCCGCGCAAAGGGCCGGGGCGGCCTGCGTCGGCGGAGTCGTCGGTGCCGGTCGCCCCGGCGGCATCATCGACACGGACGGCATCATCGGTACTGGCCGCATCGCTCGCCTCCCGGTCCGCCGGGGGCGGGGCGCTCGCCCAGCGCCGGACCATCCCCACGTCGAACACCGTCCGCACGATCACGTCCGCGGACAGCGCGGCCGCGGCGACCGTGAGCACGTACGCCGCCACCTGCGCGGCGCCTGTCACCGACCCGGCCGCCCGCGCGCACAGCGCCGCGGCCACCAGCAGCGCCACCGTCAATGCGCCCAGGGCGGCCGTCGCCCCGGGCCGCCGCAGACCGGGGATGCGCGCGATGACGGCCGCCACGACGATCGCGCCGAGCAGGGAGAGCGCCGCCGCGATCACCGGTCCGCCTCCCGCAGCATGCGCTCGGCGAGGACCCGGCCGGCGACCTCCGGCTGCCATGCGGCGGTGGCCAGGCGCTGGGACACCGCCTGTTTGGTGATGCCGAGAATCTCCGCCGCCTCGGACTGGGTGAGTCCGCGATCCATCAGTCCCACTGCCGTGTGGCCCTGCGCGGAACGCCGTACGATCACCAGGCCGGTGAGCACCATCGCCGTCTGCGCCGATTCGGCCCTGGCGGCGTCCGGGCCGGCGACGGCGACGGGGACCTGGGCCGATTTCGCTGCCTCGACCGCGGTCCGCGCCGCCTCGAACGCCCTGCCCCGGCCCGCGCGCGTGCTCTCCGGCAGCGGCAGGTCCACTGCGCCGATACCGATGCCGACGCTCCAGTGCTTGCGGCGGAGCAGGTCGAGGGCCAGCGTCACCACCAGGCGGGGGTTGTCCGTGACCGCCTGCACCTCGTCGCCGGCGGTGCGTTCGAACCGCCGCAGCAGGGGGGCTCTGTTGACCTCCGGCAGCAGGGCCTCGACGCGATCCTTGTCACGCCGGCTGCGCCGCTGGTCTACGGTGAGAACGAACATCGTCGAGGTCCTCCCGGAACGTGTCGGCCCACCCGGCGGACGCGGGCGAAGGCGGCCATACCATTGCCGCCTGAGTCAACCCTACATCCTTAACTCTGTGCGGTAAAGACAGATGCCTTGACTGACTGGGATCAAGCCACGCCGCTTGACGCCGGATCGCGTCCCTCCCGGCCGGACCGGACCGCCCCCGCGTCCAGCCGCGCGTCGACGATCAGACCCAGCACCCCGACACCGACCGCCGCCGCGGTGAGGGCGAGCGAGGTCCAGTCGCCGCCGGTGCTCACCGCGTGGCCGAAGTACACGACCGCCACCGTCCCCGGCAGACTGCCCACCACCGTGGCCGCCAGGAAGGGCAGCACCCGCACCCCGGACACCGAGCAGCAGTAGTTGAGCACCGAGAACGGCACCACCGGGATCAGGCGCAGCGATCCGACGGCGAGCCAGCCGCGCCGGCGCAGCCGCTCGTCGACCCGCCGCACGGCCGGATGCGTGAGCCGGGCGTGGACGGCGTCCCGGCCGAGCGACCGCCCCGCCAGCAGCGTCATCAGCGCGGCGAGCACGCTGCCCGTCAGCGCCAGGACCACGCCCCACAGCGGCGCGAACAGCACGCCCGCCGCGACGGTGAACGCGGTGCGCGGCACCGGAGCGGTGCACACCACAGCGTGCACCGCCACGAACACGACCGGAAACCACCAGCCCGCCCCGCGGACCACCCGGCCAGCGAATCCGGCGACAACCCGGGCCCCAGCACCGCCGCGCGACGACGACGGTCGCGAAGAACGCCAGCGCGGCGATGCGGCGGCGGCCGGCCGGCGTCCGCGGCGACAGCCCGGCACGGACCCGCGCCGCCGGCGACGGGGCGGCACGCGCGCAACGCCGCTCGAGCCCGGGGGAATCCACGATCGACAAGAATACGCGGCATCGCCCGCCCGGATCATCTACCCGCCGGTAACAAAACTCGTGCGTACGCGCCCTCCACCGGAAGCGAGACCGGGGGAGGGCGACAGTAGGTACTCCGACTAACATCGGCGAAATGACGGATTCGACGACCGGCGCGACGGTGAGCGCACCCGACGACCCCGGCTACTCCGCGTGGCGCACAGCGGCCGCGGCGGTGCTCGCGAAGGGGCGCAGAATCGACCCCGCGGACCTGCCCGCGGGCCCGGAAGAGCTTCTCCGGGCCACGACGTACGACGGCGCGGAGGTGGCGCCGCTCTACACCGCGGCCGATGAGCGGCCCGAGCAGCCCCTGCCGGGCGGCTTCCCCTACGTGCGCGGCGGCGACGCCACCCGCGACGTCACCGTCGGCTGGCTGGTCGACGCACGCTTCGGCGGCGGCAGCGACGACGCGGCCGGTGCTGCGGCACTGAACGAACGGATTCTCGACGCACTGGCGAACGGCGTCAGCGCGGTCACGCTGGCGATGGGCCCCGGGGAGATCGCTCCGGGCGACCTCCCGGCAGTGCTGCGCGGCGTGCACCTCGATCTGGCCCCGGTGGCCCTCGATGCGGGAGTCGCGACCGCCGACGCGGCCCGCGCACTGTTCGCCCTGCTCGACGACGCGCCCGCGGAGCGTCCCGACGCCGTCCGCGCGAGCCTGGGGGCGGCGCCGCTGAGCGACCTGTTCACCTCCGGAAGCGAGAGCACCGGCGCCGACGCGCTGGCCGTGCTCGCCGCGGACGCGCACGCGCGCCCGGCGCCATCCGCTCCGTCACCGTCGACGGCACCGCCTTCCACCACCGCGGCGCCTCCGACGCGCAGGAGCTCGGCGCGGCGATCGCCGCCGGCGTCGAGCACATGCGCGACCTGACCGCGCGCGGGCTCACGACCGCTGCCGCCCTCGGCCAGATCGAGTTTCCGGCTGGCGGCGACCGACGACCAGTTCGCGTCCATCGCCAAGTTCCGCGCCGCGCGCCGCCTGTGGGCGCGGGTGGCCCAGGTGCTCGGGGCGCCGGAGGCCGGCGCGGCGCCGCAGCACGCGGTGACCTCGGCCGCGATGCTCAGCCGCCGGGATCCGTGGGTGAACATGCTGCGCACGACGCTCGCCACGTTCGGCGCCGGCGTCGGCGGGGCGGACAAGGTCACCGTGCTGCCCTTCGACGCCGCACTGCCCGCCGGCGCGCTCGGCACCTCCGAGTCGTTCGCCGGCCGCATCGCGCGCAACACGCAGCTGTTGCTGCTCGAAGAGTCGCACCTGGGCCAGGTGCTCGACCCTGCGGGAGGGTCCTGGTACGTCGAGTCGCTCACCGCCGACCTCGCGCGCATCGCATGGTCGGACTTCCAGCGGATCGAGGCCGACGGCGGCTTCCGCGCGGGCGTCGCGTCGGGGTCCCTCGGCGGACGCATCGACGCCCTGGCCACGCGCCGCGAGGCGGACATCGCCCACCGGGCCACCGCCGTGACCGGGGTCAACGAGTTCCCGAACCTCGACGAGCCGGTGCCGGCGCCGGGAGAGCCGCGGCTGGCCGGGGTCCGCCGCTACGCCGCCCCGTTCGAGGCGCTGCGCGACCGCTCGGACGCGCACCTCGCCGCGCAGGGCGCCCGGCCGCGGGCCGTGCTCGTGGCGCTCGGGCCGCTGTCCGAGCACAACGTGCGCACCAGCTTCGCCTCGAACCTGCTGGCCTCCGGCGGCATCGCCGCCGAGAGCACCGGCACCGTCACGGCGGACTCGCTCAGCGACGCGCTCGCATCGCTCGGCGACACGGCGCCCGCCGTCGCCGTGATCTGCGGCACCGACGCCCGCTACGCCGACGAGGCGCCGGCCACCGCGGCCGCCCTGCGTGCGGCCGGGGCCGGCAAGGTCCTGCTGGCCGGGCCGGAGAAGGCATGGCCGCACGAGGCGGGGGAGCGCCCGGACGGCTTCCTGACCATGAAGATCGACGCCGTCGAGACCCTCGCCGGCCTCCTCGACGCGCTGGGAGTGAAGTGAGCATGACCGACACGCAACAGGTTCCTTCGTTCGCGGACGTCCCACTCGAGGCGCCCGGCGCCGCTGAGACGCCCGGCGCCGGCGACGCCGCCGGCATGATCCGGGCGGGCGCCGAGGCGCACGGCTACTCCGCGGAGCAGGTCACCTGGTCGACGCCCGAGGGCATCGACGTCAAGCCGGTGTACACCCGCGCGGACCGCGACGAGGCCGTCGCCGCGGGATACCCCCTCGACTCGTACCCGGGCGCCGCGCCGTACCTGCGCGGCCCGTACCCGACGATGTACGTCAACCAGCCGTGGACCATCCGCCAGTACGCGGGGTTCTCGACCGCGGCGGAGTCCAACGCCTTCTACCGGCGCAACCTCAAGGCCGGCCAGAAGGGCCTGTCGGTGGCCTTCGACCTGGCCACCCACCGCGGCTACGACTCCGACCACCCGCGCGTGCAGGGCGACGTGGGCATGGCCGGAGTGGCCATCGACTCGATCCTGGACATGCGCGAGCTGTTCGAGGGCATCGACCTGTCCAAGGTGTCGGTGTCGATGACGATGAACGGCGCGGTGCTGCCGATCCTCGCCCTGTACGTGGCGACGGCCGAGGAGCAGGGCGTGCCGCCGGAGAAGCTGGCCGGGACCATCCAGAACGACATCCTCAAAGAGTTCATGGTCCGCAACACCTACATCTATCCGCCCAAGCCGTCGATGCGGATCATCTCGGACATCTTCGCGTACACGTCGACGAAGATGCCCAAGTACAACTCGATCTCCATCTCCGGCTACCACATCCAGGAGGCCGGCGCCACGGCCGACCTGGAACTGGCCTACACCCTCGCCGACGGCGTCGAATACATCCGCGCCGGGCTCGACGCCGGGCTGGACATCGACGCGTTCGCGCCGCGCCTGTCGTTCTTCTGGGGCATCGGCATGAACTTCTTCATGGAGGTCGCCAAGCTGCGCGCGGCGCGGCTGCTGTGGAGCGAGCTCGTCGCGCAGTTCGAGCCCAAGAACCCCAAGTCGCTTTCGCTGCGCACCCACTCGCAGACGTCCGGCTGGTCGCTCACCGCCCAGGATGTCTACAACAACGTGGCCCGCACCTGCGTGGAGGCCATGGCCGCCACCCAGGGGCACACCCAGTCGCTGCACACCAACGCGCTCGACGAGGCGCTGGCGCTGCCCACCGACTTCTCGGCGCGCATCGCCCGCAACACCCAGTTGCTGATCCAGCAGGAGTCCAACACGGTGCGGCCCATCGACCCGTGGGCGGGCTCCGACTACGTCGAATGGCTCACCCACCAGCTGGCCGAGCGGGCGCGTGCGCACATCCGTGAGGTCGAGGAGGCCGGCGGCATGGCGCAGGCCATCAGCGAGGGCATCCCCAAGCTCCGCATCGAGGAGGCCGCCGCCCGCACCCAGGCCCGCATCGACTCGGGCCGGCAGCCGCTGATCGGCGTCAACAAGTACCGCGTGGACGCGGACGAGCAGATCGAGGTGCTCAAGGTCGAGAACTCGCAGGTGCGCCGCGAGCAGCTGGACAAGCTCGCCCGGCTGCGCGCCGACCGCGACCAGGACGAGGTGGACGCGGCGCTGGCCGACCTCACCCGCGCCGCCGCCGAATCCGAGCGCGCGGGCGACGACGGTCTGGGCAACAACCTGCTCGCCCTCGCCATCAAGGCGGCGCGGGCCAAGGCCACCGGCGGTGAGATCTCCGACGCGCTCGAGAAGGTCTACGGTCGGCACCAGGCGGAGATCAAGACGATCTCCGGCGTGTACCGAGACGAGGCGGGTTCCGTGGGTAACATCTCCGACGCCATCGCGGTGGTCGACCGGTTCGCCGAGGCGGAGGGCCGGCGCCCCCGCATCCTCATCGCCAAGATGGGCCAGGACGGGCATGACCGCGGCCAGAAGGTGATCGCCACCGCATTCGCCGACCTGGGCTTCGACGTCGACGTGGGCCCGCTGTTCCAGACGCCGGAAGAGGTCGCCCAGCAGGCGGCGGACAACGACGTGCACGCCATCGGCGCGTCGTCGCTCGCCGCCGGGCACCTTACGCTGGTGCCCGCGTTGCGCGCCGCGCTGGAGAAGGTGGGCCGGCCGGACATCATGGTCATCGTCGGCGGCGTCATCCCGCCCGGCGACTTCGATGAGCTCTACGCCTCCGGCGCCGAGGCGATCTTCCCGCCCGGCACGGTCATCGCCGACGCCGCGGCGGAGCTGCTGACCAAGCTCGGCACGCGGCTCGGCCACGAACTCACCGACGCTGCGGCCGGGGGCGAGTGATCCGGCCGATGTCTGCAGCACCATCGCGCCCGGCCATCGACGTCGGCGCCCTGGCGGAAGGCATCCGGAACGGCCGCCGGGCCGACCTGTCCCGCGCGATCACCCTCGTCGAGTCGGCCCGGGTGGACCACCGGGCCCTCGCACAGGAGCTTCTGATGGAGCTCCTGCCCGAGTCGGGCGGCGCGCACCGCGTCGGCATCACCGGCGTTCCGGGGGTGGGCAAGTCCACCTTCATCGACGCGTTGGGAAGCCACCTGATCGAGCAGGGGCACAAGGTGGCCGTGCTGGCCGTGGACCCGTCATCGACCCGCACCGGCGGCTCGATCCTGGGCGACAAGACCCGGATGGGGCGGCTGTCCGCCAGCCCCGAGGCCTACATCCGTCCGTCGCCCACCGCCGGAACGCTCGGCGGGGTCGCCAAGGCCACCCGGGAGACCATCGTCCTGCTGGAGGCGGCGGGATACGACGTGGTGCTGGTGGAGACGGTCGGCGTGGGCCAGTCCGAGGTGACGGTGGCGAACATGACCGACATCTTCTGCTTCCTCACACTCTCGCGCACCGGCGACCAGCTGCAGGGCATCAAGAAGGGCGTGCTGGAGCTGGCGGACCTGGTGGCGGTCAACAAGGCCGACGGCAAGTTCGTCATCGAGGCCAAACGCACAGCGCGCGAGCTCGCCGGCGCGCTGTCGCTGGTGCACCCGCACGACGCACTGTGGCAGCCGCCGGTGATCACCATGAGCGGACGCGAGGGCACGGGCATCGACGAGTTCTGGAACACCGTCGAGCAGCACGCCCAGGTGCTCAGGGACGCCGGCGAGTTCGAGGCCAAACGCGCACGCCAGCAGGTGGACTGGACGTGGTCGATGGTGCACGAGCAGCTTCTGGACCGGCTGCTGCACAACCCCGGGGTCCGTGCCGCGCGCGGCGACGTCGAAGAGCGCGTGCGGGCGGGCACACTCACCGCGGCGCTGGCGTCGCAGGCGATCCTCGACGCGTTCGACGGCCGGTAAGCCCGGTACTCCGGCGACGGCACCGCCCGCGGACGGCACCACGACCGTCCGCGGGCGGTGCTGTTTCCGACGCGAGCGGTTCTGCGCCCCGCGGGCGATTCCGTGCCGAGCGTGCGCACCGTTCAGCAGGCTGCGAGCGGCGCGATGCGGAGTACGCGAGTCCTTCCGCATCCCGCGAGCGCGTCTCCGCGGACAACCAGGTGAATCGGCGTGCGGCGCGCAGACCGGCCCGCGGGTGGCGGAGCGGTGTGCGGGTTGCAGCCCGGCTCGCAGACCGACGAGGTTCCCACCGTGGGCCACAGCTCCCCGCCTACGGCACAACGCAAACGGCCCCGGATCAGGGATCCGGGGCCGTTTGCGTCTGTCTCAACTCAGAGTGCGCGAGGGGGGACTTGAACCCCCACGTCCATTAATAGGACACTAGCACCTCAAGCTAGCGCGTCTGCCATTCCGCCACTCGCGCTTGCGCACTCATCCGTGCTCACACAACGTACCAGATGGACCTTCCTGGACCGACCCGCACCTGCACGAGCAGTGGACGACCGCAGCAGACAAAACGGGCACCTGCCATCGTTGCCGACTGTGCACCGGCGACGGCTGTGCCCGATCCCCGTTGCCGGGGATTGCGCTTGCTGCCGGATCAGAGTAACCGATGCCCGAGGCGAATCCCAAATCCGGTGGTCGCCGGCGGCAGGGCGTGGCCGACTACGGAGCGCGGGCGCCGCTCTCGGCCCCGGGTGGTAGGAAAGGGGGCGTGGACGCGGACAATCCTGGACTGGAACAACCTTCCGGCAACGGCACCGAGGCCGCGGCGTCTGCCGCGGCGGCGGAGGTCGTCGACCTGGTGAGCCGGCTCATCCGGTTCGACACCACCAACACCGGCGAGCCCGAGACGACGATGGGGGAGCGCGAGGCGGCCGAGTGGGTGGCTGCGCAGCTCGAGGACGCGGGTTTCGCCACCACCTACGTCGAATCCGGCGCCCCCGGCCGCGGCAACGTTTTCGCCCGTCTCGAGGGCGCGGACCCGGAGCGGGGCGCCCTGCTGCTGCACGGGCATCTCGACGTGGTCCCTGCCGAGGCCGCCGACTGGCAGGTGCACCCGTTTTCCGGCGCGGTGCAGGACGGCTACGTCTGGGGCCGCGGCGCGGTGGACATGAAGGACATGGTCGGGATGATGCTGGCGCTGGCGCGCCAGTACAAGCGGGCCGGCGTCGTCCCTCCCCGCGACATCGTGTTCGCCTTCCTGGCGGACGAGGAGGCCGGCAGCACGTTCGGCGCACAGTGGCTCGTGGAGCACCGGCCGGACTTGTTCGACGGCGTCACGGAAGCCGTGGGCGAGGTCGGCGGCTTTTCGCTGACCGTCCCGTCGCGTGCGGGCGGCGACAGGCGGCTGTACCTGGTGGAGACGGCGGAGAAGGGCTTGTGCTGGATGCGCCTGACGGCGCGTGCCCGTCCCGGCCACGGTTCGTTCCTGCACGCGGACAACGCGGTGACCGCGCTGGCCGCTGCCGTGGCCCGGCTCGGCGCGCACGAGTTCCCGCTGGTGGTGACGGAGTCGGTCGCCGAGTTCCTTGCCGCCGTCTCGTCCGAGACCGGATACGACCTGGACCCTGGTGCCGACGACATCACCGGGCGGCTCGACAAGCTCGGCAGCATCGCCCGGATCGTCGGCGCCACCCTGCGTGACACCGCCAACCCCACGATGCTCGCCGCCGGGTACAAGGCGAACGTGATCCCGCAGACCGCGCAGGCAGTGGTGGACTGCCGGATCCTGCCGGGGCGGCGCGCCGCGTTCGAGGCCGAGCTCGACGAGATCCTCGGCCCCGACATCGAGCGCGAATGGATTACCAGCCTCGATTCATACGAGACCACCTTCGACGGGGACCTGGTCGACGCCATGAACGCGGCGATCCTCGCGCACGACCCGCAGGGCCGGACGGTGCCCTACATGCTCTCCGGCGGCACGGACGCGAAGGCCCTGGCCACGCTGGGGATCCGGTGTTTCGGGTTCGCCCCGCTGCAGCTGCCGCCGGAGCTCGACTTCGCCGCGCTGTTCCATGGTGTCGACGAGCGCGTCCCCGTGGATGCGCTGCGTTTCGGCACCCGGGTGCTGGACCATTTCCTGCGGCACAGCTAGCGCCCGAGACCTGTCCCGCAGGCACCCCGCCACCGTGAACGACCCCTACCGCATGGAAGGAACCGCTATGAGCCGCAATCCCTATGACGACCTGCCGAAGCTGCCCGGCTTCACCCTGACCTCCGAGGATGTGGCCGACGGCGGACCGCTGGCCCGCGCCCAAGTCAGCGGGATCATGGGGGCCGGGGGCGACGACGTCTCGCCGCAGTTGGCATGGTCGGGTTTCCCCGCCGAAACCAAGAGCTTCGCCGTGACGGTCTACGACCCCGACGCACCCACCGCCGCCGGATTCTGGCACTGGGCGGTGGCGGACATTCCGGCCGCCACCACGTCACTCGCCTCCGGCGCGGGCGACGACTCCGGCTCCGGCCTGCCGGACGGCGCGATCCAGTTGCGCAGCGACGCGGGTGCCGCCCGATACATCGGCGCCGCCCCGCCCGCCGGCCACGGGCCGCACCACTACTACGTCGCCGTGCACGCGGTGGACGTGGAGAGCCTGGGCCTCGATGCCGACGCCACGCCGACCGTGCTGGGATTCAACCTGTTCTCCCATGCCATCGCCCGCACCTACATCGTCGGCACCTACGAGCAGAACTGACGCAGGGGCCTTCCGGGGCTCAACCCCTCCGCCCGCTCAGCCCATCCGCCCGCTCAGCTCATCCGCCCTCGTCCCGGGCGTCGGAACACCGGCCCCGGACGGGGGCGGATGTGCGCGTCGATCCGGTGGATCGCGCCGTCGCCGCGCACCTCGAACTCCTCGGTGATGTGCGCGATCACGAGGTTCAGCCCGAGCAAGGAGGTGTCGACGACGTAGCGTGTCCGCACGGTGTCGCCCTCACGCCACGCGGTGACGTCCCGGACCCCGGAGATCACCCGGAACTGCGGACCGCGCTCGAGGCTCCGGACGATGTGCGCACCGCTGCGCCCCGTCTTCACGCCCACCTCGTAGCGCACCGCGCCGGGTGCGAGCCGCACGTCCGACGCGTCATGCGACACCAGCGCATCGATGTAGGCCCGCGCGGCCGCGATCCGCTGTTCGGTCGTCGCGTCGCCGCTGCCGGCCGCGGGTTCCGTGCCTCCGGTCATCGGCCTGCCTCCGTTTCCGTCTCCGCCGCATCATCGGCCCTGCGGGCCGAGGCGCTGTCGCTGTCCACGGCATCGGTGCCCACGGCGTCCGCGATCGACGTGAACCCGGCCGTTCGCACCCGCGTGGCGAGGCCGCGGTGGATCCGCCGCATCCAGAAGGGGCCGCCGTAGATGAAGCCCGTGTACCCCTGGAGCAGCGACGCGCCGGCGGTGATCCGCTGCCAGGCCTGCTCCGCGCTGAAGATGCCGCCGACCGACACGATCACCAGGCGGTCGCCCACCCGCGCGTGCAGCCGCCGGAGCACCTCCAGCGACCGGTCCGCGACCGGCGCGCCGGAAAGCCCGCCCGCGCCGATCCGTTCCACCTCGGCCGCCGGGGTCGCGAGCCCCGCCCGCGAGACGGTCGTGTTCGTCGCCACGATCCCCGCCAGCCCCAGTTCCACGGCCAGGTCGGCGACCGCGTCCACGTCCGCGTCGGCCAGGTCGGGGGCGATCTTGACCAGGACCGGCGTCTGGGCGACGTCGAGCACGGTCTGCAACAGCGGCCGCAGCGAGTCCACCGCCTGGAGGTCCCGCAGCCCCGGCGTGTTCGGCGAGCTGACGTTGACGATGAGGAAGTCGGCCAACGGCGCAAGTAGCGCGGCGCTGTAGCGGTAGTCGTCGGCGGCCTCGTCCACCGGCACCGCCTTGGTCTTGCCGATGTTGATGCCGATGGGCACACCGCCGCGGCGCGCCCGCAGCCGCACCGCCGCCGCGTCGGCGCCCTCATTGTTGAAGCCCATGCGGTTGACCAGTGCCCGGTCGGCGGGGAGACGGAACAGCCGGGGCGCGGGGTTGCCGGGCTGGGCACGGCCGGTGACCGTGCCGACCTCGGCGAATCCGAAGCCCATCGGCCCCCAGGCGGCGACCCCCTCGGCGTTCTTGTCGAAGCCCGCGGCCAGACCCAGCGGAGCGGGGAAGTCGACGCCGAACACCCGCGTGCGCAGCACCGGGTCGCGGGAGGACAGCACCCGCGCGATGAGCGGGCCGACGAGCGGCAGCGCCGTCGCCACGCGGATGGCACGGAAGCTCAGGTGATGGATGCGCTCGGGGTCGATGAGGAACAGCGCGCGCAGCACCAGCGCGTACAGCCGCCCGCTCATCGGATCTGCTCCGGGCTGATGCGTGCCACGCCGCCGTCGCGGCCCGAGCCGACGTACACGGCGCCGTCCGCGCCCACCGCCACCGAGGTGGGGAATGCGACGGTGGGGTAGCGGTGCTTCTCCACCGGCTCGCCGGTGGACAGATCGAAGGCCGCCACCTCGTCGGTGCCGGTGAAGGTCACCCACACCAGGCCGCGCGCCGGGTCCGCCGCCAGCGCCGCCGGCGACGCGCCGATGGGCGCGAGCTGCCGGTTGATCAACGGGTCGAGCCCGTAGACGAGCATCTGCCCGCCGTCCGTGTCCAGGGCGATGACGCGCCCGTACCCGTCCGAGACGATCCGCGTGGCCCCCTTGCCGACGCGCAGCGCCGCGCCGTGCTCCCCGGTGGCCGGATCCACCTCGGTCAGCGAGGTCTGGTGCGCGTCCAGCACCAGCAGCGCGTCACCCGACGCCGCCAGCGAGTCCGCGGAGACGAAGCCGGTGACGGTCCTGTCGACCGACAGGTCGTCGCCGAGGATGTACACGGTGCCGTCCGCGGTGCCGACGGCGTAACCGCCGCCCGGCAGGCCCGTGGCGGAGATCGCGTCCCCGTCGATGTGCGCCGTGTCCGTCGCGCCCGTGGCGAGATCCACCCGGAGCAGCGCGCCGGGCGCCGGCACGAGGACGACCGGCGGCGCCGGCCGCCCGTCCGCGTCGGCGACGCGCGTCATCGGGGCCGCGTCGTCCGGGACTTCGATGACGCGCCGCGGGTCGGCCGGCGCGTCCACCGCGTACACGGCGATGGACGACGGTGCGGCGGACTGCACCGCGAGCAGCCCGTCACCGTCGCCGTCGCCGCCGGCGACGGCGAGCGCCTGCACGTCGGCGGTACCGACGATGACGTCGCCTGCCGGCGCCTGCGCGGAGCCGGGGCCTGCCACCGGCGTGGCGGGCACGCGCGTGGGCACGTCCGGCCGTCCGCCCGACGAGCCGCACGCGGTGAGCGCGAGCAGCGTCGCCGCGGCCAGTGCGGTGGCCGCGGCCACGCGTCCCGCTCCGGGTGCGCGGCGGCCCCGCAGGGGGAGGAATCCGCCGCGCATCACGCCCGCTGAGTCAGTGGACCTGTGTCCGGTCACTATCGTCGTCACCGCCTGCATCCGTGTGCTGGAACAATCCGTGTGCTGGAACAATCCGCCGTCGCCGGGGCGCTCCGCCCGCACCGGCCGCGGCGCTCCGGGTGGGCCGCGGGCCGTCCCGACCGGGGTGACGGTGCACCGGGGCGGCCGGCGATCACATAGAGTCTGCCTGTGACCGAAACGGAGTAGGCGCTGCACGGGGCAGGACGCGCGGATCCCGCACACGAGGATACGGGCGCGCCTGCCGCAGACGACTCCGCCCCGCACACGAGCACGCTGGGAGACGAATGAGCACGGGCGATCCAGCGGCGGGCCCCCCGCCGGACGACGACGCTGCGGCGGAATCGTCGTTCGTCATCGAGGACCTCTCCTCGGGCCCGGCCGCGCACGGGTTCGGCTCGTACGGCGGCCGCGACTTCGCTTTCCAGGTGCGACGCACCGCCCTGCGGCTGGAGCTCTACCGGGCGGGGCGCACGGAGCCGGTCCCCGGTCCCGACGACGTCGTCGCGGTCGCCGAGCTCCCTGTGACCGACGTCGACCTGGACGACGCCCGCAGCGTCACCGCACTGGTCCGCGATGCGCTCGCGGAGGCGGAACGCACCGAGCAACCGGAGGGGCAGCATCCCACCGTCGTCCGCACGCTGCTCGGAAAGCTGGGGTCTGTCATCGATGGCATCTGAAAGCCCGGCCCCCAGCGCGGCCCGGCCCGCCGCCGAGGGCGAGGCGACGCGCGGCAAGGGCCGCCGCGAACGGGCGAGCCTGCTCCGACTGCTGCGCACGCACTTGCGCCCGTACACGCCGCTGCTGATCGGGGTGGTCGTCCTCGAGATATTCGCCGCGGCGATGGCGCTGTTCCTGCCCACGCTCAACGCACGGATCATCGATGACGGCATCGCCCGCGGCGACACGGATTTCATCCTCCGCGCCGGCGGGCTGATGCTGCTGGTGACCGTCGCCCAGGCCCTCGGCGCCGTCGGCGTGGTGTACTGCGCGGCGAAGGCCGCCACCAGCGTGGGGCGCGATCTGCGCTCCGGCCTCTACCACCAGGTGTCGACGTTCTCGGACCGCGAGTTCGCCCAGTTCGGCACGCCCTCGCTCATCACGCGCAACACCAACGACGTCCAGCAGATCCAGATGCTGGTCATGATCAGCGCCACCATCTTGACCACGGCCCCCATCATGTCGATCGGCGGCGTGGTGATGGCGCTGCGCGAGAACGCGCGGCTGTCCTGGCTGCTCGTGATCTCCGTGCCGCTGCTGCTCGGCGTGGTCACCGCGATCATGGCGCTGATGGTGCCGCTCTACCGCCGGATGCAGGCGCGGATCGACGGGGTCAACCGGGTGATGCGCGAGCAGCTCTCCGGCATGCGCGTGGTCCGCGCGTTCGTCCGCGAGCAGCTCGAACGCGACAAGTTCGACACCGCCAACAACGACCTCACGTCGGTGGCACTGTCCGCGGGCAGGCTGTTCGCCCTGATGATGCCCGCCATCATGATCATCTCCAACCTCACGAGCGTCGCCGTGCTCTGGTTCGCCGCGCACCTGATCGACGACGGCCAGATGCAGGTCGGCCAGATGACGGCGTTCATCGCGTACGTCATGCAGATCCTCTCCTCAGTGATGATGGCGGTGGTCATGGCCGTACTCGTGCCGCGCGCCGCGGTGAGCGCCGAACGGATCAGCGAGGTGCTGCGCACCGAGTCCTCCGTCCGCGACCCGCACGAACCACAGACGCCGTCCTCGCCCAGGGGCGTCGTCGCGTTCGAGGACGCCGGATTCGGCTATCCCGGCGCGGAGGAGCCGGTGCTCTCGGGCCTGAATTTCCGCTGCATCCCCGGCACCACGACGGCCGTGGTCGGCAGCACCGGCAGCGGCAAGACCACGCTGCTGTCGCTCGTGCCGCGCCTGTTCGACGTCACCTCGGGCTCGGTGCTCGTCGACGGCGTCGACGTGCGCCTCCAGGACCAGGACGCCATGTGCAAGCACATCGGGCTGGTGCCGCAGCGCGCGTACCTGTTCTCCGGCACCATCGCGTCCAACCTGCGCTTCGGCAAGCCCGACGCCACCGAGGAAGAGATGTGGGAGGCCCTGCGGATCAGTCAGGCCGATGAGTTCGTCCGCGCACTGTCGGAGGGCCTGGAGGCGCCGGTCTCGCAGGGAGGCACCAACTTCTCCGGCGGCCAGCGCCAGCGGCTCACCATCGCGCGTGCCGTGGTGCGGCGCCCCCGCATCTACCTGTTCGACGACTCCTTCTCCGCGCTCGACCTGAGCACCGAGGCGGCGCTGTACCGGGCGCTGGGTGAGGCCCGCGGCGACGCGACCGTCATCACCATCAGCCAGCGCGTCGCCCGTATCGCCCAGTCCGACCAGATCGTGGTGCTCGAGGACGGCCGCGCCGTGGGGGTGGGCAGCCACCAGGACCTGGTCGTGGAATGCCCCACGTACTGGGAGATCGTCCAATCGCAGCAGCCGACGGAGGTGGAGCCGTGAGCGCACCAGCAGCCATGCCCGGGGCGCCCGGGGCCGCCGCCGGCGCGGCGCAGAAGCCCCAGCATTTCCGGCAGACCTTCCGGCGGCTCATCGGCGAGCTGGGCCCGGAGAAGCTGCGGTTCTTCACCGTGCTGCTGATCTCCGTCATCGGGATCGGCATGAGCGCGGTGGCCCCGCTGATCATGGGCCGCGCCACCGACGTGCTGTTCTCCGGCGCCATCAGCCGCACCCTGGCGCCGGGCACCACCAAGGAACAGGCCGTGGAGATCCTGCGCAGCCAGGGCGACATGACCAAGGCCGACATGGTCGCGAACATGGACATCACGCCCGGCGCCGGCATCGATTTCGACGCGCTCACCCGCATCATCCTGCTGATCCTGGCGTTGTATGTGGTGGCGGCGACGCTGTCGTGGGCGCAGGCGTACCTGCTCAACACCGTCGTGCAGAAGACCGTGTACCGGCTGCGCCGGAAGGTCTCGGAGAAGCTGCACCGCATGCCGCTGCACTATTTCGATTCCACCCCGCGCGGCGAGGTGCTCAGCCGGGTCACCAACGACGTCGACAACATGCAGACGGTTCTGGGGCAGACGATCAATCAGTTGATCACCTCGGCGCTCACGGTGGTCAGCGTGCTGGCCCTGATGTTCTTCCTCTCGCCCCTGCTCACGCTCATCGCGCTGGCCTCGATCCCCGTGTCGCTGCTGCTGGTCACCATCGTCGCGAAGAAGGCGCAGCCGTTGTTCCGGCAGCAGTGGGCGGAGACCGGGCGTCTCAACGCCCACATCGAGGAGACCTACAGCGGTCACGCCCTGGTGCGCGTGTACGGACACCAGAAGGAGATGGAGGGCCAGTTCACCGAGGTCAACAGCGCCTTGGTGAAGAGCAGTTTCGGCGCGCAGTTCCTCTCCGGCATGATCTCGCCGATCATGTCGCTGGTGTCCAATCTGATGTACGTGGTCCTGGCCGTCGTGGGCGGCCTGCGCATCGCGAACGGCACCATCAGCCTGGGCAGCGTCCAGGCGTTCATCCAGTACTCGCGCCAGTTCAGCCAGCCGATCAACCAAATCGCGTCGATGGCCAACCGGATGCAGTCCGGCCTGGCGTCCGCCGAGCGCGTGTACGGAATCCTCGACGCGGAGGAGATGTCCCCCGAGACGGCCATCGAGGAGGGCGGACGCCACTCGGCCGCCGCCCGGTTCCTCGGCGGCGCCCCGGTGCGCGGGCACGTGCGCTTCGACGACGTCGCCTTCCGCTACAACGAGGACACCCCGCTGATCGAGGACCTGTCCTTGGACGTCGAGCCCGGGCGCACCGTCGCCATCGTGGGCCCCACCGGGGCCGGCAAGACCACCCTGGTCAATCTCATCATGCGCTTCTACGAACTGCGCTCCGGCTCCATCAGCATCGACGGGGTCGACATCACCGACATTCCGCGCGACGCGTTGCGGGCGCGCATCGGCATGGTGCTGCAGGACACGTGGCTGTTCGAGGGGTCGATCCGCGACAACATCCTCTACGGCGACCTGAACGCCACCGAGGAACAGATACTCGAGGCGGCACGCGCCACCTTCGTCGACAGCTTCGTCGCGCACCTGCCCGACGGCTACGACACCCTCATCACCGAGGACGCCGGCAACGTGAGCGCCGGCCAGAAGCAGCTCATCACCATCGCCCGCGCGTTCCTGGCGTCGCCGTCCATCCTCATCCTCGACGAGGCCACCAGTTCGGTGGACACCCGCACCGAGGTGCTGCTGCAGGAGGCGATGAGCGCGCTGCGCAGCGACCGCACGAGCTTCATCATCGCCCACCGCCTCTCGACGATCCGCGACGCGGACCTGATCCTGGTGATGGAGCACGGCGCGATCGTCGAGTCCGGAACACACGACGAGCTGGCCGCCGCCGACGGCGCCTATGCGCGGCTGTACTCGGCCCAGTTCGCCGGTTCGACCGCCGGCTGACCGACCTCCGGGGACGGCCCGTGGCCCGGGCGGCGGGGCACGATGAGCGGGCGCCCGCCGTGCGGGTGCGGCAACACGTCCACCGGGTGCCGATACACCGCGCTGAGCAGCGCCTCGGTGAGCACCTCGTCCGGGGGGCCGTCGGCCGCGGTCCGGCCGCCGGCGAGCACTATCACGCGATCCGCGTAGGCGGCGGCCAGGCCCAGGTCGTGCAGCACCACGACCACGGCCGCGCCCGCCTGCGCACGTTCCGCGGCGATCCGCATCACCGTCTCCTGGTGGCGCAGGTCCAGCGCCGCCGTCGGCTCGTCGAGCATGATCGTGGGGCATTCCTGCGCCAGTACGCGGGCCAGCGCCACGCGCGCCTGCTCGCCGCCCGACAGCGTCACGAAAGAACGGTCGCGGAAAGCGGCCACATCACAGATGTCCAGCGCCTCGGCGACCACCGCGTCGTCGTCCACCGACCTGTCGGTGCGGGCCCAGGGGGCGCGCCCCATGCGGACGATCTCGTCCACCGTGAAGCCGAATCCCACGCGATGCTGCTGCGGCAGCACCGCTCGCCGCCGAGACAGCTCGCGGGCGGACCAGTCCCGTACCGGCTTGCCGTCGATGACCGCGCTGCCCGCCGAGAGCGGAAGATCCCCCGACAGCGCCGCGAGCAGGGTGGACTTGCCGGCGCCGTTGGGCCCTACCAGCGCCAGCACCTCGCCGGCCGTGACGTCCACGTCCACGTCGGCCAGAATCGCGCGCTCGCCGCGGGCCACGCCCAGACCGCGGGCCTGCAGCAGCACCCGCCCGCCGGCCTGCAGCTGCGCCGCGTCCTCGCTGGCGGCCGCCCGCGCGCGGCGGGGATGCAGGACGTCCGCGATCCTCATGACCACCCTCCTTGCGACCTGCGGGTGCGGTGGAGCAACCAGAAGAAGAACGGGCCGCCCACCAGCGACGTGAGCATGCCGAGCGGAAGGTCGGCATTGCTCACCAAGGTACGGGCGCCGATGTCGGCGGCGAGCAGGACCACGGCGCCGCCGATGGTGCTTGCCGGGATGAGCATGCGGTGCGACGGGCCGATGAGCATGCGGAAGGCGTGCGGCACCACGAGGCCCACGAAGGCGATGATCCCGGTGAAGGCCACGCCGGCGGCCACGAGCACGCCGACGATGACGATGGCCCACCGGCGCACCCTTTCGACGTCCACGCCCAGGTGCCGCGCCGGCCCCTCGCCGAGCGCCAGCAAGTCGAGCTTGCGGGCCAGGAGCATCGAGCCGACCACTCCGGCGACGGCGAGCGGCGCCACCACGCCGACGGCGTCCCAGTCGGCGCCACCGAGGGTGCCGAGCTGCCAGAAGACGATCTGCTCGCGGGCGGCGGGGGAGGCGACGAAGGTGAAGTACGCGATGAGACCGCCGGCGACGGCGTTGACCGCGACGCCGGTGAGGATCACGGTGACCACTTCGGTGCGCCCGTCGGCCCGCGCCAGCCCGTACACCAGCAAGGTGGTGCCGAGGCCCCCGGCGAACGCGGCCGCGGCGATCGCCCAGCTGGACGAGAAAGTGCCGCCGATGAGGATGACCGAGCTCGCCCCCACGGCCGCGCCGGCGGAGACTCCGATGACGCCGGGCTCGGCGAGCGGGTTGGCGAACACGCCTTGCAGGACGGCGCCCGCGCACCCGAGGCTGGCGCCCACGAGCATCGCCAGGACGACGCGGGGGAAGCGGACCTCCCACAGTGCCGCGTCGCCGTTGGGGTGGGCCGGCATGGCGAACCAGTCGATGCCGACCCGGTGCAGGATCGACCCCACCACCTCGCCGGGGTCCACGGGCACCTGGCCCAGGCAGGCCGCGAGCACGGCCAGCACCACCAGCGCGACGCCCGTGGTCGCGAGCACGATCACGGTGCGCCGGCGGCGCGGATTGCGCGTCCCCGGCGCCCCCGGCACCGGGGGCGCGGTGCGGTCCGCGGTCGCCGTCACCGGGCCTGCTCGCCGTAGAGCGCCTCGGTGAGGGCGCGGATCACCTTGCCGGTGGACGGCCCGTAGCTGAGGAGCACCGCATCGTCCATATCGATCACCCGCCGGTTCTCGCCCGCCGGGGTCTGCTTGATGCCCGGCATCTGCACGAGCCCGTCGACGCCGCCGACCGACTGGAGCCCGCCGGACATCATGAGGATCACGTCGGGGGCGGCGACGATGAGCGCTTCGGCGGTGACCGGCGTGTAGGCGGCGGTGAGCCCCGACGCTGTGCCCGCGTCGACCCCGCCCACCGCGCGGATGATGTCGTCCGCGCCGCTGCCGGGGCCGCCCAGCATCGAGATCGCCGCCCCCCGCTGGTACAGGAACGCGATGGTGGGCGGATCCTGCGTCTCCGGCACCGCGGCGAGCGCCTGGTCGATCTGCTGCTGCGTGCGCTCGGCGAGCGCGTCGCCGGCCTCGGGCACGCCGAGCGTGCGGCCGACGTCGCGGATCATGTCGGCGGTCGTGTCCAGGGTGCGCTCGCCGTCGAAGAAGACCACCGGGATGCCCGCGGCACGGATCTGCTCCTGCACGGCATGGGGGCCGATGCTCGAGTCGGTCAGCACCACCGTGGGGCGCAACGCCAGGATGGCCTCGGCGTTGAGCGAGTGGCCGCCGGGGGTCACGTTGGGGATGTCGGCGGCGGCCGGGAAATCGGTGGCGGTGTCGCGGCCGACCAGGTTGCCGCCCAGGCCCAGAGCGAAGACCGTCTCGCCGAGAGTCCCGTACTGGTCCACCGCGACGATGCGGTCGGCGCTCGTGACCGTCACCTCCGCGCCGTCCTCCGAGGTCACGGTGACGGGCAGTTGCGGCGACGGGGGCGGGCCGATCGGCTCCGGGTCGAGTTCGCCGATGGAGGCGGTGACCGCACCCGCGCCACCGGTGTCCGCGCCGCCGGATGCGCCGCATCCTGCCGCCAGCACGGCGAGCACGGCGACGAGCAGGGCGAACCCCCTCGTCGTCATACGGCCCGCCTGCGGACCGACAGGGGAGCGGTCCGCGCGCCGGCGGCCGGGGCCGGTCCTCGATCTCACACTGCGGCTCCGTTCCGCGCGAACCGGCCGCCGAGGTCGGCGAACAGGTCTCGGTTCAGCCGGAACGCGTCGGCCACCTCGGCGATGAACCGTTCGGATTCCGCATCGTCGATCGGCAGAGCGTCCATCTTGGCGCGGTAGCCGTCCTTGTACGGCTTGGGCTTGGCGATCGCGTCGAAGATGTAGAAGCGCACGCCGTCGGTGTCGTATCCGTAGGTGCGCGACATCTTGGTGCGGATGATCTGGCCGCCGGAGAGGTCCCCGAGGTAGCGCAGGTAGTGGTGGGCGACGAAACCCGCGGGCCAGGTGGCGACGACCTCGGCGATGCGCTCCACGTACCGCTCCGTGGCCGGCAGCATCGCGATCGACGACCGCCAATGCGCGCCGCGGTGATGCTCCAGGTCCTGCTCAAGCCCCTCGAGCCGCAGAAGCGCGTCGTCGAGGAAGGGATCCACCAGAGCGTTGCCGGCCAGCGTCCGTCCGCCCGCCTCCAGCGCGCGGTAGATGAACCAGCTCTGCGCCTCGAGTTCGACGTAGGCCGCCTCCGGCAGCGCGCCGTCGAGGAGATCGGCCATGAACGAGGAGGACTCGGCGGCGCGGTGCGCCTCGTCCGTGCGGCTCTTGACCAGCGCCGCGAGGCCGTCCGCGCGCGCGGTGTCGTCAATGGTCATGTCGTTCTCTCCCCTGTCACGGTCGTCCAACTGCAACTAGGTTAGCCTAGCCTTCAGTATCCGACGAAGCGAGGATTCCCATGCACCGTTCCCAGACTCTCCTGCGCCGCGCCGCCGCAGCGACCGCCGTCGCCGCCGTCGCCGCCGGATCGCTCTTGGCCGTGAGCACGGCCGCGGCCGCCGACCCGGCGGTGTCCGGTCCGCAGCTGACCGTCAGCCAGACCGACGGGTTGGCGGCCGGGGAGAGCGTCACCGTGCAGGGCAGCGGGCTCGACCCCCAGGCCGGCTACTACGTGGCCACCTGCGTGACCGGCACGACGGGGCCCGCGGGACCGGAATGCTCCGGCGACCGCGCAGTGCCCGGATCGCAGCTGTGGGTGTCCAATGGGCGGGGCGCGACGACGCCGATCGCCCCCGACGGGACCTTCACCGCGGAGCTCAACGCCGTCGCCGCCGGCACGTCCATGAGCGGCGCCCCCGTCGACTGCACCGAGTCGGACTGCTCGATCACCCTGTTCTACGACCACCGCAACGGCTTCGGCACCGTCGCCGACGTTCCGGTCACGTTCACCGCAGCCGCCGCGGCGGGCGCGGTGGGAACGGAGGCGCACGCCAGCGGGCACAGCACCGGGGGACAGGCCGCAGAGGACGCGGGGGCCCAGAGTGCGGACGACCAGGCTTCGGCAACGGGCTCCGACAGCTCGTCGGCGGTCGTCTGGTGGACCGTCGGCGGAGTCGTCGTCGCGCTCCTCGTGATCGGCGGCATCGCCGTCGCCGTCCGCCGGCGCGGGCAGCAGGGCTCCTGACGGCCGGAGCCCCGGCCGCGCGACACTGCCGGCCGGGGCCATCCGCTCAGGCAGTTCTATCCGCTCACGTCGTCGAGCGCGGCGGTGATCGCGGGCGGCAGCGTGAGATCCGCCGCCACCAGCACGCCCGTGAGCTGTGCGATGTCCCGGGCTCCGACGATGGCGCTGCCCACGCCCGGTCGGTCGCGGATCCATGCGAGAGCCACCGCCAGCGGCGACGTGCCCAGTCCGTCCGCCGCGGTGACCACGGCGTCGATGACGCTCACCGCGTCCTCATGCAGGTAGGCCTGGACGATCTCCGCCCGTGACGCATCGGCGCCGCGCGAGTCGCTGGGCACGCCGTCCCGGTACTTCCCTGTGAGCACCCCGCCGGCCAGGGGCACTGCGGCGAGCAGCCCCATGCCGTGGTGCAGCGCGGCGGGGACCAGCTCCTCCTCCACGCCGCGGGCCAGGAGCGAATACTCTGCCTGCGCCGCCACCATGTGCGAGGCACGGGCGCGGCCCGCCACCGTCGCAAGCTGCCAGCCGAAGTGCCCGCGCACGCCGGTGTAGCGCACCCGGCCGGTGCGCACCGCGTAGTCACAGGTGTCGACGATCTCGCCCACCGGGGTGCGACGGTCCCACGCCGCGACCTGCCACAGGTCCAGGTGGTCGGTGCCCAGGGCGAGGAGGGTCGCATCGAGCTGGTGGAGCAGGGTGCGGCGCGAGCAGTCGACGCGCTCGCCCACCGGGGCGGACGGCACGATGCCGGCTGCGCTGCTCAGGACCAGGTCGCGGCGGGGCACCACGTCCTCGAGAAGCTCTGCGAGCACGGCCTCGGCGGCACCGTCCCCGTAGGCGGGGGAGGTGTCGACCAGCGTGCCGCCCGCTTCGGCGAACGCGCGCAGCTGTCCGGCCGCCTCGTCC
The DNA here is from genome assembly GCF_014126825.1 of Tomitella gaofuii. Lineage (NCBI taxonomy): Bacteria > Bacillati > Actinomycetota > Actinomycetes > Mycobacteriales > Tomitella > Tomitella gaofuii. The sequence goes on along the minus strand of NZ_CP059900.1, from coordinate 2,182,456 downwards.
CCGGCGGTCTCCCGCCCCCAGGCGAGCGTGCCCAGTCCGAGGCCCGACACCCGCAGGCCGCTGCGGCCCAGATTCGTCTCCTTCACGCCGCACGCCTGTCCGGCGCGGCCGCTCGTCGGTCCACTGCACTCCCCTCGGCTCCGTCGTCACCGTCCGCGCGGTACGGCACGGTCGGTGCGGCGCGGACCAGAGCACCCTAACCCGGGCTCGCGGGCGCACGACCCGCGCCGCGCCGAGCGCATAGGGTGGCGGTCATGACGGTGATCCTGCTGCGCCACGGACGCTCCAGCGCCAACACCGCGGCCACCCTGGCGGGCCGCACCCCCGGGGTCGGGCTCGACGAGACGGGCCGCGCGCAGGCCGCCGAGGCCGCGCGGCGCCTCGGCGGCCTGCCCATCGCGGCCATCGTCTCCTCGCCCCAGCAGCGTTGCAGGGACACCGTCCTCCCACTGTCCGAGGCGGTCGGCGTACAGCCACGCACCGAGGACGCACTGGCTGAGGTCGACTACGGCGAATGGACCGGTCGCGCACTGGCCGAGCTCGTCAAAGAACCACTGTGGCGGGTCGTGCAGCAGCAGCCGTCCGCGGCCACGTTCCCCGGCGGGGAATGCCTGGCGGCCGTGCAGGCGCGCAGCGTGGCGGCGATCCGGTCGCACGATGCACGCCTGCGCGCCGAGCACGGCGACGATGTGCTGTGGGTGGCCTGCACCCACGGGGACGTGATCAAGTCGATCCTGGCGGACGCCCTCGGGATGCACCTCGACGGATTCCAGCGCATCGCGACGGTGCCGGCGGCGATCAGCGTGATCCGCTACACCGACGCCCGCCCGATAGTGCAGCATCTGAACGACACCGGATCCGCGCTCGACGGGCTCGCGCGACGCCCGCGGGACCCGCAGGAGGGCGCGCCGGAATGCCCGGACGACGGCCGCCGTTCCCCGGACGGGGCGCCCGCGACGCCCTCGCCGGCCGACGGCGTCCCCGGCGGCGAGATCTGAGCGGGGCTGCCATGACCGATCGCGATCGCAGGCCATAGATTGGAGGTGCCATGTCACGTGCCATTCACATCTTCCGCAGCCCGGACCGTTTCGTCGCGGGGACGGTGGGCGAGCCCGGTGACCGCGCGTTCTATCTCCAAGTGAGCCAGGACAACCGGTTGGTCAGCGTCCTGCTGGAGAAGCAGCAGGTGCAGATCCTGGCCGAACGCATCGGCGCGCTGCTCGGCGAGGTCCACCGGCGGTTCGGCGCGGAGCTGCCGCCGACGGATGTCGCCGTGGACGACCTGGAGCCGCTGCAGATGCCGGTGGACGTGGAGTTCCGCGTGGGCACGATGGGCCTGGGCTGGGAGGCGGACGCCGGTGCGGTGGTCGTCGAGCTGCTCGCGGTGACGGAGACGCCGCTGGACGAGTCGGTGGTGCTCGACGACACCGACGAGGGCCCCGACACGGTGCGGGTGTTCCTGGCGCCGACGGAGGCGCGGCAGTTCTCCGCGCGCACCGAGCTCATCGTCGATGCCGGCAGGCCCCCGTGCCCGCTGTGCGGCAGGCCGCTCGACCCCGCCGGCCACATCTGCGCCCGCACCAACGGCTACCACCGCGGCATCGACCTCAACGACCTGCAGAAGCCGGACGACGGACAATGACGGCGCCCGCACCCCGGGACGCCGCGTCCGCCGACGTCGATCCGGCCCCTCTCGAGAGCGCACCGATCGAGATCATCGGCCGGCTCACCACCGCCAGCAACGCCACGTTCCTGTGCCGCCTGGGCGGGCCGGGACGGGAGGCCCGCTGCGTCTACAAGCCGGTGCTGGGGGAGCGGCCGCTCTGGGACTTCCCCGACGGCACGCTCGCCGAGAGGGAGTACGCGTCGTACCTGATCAGCGCTGCGCTGGGCTGGGGGATCGTTCCGCGGACGGTGCTGCGCGGCGGCCCGCACGGCTGGGGGATGGTGCAGGAGTGGGTCGAGGCGACAGCGGGGTGTGAAGCACCGACGGGGCGGGCGGACGGCGGCCGCGACTCGGAGGACTCCCTCGCCGAGAACCCCGCCGTCGGGGCTTCCGTCATCGAGGACTCCGCCACCGACCTGGTGGACCTGTTCCCGGCGGACGCCGTCCCCGCCGGCCACCTGGCCGTGTTCGCGGCGGAGGACATGACCGGCCGCCAGGTGGTGCTCGCACACGCGGACGACGAGCGGTTGCAGCGGATCGCTGTTCTCGACGTGGTGCTCAACAACCCGGACCGCAAGGCCGGCCACATCCTGTGCGCACCCGGTGGCGGCCTGCGCGGCGTCGATCACGGCATCTGCCTGCACAGCGAACCCAAGCTCCGCACCGTGCTCTGGGGCTGGGCGCACCGGCCGGTACCGGACGCTCTGCTCGCAGATGTCGCCGCGCTCGGCGACGATCTCCGGAGCCGCACCTCCCCGTTGGCCGACGCCCTCGACGCGCTGCTCACCACGACGGAGGTCGATGCGCTGGCGCGGCGCATCGCACTGCTGGTGGAATCGGGCGTGCACCCGGGACCCACCGCCGCCCGCGCCATCCCCTGGCCGCCGTTCTGAGCACCTGGCCCCGCATGCGCTCGGCGCGTGCCGGCACGGCGCAGCGGCGCACGCGGTCGGCCCGGCCGCCGACGTCGGCCGGCGCGGGACCGCTTAGGCTGGTGCATATGCAGTCCTGGTCCGATGTCGCCGTGCCCGCTGTCCCCGGCTCCGGCCCGCCGCTCCGTCTCTACGACACCGCCGACCGCGCCGTGCGCCCCGTCGCCCCCGGGCGGGTGGCCGGCATGTACGTCTGCGGGATCACCCCCTACGACGCGACGCACATGGGCCACGCGGCGACCTATCTGACGTTCGACGTGATCGCCCGGGTCCTGCGCGACAACGGTCACGAAGTCCACTACGTCCAGAACGTCACCGACGTGGACGATCCGCTGTTCGAGCGTGCCGCGCGCGACGGCATCGACTGGCGCGCGTTGGGCGAACGCGAGACCGAGCTGTTCCGCACCGACATGGCGGCGTTGCGCGTGCTGCCGCCGCGCGACTACATCGGCGCCGTGGAGTCGATCGACGAGGTCATCACCATGGTGGAGAAGCTCCTGGCCTCCGGCGCCGCCTACGTGGTGGACGACCCGCAGTACCCCGACGTGTACTTCAGCATCGACGCCACCGAGCAGTTCGGGTACGAGTCGGGGTACGACCGCGCCACGATGGACAGGTTCTTCGCCGAGCGCGGCGGCGACCCCGACCGCCCCGGCAAGCGGCACAGCCTGGACGCGCTGCTGTGGCGCGCGCGCCGCGAGGGCGAGCCGTCGTGGCCGTCCCCGTTCGGCGACGGGCGGCCCGGCTGGCACATCGAATGCTCCGCCATCGCGCTCAACAGGATCGGCGGCGGTGTCGACATCCAGGGCGGCGGCAGCGACCTCATCTTCCCGCACCACGAGTTCTCCGCGGCACACGCCGAAGCCGCGACGGGCGAACGCCGCTTCGCCCGGCACTATGTGCACACCGGGATGATGGGGCTGGACGGCGAGAAGATGTCGAAGAGCCTCGGCAACCTCGTGCTCGTCTCCCGACTGCGCGAGGCGGGGGAGGATCCGATGGCGCTGCGTCTGGCGCTGCTCGACGCGCACTACCGCACCGACCGGTTCTGGACCGAGGGCCTGCTCGACACCGCGCGTGCACGGCTGCGGCGGTGGCGCGCCGCGGCGAGCGCCCAGGCGGGACCGGCCGCGGAGGAGACCGTGGCGCGGCTGCGTCAGCACCTGGCCGACGACCTCGACACGCCGAAGGCGCTGACGGCGGTGGACGCGTGGGCCGCGGATGTCGAGGCCGGCCTGGGGAGCGACGCCCAGGCGCCCGCGCTCATCGCCGACGCGGTCGACGCCCTGCTCGGCGTGCGGCTGACGCGATAGCGCGCCCCCGGCCGGCAGCGCGCGACCCGCGCTCCGGAGAGCGGCCTGGCGACTACCCGCCGTGGCCACCGGAGTCGGGGCCATGCCCCGGACCGTGGCGGCGCAGGTAGCGCTCGAACTCCGCGGCGATCTCGTCGCCGTCGACGGCGCGCAGCATCTCGGAGATGTCGGACTGTTCGTCCCCCCGCTCTTCGAGCGCCTGCACGTACTCCGCGATGTCCTCGTCCTCTTCGGTGAGCGCGCGTGCAGTGTCCTGCCACTCCTCGGCCTGCCGCGGCAGGTCGCCCGCCGGGACCTCGAAACCGAGCACCTGCTCGAGACGGCGCAGCAATGCGACCATCACCTTGGGATTGGGCGGCTGCGAAAGATAGTGCGGCACTGCGGCCCACAGTGTGGTGGCGGGGATGCCGGCGCGTACGCACGCGTCCTGCAGCACCCCGGTGATGCCGGTCGGCCCCTCGTAATCGCTGCCGGTCAGCCCGTACAGCTTCGCCGCAGCGGCGCTGTGGGTGCTGCCGGTGATGGGCACCGGCCGGGTGTGCGGGGTGTCCGCCAGCAGCGCGCCCACGGTGACGACGGCCGCGACGCCCGCCTGGGTGAAAAGATCCAGCAACTCGGTGCAGAACGCGCGCCACCGCAGGTTGGGCTCGATGCCGTGCACCAGGATCAGCTCGCGGCCGCCGGGGGAGAGGCGGCACCGGGTGAGCCGGGTGGCCGGCCAGACGATCCGGCGGGTGACGCCCGACACCTGGGAGATCGTCGGCCGGTTGACCTGGTAGTCGTAGTAGCCCTCCGAATCCAGCTCGGCCAGCGGGGTGGCCCCGCCGATCAGCGCGAGATGCTCGACCAGCCCGGTCGCGGCGTCCGCCGCATCGTTCCAGCCTTCGAAGGCCGCGACAACGATGGGCCCCTCGTCGGCGGGGTCCTCGCCGTCACGGCGCCGTGCATCGGGGCCGTAGGCATCGGGATCGGGCGCACCGGCGCTGCGGGATGGGTCCGTACTGCTCACACCCCCAGCCTACGGTCCGCCGGAAATTACCGGACCACTACGCTGTCCTCATGCCTGCACACACTGACTCCGCCCTCGCCCGCGCCCTCGACCGTCGCGTCGTGATCGGTGACGGGGCGATGGGGACGATGCTGCAGGCGGCCGATCTTCCGCTCGACGACTTCCGCGGCCTCGAGGGGTGCAACGAGATCCTCAACGAGACCCGGCCGGACGTGCTCCGGGACATCCACCACCGGTTCCTCGAGGTCGGGGTCGATGCGATCGAGTCGAACACCTTCGGCTGCAACCTTCCCAACCTGGCCGACTACGGCATCGCGGACCGCATCCGCGACCTTTCGCAGCGCGGAGTGGCACTGGCCCGCGCCGCCGCCGACGAGGCCGGTCCCGGCGCCGACGGGCTCGGCCGGCTCGTCTTCGGCTCGATGGGCCCCGGAACCAAGCTGCCCACGCTGGGACACGCGCCTTTCGCCGACCTCCGCGACGCCTATACGGAATCCGCACTGGGGATGCTCGACGGCGGCGCCGACGCCATCCTGGTCGAGACCTGCCAGGATCTGCTGCAGGCCAAGGCCGCCATCATCGGCAGCCAACGCGCGATGGACCGGGCCGGCCACCGCATCCCGATCATCACCCATGTGACGGTGGAGACGACGGGCACGATGCTCGTCGGTTCGGAGATCGGGGCGGCGCTCAACGCCCTCGAGCCACTGGGCATCGACATGATCGGGCTCAACTGCGCCACCGGGCCCGAGGAGATGAGCGAGCATCTCCGGTTCCTCTCACAGCACGCGCGCATCCCCGTCTCCGTCATGCCCAACGCCGGGTTGCCGGTGCTCGGCAAGAACGGGGCGGAATACCCGCTGACGCCCGACGAGCTGGCGGAGGCGCTCGCCGGGTTCGTGGCGCAGTTCGGCCTGTCCATGGTGGGCGGCTGCTGCGGCACGACGCCCGAACACCTGCGTCGCGTCGTCGAGGCGGTGCGCGGCATCCAGCCCGCACACCGCGATCCGGTGCACGAGCCGGGCGTCTCGTCGATGTACTCCGCGGTGCCGTTCGACCAGGACGCGTCGTTCCTCGTCATCGGCGAGCGCACCAACGCCAACGGGTCCAAGGCATTCCGCGAGGCGATGCTCGGCGGCGACTACGACAAGTGCATCGACATCGCCAAGGGCCAGATCCGCGACGGCGCGCACCTGCTGGACCTGTGCATCGACTATGTGGGCCGCGACGGCGCCGGCGACATGAGCGCGCTCGCGTCCCGGCTGGCCACCGCGTCCACACTGCCGATCATGCTCGACTCCACCGAACCCGAGGTGCTGCGCGCGGGTCTCGAGCACCTGGGCGGACGCTGCATCGTCAACTCGGTGAACTTCGAGGACGGCGACGCCCCGGATTCCCGCTACCAGCTGATCATGCGCCACGTGAAGGAACACGGCGCCGCGGTCGTGGCGCTCACGATCGACGAGCAGGGCCAGGCGCGCACGGCCGAGCACAAGGTCGCCATCGCCGAGCGGCTCATCACGGACCTCACCGGCACGTGGGGGCTCGAGGTGTCCGACATCGTCATCGACTGCCTGACGTTCCCGATCTCGACCGGGCAGGTGGAGGTGCAGCGCGACGGCATCGAAACCATCGAGGCCATCCGCGAGATCAAACGGCGCCACCCGCAGGTGCACACCACCCTCGGGTTGTCGAACATCTCCTTCGGGCTCAACCCGGCGGCCCGCCAGGTGCTCAACTCGGTGTTCCTGCACGAGTGCGTCCAGGCCGGCCTGGACACCGCCATCGTGCACGCCTCCAAGATCCTGCCGATGGCGCGGATCCCCGACGAGCAGCGCGACACGGCCCTGGACCTGGTCTACAACCGCCGCACCGACGACTACGACCCGCTGCAGAAGCTCATGGAGCTGTTCGAGGGCGTCTCCGCCGCTTCGGCCCGCGAGACCCGCGCCCAGGAGCTCGCCGCGCTGCCCTTGTTCGATCGGCTCGAGCGGCGGATCGTCGACGGTGAGAAGAACGGCATCGAGACCGACCTCGACGAGGCGATGGGGACGGTGCCGCCCCTCGAGATCATCAACGGGACGCTGCTGTCCGGGATGAAGACCGTGGGCGAGCTGTTCGGCTCCGGCCAGATGCAGCTGCCCTTCGTCCTCCAGTCGGCCGAAACCATGAAATCCGCGGTGGCGCACCTCGAACCGCACATGGAGGCCACCGACGACTCCGGCAAGGGGCGCATCGTCCTCGCCACCGTCAAGGGCGACGTCCACGACATCGGCAAGAACCTCGTCGACATCATCCTCAGCAACAACGGCTACGAGGTCGTGAACCTGGGCATCAAGCAGCCCATCACCACGATCTACGACGCCGCGGTCGAGAAGAAGGCCGATGCCATCGGCATGTCCGGACTGCTGGTCAAGTCCACCGTGGTGATGAAGGACAACCTGGTGGAACTCAATTCCAAGGGCGTGGCGGGCGATTTCCCGGTGCTGCTCGGCGGCGCCGCGCTCACCCGCACCTACGTCGAGGACGACCTGGCCGAGATCTACGAGGGCGACGTCAGCTACGCGCGTGACGCGTTCGAGGGCCTGCGCCTGATGGACGAGATCATGGCCGTCAAGCGTGGCGAGGGGCCGGACCCCGACAGTCCCGAGGCGCTCGAGGCCGCCCGCAAGAAGGAGGAGCGCAAGGAGCGCCGTCGCCGGTCCAAGCGCATCGCCGCGCAGCGCAAGGCGGCGGAGACGCCCGTGGAGATCCCCGAACGCTCCGATGTCGCGGCCGACAACCCCGTCCCCACCCCGCCGTTCTGGGGCACCAGGGTGGTCAAAGGCCTGGCGGTCAAGGACTTCGCGGGCATGCTCGACGAGCGCGCGACGTTCCTGGGGCAGTGGGGCCTGCGCGGCGCGCGCAAGGGGGAGGGGCCCACCTACGAGGAGCTCGTCGAGACCGAGGGGCGCCCGCGCCTGCGCTACTGGCTCGACCGCCTCACCGCCGAGGGCATCCTGGCCCACTCGGCGGTGGTCTACGGGTACTTCCCGGCCGTCTCCGAGAAGGACACCGTGCACGTGCTCGAGTCCGCGGACCCGGACGCCCCCGTGAGCTACTCGTTCACCTACCCACGCCAGGAGCGCGGGCGTTTCCTGTGCGTGGCGGACTTCATCCGGTCACGCGAGCAGGCCCGCGACACCGGACAGGTCGACGTGCTGCCCTTCCAGCTGGTCACGATGGGCCAGCCGATCGCCGACTTCGCCAACCGGCTGTTCGCGGAGAACCACTACCGTGACTACATGGAAGTGCACGGGCTGGGCGTGCAGCTCACCGAGGCGCTGGCCGAGTACTGGCACAGCCGCATCCGCTCCGAGCTCACCGTCGACGGCACCTGGTCGGTGGCCGACGACGACCCGGAGGCCATCGAGGAGTTCTTCAAGCTCGGGTACCGCGGTGCCCGGTACGCGTTCGGCTACGGCGCCTGCCCGAACCTCGAGGACCGGCGCAAGCTGGTCGAGCTCCTGGAACCCGAGCGCATCGGGGTGGAACTCTCCGAGGAGCTGCAGCTGCACCCGGAGCAGTCCACCGACGCGTTCGTCCTGCACCACCCCGAGGCCAAGTACTTCAACACCTGATCCGGCACCGGCCGCAGCGGCGGGCCCGCCGCCGCGGCCGGTGCCCGGGTGACGCCCCGTCGGCGTCGCCCGGGGGTGTGGGAAGATGACTTCCCGTGAAGACCTTCGACTCCCTGTTCGCCGAGCTGTCCCTGCGCGCCGCGGAACGACCCGAGGGCAGCGGCACCGTCGCCGCCCTCGACGCGGGCGTCCATCACATCGGCAAGAAGGTGATCGAGGAGGCCGGCGAGGTGTGGATCGCCGCCGAGCATGAGACGGACGACGAGCTCGCCGGCGAAATCTCGCAGTTGCTGTACTGGGTGCAGGTGATGATGGTCGCGCGCGGGCTGAGCCCGGAGGACGTCTACCGGCATCTGTGATCAGCGGGCCCGCCCGCAGTCCGGACCGTCGACCATCCACCCGACCGCAAAGGAACCGCACATGCTCAGGGTCGCCGTACCCAACAAGGGGGCGCTGTCGGAATCGGCCGCCGCCATGCTCGCCGAGGCCGGCTACCGCCGCCGCAGCGACAGCAAGGACCTCACCGTGCTCGACGACGAGCACGAGGTCGAGTTCTTCTTCCTGCGCCCCAAGGACATCGCCACCTACGTGGGTTCGGGCGAGCTGGACCTGGGGATCACCGGCCGCGACCTGGCCTTGGAGTCCGGCGCCCCGGTGGCCGAGCGGCTCGCCCTGGGCTTCGGCCGCTCCACCTTCCGCTACGCGGCCCCCCGAGGCCGCGAGTGGACCGTCGGCGACCTCGACGGCGCCCGCATCGCCACCGCGTATCCGAATCTCGTGCGTTCCGACCTGGCCGCGCGCGGCCTGTCCGCCACCGTGATCCCGCTCGACGGGGCCGTGGAGATCTCCATCCAGCTCGGCGTGGCCGATCTCATCGCCGACGTCGTGGGGTCCGGGCGCACGCTGCGTCAGCACAACCTGGCTCCGTTCGGCGAGGTCCTGTGCAAGTCGGAGGCGGTGCTCATCGGGCGCGACGACGCGACCGAGGCGGGGGCAGCCGCGCGCGCCCAGCTTACGGCCAGGGTGCAGGGAGTGGTGTACGGGCAGCAGTACGTGTTGCTGGACTACAACTGCCCGCGCGAGCTGCTCGACGAGGCTTCGCGGGTCACCCCCGGCGTCGAGTCTCCCACCGTGTCCGACTTGGCCGAGCCCGGTTGGCTCGCCGTGCGCGCCATGGTCCCCCGCAAGGGCATGAACGGGGTGATGGACCAGCTCAAGGCCGTCGGCGCGCGGGCGGTGCTCGCCACCGACATCCGGTCCTGCCGCATGTGAACCTCCGCGCCGGTGGTCAGCTGCGGCGGCGTACCAGCAGCGACTGCGCGGTGCGTGCCACCGGTCCCGCCTCGTCGTGGATGACGGCGGTGCACATGCCCACCCCGTCGGGGCCGATGCTGGACTCCGCGGCGATCCCCAGGCCCCTGCCCGGCACGCGGTGGATATGCACCGACATCTCGGTGTTGAGGAACGTCCATTCCCGCGGATCGAGGGTGGCGCCGACGCCGTTGGCCGCGTCGACCACGCAGAACATCCGCTCGACGGGCGTGGGCTCCTCGCCTGCGACCAGCGCCGTCTTCTCGCGCACCCGCACGCGGCCCGGCCCCTCATCGCCGGCGAGCGAGGTCCACTGCCAATCGAGCGCGTCGAGGAACGTGACCACCTCGTGGGCGCCGAAGAAGCCGAACCCGGACACGGACGACCCGGGCCCCTCGGGGTAGCGGGCGTCCGTCGCCCGCTGCACCATCGCGGTGTCCTCGGTGGCCATGCGCCAGGCCCGCGCGCTCGCCACCGTGCGCGCCGACCCGTCCGGCATCGGCGCGTCCATCCACGCCTCAAGCAGTTCGATGGAGCGCCCGGGCCGCAGCACGCGGCTGTACACCCGGCATTCCGTGACCGGCACCGGGCCCAGCAGCTCCACGGTGACGCGGGCCAGGCGGGCGCCGTCCCGCGGATGGCCGCGCTCCATGGCGCGCACCAGCAGCGCGGCGGGCGGCGAACCGTGCTGCATATCGGTACTCCACACGCTGCGCGTGTAGTCGGTGGCGGCGAAGCGTTCGGCGCCGTCGTCCGCGACGCCGAGAAGGTGGTAGAAGGCGGCGTCCGCGGCGGAATCGGTCATGCGCACCAGTGTGGCCGATCCGGCACGCCGGACCGCGACCGGCCCGCCACCGGCCGCGGCTACTCGCCGGGCCAGCCGGGGTAGGGCGGCGGCGTGCCGTCGAAGGCCGGGCACAGCGCCTTGTGATCGCACCAGCCGCAGAGCTTCGACGGTGTCGGGCGGAAATCGCCGGTGCTCCCCGCGGTGCGGATGGCCTGCCAGAGCGCGGACACGGTGCGCTCGAACCGCTCGAGCTCCGGCTCCGTGGGCTCGTAGACGAGGTCCTCGCCGCTCTTCAGGTACATCAGCCGCAGCTGGGTCGGCAGCACACCACGGTCACGCAGCAGCGCCAGCGCGTAGAACTTCATCTGGAACAGCGCGGTGGCCTTGCCCGGCCCCCACGGCAGCCGTCCCGTCTTGTAGTCGACCACCCGCACCTGGCCCGTGGGCGCGACGTCGATCCGGTCGATGAACCCGCGCAGGGGGGTGCCGTCGGCGAGCCGGGTCTCCACGCGCTGCTCGCACGCGTCCGGCTCGAACCGCGTGGGATCCTCCATCGTGTAGTAGCCGGCGATGAGTGCGCGTGCCTCGTCCAGGAACTGCGCGCGGTCCTGCGGCCCCACCAGCTCGGCCAGTTCCGGCTGGCCGGCGACCATCTCGCTCCAGGCCGGCTCCAGGAGCCCGGCCGCGCGTTCCTGGACCCGCTCGGCCGCAGGAAGCCCGTAGAGCCGTTCCAGTGCCGTGTGCACCAGCGTGCCGCGCGCCTGGGCCGTCGACGGTGTCTCCGGGATGCGGTCCACCGCCCGGAACCGGTACAGCAGCGGGCACTGCTTGAAGTCCGACGCCCGCGACGGCGACAGTGCGATGTGCCGCCGCCCACCGGGGCGCGCCTGCCCCGTCGGGGCAGCTTGCTGTGACGGGGCAGTCTTCTGCACGGGGTCTCCGGGGGCGGGCGTGTCCATGGCTGGCAGGGTAATGCCCGATACCGACAGGAAGGCAACCGACTGATGGCGATCGACGCCGAGGCTTCAGCGTCCGGGGCACTGCCCGGTGCGTCCGGGGCACTGCCCGGTGCGGGCGGCGCGCCGACCGGGCCGTTCCGCGTGGGCGAGCGGGTCCAGCTCACCGACGGCAAGGGTCGCAAGTACACCGTGATCCTCACCCCCGGCGGCCAGTTCCACACCCACCGCGGCGCCATCGAGAACGACTCGCTCATCGGGGCGGCCGAGGGCACGGTGGTCGAGTCGTCCAACGGCACGCCGTACCTGGCGCTGCGGCCGCTGCTCACCGACTATGTGCTCTCGATGCCGCGCGGCGCGCAGGTGATCTATCCCAAAGACGCCGCGCAGATCGTGCACGAGGGCGACGTGTTCCCCGGCGCGCGGGTGCTCGAGGCGGGCGCGGGTTCCGGCGCGCTGACCTGCTCGCTGCTGCGGGCCGTGGGCCCGCAGGGCCGCGTCATCTCCTACGAGGTGCGCGAGGACCATGCGGTGCATGCCGTCCGCAATGTGGAGACGTTCTTCGGCGGCCACCCCGAGCACTGGGATCTCACCGTCGGAGATCTCGCCGAGGCGTCCCCGGAGACTGTCGGCGGCCCCGTCGACCGGGTCATCCTCGACATGCTCGCACCGTGGGACGTGCTGCCGGCCGTGGCGCGCACCCTCGTGCCGGGCGGTGTGCTCATCGCTTACGTGGCCACCGTCACCCAGCTGTCCCGCGTCGTCGAGGCGCTGCGCGAGCAGGCGTGCTGGACCGAGCCCCGAGCCTGGGAGACGATCGTGCGCGACTGGCACGCGGTGGGCCTGGCCGTACGCCCCGAGCACCGCATGCAGGGGCACACTGCTTTCCTCATCAGCACCCGTCGGCTGGCCGACGGCACCGTCGCCCCCCGGCCCGAGCGCCGCCCCAGCAAAGGCTGAGCACACGGCGGCCGGGCGCATCTCACTGCCGGCCGGCGACGAGGCCCCGGGACACGCTTTGCGCCGGTAACCGCCGCCGACGCCGCGATCCCGGTAGCGTTGGAGGCACAACGGGTTCGGTGCCGCAGCGCCGCCTCCGTCGGCGCCGGGGCGCGCTTCCGCCGCGGGTTCTCCCGCGGGTGGCGGCCCGGTGGCCGGGCAGCCGGTGCTGCGGGGCGGTCCGATCGTCGACGGCGGCGCCCCTACGGGTCCGCGGCCGTCCGCAGAGGGAGGACGTCATGACAGCACCAGGGAACGGCGCGGCGGCGAACACGCCGCACGGCGACGGAACCGATCAGGATTTCGAACGCCGCATCGCCGCGCTCACCACGCGCAACACCAAGCTCGCCGAGCTGCTCAAGGAGGCGCGCACCCAGCTCGTCGCCCTGCGCGAGGAGGTGGACCGGCTCGGGCAGCCGCCCAGCGGGTTCGGCGTGCTCGTAGGGTCCGTCGACGACGAGACCGCCGACGTCTTCACCTCCGGACGGCGGATGAGGCTCACGCTGTCACCCAACCTGGATGCTTCGACGCTGCGCCGCGGCCAGAGCCTCCGGCTCAACGAGGCTCTCACCGTGGTGGAAGCGTGCGACTTCGAGCAGGTCGGCGAGATCTGCGCCCTGCGCGAGGTGCTCGACGACGGCCACCGCGCGCTGGTCGTGGGCCACGCGGACGAGGAACGCATCGTGTGGCTGGCGGATCCGCTGCTGGGGACCCCGCAGGGCGAGTACGGCGAACGCAAACCGCTGCGTGCCGGCGACTCGCTCATCGTCGACACCAAAGCCGGCTACGCCTTTGCCCGCGTTCCCAAGGCGGAGGTCGAGGACCTCCTGCTTGAGGAGGTTCCGGACGTCGACTACACCGCGATCGGCGGGCTGGGGCGGCAGATCGAGCAGATCCGCGACGCCGTGGAGCTGCCGTTCCTGCACGGCGACCTGTTCCGCGAGTACGCACTGCGCCCGCCCAAGGGCGTGCTGCTCTACGGCCCTCCGGGCTGCGGGAAGACCCTCATCGCCAAGGCGGTGGCGCACTCGCTGGCCCGCAAGATCGCGGAGTCGCGCGGCAAGGACTCGCGCGAGGTCAAGTCCTACTTCCTCAACATCAAGGGCCCCGAGCTGCTCAACAAGTTCGTCGGCGAGACCGAGCGGCACATCCGGCTGATCTTCCAGCGCGCACGGGAGAAAGCGTCCGAAGGGACGCCGGTGATCGTGTTCTTCGACGAGATGGATTCGATCTTCCGCACCCGCGGCTCCGGCGTGTCCTCCGACGTGGAGACGACGGTGGTGCCGCAGCTGCTCAGCGAGATCGACGGCGTCGAGGGGCTGGAGAACGTCATCGTCATCGGCGCGTCCAACCGCGAGGACATGATCGACCCCGCCATCCTGCGGCCGGGCCGCCTGGACATGAAGATCAAGATCGAACGGCCCGACGCCGAGGCCGCGCAGGACATCTTCTCCAAGTACCTCACCGACGAACTGCCCATCCACGCCGACGACCTGGCCGAGTTCGGCGGCGACCGCACCGCCTGCGTGCACACCATGATCACCCGGGTCGTGGACCGCATGTACGCGGAGAGCGAGGACAATCGCTTCCTCGAGGTCACCTACGCCAACGGCGACAAGGAGGTCCTGTACTTCAAGGATTTCAACTCGGGTGCCATGATCCAGAACATCGTCGACCGCGCCAAGAAGTACGCCATCAAGGAGGTGCTCGACACCGGCGCCCCGGGACTGCGCGTCCAGCATCTGCTGGACTCGATCGTGGACGAGTTCAGTGAGAACGAGGACCTGCCGAACACGACGAACCCGGACGACTGGGCTCGCATCTCCGGGAAGAAGGGCGAGCGGATCGTGTACATCCGCACGCTGGTGACGGGCAAGTCGTCCAGCGCCAGCCGGGCCATCGACACCGAGACCAGCACGGGGCAGTACCTGTGACGGTGCGGCGATAGGCTCGACGCCATGCAGCGCATCATCGGGACCGAGGTCGAGTACGGCATCTCCGCTCCGGGCGACCACTCCGCCAACCCCATCGTCACGTCCACACAGGCGGTGCTCGCCTACGGGGCCGCCACGGGCATGCCGCGGGCGCGCGGCACCCGGTGGGACTACGAGGTGGAGTCGCCGCTGCGCGACGCCCGCGGGTTCGATCTGGGGCGCAGCCGCGGCCCGGCACCGGTCATCGACTCGGACGAGGTGGGCGCGGCCAACCTCATCCTCACCAACGGCGCACGGCTGTACGTGGACCACGCGCACCCGGAGTATTCCGCGCCCGAGGTGCTCGACCCGCTGGACGCCGTCATCTGGGACAAGGCGGGCGAACGGGTCATGGAGGCAGCCGCCCGGTACGCGGCGAGTGTGCCCGGCACGCCGCGCCTGCAGTTGTACAAGAACAACGTCGACGGCAAGGGCGCGTCCTACGGCACGCACGAGAACTACCTGATGCGCCGCGCCACCGAGTTCGCCGACATCGCGTCGGGCCTGATCCCGTTCTTCGTCTCGCGCCAGGTGATCTGCGGCTCCGGCCGGGTGGGCCTGGGCCAGTCGGGCGACGAGCCGGGATTCCAGCTCTCCCAGCGCGCCGACTACATCGAAGTGGAGGTCGGGCTGGAGACCACGCTCAAGCGCGGCATCATCAACACGCGCGACGAGCCCCACGCCGATTCCGAGAAGTACCGCCGCCTGCACGTGATCGTCGGCGATGCGAACCTCGCCGAGACCGCCACCTACCTCAAGGTGGGCACCACGGCCCTGGTGCTGGACCTCATCGAGTCCGGCGTGGGCCTGGCCGACCTGCAGCTGGCGTCCCCGGTGCAGGCCATCCATGCCATCAGCCACGACCCCACGCTGCGCACGCGCGTCGACCTCGTGGACGGCCGGCGGCTCACCGGAATCGAACTCCAACGCGAATACCACCGGCGGGCGGCCGACTTCTGCGCCCGCCACTCGCCGGACGACGCGCGTGCCACCGATGTCCTCGAGCAGTGGGCGCAGGTGCTCGACCTCCTCGACGAGGATCCGATGCTGTGCGCGGACCGCCTCGATTGGCCCGCGAAGCTGCGCCTGCTCGACGGTTTCCGGCAGCGGGAGGGTCTCGGCTGGTCGGCGCCGCGGCTGCACCTTGTGGACCTGCAGTACTCCGACGTCCGCCTGGACAAGGGCCTGTACAACCGGCTCGTCGCGCGCGGGTCGATGCGGCGCCTCGTCACCGAAGAGCAGGTCCTGCACGCGGTCGGCAACCCGCCCACGGACACCCGCGCGTACTTCCGGGGCGAGTGCCTGCGACGGTTCGGTGCGGACATCACCGCGGCAAGCTGGGACTCGCTGATCTTCGACGTGGGAGGGGAGTCGCTCGTGCGCATTCCCACGATGGAGCCGCTGCGCGGCACGCGTGCGCACGTGGGGGCGCTGCTCGACACGGCGACGACGGCGCGCGAGCTGGTCGACTCGCTGACGTCGTAGTACACGCGCGGTCGGACCGGCGCGCGAGCGATGTGAGAGCTGTTGCGCACCTACGACGCCCGCCATCGGTAGGGTGACAGGTGAGGCGGGCGCCGGCCCCCGGGCACACGGCCCGGCATGGCGGCCGATACGGCGCGACACTCCAGGAGGGGCGCGATGGCACAGGAGCAGATCAAGCGTGGCGGCGGCGAGGACGACGACGAGGCCGTCGCCGGCGGCGCGGGGCAGCAGCAGAGCACTGCGTCCGTGGACGACACGGACGACCTCCTCGACGAGATCGACGACGTGCTGGAGGAGAACGCCGAAGACTTCGTCCGTGCATACGTGCAGAAGGGCGGCCAGTGATCCCGGGCGCGTGGGACGGCCCGGGGCTGCCCGGATTCGGCGCCGTCGGCACCGGCCATCCGCGGGGGGCCGTGCGATCGGTGCCGCCGTCCTCGGACATGTCCTCGTTCAGCGAGCACCTGCGCCGGTGCAATCCGGAACTGCTGCCCGGTCACGGTCCTCAGGCCGGGGCGGCGCGGGCAGGGGCGGCACCGTCGGTGCCGCATGGCACCACGATCGTGGCGCTCACCCACGCCGAGGGCGTGGTGATCGCCGGCGACCGACGCGCCACGATGGGCAACCTCATCGCCAGCCGCGACATCGAGAAGGTCTTCGTCACCGACGCCTATTCGGCGGTGGGGATCGCGGGCACGGCGGGCGTCGCGGTCGAGCTGGTACGGCTGTTCGCGGTGGAGCTCGAGCACTACGACAAGATCGAGGGCATGCCGCTGACGTTCGATGGCAAGGCGAATCGCCTGGCCACGATGGTGCGCGGCAATCTCGGCGCCGCGATGCAGGGTTTGGCCGTCGTTCCGCTGTTCGTCGGATATGACACTGCGGTGGACGATCCCGCCCGCGCCGGGCGCATCGTCTCCTACGACGTCGCCGGGGGGCGCTACGAAGAGCACGCCGGCTACCATGCCGTCGGATCGGGGTCGCTGTTCGCCAAGTCGGCGCTCAAGCGCATGTACTCGCCCGACGATGCGCCCGAGGCCGCTCTGCGCAAAGCGGTCGAGGCACTCTACGACGCCGCGGACGATGATTCGGCCACCGGCGGACCCGACGCCACCCGGGGCGTGTATCCCACGGCGATCGCCGTGACCGGCGACGGCGCCCAGGCCGTATCCGCGGACCGGATCGAGGCCGCCGCCGCCGCCGTGATCGACGACCGCACCCGCCGGGCCGGACGGGCCTGAACGAGCCTTGGCCCCGGGGCCCCCGGGACAGCACAGCGACGAAGAACGCCAGGACGGAGCCGCCCACATGACCATGCCCTATTACGCGTCGGCCGAGCAGATCATGCGCGACCGCTCCGACCTGGCGCGCAAAGGGATCGCGCGGGGCCGGAGCGTGGTCGCGATGACTTACGCGGACGGCGTGGTGCTGGTGGCGGAGAACCCCTCGAAGGCCCTGCACAAGGTGAGCGAGCTCTACGACAGGCTCGCCTTCGCCGCGGTGGGCAAGTACAACGAGTTCGAGAACCTGCGCCGCGCCGGGATCATGCACGCGGACATGCGCGGATATTCGTACGACCGCCGCGACGTGACGGGCCGCTCGCTGGCCAACGCCTACGCGCAGACGCTCGGTTCCATCTTCACCGACCATCCCAAGCCCTACGAGGTGGAGATCTGTGTGGCCGAGGTCGCGCCCGCCGGATCCGGCGACGCGCCGCAGCTCTACCGGATCACCTACGACGGGTCGATCGTCGACCACTCGACGTTCGTCGTCATGGGCGGCGCGGCCGAGCCTGTCACCCGCGAGCTGTCGTCCGCGTTCGCCGAGGGGATGGACCTCGCCACCGCCCTGGACACCGCGGTGGGGGCACTGGAACGGGGGACGGGGGAGGCGGGCGCCGCTCAGGCGCGCAGCCTCACGGCCGGCGTGATCGAGGTGGGTGTGCTCGAGCACCACCGCCCGCGCCGCGCATTCCGCCGCGTAGGGGCGGAGGAGATCGCGCGGCTTCTGCCGGCGCGTGCCGCCGGGGATCGGGGGAGCACGGCAGGGAACGGCACCGCCCCGGCGAGCGGCGACGGCGCCGCCGGCGATAGTGGTGACGCTGCCGGCGGTGATGGCGATGGCGACTCCGGTGGGGCCGGATAGCCGCGCTCGCACACGATCTCGCCTTCAAGTGACGGCCGCGCGGTAGTGTCGGGGTGTGCAGCGAAGGATCATGGGCATCGAGACCGAGTACGGGGTCACCTGTACCTTCCACGGGCACCGGCGGCTCAGCCCCGATGAGGTGGCGCGGTACCTTTTCCGCCGCGTCGTGTCGTGGGGACGCAGTTCCAACGTGTTCCTCCGCAACGGAGCCCGGCTGTATCTGGACGTGGGCTCGCACCCGGAGTATGCGACGGCGGAGTGCGACGGACTCGATCAGCTCGTCACCCACGACCGTTCCGGGGAGGTCATCCTCGGGCAGCTCCTCGACGACGCGGAGTCGCGCCTGCAGGACGAGGGCATCGGCGGCGACATCTACCTGTTCAAGAACAACACCGACTCCGCCGGCAATTCCTACGGCTGCCACGAGAACTACCTCATCGCCCGGGCGGGGGAGTTCTCCCGGATCTCCGACGTGCTGCTGCCCTTCCTCGTCACCCGTCAGCTCATCTGCGGGGCGGGCAAGGTGCTGCAGACCCCCAAGTCGGCTTCACTGTGCCTGAGCCAGCGCGCCGAGCACATCTGGGAGGGGGTCTCCTCCGCCACCACCCGGTCGCGGCCGATCATCAACACCCGCGACGAGCCGCACGCCGACGCCGACCGGTACCGCCGGCTGCACGTCATCGTCGGCGATTCCAACATGTCCGAGACGACGACGCGACTCAAGGTCGGGACCGTCAACCTGGTCCTCGAGATGATCGAGGCGGGAGTCGCATTCCGCGACTTCGCGTTGGACAACCCCATCCGTGCCATCCGCGAGATCAGCCACGACCTCACCGGCACGCACCCGGTGCGGTTGGCAGGGGGCAGGCATGCCAGCGCACTCGACGTGCAACGCCATTACCACGAGCGTGCCGTCGCTTATCTTGCCGACCGCGCACCCGACGCAGAGCTGGACGCGGTCGTGGACCTGTGGGGACGCATGCTCGACGCGGTCGAATCGGACGATTTCAGAAAGGTGGACACCGAGGTCGACTGGGTCGTCAAACGCAAACTGTTCGAGCGATATCAGAATCGGTACGGCATTTCGCTCGCAGACCCCAAGATCGCGCAGCTCGACCTCGCCTACCACGACATCAAACGCGGCCGCGGCGTGTTCAACCTGCTGGAGGGCAAGGGGCTGGCCGCCCGGATCACCGAGCCGGAGGACGTCGACGCGGCGGTGGAGACCCCACCGCAGACCACCCGCGCGCGGCTGCGCGGCCGGTTCATCGCCGCCGCCCAGGACGCAGACCGGGACTTCACCGTCGACTGGGTGCATCTCAAGATCAACGACCAGGCGCAGCGCACCGTGCTGTGCAAGGACCCGTTCCTCGCGGTCGACGAGCGGGTCGACCGCCTCATCGCCGCAATGTAATGGTTCGGCTCGCCCGGCGCCCGCGACATTGCCCGCCGCCCCGCATGTTCCCGGACAGCGTCGGCGGGATTGCACAGCGCAGGCGACGCGCCATTCCCCCGCTGATTTCCGCGGGTGAACAGTACGGCGTTAGGGTGCTGGGGTGAGCACTTCCAAGGTCGAGAGACTGACGAATCTCGTGATCGGCCTCCTGTCGACCACGCAGTTCGTCCCTATCGAGCGCATCCGTCGCGATTTCGCCGGTTACAACGAGTGCGCCTCCGAAGAGGCTTTCGGCCGCATGTTCGAGCGCGATAAGGCCGCGTTGCGCGACCTCGGCATTCCGCTGACATTCGGCGGGCCCTCCGGCTCGGCGGAGGATCAGGGCTACCGCATCGCGCGCACCGAGTACGAACTGCCGCCGATCACGCTCACCCCGGAGGAGGGCGCCGCGGTGGCGGTGGCCGGCCGGCTGTGGCATTCGCCGGAGATGGCCTCCACGTATTCCAGTGCGATCGTCAAGCTCCGGGCGGCGGGGATCGCCGTCGACGATGCCGAGATGGCGACCGTCGTCGGCGGCATGGGCACGGCACTGGAGGCGGAGCCCGCGCTCGCCGGACTCGTCGCCGCCGTGGACGGCAAGCAGGCCGTCACCTTCGAGCATCTCGCCGCGGCCAGCGGGGTGACCAGCCCGCGCATCCTCGAACCGTGGGGCGTGGCCAGCGCCAAAGGCAACTGGTACGTCGTGGGTTTCGACCGGGACAGGCAGGAGCAGCGCACGTTCCGGCTCTCGCGGATCGTCGGCGGCATCACCCCGGTCGGACAGCCCGGTCAGGTGCGGATTCCCGATGACGTCGATCCGGCGGCCATCATCCGCTCGGCCGCCGCCGAACCCGTCTCGGAGGGTTCGGTGACGGTGTGGCTGAGCGATGGCCACGCCCACGATCTGCGCAGAAGCGGCACCGAGGTCGCCCCCCACACCCTCGACGGGGTCCCCGGCACGGTTGTGCGCATTCCCGTCGGTTCCCGCACCGCCACGATCCGCGCGATCGCGGCGCACGGCGCCGACGCCGTGGCGCTGGAACCGGAGGACATCCGCGAGGCCGTCATCGACACGCTGCGCGGGGCGGCCGCCGCGCATTCGCTCGGCACCGCCGGCACGCGCGAAGACCAGGAGGAACGCCGATGAGCGGAGTCCACATGGATCGCGTCGCCCGGCTGCTGGCGCTCGTCCCGCTGGTCCGCGCCAACCAGGGCCGCCTGAAGTCCGACATCGCCAAGGACTTGGGGATCTCCGTCAAAGCGTTGGAGAAGGACCTGAACATCCTGTGGATGTGCGGGCAACCCGGGCTCGCCGGCGGCGACCTGATCGACGTCGCGTTCACCGGCGACACGGTCGAAGTCACCGATTCACAGGGCATCGACCGCCCGCTGCGGCTGACGACGCCCGAGGCGTCCGCGCTGCTCCTCGCACTCGGTTTCCTGGTGGAACAACCGTCGAGCGTCCTGCCGGCCGCCGTCCGCAGCGCCATGGACAAAATCGAGGAGGCCGCGCGCGAGTCGTCGTCCGACACCGCCGTGCCGGCGCCGGACGACGGACCCGCGGAGGCACCCGACCCGGCCGCGGCCGACCCCGCTTCGGCGGACGCGGTACGCGAGGCGGTGAAGCGCGGGCGCGCGCTGCGCATCCGCTACTACTCGGCCACGCGCGACACGTGGACGGACCGGGTGGTCGATCCGATCCGCATCCACCTGGCCGCGGGCAACAGCTACCTGTTGGCGTGGTGCCGATCGGCCGAGGACGATCGGAAGTTCCGCCTGGACCGGATCGACAGCGCCGAGGTGCTCGATGCGCCGTCGGAGCCCCGGTCCGCGGAGCCGGTGGACGCGCTCGCGGACTTCTACGACGCCGCCGCCGGACTGCCTCAGGTGCGTCTGGCCGTGGCGCCCGACTGCCTGTGGGCGCTCGACTACTTCCCCATGGTCGACCTGGCCGACCACCCCGACGGCGGCAAAGAGGCGTCGCTGCGGTACGCCTCGGAGGAGTGGCTGCGTCGTTTCCTGCTCGGCTTCGGCGGGCGGATCAGGATCCTCGACCGGCCGGCCGAGTCCCAGCGGGTGCACACGAGCGCCGTGGAGGCGCTCGACGCCTACGCCAGGTCCGCGGGTTTCCCGGTCGACGCGATCATCGGCGGATGACCATGACCGGGCCGCCATGACGCTCCCGGGGCGGCGGTGTCGCACTGCGGCCGGCACCCGAAAACATCGGCCGTTCAGGTAACATCGAGACCGTTCGATCATTGGAGGTTGGTATGGGCGCAATGAGCCCGTGGCACTGGGCGATCGTCTTGATCGTTCTCGTCCTGCTCTTCGGTTCGACGCGCCTTCCCGGCGCGGCACGGGGGCTGGGCCGTTCACTTCGCATCTTCAAGAGCGAGATGAAGGAGATGACCGGCAACGACTCCGAAACCACGGAGTCCGCTCCGCAGTCCTCGACTCCGCAGGCACTGCCCGCGCAGTCCACGAACGCGACGCCGCAGGCCGGTCCTGCCCCGTCCGTGGCGGACACGCCGCAGTCGGCAGGTTCCCCGCAGCAGACGCCGCCCGCCCCAGGCGCCGGCGCCTGACGAGGCGACTTCTTCCGGCCACGCCTTCCGCATGGCCGGGGCTGTCGCTGTGTTCAGCTAGAGACTGACTGTGCGCATACCACTGGATCCGCGGCAACGCCGGAGCCGCATCAATCCCGACGGCACCATGTCGCTCGTCGAGCACCTCTATGAGCTGCGTCGGCGCCTGTTGATCGCCGTCGCCGCCGTCCTGGTGACCACCCTTTTCGGGTTCTTGTGGTATTCGTACTCCATCCTCGGCATCGAGAGCCTCGGCGAATTGCTCCGCGGCCCGTACTGTGCACTGCCCAGCAGCGCCCGGGCCGACCTGTCCGCGGGCGACAGCGAAGCGTGCCGACTCCTCGCCACCGGCGTGTTCGAGCAGTTCATGCTGCGGCTCAAGGTGGCCCTGACCGCGGGCATCGTGCTCGCCTCGCCTGTGTGGCTGTACCAGGTGTGGGGTTTCATCACGCCGGGGCTGCACAAGAACGAACGGCGATTCGCGCTGTCGTTCGTCACCGCGGCCACCGTCCTGTTCCTCGGCGGCGCGGTCCTGGCCTACCTGGTGGTGGCCAAGGCCCTGCACTTCCTGTTGACGGTGGGCGACAACGTCCAGGTGACGGCGTTGAGCGGCTCCGAGTACTTCGGTTTCATCATCCACCTGCTCATCATCTTCGGCGTCAGCTTCGAGATTCCGCTGCTCGTGATCGCCCTGAACCTCGTCGGCGTCCTGCCGTACGAGAAGCTCAAGCGCTGGCGGCGCGGTCTGATCTTCGGCATGGTCGTGTTCGCCGCGGTCTTCACTCCGGGTCAGGATCCTTTCTCCATGCTCGCGCTCGCCGTGGCGCTGACGATCCTCATCGAACTGGCCATCCAGGTGTGCCGCCTGCACGACAAGCGTGCGGCACGCAGTGCCCCCGAGGAGATCCCGGACGATGCGGCCGCGCCGATCGGCACCCCGACCGGAGTGGACGCGCCCTCCGGGGTCGATGAGCCCCGCTCTGCGACCGCTGCGGACGGCGCGACCACGATGGTCCACGACCGCGGCACCGACTACGACGACACGCTCTGACGCCGATGTCCGACTCGTCCCTGGGTGATCCGTCGACGCACTTCGACGATTTCGCCGTCGGACTCGACTTCGCGCTCGACGGTTTCCAGCAGCGCTCCTGCCGCGCGCTGGAGAACGGCAGCGGCGTACTGGTGTGCGCGCCGACGGGCGCCGGGAAGACGGTGGTCGGCGAGTTCGCCGTGCACCTGGCGCTGGCCACCGGCGGCAAGTGTTTCTACACCACGCCGATCAAGGCGTTGAGCAACCAGAAGTTCGCGGACTTGCGCGCGCGTCACGGCGACGCCGCCGTCGGACTGCTCACCGGCGACCAATCCGTCAACGCGCGGGCACCGATCGTCGTCATGACCACCGAAGTGCTGCGCAACATGCTCTATGCGCAGTCGCCCGCGCTCGACGGACTCTCGCACGTCGTGATGGACGAGGTGCACTTCCTGGCCGACCGTTTCCGCGGGGCGGTGTGGGAAGAGGTGATCCTGGGCCTGCCGGCCGAGGTCCGGGTGGTGAGCCTGTCCGCCACCGTGAGCAATGCCGAGGAGTTCGGGGCCTGGATGCAGGAGGTCCGCGGCGACACGGCGGTGATCGTCGACGAGCACCGGCCCGTGCCCCTGTGGCAGCACGTCATGGTCGACGGCGACATCCTGCCGTTGTTCGAGGACGACCCCGACCGTTCCGGACGCGGGGTCCTGGTGAGCAACGTCCTCAAGCGCACGGTTCAGCGCGTGCTCGGGGGGCGGTCCGACGGCGGTCGCGGCGGGCCCCGCGGAGGCGGACGCGGGGCGCACGGAAACCGGCGCGGCCGCGGCGGCGCGCCGCACGCGCGGGGGCGGGGCTCCCGCGGCCGGCCCGCGGACAACGGGGGATTCCGGCTGCCGCCGCGCCCGCACGTGGTCGCGCGGCTCGACCGCGAAGGGCTGCTTCCCGCGATCGGATTCATTTTCAGCCGCGCCGGATGCGATGGCGCCGTGGACCAGTGCCGACGCTCACCGTTGCGGCTCACCAGCGAGGACGAGGCGCGGGAGATCCGTGCGGTGATCGACCGGCATACCGCCGATCTGCCACCGGAGGACCTGGACATCCTGGGGTTCCCCGGCTGGGCGGAGGCTCTCACCCGCGGGTTCGCCGCCCATCACGCGGGGATGCTGCCCGTGTTCCGGCACGCCGTCGAGGAGCTGTTCACCCGCGGCCTGATCCGGATCGTGTTCGCCACCGAAACGCTGGCGCTGGGCATCAACATGCCCGCCCGCACGGTGCTGCTCGAACGGCTGGTCAAGTACAACGGCGAGACGCACGCCGATCTGACGCCGGGGGAGTACACGCAGCTCACCGGGCGGGCGGGGCGCCGCGGGATCGACGTCGAGGGGCACGCCGTGATCGTCTGGCGCCCGGGCATGGACCTGGGCGCGGTCGCCGGGCTGGCCGGGGCGCGCACCTACCCCCTCACCAGCTCGTTCCAGCCGGGATACAACATGACCGTCAACCTGGTGCAGCGCCTGGGCAGCCGGGAGGGGCGACTCCTGGTGGAGAGGTCGTTCGCACAGTTCCAGGCGGACCGTTCGGTGGTGGGCCTGGCCCGTTCGATCGACCGCAACCGCGAGGCGCTCGACGGGTATGCGCAGCACCTGGAATGCCATCTGGGCGACTTCCGCGAGTACGCGGCGCTGCGCGAGCGGATCGGGCGGCGGGAGAAGGAGCTCGAGCGGCAGACGAGGGACGCCCGGCGCAACGACGTGGTCGCGCAGCTGGCGTCGCTGCGCCGCGGCGAGGTCATCGCGATCACCTCCGGTCGGCGTTCGGGTATCGCGGTCGTGCTCGAACCGGATCGATCGGAGACCGACCCGCGGCCGTTGGTCCTCAACGAGGACCGGTGGGCAGGGCGGGTGGCGGCCCCGGATTTCCGTGGCAGCGTCCAGTCGCTGGGCACGATGCGACTGCCCAAGCACGTCGCCCACCAGTCGCCGCGGGTGCGGCGGGACCTGGCCTCGGCGCTGCGTCAATCCGGGTTCACGCCGCCGCGCAAGCGGCCGCACGGCCGCAAGTCGGCGGCCGCCGACGACCGCGAGCTGGCGGAACTGCGCCGCCGGCTACGCCGGCACCCCTGCCACGATTGCCCCGAGATCGACACGCACAGCCGGTGGGCCGAGCGGTACTTCGCACTCGAACGCTCCACCGACACGCTCGTCGCACGGCACAACGCGGCCACGCATTCGCTGGCACGCGAGTTCGACAGGATGGTGCGGCTCCTCACCGAGCTCGGATATCTGGCCGCGGCGAAGGCGCAGGGTGCGACGGTCACCGACGCCGGCCGGCTGCTGGCCGGCGTCTACGCGGAGAGCGCACTGCTGGTCACCGAATCGCTGCGACGGGGCCTGTGGGCCGACCTCGGTCCCGCGGAACTCGCGGCCGTGGTGTCGGCGCTCGTGTACGAATCGCGTCGCGGCGAGGGCGGCGTGGTGCTCGCGGGCCCCGACGACATGCGCCGCGCGCTCGACGGCACCGACGCGCTGTGGGCGGAGATCCGGGACGTCGAATCGCGGCACCGCCTGCCGGAGACGCGGCGGCCGGACGCGGGGTTCGCGCAGGCCGTGCACCGTTGGGTGCAGGGCGCCCCGCTCGACGAGGTCCTGTTCACCGCCGGCGACGCGAACGGCGCACCGCTGGCGGCCGGGGATTTCGTCCGGTGGTGCCGGCAGGTGGTGGACCTGCTCGACCAGATCGGCATGGTGTCCGACGAGACCGCGCTGGTACGCACGGCCCGCTCGGCGGTGGGGTCGATCCGCCGCGGCGTCGTCGCGGTCGAGGCGCCCTGACGCCGGGTGCCCCGGCGATCCGCCCCATACCCTTTAGATTGGATGCGACGGTCCCGGCCACGCCGCACGGATCGCCACGCCGCAGACCCCGAGCCACGCCCGCCGCAGACTACGAGGACAGCCGATGACGGACCCGCAGGACCAGCCGGACCGAGCCCCCGAGGGGCAGGAGTGGGCGCCCTTCGAGCGCGCCCCCTCAGAACAGACGCAACAGTTCACGCAGTACCCGCCGGCGGGACCGTACCCTCCGGCGGGCGAGGGTACGGGGAACCAGGCGTACTCGGACTACCCCCAGGCCGGCTCCCCGTACCCTCATGCC
This sequence comes from Tomitella gaofuii, assembly GCF_014126825.1. Classification (NCBI taxonomy): domain Bacteria; kingdom Bacillati; phylum Actinomycetota; class Actinomycetes; order Mycobacteriales; genus Tomitella; species Tomitella gaofuii. The sequence goes on along the minus strand of NZ_CP059900.1, from coordinate 2,156,063 downwards.
GGGCCCTATCCGCAGCCTGGCTTCGCCCCGTATCCGCACTACGCCGGACAGCAGCCCCCGCCCGGTTCGCCGTGGGCGCCGCCGGCCGGATACCCCTATTCCGGCTACGACCAGCCCGACCACCGGCAGCCGGGCATGATGCAGACGGAGTCGGCGCCGCGCACGGCACGGCGCCGGCCGACCGGTCGGGAATGGCTGATCGCCGCGCTGTCCGCCCTCGCCACGGCGGCCGTCGTGGCGGTGCTCGTGCTCGGCTTCCTGTGGCCCGGGTTCTTCGTCACCACCGTCCTCGACAAGCAGGCGGCGGAGGCGTCGATCGCGGACGTGCTCCGGGACGACCTCGGCATCGACGGGGTGGACGCCGTCGAGTGCCCGTCGGGCATCGCGGTCGAAGACGGCGGCAGCTTCACTTGCCAGGCCGTGGTGAACGGGCGCGTGACCACCGTCAGCGCGACCTTCCACGGCGACGACGGCGCCTATGTGGTGTCCGCCCCGACCAACTGACGCTCCGGGGTCAGCGGTCGGCCAGCGCCGAAACCAGGCGCTCGACGACGCTTCCCACTCCGAGTCGGCCGGCCAGCTCCTCCAGCGCGGTCGCGTCCACCGGCGTGCGGGGGAGCACGTCGCCGGGGCCGCCGTCGAACTCCACCGGGGCGTCGGTGAGCACGCGCACCACCGGCAGCGCCGCATCGAGATACTCGGCGGCCCCGGCGAGGTTGCGTCGCACGCGCGGCGTCAGCGTCGAACCGGGGTCGGCGGCGGCGGCACGCAGCGCGCCGACATCCCCGTACTCGGTGAGCAGCCGCCCCGCCGTCTTCTCCCCGATGCCCGCCACCCCGGGCAGCCCGTCGGACGGGTCGCCCCGCAGCAGCGCCAGTTCGGCGTAGGCCGCGCCCGCGCGGTGGGCGGGCACCCCGTACCGGGCGGCCACCTCCCGCGGGCCGAAGTCCTCGGCCTTGGCGATGCCGCGGCCGACGTACAGCACCCGCACCGGCGTCGGCGCGTCACGCACCACCTGCAGCAGGTCCCGATCGCCGCTGACCACCACCACGGGGTCCGTCGCCTCCCGATGCGCCAGCGTGCCGATCACGTCGTCGGCCTCACAGCCGTCTGCACCGGCGACCGCGACCCCCGCCGCGCGCAGCAGCGCGAGGATCGACGGCACCTGCGGGGGCAGCGCCTCCGGCGCGTCCTCGCGTGCGGGTTCCCCCGCCACGGCACGGTGCGCCTTGTAGGACGGCACGGCGTCCACGCGGAACTGCGGGCGCCACGCCCGGTCCAGGCACACCACCAGCCGGGCGGGCCGCTCCCGCCGGATCAGCGCCGACACCATGTCGGTGAAGCCGCGCACCGCGTTCACCGGCGAGCCGTCCGGGGCCGTGATCTTCTCCGGGAGGGCGTGGAAGGCGCGGTACCACAGGCTCGCGCCATCGATCAGCATCAGCGGCTCGGTCATGGGTGCGATCCTGCCAGGCGCCGCGGCGATACGCTGAGCACCATGACCGACAGCGCACCGCAGCCCGCCACCCGTTTCACCGCCGCCACGTACGCGGACCGACTCGCCCGCGCCGCCCGCCTCACCGCGGACGCCGGCCTGGACGCACTCGTGGTCGGCACCGGTCCGGACCTGCAGTACCTCACGGGCTCGCGCGCGCACTCGTTCGAGCGGCTCACCGCCATCGTCATCCCCGCCTCCGGCGCGCCGGCCACGGTGGTGGTGCCGCGGCTCGAGCTGGCGTCGTTACGCGATTCGGCGATCGCCGAGCTGGGCCTGCCGGTGCTCGACTGGGTCGACGGCGTGGACCCGCACGCGCTCGTCGCGGACGTCGTCTCCGGGGCCGGGAAGGGCGGCGGGGCAGCGGGCGGCGCGGCGCCCGCCGTCGCCGTGGACCCGGCGCTGCCCGCACTGCACGTCGTACCGCTGGCCGACCGGACCGGGGCCCCCGCCCGGCTGGCCACGCCGGTCCTGCGCGAGCTGCGGATGATCAAGGACGCCGAGGAGGTCGACGCCCTGCGGAGGGCCGGAGCGGCCATCGACCGCGTGCACGCGCGGATGGGGGAGTGGCTCCAGGCGGGGCGCACCGAACGGCAGGCGGCCGACGACATCGCCGCGGCGATCGTCGAGGAGGGGCACACCGCGCCGGAATTCATCATCGTCGGCTCCGGGCCGCACGGCGCCGACCCGCACCACGAGGTGTCGGACCGGGTGCTCGCGGAGGGCGACATGGTGGTGATCGACATCGGCGGTCCCGTCGAGCCCGGCTACAACTCGGACTCCACCCGCACCTACTGCATCGGCGAGCCGGATCCCGAGACCGCCCGCCGCTACGCCCTGCTGGAGGCGGCGCAGGAGGCCGCCCGCCGGCACGTGCGCCCCGGCGTCACCGCGGAGTCCGTCGATGCGGCCGCGCGCGACGCGCTCGCCCGGCACGGCTTCGCCGACGCGTTCGTGCACCGCACAGGTCACGGGATCGGGCTCTCGGTGCACGAGGAGCCGTACATCGTCGCCGGCAACGACGAGCCGCTGCGCCCCGGGGATGGCGTTCAGCATCGAACCGGGCATTTACTTTCCGGGCGAGTGGGGCGCACGCATCGAGGACATCGTCGTGGTCACCGACGACGGCTGCGAGCCGCTCAACACCCGGCCCCGCGCGCTCGGCATCCTGCCGGCGGGCTGACCGGACGGGCGCCCGCCGCTACGCGGGCGCCCGCAGCGTCTGCATGCCGAGCACCCGGTCCACCGCCACCTCGACGACCACCCGCGTGGGATTGGGCCGGGGCCGGCGGTATCGGCCGGCGTAGAGTTCGACCGCCCGGGCCACGGCGCCCGAGTCGTCGCTGAGCCGCACGGCGCCCTCGAGCGTGATCCATCGCGCCCCCGTCGATCTGCGTCAACGCGGCCCGGCCGCCGCGCTGCGCGTTGCGCGCCTTCTGCGAGCCGGCATTGGTGATCACCCGGGCCAGTCCCGCCTGCGCATCCCAGGTGAAGCCGACCGCCACCACGTGCGGGCTGCCGTCGGCGCGCTGCGTCGCCAGGGTGGCCAGGTGGCGGTCGGTGAGGAAGTCCAGTGCGATCCGGTGGATTTGCTCGGGTCCGATGGGCATGCAAGGACCGTAGCCGACCGTCCCGCCGCGCCCGCGCTCAGCGCCGGACGGTGTAGACGAGCTTCTGGACGCCGTTCGCGTACCGTTCGCCGTCGATCAGGTCGAGGCGCTGCATGTCCTTGTCCGTCGCCCCGAACAGCCGTGTGCCCGCGCCGAGCAGCAGCGGGAAGACCAACAGGTGGAACCGGTCGATCAACCCCGCGTCCGTGAGGCTGCGCACCAGCGTGGCACTGCCGTGGATGATGATGGGGCCGCCGTCGCCCTGCTTGGCCGCAGCGACGTCGTCGATGACGCGCAGGATCGTCGTCGCCCCCCAGTTCTGCACCAGGTCCTCGGGCCGCAAGGTGGTGGAGACGACCATCTTGGGCATGGCGTTGTAGGAGCCGAACTCGTCGTCCATGCCCGGCCACACGGGGGAGAAGGCCTGATAGCTGACCCGCCCGAGGAGCAGGGCGGTGGCCTCGTCCTGCTCCTCGCCCTTGATCCGGTAGGCGTCGGGGTCGAACTCGACGCCGTGGACAGTCCAGCCGGAGTTGCGGTATCCCGGTTCTCCTCCGGGCGCCTCGACGACCCCGTCGAGGGAAACGAAAGCCGTGGCGATGAGCGTGCGCATGGGTACTCCTCGGCTGTGCTGCACGGTGTGCCGTTGTCGTCGTGCGGTGATGTCGGGTATAGACCACCGCCTGCACGCCAACTCATCGCCGCGCCCCGTACGCGGCGGCGCCCGCGGCCGTCGTGCACACTGGGCGCGTGCCCAGATCCGCCTCCGCAGCACCCCGTTCCCGTCCCGCAGCACCCCGCCCGGCATCCGGCGGGTTCGCACCGGGACCGGTGCTGTTGCTGGGCGGATGCAGCGACATCGGCATCCAGGTGGCGCGCCGGATCGCCGCCGCCACCGCGGACGACGCCCGCACCGTCGTGCTCGCCGCCCGCCGCACGCACGCGCCGGAACGGCGGCGCGTCCTCGACGCCCACGCGGAGCAGCTCCGGGCGGCGGGCGCCGGCGCGGTGGCCGTCCGGGAGTTCGACGCGGACGATCTGCCGTCCCACCGCGGCTTCCTCGCGGCGGTGGCACGCGAGTTCGGCACGCCGGGAGTCACCGTGCTGGCATTCGGGATCCTCGGCGACCAGGCCCGCGCCGAGACCGACTCCGCGCACGCCGCCGCCATCCTGCACACCGACTTCGTCGCCCAGGTCTCCGTGCTCACCGAGCTCACCACGCTGCTGCGCGTCGCGCCCCCGCGGGGAGGACGCCGTGGCGCGATCGTGGTGTTCTCCTCCGTCGCCGGCGTGCGGGTGCGCCGCGCCAACTACGTGTACGGCTCCGCCAAGGCCGGGCTCGACGGCTACGCCTGCGGGCTTTCCGACGCGCTCACCGGCAGCGGGATCGATCTGCTGCTGGCCCGCCCCGGCTTCGTGGTCGGCGCGATGACGGCCGGGCTGATGGCGGACGGCGTCAAGCCGGCACCGATGTCCAGCACCCCCGGCGAGGTGGCCGATGCCGTCGTCGACGCACTGGCCCGCAGACGCCGCGTCGTGTGGATCCCAGGACGCCTGCGCGCGGTGTTCGCCGTCGCCAGGCTCGTACCGGGATTCGTGTGGCGCCGCCTGCCGCGGTGACGCACGGCACGCGGCCTGCGCGGGAACAGGAACGCCGGCGTCCGTGTTGATCCGAGAAGAGGGCAGGCCGGCGTGCGGACGAGCGCGCCATGGCCTGCCCTGTCGGTGCCCGAGCACGCCCGTCGAAAGGTCCGGTCATGGCGTATCCGCTGTCCATCCTCGATCTCGCGCAGGTCGTGCGCGGCGAAACCACTGCAGACAGCCTCCGCGCCAGCGTGGACATGGCGCAGCGTGCGGAGTCGTGGGGATACCGCCGGATCTGGTACGCCGAGCACCACAACATGCCGACGATCGCCTCGTCCGCGACGGCCGTGCTCATCGGGCAAGTGGCCGCCGCCACGTCGACGATCGCACTGGGCTCCGGCGGAGTCATGCTGCCCAATCACGCGCCGCTGACCATCGCCGAGCAGTTCGGCACCCTCGCGTCCTTCCACCCCGGCCGCATCGAGCTCGGCCTGGGACGCGCCCCCGGCACCGATCAGCAGACGATGCTGGCGATGCGGCGCGACCACACCTCGGCCGACCGCTTTCCGCAGGATGTCCTCGAGCTGCAGGGGTATCTGTCCGGCCAGAGCCGCGTCGACGGCGTCGCGGCCACCCCCGGCAAGGGCACCGGTGTGCCGTTGTACATCCTCGGTTCCTCGCTGTTCGGGGCCCACCTCGCCGCGGCGCTCGGGCTGCCGTATTCGTTCGCCTCGCACTTCGCGCCCGCCGCCCTGCACGACGCCGTGCGGGTGTACCGGGAGGAGTTCACGCCGTCCGCGCAGCTCGACGAGCCCCGCGTGATCGCCGGGGTCAACGTCGTCGCCGCCGACACCGCCGCGGAGGCCGAGCGGATCTTCCACGACGCGCGGCGCCGCCGCGTCGCCGCGCTCGTCGGGCGCGGCCGTGCCCGGGGACGACGGTTCACCGACGACGAGCTCGACGCCCTGCTCGAGTCGCCGGCGGGCGCACAGGTCGCGGGGATGACGAAGTACTCGGCGGTGGGCACCGCGGACCAGGTGGCCGACTACCTCGACCGGTTCGCAGTGGACGCGGACGCCGACGAGCTCATCGTCGTCTCGCAGGCCGCGGACCGGACGGCGTGGCTGCGCACGCTCGAGCTCCTCGCGCCGCTCAATGCACGCGGAGTCGGCCGCAGCCGCGGCGTGGCCGCCTGACCCGCCCGCACCGGGTCTGCGACATCACAGGCTGTTTCTCGGAATCCCGGTGGCCGCGAACGTCCCCGGCTGATTGAATCGGGGCGAAGGCCGACACCGCGGCGGCAGCGCTCGCCGTCGCCGGCGCGGTCGGAGGCATCACCGTGCGCATCAGCCGCACGGCCCCGGGGTGAGGAGAATCCATGACCGCAGTCAAGCCCGTCATCGTCGGCACCGACGGATCCGACCACGCCAGGCTCGCCGTGCGGTGGGCGGCCCACCACGCGCACCTGCACGGCGTCCCGCTGCTCATCGTCACCGCCGTCAGCGCGCCCGTCGCCTACGGGATGGGCGGCAACCTGCCCCAGGAGTTCTTCACCGCCCTCGAGGAAGACGGCGCGCGAATCCTGCGCGAGGCGACCGCCGAGGCCCGCGACGTGTCCTCCACGCTGGAGATCGAGTCGGTCGTCAAGCTCGAGGCGACGGGCCCGGCGCTGCTCGCGCTGTCCGAGCGGGCGCGGATGATCGTCGTGGGCACGCGGGGGCTCAGCGGGCTCGCGAGCGCCTTCATGGGGTCGATCAGCGCGCTGGTCGCCCGGCACGCCGCCTGCCCCGTAGTGGTGGTGCGCAGCGCGGACGACCAGTCCCCGGCGCCGCTGAGCGGCCCGGTGGTGGTGGGCGTGGACGGTTCGGAGAATTCCGCGAAGGCCGTGGCCGTCGCGGTGCGCGAGGCATCGGCGCGCGGCGCGACGCTGGTGGCCGTCCACGCGTGGAGCGACGTGCCGCTGAGCACCATGGATCCCATCGCCCAGGTGCGCGGCCTGTTCGACGAGGCGGCGGTGGCGGACGCCGTGCTCTCCGAACAGCTCGCCGGATACAACGACGACTATCCGGATCTCAACATCGAGCATGTCGTCGTGCTCGACCGGCCGGACACCGCCATCCTCGATCACGCCGAAGGCGCGCAGCTCGTCGTCGTGGGCAGCAGGGGACGGGGCGGGTTCGCCGGGCTCATGCTGGGCTCGACGAGCATCAAGGTGCTGCGTTCGGCGCACTGCCCGGTGATGGTGGTGCACAGCTGAGGTGCAGCTCGCGCACCGTGGGCGATGCGGCGTCGAAGACGAAGCCCATGGGCGCGAGCACCCGCACCACCTGCTCCGCAGCTCCTTCGCCCAAGTCGCACAGCAGCAGGGTCCGCCGGGGTCCGACGATGACGGCGCAGCCGATCGCGGCGAGGAACTGCAGCCGCCGCGCGTCGAGCACCGCCCCGTCGATCGCCGCGCCCAGCGTCACTCCGCCGCCCGCGTCGTGGTCGAACCAGCCGATGTCCGCTGCGGCCGCGCCGTCCGCCCCGGACGGGACCGTCCCCGTCTGCCCCGGAAGTTCCGCCACCTCCGGAACGTCCCGGAGCAACCGTGGACTGCGGGCGCAAGCGCACCGGCGCCGGCCGCGGTTCCCCGCCCGTCAGCCGCAGTCTCCGCCGCCCGCGGCGCGGCCGCCCGGGGCTCCGCTTCCAGGAGCTCCACCACAGCGTCGACGGCGCGCGTGAGCTCCCGGTCCGGAATCCGCACCCCCACAGGCGTACCGGACACCTCAAGCAGGTAGCCGCCGATGTCCGACGCGATCACGCTGAGCGGCGCATGCCCGCCGGCGACATCGCCGCGTCCGTCGTCGACGGTCACGAGCGGATCACGCGTCGACACGGGCGGATCCCGCTGCGCGAGAAGGCGCGCGAGCGCCTCGGCGGGTGCACGCACGTCGCGCACCCCTCCGGCACGTCCCGTCAGCGCGGAGCACAGCACGTGCCAGGAGCTGCGCGCGCCGTCCCATTCCGGCACGGACAGGCGCAGCGGGGCGGCGTCGGGGGACCGGCCCGGGCCGCCGTGCGGGTGCACCACCGTGATGGCCGCCCGCGGATCGATCCGCACCGCGGCCCGCTCGGCTTCCGCGTATGCGGCGAGCTCCGCGACATCGTCCGGCGTCATCAGCCCCGCGGACGGCCGGAACCGGATCCCGCGGCGTCCGGAGGCTGCGCTGCGGGACGGGGACGATACAGTCACGCCGCAAGGATAGCGGCCCCGTTTGCTGTTCGGCCGCCGCTGGGGAACGGTTGAGCCGATCCCGCCGCCGGGCGCAGGAGCGCGTGCAGAGGAGGTACGACGTGTCCACGGTCGACTATTCCGATCTCGCCACGCTGGCCGGCGCGTCCGCACCGGAAACGGACCGGCTCGCGGAGCACCTGCCGTCGTGGCTCGACGCCGTCCCCGACGCAGGCCGGCGCGCCCGGCAGATCGCGTCGCTCGACCCTCCGCAGCGTGCACGCGTGCTACGTGTCCTGGAGCGGGAGGACCTGGCGGAGCTCCTCGACCACGCCAGCCCCCACGACGGCGCCGACGTGCTCGCCGACTTGGACGCACCGACCCGTGCGCTCGCGCTCACCAATGCCGCGCCGGACGTGACCGCGGAGATCCTGCGACTGCTTCCCGACGACGACCGCGACCGCGCGCAGCGCATGCTGCCCGAAGACCAGCAGCGGGTGGTCTCGGGCCTGCTCAGCCGCCCCGAGAACTCGGTGGGCGCCCGCATGACGCCGCACGTCACCGCCATCTCGGAGGGCCTCACCATCAAGGAGGCCAACAGAGCGGCGCGGGCCCAGGCCCCCGACACCGAGACCCTCGCCTACGTCTACGTCACCGACGAGGACGACGCGCTCGTGGGCGTGATGTCGTTCCGCGACCTGGTGCTGGCGCCGGGCGACGCGCTGGTGCGCGAGGTGATGGACACCGACCTGCTGTCGGTGGACGCCGACTGCGACCAGGAGCAGGCGGCGCGCATGCTCATCGGCAACCACCTGTTCGCGCTTCCGGTCGTGGACGGGGGCCGCCTCATCGGCATCATCACCTCCGACGACGTGGCCGACATCCTCGATGAGGAGTTCACCGAGGACGCCGAACGCCAGGGTGGTTCGAACCCGTTGGAGACGCCCTACCTGCGCGCGTCCCCGTTGCTGCTGTGGCGCAAGCGCATCGTCTGGCTACTCGTGCTGTTCATCGCCGAGGCCTACACCGGCACCGTCCTGCGCCACTTCGAGGCCGAGCTGGACGAGGTGGTGGCGCTGTCGTTCTTCATCCCGCTGCTCATCGGCACCGGCGGCAACACCGGCACCCAGATCACGTCGACACTGGTGCGCGCGATGGCGCTGGGCGACGTACGTCTCCGCGACATGGGCCGGGTCATCATCAAGGAGCTCAGCGCGGGGTCGTTCATCGCGATCACCATGGCCGTGGCCGCGATCATCCGCGCGTGGACCCTGGGGGTGGGCGTGGAAGTGGCGCTCACCGTCACGCTCACGGTCGCGGCGATCGTGCTGTGGTCGTCGTTCATCGGGTCCGTGCTGCCGCTGCTGCTGCGGCGTGTGGGGCTCGACCCCGCCGTCGTGTCCGCACCGATGATCGCGACCATCGTCGACGGCACGGGCCTGGTGATCTACTTCGAGATCGCCAAGCTCATCATGTTCTGACCGCCGCACCGTGACGGCCCTGGCCTGTGACGGCCCCGTCCGGTTCCCGCGGCCCGTCGGCAGGCGCCCCGAATCCGGGAACGCACAGCCGCCCCCGCGCGTTGAACCGATAGAGGGCCGGGCAGCGCTGCTGCGGTCGGTCCGCCCGGATGAAAGGGGCTGCCCGTGTTCCGCCTGCTGTTCCTCGTATATCTCGTCGTCGAGATCGCCGCTCTTTGGGCGGTCGCGGCGTGGATCGGCTTCGGTTGGGCGATCCTGCTGGTGATGGCGGGCACGGCGGCGGGGGTGATCGCCCTCGGCGTCAAGACCCGTCGATGGGCCGAGTCCGTCTCGCAGGCGCGTGCCGCCCAGGGCCGTCCCCGTGCGGCCGGCGCCCGGGGGCCGATGCAGGCGCTGGCGGACGGCTCCCTGTCCGCCACGGGCGTCGGCCTGCTGATGGTGCCCGGCTTGGTGACCAGTGCCGCGGGGCTGCTCTTGCTATTCCCCCCGACGCGGCGGCTGCTCAGCCCCGTCGTCGTGGCGCTGGGCCTGCGGAGGTTCCCCGTGATCGGCGTGGTCGCCGCGCGGGCCGCGCGCAACGGCGGCGCGTCAGGTGCGGAGGGCGACGTGATCGACGGTGAGGTGGTCGATGGCGGCGCCGACGGCCCGGTGTACGACCACGGCTCCGGCGCGTCGGGCTACGAGACCGTCTTTCCTCCGGTCCTCCCGCCCTCGTCGCGTGGCCGGGCCCGGTAGCGGGCCGAGCACACCTCGGGGCCGCCTGCCGGAGCCGCCGCGGCGCACACCGCCCCGGAAGGGCACACTGGTGGGCTGTGAGCACCACACTGTTGATCGGCGGACGCATCCACAGCCCCTCCCATCCGTACGCGACGGCGATGGCCGTCGTCGACGGCACGGTGGCCTGGCTCGGCGACGACGGACCGGCGCGCACCCTGCACCCCGACGCGGAGGTGGTCGACCTGCAGGGGGCGTTCGTGGCGCCCGCCTTCGTCGACCCGCATGTGCACGTCACCGACACCGGCCTCGCGTTGACCGGATTGGACCTCTCCGCCGCGGCGAGCCTCGCCGAGTGCCTCGGGCTCCTCGGCGCCTACGCGCGCCGGCACCCGGAGGCGCGGATCATCTGGGGCCACGGTTGGGACGATTCCGCCTGGCCGGAGCGCCGCGCACCGTCGGCGGACGACCTCGAGCACTCCGCCCCCGGCCGCGATGTCTACCTGTCCCGCATCGACGAGCATTCCGCCGTCGCGTCACGGGGGCTCCTCGCCCCCGCGGGGGCGGACGTTCCCGCAGAGGGCGCCCCGGCGCGGCCGTTGCACGGTGACGCGCACCACGCGGTGCGCGCCCGTGCCCGGCAGCTGCTCGACGCGGCGCAGCTCGACCGCGCCCGCCGCGCCGCGCTCGACAGTGCCGCCGCCCACGGCATCGTCGCCGTGCACGAATGCGGCGGGCCGGACATCGCCGGGGCCGACGACTTCCGCGCCGTCCTGGCGCTGGGCGCGAACGAGGGTTCCGTGGCGGTCCGCGGCTACTGGGGCGAGGCCGTCGCCACCGCCGAGCAGGCCCGCGGCCTGCTCGCCGAGCACGGCGCCCACGCGCTGGGCGGCGACCTGTTCCTCGACGGCGCGCTGGGCTCACGCACCGCCCTGCTGCACGAGCCGTACGCCGACCACGCCGGCCGCGGCACCGCGCACCTCGACGCCGCGGCCGCCGCGGCGCACCTGCGTGCCTGCACCGAAGCCGGCATCCAGGCCGGCTTCCACGCCATCGGCGACGCGGCCGTGCACGCCGCCACCGCCGCCTTCACCGCCACGGCCGAGGAGCTCGGCGGGCCCGCGGTCGCCGGGCGCGCCCACCGCATCGAGCACGCCGAACTCGTCAGCCGCGCGGAAGCCGCCATCCTGGGCCGATTCGGCGCGGTGGCCTCGGTGCAGCCCGCGTTCGATGCCCTCTGGGGCGGCCCCGACGGCATGTACGCCGAACGACTCGGCGCGCCGCGCGCCGCGCAGACCAACCCGTTCGCCGTCCTCGCCGCCGAGGGCGTCACGCTGGCCATCGGTTCCGATGCGCCGGTGACCGCGATGGACCCGTGGGCGGCCATCCGCGCGGCCGTGAACCACAGCGTCGACGACCACGCGCTGTCGCCGCGCGCCGCGTTCACCGCCGCCACCCGCGCGCCTGGCGGGCCGCCGGCCTCCGGGACGGGATGGCCGGCACTCTGCAGCCCGGAGCCGACGCCTCCTACGCCATCTGGGAGGCCGGGCAGCTCGTGGTGGCCGCCTCCTCCCAGTCGATCGCACGCTGGTCCACGGATCCGCGCTCGCGGGTGCCCGCGTTGCCGGACATGTCGGCCGATGCGCCCGCGCCCCGCTGCCTTGCGACCGTCCGCTCGGGCCGGACCCTCTACGAGGCAGACTGACGGATGTCGGCACCCGCGCGCCTGCGGCACTTCACCCTCGCCTGGACCAAGGCCCTCCCACGGCAGGTGCTCGCCGTCGGCGGGGGACTGCTGATCTTCGCGTCCTACCCGCCGCGCACGGCGTGGTACCTCGCCCCGGTGGGCATCGCGCTGGCCGTCCTCGCGGTCACGTGGCCGCGACGCACCCCGCTTCGCGACGCCGGCGGCCGGCCCTCGCTGTGGGGCGGCTTCGGCTACGGTTTCCTCGCCGGGGCGGGCTTCCTCCTTCCCCTGCTGCCCTGGGTGGGCCTGTACGTGGGCCCGGTGCCGTGGCTGGCCCTCGTGGCCGCCGAGTCGCTTTTCGTCGGCGTGTTCGGCCTCGCCGTCGCGGTGCTGCACCGGTGGCCGGCGACACCGGCGTGGCTGCGTCCGTTCGCCGTGGCCGCGTGCTGGTCGGGCACCGAATGGCTACGGTCGTCGGTGCCGTTCGGGGGGTTTCCGTGGGGACGGCTCGCGTTCGGGCAGCCCGACGGCATACTGCTGTCGCTGGCCTCGCTGGGCGGTGCACCGTTGCTCAGCTTCGCCGTGGCGCTCGTCGGCGCCGGTGTTGCGGCCGCCGTCGTCATCACGGCGGGCATCGCTGCGGACCGCCGTGCGCGGCCGGGGGCGGCCTGCGCGCCCGGTGCGCAGGACCCGGATCGTCGCCGCCGCGGGCGCGCTGACGGCCATCGCCCTGCCGCTGGTCGCCGGGGCCGCGCGCGCGCCGTTCCTCCCCGGCATGGACTCGGGCGAACGGCAGCTCACCGTCGCCGCGGTGCAGGGCAACGTGCCGCGGCTGGGGCTCGGATTCAACGACCAGCGCCGTGCCGTGTTGGACATGCACGTGCGGCGCACTCTGCAGCTGGCGGACGACGTGGACGCCGGCCGGGAGCCGCGTCCGGACATCGTCCTGTGGCCGGAGAACTCCTCCGACATCGATCCGCTGCGCAACCCGGATGCCGCCCGGGAGATCTCCTACGCCGCCGACCGGATCGGCGCACCGATCCTCGTCGGCGCGGTGCTGAACAACGGGGACGGCACCACCACCAACTCGGTGATCGTCTGGAATCCCGGGACCGGCCCCGCGGACCGGCACGACAAGGCCATCCTCCAGCCGTTCGGCGAGTACATGCCCTTCCGCGACTTCTTCCGGCACTTCTCGTCGTACGTGGATCAGGCCGGGCACTTCGTGCCCGGCCACGGCGACGGGGTGGTCACCGCCGACAACGTGCCCATCGCCGTCGCCACGTGCTACGAGATCGCGTTCGACCGCGCCTATACGACGGCCGTGCGCGCGGGCGGACAGTTCCTGGCGGCACCCACCAACAACGCCACGTTCAGCCCCAGCGAGATGACCTACCAGCAGCTTGCGATGACCCGCGTGCGCGCCGCCGAGCACGGCCGGGCGGCGGTCGTCGCGGCGACGACGGGTGTCAGCGCGATCATCGCGCCCGACGGCACCGTCACACAGCGGACCGGTGTGGACGTTCCCGCCGCTCTCGTCTCCGCCATCCCGTTGCGCACCGAAGTGACCCCGGCGACCGTCGCCGGACCATGGCCCGAGTACGTCCTCAGCGCGCTCGGCGCCGTCGCGGTGGCCGCCTCCGCCGGCACGGGCCTTCGACGACGCTCCGCACGCTGAGTTCCACGCGACGGAATCCGGCGGAACCGGCGCCGCCCGCGCCGAAGGGCGTCTACCCTGCGGGAGACGGGCCTGCCGGCGCGGGCCGCACAGGGACGCGCACGCGCTGACCCGATGCGCAAGGGGAGGAACGGACATGTCGTTGAAGCACCACGACTCGGAACGCGCCAGGATCTCGGTGTACAACCGGCTGGACAAGGCGGTACTGGAGGTCTCCGGTTCCGCGGTGACGCTCACCCCCGAGGACGCGCGCGAGGTCGCGGGGCTGCTGGGGCAGGCCGCGGACCGTGCCGAGCAGACGCCGCCGGACGAGTTCTTACAGCACCGGCTCTGACCTCGCCCGGCACTGTGGCGTGGGGTACGGCCGGTCCGCCGCGCCCCACGCCACAGTCAGATCTCGTCGCGGTAGCCGTAGAACTCGTGGTCTTCGTTGTACCCGCCCAGGCCCGCACCGTAATCGCGGAAGTCGTGGACGAACTCGATCTCCTTGATCCACTTGACCTGCTTGAAGCCCAGCTGGTTCTCCACCCGCAGGCGTAGCGGGGCGCCGTGCACCACCGGCAGGGGTTCGTCGTTCATCCCATAGGCGAGCAGACTCTGCGGATGCTCCAAGTCCACCATCGAGTGCGAGTCGTAGTACTGGCCGCCCTCGCCGCCCTCGCCGAACGAGCGGAAGATCACCCAGCGGGCCTCCGGCGACGGCCGCACCAGGTCGATGAGAACGCTGAAGGGCAGCCCGGACCACTTGCCGATCGCCGACCAACCCTGGATGCAGTTGTGCATCGTGATCTGGTCGCGGTAGGCGAGCGCCTTGATGTCATCGAGCGAGAGTTCCACCGGGTTGTCCACCAGCCCGGTCACCTTCAGCCGGTAGTCGTCGAAGCCGCCACTGTGCAGCGTGTGCCACTCGTCGGATACCGGCACCAGGCCGTTGGGCCAGAAGAACGGGCTGATGTCCTCTTCGGCGTACTCGGCCTTGGGCGCGTACTTGTCGAAGAGCAGGTCCATCACCTTGCCGACGGTGGCGTTGGAGATGCGTTGCAGCACCCGGGTATGCGTCCACGAGAAGCGGACAGCCCACACGTTGAACAGGATCACCACGAGGATCGCCAGCCCCCACAGGGCGATGCCGTTGAGGTTGAATCCGTCGGCGGGGGCGACGTCGAGCGTGATCGCGTTGAGGTTCTCCGCGAACCCGGTCGCGGCCACCATGAGCATGTGCACGCCGTAGAACACGACGAACACGACCATGACCAGAAAGTGCAGCGAGCGGGCGATCTGCCTGTTGCCGAAGATCTTCTGGTACCAGGTGAAATGGTTGTCCATCGCCGGCGACATCGCGATGCCGGTGAGGATCGCCAGCGGGGCGAAGACGAAGACGATCGCGAAGTAGCTGAGCTGCTGGAGCGCGTCGTAGGTGTAGTAGCCGCCGAGCTCGTGGGGCAGGCTCAGCGACGAGTACTGCACCAGGCAGGAGACCGCGTTCGGGAAGATCGACCACTCGGTCGGCACCAGCTTGCGCCAGTGTCCGGACGCGAAGGTGAGGACGATGAAGACGATCCCGTTGAGTACGAACAAGATGTCGAAGAGGAAGTGCCAGTGGCGCGCCACACCGATGGTGTGCCGCCCGCCGGGCATCCCCACCATCGGGCTGAGCGTGATGGCGTCGTCCTTGGCCGTCCACACGCGGTTCTTCGGCATCGCTCCCCGGAAACGCAGCCATTCCTCGTCCGGAGTGCAGTGCATCTTGAGGTACAGCCGCGGGTGGTCGGCGAGGATCTGCCAGCCGGCCCGCACCACCATGACCATGATGAAGAAGTTCAGCGCGTGGGTGGCGATGCTCCACGCGGGAATGCCGAACCGGCGGCCCTCGGACTGCAATTCCGCCATCGACGGCTCGCACGGGTGGGCCGCGGTGAATCCGCCGGCGCCGCCGACCGCGTCGGTGCTCATGAGCACCTTGGCGACGATCACCACCGCGATGCCGCCGATGAGCACCGCCGGCAGCGCCCACCACACCGAGACGAACCGGCGGCCGATGCGCACGTGGATGCGGGTGAGGGACATGCGCGGATGCACGCCCTCCTCCCGCAGCAGGGCCACACTGTGGAACTCGTCTTCGAGCTCCGCGGAGTCCCGCCCTCGGCCAGGAGCGCCGTCGCCGGCGCCGTTGCCTCTGCCCTCACGGCCTTGTGTCATGTCCCCGCCTACCGGTCCGCGCAGTGTTCATTTCTGTCGCCAGCCGCCCCTCGGAGCACGTCGCAGCGGCTTCGCCTGGCTCCCCGGCCGGCCGCCGCGGTGGAAGCCGGCCGGCTCGGCTCACACCGCCAACGGGACTTCTTCGGTGTACACCGGGGCGCGGCGGGACGGGTCCGGGAGCTGCGCGGAGGTGAGAACGAAAGTATCCGCGCGGGCGCATTCCCAGTCCTCCACCCACGACAGCGGCGGATCCTCCAGCAGCTGACCCGGCCGCAGCCACTCGTACAGCTCCGCATACGTGCGCTGATCGTTGAAGTTCACCGTGCGCATGAGCATCGACGGATGCAGATCGTCGAAGCTGGTCAACCCCATCGACGCGACCACCTGCTTGGCGTTGTCCACCACATTGCGCTGCAGGTTGTAGACGCGGGTGGTCTTGTCCGGCACGTCGAGCGCCCGGAACCGCTTGGGGTCCTGCGTCGTGACGCCCACCGGGCAGGTGTTCGTGTGGCACTTCTGTGCCTGGATGCAGCCGACGGCGAACATCATGGCCCGCGCTGCCAGCGTGAAATCGGCGCCCTGGATGACCCGCTTGACGATGTCTATACCGTTGGCCACCTTCCCGGAGGCGCCGACCCGGATCTGGTCGCGCAGCCCGGTACCCACCAGGGCGTTGTGCACCGTCATCAGGCCGAGGGTGAGCGGCATGCCCACGTGGTCCTCGAACTCCAGCGGCGCGGCGCCGGTGCCGCCTTCGGACCCGTCCACAATGATGAAGTCGGGTGCGATGCCGGTCTCACGGATCGCCTTGCAGATGCCGAGGAACTCGCTGCGCGACCCGACGCACAGTTTGAAGCCGATCGGTTTGCCGCCGGACAGCTCACGCAGCCTGCCGATGAACTGGCACAGCTCGGCCGGCGTGTGGAAGGCGTTGTGCGAGGGAGGGGAGACGACGGTCTTGCCCACGGGAACCCCGCGGGTGTCGGCGATCTCCTGGGTGACCTTGGGGCCGGGCAGCACGCCCCCGAGCCCGGGCTTCGCCCCCTGCGAGAGTTTGATCGAGATGCATTTGATCTGTGAATGCTGCGACTTCTCCCGGAAGATGTCCGGGTCGAAATGCCCGTCCTTGGTGCGCGTGCCGAAGTAGGCGGTGCCCAGTTCCCAGATCAGGTCGCCGCCCGGCTCGAGGTGGTACGGGCTCAGTCCGCCCTCGCCGGTGTCGTGGGCGAAGCCGCCCTTCGCCGCACCGCCGTTGAGGGCCAGGATCGCGTTGGCGGACAGCGCGCCGAAGCTCATCGCGGAGACGTTGTAGAGCGCCATGTCGTAGGGCTGCGTGCAATCAGGGCCGCCGATGCGCACGCGCGGCGTCTCCGCGGGAGCCGGCTGCGCGGTGATCGAGTGGCGGACGAACTCGTATCCGATCTCGTTCACGTTGCGCTCGGTGCCGAAGGGCTCGACGTCCTTGATGTCCTTGGCCCGCTGGTAGATCGTGGACCGGGTGTCCCTGTCATAGGGCGTGCCGTCGGTGTTGCGCTCGATGAAGTACTGCTGGATCTCCGGTCGGATGGATTCGAGCAGGAACCGTGCGTGTCCCAGGACCGGATAGTTGCGCAGAACACTGTGGCGGGCCTGCAGAAGGTCCCACGTGCCCACCATTGCCAGCAGCAGGAACGGCACCGTGAGGAACAGCCACCAGAGCGAAACCAGGAACACCAGAATGAACGACAGGCCGCCTATCACCCACAGCGCTGCCACCGCCAACCATCGAAACATCGTCTACTCCTATTCCGTGAAAACTGTGTGCGTGATCGCCCCTCCGCCACCGTTACACCGCGAAAGGCCGCGGCGCAGGTTGCGGAGTCACAACAGCGGCGGCACCTTGGCCTCGATCGGCACTTCCAGCACTGTGGGCCCGGGCCTGCCGAGCGCCCGTGCCACAGCGGCACGCACTTCCTCGGCGGTCTCGGCGCGTTCCCCGGTGCAGCCGTAGCCCTTCGCCAGCGCCACGACGTCCAGCCCGGGAATGTCGAGGCCGGGCACGCCGGGGGAGTCCTCGAGGTCCGCGAACGATTTGAGGATGGCGTATTCGCCGTTGCGCGGGATCACGTAGAGGATGGGCAGCTGTTCCTGCGCCGCGGAGTGGAGGCCCTGCACCGCATATTGCATGGACCCGTCGCCGATCATAGCAATGACGGGGCGGTTGCGCCCCGAATCCCGCTCTGCCAGTGCCAGTCCCACCGCGGCCGGCAGGTTCCATCCCAGGCTCCCCGAGGCGAAGGTGTAGAAGGAGTCGGGCTTGACGATGGGCCATGCGGCGTGGAAATCGCCCAGGTTCGACGGCGATTCCTCGACCACCACCGCATCCTCGGGCATCGCGTCGTACAGCGTGGCGAACAGTTCATCGGCGCCCATGCGGGAGTCCTCGCGGACGGACACGCCGGCGCCGTGCGGCGCCATGCGGTGCGGCTGCTTCTCCACAGTCCGGTGGGGGCGGCCCGGAATCAGCCCGGTGAGCGCCTCCGTCGCCAGGACCGCGTCACTGACGAGGCTGTCGCCGACGGGGGCCCGCGCCGCCTGCGCCGGATCCTCGGTCACGTGCAGCAGCCGGAGCCCGTCAGGCAGGTAGTCGCCCGCCACGAAGGGGTAGTAGCGGAAGACCGGCGCCCCGATGACGATGGCGACGTCGTGGCCGGCGAGCTTTTTCGACAGCGGGCCGATCGCGAACGGCAGGCCGCCGACATACAGCGGATGGTCCTCGGGGAACGGCGGGCGCTCAGAGGCGGGCGCCGCGTAGACGTGCACACCCAGCTTCTCCGCCAGGGTGACCGCCTGGCCCCAACCGTCGCCCCTGGCGATCGAGGCGCCGAAGATCAGTGCCGGGTCCTTCGCGTCCGACAGCGCCCGTGCGAACTCTGCGATGCGGACCGGGTCCGGTCCCACGCGGGTCGCGACCGTGCGGACGACCGGGTTCGACCCGGCGGCGGGCTGATCCCAGTCGTCCAGCGGGATCGACAGGAACACCGGACCTGCGGGCGGTTGCAGCGCGGCGGCGTAGGCACGCATGAACGCCGCCGGGACGTCTGCGGCACGCACCGGCTCGTAGCTCCACTTCACCCAGGGCTTGGGCAGGTCTTCCGGCTGGACGTTCATCAGCCACGGTTCCATGAGCAGCATCTCGCGGGTCTGATTGCCCGCGGTGATGATCAGCGGAGTCTGGTTCATCGACGCGGTCATGATGTTGCTCATCGCGTTCGCCACGCCTGCAGCCGTGTGGACGTTGACCACAGCGGGCCGGCGGGTCGCCTGGGCGTAGCCGTCGGCGATCGCCACCGCCGAGGCCTCCTGCAGCGCCTGGATATAGCGGAAGTCCGCAGGGTAGTTCTTGAGAAAGGTCTCCTCCGTCGACCCGGGATTGCCGAAGATGGTCGTCAGGTTCAGCTCTCGCATCAGCTGAAACGTGACGTCACGGATGGTCTGGCCCATTGCGGTTCCTCCCCTGGAATGTGACCGTGGCCTCGATCTGGCACGACCGTATCGGCCGCGTCGGATGTACGCATCAGCTTTGCAAGTAATCGGAAAACCCGGCTGCTCTCCTCGGCGCCCGGTGCCGCGGACCACCGGCCCGTTCTGCGTTTAGCCTCCGGCAGTGCGGGCAACCCCGTGGCGGTACCGCCCACGAGCCCCGGCGGGATGCGCACGCCGGAACACGATCTGTCCAAGGAGCGAGACGCGATGATCGAAATCGGCTACAAGCTGATGGCGGAAACGTTCGCGCCGACGGAGATCGTGCGCCAGGCGCAGGCGGCCGAACAGGCGGGCTTCGACTTCGTCGAGGTCAGCGACCACTTCCACCCATGGCTGTTCAGCCACGGCCATTCCGGATTCGCCTGGTCGATGCTCGGCGCCGCCGCCCAGGCCACAGACCGCATCGACCTGGCCACGGGCGTCACATGCCCGTTCGGCCGCTATCACCCGGCGATCATCGCGCAGGCCGCCGCGACGATGGCGTTGCTCTCGAACGGACGTTTCACCTTGGGGATCGGGGCGGGGGAGAGCCTCAATGAGCATGTCGTCGGCGGGGGCTGGCCCTCCGTGTCGGTGCGGCACGAGATGCTGCGCGAGTCCGTGGAGATCATCCGCCAGTTGTGGTCCGGCGGGTACCACTCCTACCGGGGACGCCACCTCGAACTCGACGACGCCAGGGTCTTCGACCTTCCCGAGGTGCCGCCTCCGGTGGCCATCGCCGCTTCCGGCGCGGAGTCCGGCGCGCTCGCCGGCGAGTTGGGCGACGCGCTGTTCGCCACCGCACCCGACCACACCGTCGTCGACGCCTACCGCGCACACGGCGGCGCGGGCCCCCGGTACGCGGAGGTCCCGCTGGCCTGGGCGTCCGACCCGGACGAAGGCGCACGCGCCGCGCATGACCGCTTCCGTTTCGGTCTGACCGGGTGGAAGGTGCAGGCCGAGCTTCCCAACCCCGTGAATTTCGAAGCCGCCACTGCCTGCATACGCACAGACGACGTCCGCGCGGCCATGCCGTGCGGGCCGGACGCCGGCGCGCATCTGCGTGCGGTCGGGCAGTTCGTCGACGCAGGGTTCGATCGCATCACGCTCATGAATGCGGGGCCGGACACGGAGGGGTTCTTCGGTTTCGTCGCCGATGAACTGGCCGGGCCGATCAGGGCGATGTCCGGAGAAGGGGGGCCGGCGCCCGCTGCGGCGGAGTGAGCGCCCGGCGCGGAGCCCGTCTCCGCAATCACGAACACGCACAGAAAGGTTCGCACCGATGACCGCACTCCACGACGCGACCGAACAGATCGAACACCTGGCCGCTCTCGATACCGTCGTGAGCCCCGTGTCCGATGCCGTACAGCGCGCGGTGCGGCCGAAACTCGTGCGCAACGCGCTCAGCGGCACCTGGCTGGGGCACCCTGTCCATCCCATGCTCGTCGCGGTGCCCATCGGCGCGTGGGGCATGTCGCCGCTGTTCGACATCGTCGGCGGGAAACAGGGCAATCGCGCGGCGAGCACACTCATCGCGGCCGGGCTGGTCGCCGCCGTGCCCACGGCGGCGACCGGGCTCAACGACTGGTCGGACTCCAAGGCGCCCGAGTCGCGCGTCGGCGCTGTCCACGCCGCCGCCAACACGAGCGCATCGGCATTGTTCCTCGCGTCCCTCGCCTCGCGCTTCACGGGCCGGACCGCCGTGGGCAAGGCACTGTCATGGGCGGGGATCGCGCTGGTGGGCGCAGGCGGATACCTCGGTGGGCACCTCACATATGCGCGGGCGATGAACGTCAATCACACGGCGTGGCTGGACATCCCGTCCGACTGGACGCGCGTGGCATCGGAGTCGGAACTGCCGGACGACGGCACGCTGACCGCCGACTGCCGAGGTCAGGAGATCCTCCTGTCGCGGAGCGGCGATCGGGTCGGCGCGATCGCCGCCACCTGCAGCCACATGGGCGGCCCGCTGGGGGAGGGCGAGCAGACGGCCGGATGCGTCACCTGTCCGTGGCACGGCAGTATATTCCGCCTGGACGACGGGACGGTGGTGCGCGGACCTGCGAGCGCACCGCAGCCGGTCTTCGACGCCCGGATCGTCGACGGCGGAATCGAGATCCGATCCGCCCGGTGATCACCGGCGCACGCAGCGCCGCGGCACAGTCCCGGGACCATTCGACGGAAGGAGATGGGAGCGATGGAACGTGGCAGCGACAAGCACGGTGCCCGCGCAGACGACGAACTCCAGGAGGAGGTGGAGCCGATGATCAGGTCGTCGCGTCCGGCGCACGCAGAAGAGTGGCGTCAGCCTGAGCCGCCCGCGGACGACGATCCTGATGTGCGTCCGTTCCATCCGGGAAACAGCGACGACGACGCACAATGATCCGGTAGCGGGCCTCGGCAGCCGTCGGCGTCAGCCCCGCACGGCCCTCGGCTGCAGTGCGGTCGTCAAACGGGCTGGCGCCCTGTACCGCACCGCCGCCGAGTGAGACGGCCACCGCGCGGTCTTGACCGCCTCGACCACGACGATCTCCTCGGTTTCCACCCCCGGACGTGCGGCCGGGTCGGGGAGGAGTCCCGCTCGTTCGAGGTATCCGGACCTCGCAGACATGACGGGACCGAACGGGATCCGCCGACGTGCGACTACGCGCGCGTCGGCGCATCGCCTTGCCAACAACGCGACGGTCCTGTCGATGTCCGCGCACTCCGACTGCACGATCAACAGTCGTCCTTCGTCGGTGAGCATCGACGGAAGCCTCGTACACAGCGGATCGAGCAATGCGCGTCCCCTCGCACCGGCGTTCCATGCCTGCTCGGCGCCGCGCGTGCGTGACGCCGGCGGAGTGGGAACGTACGGCGGGTTGCAGACGATGAGGTCGAAGCGCCCCGCGGCACGGGGGTCGGTCATATCGGCGCGGCGCACATCGACGCATCGGTGTCCGTGCAGGAGCGCGTTGCATCGCGCCGTCCAGACAGCACGCCGGCAGACGTCGACCGCGATCACGTGCCGCGACCCTGCGGCCGCCGCCGCCACGGCGACCGCACCGCTGCCGGTGCACACGTCCAGCACCGACGTTGCCGCGGTCATCGGCCGGGCGCGGAGCGCTTCGATCAGCAGCGCCGTGTCCTCTTGCGGGCGATAGACACCCGGCAACCGCACAGTCCACGGAAGACCCGTGGAACCGTCCCCGACGCCGTTCATCCTCAGCTCCGTCCTCCATGCGTTCCGTCCGCGTCCGTGCCGAAGGGCAATGGCCGGGCGCCATCGGCGAATACCACCGGCGTCGCAGGACAAACACTGTTTGCATGGTCGCCGTCCGGGGCATTACTGACGGCCCCTCCCACCGAAAGGAGACTCCCGTTGCATGACGCATCGGCGCCGTCGCGGCCTGAGGCGCCGTTCCGGCGCGCACGCATGGTGGCAGGCGGGCCGCTGCTGGTCGAAGGCCCCCTTGAGCTGACGTTGCCGTCGGGCGAGGTTGTGCGCTCGACACGGTTCATGGTGGCCATCTGCATGTGCCATCGCAGCGCGATGTACCCGTTGTGCGACGCGAGCCATAAAGCGCAGCGCGGACGCATCCGCGGCCGGGGGTCGGCGAAGGGAGCGGCACGCCCGCAGTGAATGTCACGAGGCCCTCTCCGCGCGGGCGGGCGTGGGGCGGTCACACGAGGGAACTTCGGCCGTGGTCCCACCTGTCGAGAAGCATGGCGGCCAGGTCCGCCTCCAGCATCGCCACTGCGCGCATTCCGAAAACGACGTCCGCGGTCAGCCACGGCTCGGCTTCGAGCGACGGGCGCAGAATGTCGTGCCGGACCACCTGTTCATGAACCGCGTCCGCCTCGATGTGCTCGGTGTAGAAGCGCACGCACGGATCCGGTGCCGCCATGGCCGTCAGAGCCCGTTCGAGCGTCTTCGCCGCGGGCCCTGTGGAACCCTCGGTGACCGCGAAGTGCCCGACCAGCGCACCGCGCAGCGCACGATGGAGGCCGAAGGTCGTCGCCAGGTTGGACACCGCGAGTGTCGGCGCGGGCGCCCGATCCGCGTACGCCAGATACGTGGAATCGAGTCCGGCGGCGTCCAGGAGATCGGCGAACAACCGCGAGTGCACCTGTGTGCCGCGGCCCGCACCGAACTCGTCGAACTCGACCGCCGCGAGAGACGCCTTCGCTTGCCCTCGGAGCCGCGGGATCGCCCAGACGTAGGGGTCGGCCTCTTTGAGTTGGTAGACGGACCGGTGGATGAAGTACTCGCGCATCTGCTCCCACGAGCCGCCGGCCGCCAGGTGATCGACGGGCCCACGGGCATCCGGGCGCGGAGCAGTGATCTGGTCCAGAACGGTTTCGGCGTCCTGAACGGTCTCGGCGGGCCCCGTTGCATCCGCGGCTCCACCCGTGGCCGGCCCGCGCAACCGCGCGAGGAACGCACGCTCGAGACCGGATCGGAACTCCAGCAGTGCCGGATCCCATTCCCATCCGTCATCGACACCGCGGAACCCGCGATAGTGCAGTTCATAGCAGACGAGCAGTGCCGTCTGCAGGTCTGCGCCCAGAGGGTCGGCACCGGCCGGGTCGGGGATCGCGCGGCCGGCGGGACGGCCCCCGAGCTTTGCCAGCACCCAGTCGGACAGTTCACCACGCGCGCCCGGCAGCGGTGGAGCGGAATCCGGGCGGTCCAGTAGGGGAGTGCTCGGCTGCATCATGCTGACGGGCTCCGTCCTAACGTCGGTGCACTGCGTGCGGGGGCCGGCCTGATGCGGCAGAACAGGCACCCCGCACCGACTACCCGGCGCTGTCGTGCGCCAAACCAGGCCTGCCCTCGCCCATAGGATGCCGACTGCACACGATTCGGGCCCCGCACCTGGTGGTGCGGGGCCCGAGTCAGAAGCGCTGTGCAGTGGCCGCGCGGAATCCGTGCACGCCGGACTCAGCCGGCGGAGCTGCGCCGACGCGTCTTGTGCAGGTCCAGACGCTCTTTGAGCAGCACCTCGAGCTCTTCGAGCGACCTGCGCTCACGCAGCATGTCCCAGTGCGTACGCGGCGGCTTGGCCTTCTTCTCCTCCTGCGGAGTGCCCTCGATGAGCTTGCCTTCGAGCCCGTTGCGCCCCACCCACGTGGCGGGGAACTCGGCGTCGTCCGAGAACGGCACCTCGAACTCCTCGCCGTTCTCGCAGCGGTACCGCGCAGTGCGGCGCGGTGCCAGGTCGTGGTCGCGATCGGTCTCGTAGCTGACGGAGCCGAGACGGCTTCCCCGCAGAACTCGATCTGCCATGATCGCTCCTCAATTCAGTCGACTATCCGGTGTACCGCCCGTGGACGGCGATGGGTGACCGCAATGCGCCCCCATGATGCAGCCACTCACCATGGTCAACGCATGACGACACGCAAACGTTCCCGCCGCGTGGCGGCCCCGAAGCGGCGGCGATTCGCCTGTCAAGACTACCGGCGAGGGCGCCGCCGGTGCGCGGTAGGCTCCCGGGCGTGCAGAACAAGCCGTCGCCGTGCGCCTGGTGCGGCAGGCCTGTCGCCGAGGTATCCGCCGGCCGGCGCCGCCGTTACTGCAGGCAATCGTGTCGGCAACGCGCCTACGAGCAACGGCGGACGCTCGCAGGCACCTCCATTCCGGGCGACGCCGTCATCCTGAGCGCCGCCGACGCGACTGCCGTATCCGACAGGGCGTTCCAGCTCCGGTGCGCGTGCGAGGACGTCGCTACCGCCGTCGATGAGGGCGCTCCGCGTGACGAACTGGCGCGGATGTGCGCGGACCTCGTCGCGCTCGCCCGCCAAGGGGAGCGCCTGCGCTGACGGCGGCGGGCAGGCGCCGTCAGACCGGCTCACCGTCGGCGGCGCCCTCCTTGCCCTGCGCCCTGCGCCGGCGCTTGTCACGGCGACGCTTGAGGTAGACCTGCTCCTCATCTTGGAGCACCTCGGGATTCATCGGATCGTTGTGCAGCAGTAGACGGATCGCAATCCACGTCATGCCTGCGGCGACCAGGCACACCAACGCGATGACGCCGGAGATGACGGCACCGTCGCCGCCGCCCCTGCCGAGGATCACCAGCCACACCCCGGCGGCGCCGAGCCCGACGAGGAACAACGTCCAGGCGATGAGGCCGGGAAAATTCTGACGCATCGTCTCCGCCTCCCTTCCTGTGGAGGTCGCCTCCTGTGGAGGTCGCCATCGGCTGCCCGATGGTCTCGCGAGCCCCGGTTACCCGTTTGCCGCCCCGTCACACTTCCGGGCGGCACCAGCGATCCCGCTCGCACATGATTGATTGCCCGCTGCGTGGGAACCCTGCCGACAGAAGCCGCAAGCCCGTCCGTAAGCGCACAGGTCGCACCAGACGCGACCGGCGCGGACGGAAAGGAGCAGTACGTGATGGACCACGCGACGGAGAATCAGGCCGGACCCGGCCTCGGGGCGGCTCCGGTCGTCCCGGAAACGCAGGCCGATCCGGAGTCTGCGGTCAACACGGATCTCACCTCGGCGGTCGGTGCCGAAGACCTCGATGAGGATCGCCTCGGGACGGACCCGCTCGAGGAGGGCGTCGAGCCGCCCGAAGAGTGGTCCGCGGCGGACCGCGAGGGCGTGACCGCGCGCGAGCAGGCCGAGGGCGAAAGCCTGGAGCATCGCCTGTGGTCCGAGCGCCCCGACGCCGACGAGCCGGCGCCCGGCGAGCGCGACCGCGAAGAGCCGACAGGCCCCGAGGTCGCCGACAGCCCGATCGCCGCAGCGGATGCGCCCGCGCCGCTGGGCACAGGCGCCTCGACCGGCGAACCCGGCAGGAACGACCGCACGACCGGCCCCGCGGATGCGGACGCGGCCGAGCCCGCCGATGCGGACGCGCGGCCGGCCGAGGCCGACGTCCCCACGGCGTCGGTACGCATCGAAGACCGCGACGACCCTGGTGAGGAGTACCGATGAACGCAGCAGGCGACGCAACCGGATTGGGCGGGCGCGCGATCGCGATGCTGGTGGCGCCGGAGGGCGTCGAGCAGATCGAATTGACGGACCCCTGGCGGGCGGTGCAGCAGACGGGCGGCAGACCGACGCTTGTGTCGACCCATGCGGGCACGGTGCAGGCGTTCAACCACCTCGACCGCGGCGGAACATTCGAGGCGGAGGCCGTCGCGAACGCGGCCGCCGCCGACGATTACGACGCCCTCGTGCTGCCCGGCGGCGTCGCGAACCCCGATATGCTGCGGACCGACGCCGACGCGGTGGCATTCGTCCGCGCGTTCTTCGACGCGGGCAAGCCCGTGGCGGTGATCTGCCACGGGCCGTGGACTCTGATCGAGGCCGACGCCGTGCGCGGCCGGGCGATCACCTCGTGGCCCAGCCTGCGCACCGACCTGCGCAACGCCGGGGCGGAGTGGGCGGATCAGGAGGTCGTCGTCTGCGACCACGGGCCCAACGTCCTCGTGTCCAGCCGCAAACCCGACGACCTGCCCGCCTTCTGCTCCGCGATGGTGCGGATCTTCGCAGCCGCGGGCACGGGCTGAGCGGTGCAGGCAGAGCATCCCCCCGGCGGTCGGGGGGACCTGTCGGCCGTCGACGCCCAATGGCGCGCCGCGAACTACCTCGCCGCGGGGCAGCTGTATCTGGACGATGACCCGCTGCTGCGGCGGCCGCTGCGGCAGGAGGACCTCAAGCCGCGCGTCGTGGGCCATTGGGGGACCGTCCCCGGACTGACTCTGGTCTACAGCCACGTCAACCGCCTCATCTGCGAGCGCGATCGCGACGTGCTCTTCGTCGCCGGTCCGGGACACGGCGGCCCGGCGCTGCTGGCACACACGTTCCTGGAGGGGTCGCTGAGCGAACGCGACACGACGATGCCGCGCGACGAGGCCGGCGTGCTGAGCCTGTTCCGCGCGTTCTCCACGCCCGGCGGCATCCCGAGCCACGCCGCGCCGAACGTGCCGGGCTCGATCAACGAGGGCGGCGAGCTGGGCTACAGCCTCGCGCACGCCTTCGGCGCGGTGTTCGACGCGCCCGAGGCACTGGCGGTGTGCGTGGTGGGGGACGGCGAGGCGGAGACCGGTCCGATGGCGGCGTCGTGGCACGGCACCTCCTTCCTGGACCCCGTGGCGGACGGCGCGGTGCTGCCCGTCCTGCACCTGAACGGGTACAAGATCGCGGGACCCACAGTCCTGTCCCGGATGACTCCGGAAGATCTGCACGCGTTGTTGCGCGGGTACGGGTACGAGCCGGTGGAAGTCGCGGGCGACCGGCCCGAGGAGGTGCACGCCGACCTGGCCGCCGCCCTCGACGGGTGCGTCGACAGGATCGACGCGGTCCAGGACTCCGCACGCGCGGGTGCATCCTCGGACGGGCGGATCCGGTGGCCGATGATCGTGCTGCGCACCCCCAAGGGATGGACCGGCCCGTCCGTCGTCGACGGCACGCCCGTCGAGGGGACCTTCCGGGCGCACCAAGTGCCGCTGGCGGTGTCCCGCGACGACCCCGACCGCCTGCCGGACCTGGAGCACTGGTTACGCAGTTACCGGCCGCAGGAGCTGTTCGACGCAGCCGGGCGTCCCACGCCCGAAGTGCTCCGGTACGTGCCGGACGGCGACCGGCGGATGGGCGCCAACCCCCGGGCCGACGCCGGCCTCGTTCGCCGCGACCTCGAGCTGCCCGACCCGCGGACCGCCGCGGTCGGCGCATCGGAACAGGGGAGTGCCGGGGCCGCGCCCCCGAGGTTCCCGGAACACTCTCCGACCGAGGCGTTGGGCCGGCACCTGCGTGACGTGATCGCACGCAATCCGCACGACTTCCGGCTCTTCTCGCCGGACGAAGCCGATTCCAACAGGCTCTCGGCGGTGTTCGAGACCACCGACCGCGTGTGGCGGTCCGGCGCGCAGGACCCGATGGAGCCCGGGGTGCGGGACGAGAATCTGGGCCCGCACGGCCGTGTGATGGAGGTGCTCTCCGAGCATCTGTGCGAGGGTTGGCTGGAGGGGTACCTGCTCACCGGCCGGCACGGATTGCTGGCCACGTACGAGGCCTTCGCGCAGGTCGCCGCGAGCATGGTCGGCCAATACGCCAAGTGGCTGGAAAGCGCCCGCGCCGTGTCCTGGCGCCGGCCGCCCGCGTCGCTCAACCTGTTGCTCACCTCGCATGCCTGGCGCCAGGATCACAACGGCTTCTCGCACCAGGATCCGGGCTTCATCGACATGGTGATGAACAAGAAGAACGATCTGGTGCGGGTGTTGTTTCCGCCGGACGCCAACACGCTGCTCGCGGCTGCGGACGACGCCCTCACGAGTACGGGCCGCATCAATGTTCTCGTCGCCGGCAAGCACCCCTCGCCGAGCTATCTCACGTTCGACGCAGCGCGAGAGCACTGCACACGCGGTGTGAGCGTGTGGCAGGACGAAAGCACCGACCAGCACCCCGACGTGGTGTTGGCGTGCGCCGGAGAGACCCCGACGAGGGAGACCGTGGCGGCCGCGCGGCTGCTCGCAGCGCATGCGCCGCGTGTGCGTGTGCGCGTGGTCAACGTCGTGGACCTGCTGCGGCTGCAGGACCCTGCGCAGGAGCCGCGGGGCCTCGACGACGCGCAGTTCGATGCGGTCTTCACCCCGGACAGCCCGGTGATCTTCGCCTTCCACGGCTATCCCGGCGCAGTCCATCGGCTCACGTACCGCCGCTCCTGCCACCCGCAACTGCACGTGCACGGCTACCGCGAAGAAGGGACCACAACCACGCCGTTCGATATGCTCATGCTCAACGGCATGGACCGCTACAGCCTGGCGCTCGACGCCCTCGACCGCGCCGGGCCGGCCGCGCGCGGCGACGGCGCTGCGGCCGCCGGTGAGTTCACGCGCGCCCGCGCCGACGCCAAGGCGTACACGCGCAGGCACGGCGTCGACGATCCCCGACTGACGCGCATGCCGCCGCGCAGTTGACGCCCTACCCGACCCGGGAGGCCCCATGGATCCCGACGTGCAGCCCACGGACGAGTTCGCACGGATCGCCGCAGCGTCGGACTCGCCGATGTTCATCGTCACCACCTGCCACGACGAGGAACGTGCCGGATGTCTCGTCGGCTTCGGATGCCAGGCCTCCATCGCACCGGCGCGGTTCTTGGTGTGCCTGTCCGACAAGAACCGCACCTTCCGGCTGGCCCGCCACGCATCCCGGCTGGCGGTGCATCTTCTCGGGACCGACCAGTATCGGCTCGCGCGCCTCTTCGGTTCGTGCACCGGAGACGAGGTCGACAAGTTCGGCGCATGCTCCTGGCGACCCGACGCCCACGGCGTGCCGATCCTCGCCGGCGTTCCGGCGTGGTTCGCGGGTCCGATCACCGCCGTCACCGGGTTCGGCGACCACACCGGATTCGTCGTCACCCCCGACTCGGCCGCCGGGGCGGACCGCATCGCCCCACTGTTGACGATGCATGACGTTCTCGGCCTCGATCCTGGCCACCCCGCATAGCGCCCCAGTGCAACGGTGACGGCGCGTTTGCGCCCGTGCGGTCATGGGTATCCGCCCCGCAGCATGATCGCTGTGCCGCAGAAACCCCTGCAGCGTAAAGCCGTCGTCCCCACGACGCGCGGCCGCAGTGAGGAGGAGACGCCGTGACTTCGACCAGTATCCAGCCGATGAGCGCCAGCGGACCGGATGCGGAACCGTTCCGCTCCATCAACCCGTACTCCGGCGAGACGCTCGGCGAGTTCCCGTATCTGGAGATCGCACAGCTCGACGCGATCATCGACCGCGCACACGCCGGCTTCGAGCAGTGGCGGGAACGCAGCGCACAGGAACGCGCCGACATCGTCTCCCGCGCCGCGGAGTTGGTCCGTGAGCGGGCGGACGACCTTGCCCGCACCATCAGCGCGGAGATGGGCAAGCTCGTCGGCGAGGCCCGCTGGGAGATCGAAGTGTCCGCCGACATCCTGCGCTATTACGGCGACAACGGGCCCCGGTTCCTCGAGCCGGAGCATCTCGACATCGCGGAGGGCGGCGACGCCCGCGTCGTCTACGAGCCGCTCGGCGTCCTCCTCGGCATCGAACCGTGGAACTTCCCGCTCTATCAAGTGGTGCGCCTGGCCGCGCCGAACCTCGTCGCAGGCAACACGATCCTGCTCAAGCACACGTCCACGTGCCCGATGACCGCGCTCAAGATCGAGCGGATCTTCGCCGACGCCGGCACCGGTGAGGGCGTCTACACCAACGTGTTCCTGCGCACGCGGGACGTCGAACGGGTCATCGCACACCCGTCCGTGCAGGGCGTCGCGTTGACGGGCAGCGACGCGGCCGGCGCTGCCGTTGCCGAGCAGGCCGGCCGCCACGTCACTAAGTGCATGCTCGAACTCGGCGGCAACGACCCGTTCATCGTGCTCGACAGCGCGGATCTGGAATCGACCGTGGACATGGCGGTGCAGGGGCGCATGTTCAATACCGGGCAAAGCTGCGTGGCATCGAAGCGGTTCTTCGTCCCCGAGGACATGCATGACCGTTTCGTCGACGCCCTGGCGGCGCGGTTCAGCGATTACGCCCCCGGGGACCCGATGGACCCCGAGACCACACTGGGCCCGTTGTCGTCGGAGGAAGCCGCGGACGGACTGCTCGAGCAGGTGCAGGACGCGGTGGACAAGGGCGCCCGCGTCGTCGTCGGCGGCGGTCGCCCGCCGGGGCCGGAGCGCGGGCCCGCCGGGTCGAGGGCGTTCGTCCAGCCGACGGTGCTCACCGGGGTCACTCCGGAGATGCGCGCGTTTTCCGAAGAGCTCTTCGGGCCGGTGGCGGTGGTGCATCAGGTCGCCGACGCCGACGAGGCCGTCCGCATGGCCAACGACTCGCCCTACGGGCTCGGCGCGACGATCGTCGGCTCCGATGCGGAAGTCGCGCAGCAGGTCGCACGCCGCGTCGAGTCCGGCATGGTCTGGATCAACGCGCCCACGCTCACCCAGGCCGATCTGCCCTTCGGCGGTATCAAACGCTCGGGCTTCGGCCGTGAGCTGTCACGAATGGGGATGTACGAGTTCGTCAATCGCAAGCTGGTGCGCACCGTGCCGTCGTGACGCCGGCGGTCGTGCTCCCACTCCGCGCACCTCACCCCGCCCGTGCGGCAGGCGGACCAGTGCGCGGGCGGGATGCGAGGTCACATGCAGGTGCCGGTCTTGCGGCGCATCTCGTAGCGGCGGATTCCCGCCCTGGTCATGCCAGGTTCGAGCGGGTCATGGTGTTCACGGTGCGAGACGTTGAGCCACAGCACCATTCCCGCCGCCAGGCACACCACCGCGATGATCGCGCCGGTGATGAAGTACGGGAAGTTCTCCATCGCCAGCGCCACGATGGTGAGCCCGCCGACGGCGAGGCCCGCGAGGAAGAAGAAGTATCCGAGGAGGCCCTCGTAGTTGCTGCCCATGATCGCGCCCCTTTCGACTCGGCATTGCGCACAATGCGAACAGCCGGCCCCGGGGAGGCGGTTCTCTCGGCGTCCTTCCGATCGCGGCGGTGTGCGATCGATTCCTCATCGCGGCCACCACGTGGATGCCAGATGAGGACCGGTCCGCCCAGGTCCACCCTTATTGTGGCCCGCAGCACCGGAAAACGCCAGTGCAATCGGGATTACCCGGGCCGGGGAATACGGGCATCGGTGTGCCGAGGTCCCGTTTCGTCCAACGCCGCTCGGGTAACCTGGCATTGCTTCTGCGAACTCTTCAGTAAGGATCCCGGATGTATCTGGCCACCGAACCGGAGGTAGTCGACCACCGCGGACCCGTCACCCTGACGCTCGATGCCGCCTCGTCCCAGGCCCCGGTGGCGAGGTCCGTGGCCGAGACTCTGGCCATCCTGTACGGCTTCGGACTGGACGAGGTGGCGGATGTCAAACTGGCGGTGGACGAGGCGTGCGCTCAGATGGAGCGATCCGTGGCCGACAACCCGGCGATCACGATGACGATCGAGGTGCGCCGCCACGTCATGTCCGTCTCCGTGTCCGCGGAACTGCCCGCCGGGGCCGAGGTGCACGAGGCCGGCTTCGGTTGGCACGTCCTGCACACCCTCACCGATGAAGCCCGGGTCACTGCTGGCAAGACCGGCCCCGTAGGCGCGGGGCGCAGCTGGTCGATCACCTTCACGAAGAGCTCGAGCGTAGCGGCGTGACCGTTCACCGTCGCCCGCGCCGCGCCGGTGATGACTACGCCGACGTGCCGGCTGCGCTCCGGGCGTTGCACAGCGTTCCGCCAGGTGACGGCTATGACCGCCGCCGCGACGCGGTGATCACGCGCTGCCTGCCGCTCGCCGAGCACATCGCGCGGCGCTTCCACGGTCGCGGCGAGCCGTTCGACGACCTGCTGCAGGTGGCACGGTTGGGCCTGGTGAATGCCATCGACAGGTTCGATGCGGACAAGGGCGACAACTTCGTCGCCTTCGCGGTGCCGACGATCATGGGGGAGGTACGGCGGCACTTCCGCGACGTCGGCTGGGCGATGCACGTGCCCCGGCGGGCGAAGGAGTTGCACTTGGCCATCTCTACCGCCTCCGAACGGCTTGCGCAGTCTCTCGGCCGCTCACCCTCCGCAGCGGAGGTCGCGGACGAGCTCGGACTGTCGATCCACGAGGTGACCGAGGGCCTCATTGCGCGTAGCGCCTACCAGCCCGACTCCATGGACGCGCCGCCGTCCGCCGGCTCCGAAGGGCTCAGCCTGGGCGATGTGGTGGGCGGCGAAGACCCCGACCTGGAGAACGTCGAGGGTTATGTCGCGGTCAAACCGCATCTTGATGCGTTGCCGGAGCGCGAAAGGCGGATCCTCATCCTCCGCTTCTTCGGGGAGATGACGCAGAGTCAGATCGCGGAGCGCGTGGGACTGTCGCAAATGCACGTCTCCCGCATCCTCGCGCGCACGCTCGCTGAACTGCGGGATCAGCTCGGCCGCCCGGTCTGACGACCGCAGCGTGCAACCATGAACTCTCGTCGCTCCACCAGCGCGACCGGGCTTTCCCACCCCGAGCCGTCAGTCGGACGGTTCACCCCCGGTGGCACCGGCGGTGTGCCGGTGCCACGCCGTACCGGCTCAGAGCCGCGCGGCCCCGTTGCTCACGGCCCGTTGCGCCTCGCCGATGTTCGCACTGACGTGCCAAAGGGTGTCCGCGTCCAGCATTTGCAGTGGGCGCGATACAGAGCGCAGTGCACACAACGACCACGTCAGTTCGCGATCGCGCATCACACGGGCGAAGTCGATAAGGGACGCGAGACCGCTGCTGCCGATGAACCCGACGCCCGACAGATCGAGGACGAGGCCGTCGACGCCGGCATCGGCAAGGGACTGCAGCATCTCGCCGAACACCGCCGCCGACTCCGCGTCGACCTCGCCGACGACGGTCACGATGCGGCCGCCCTGCCTCAGGATGCTGGAATTCTTTGGGGCCGCAACGTGGAAACCTTCCGCCTGGTGGCTTTCAACGGCGGCGCCAACGCCTCCATCGCCGACGACGCCGTTCTCCGTCAGCGCCTCTTCCGACACGTTCACGTATGTCATACAACTCCGATTCCTGACTCTCGGATTCGGATGCCGTCGTCGCCGAAGAGCAGTGGCCCGCGAGATTCACAATGGATCGGGCGCATCGGCTCACGCGTCTGAGTTCGCCGCACTCGCCCGCGTTGTTCGCGGACTGGATCGGCATCGCCCGCAGAAGCGTCCAGTACGTTCGTGTTCTTCTGCGGCAGCGGCTGCGTTCTCAGCCGCCGGACTTCCGACGCTACCGTCGCCGTCGGCCGATATCAATCGGCCGACTGAAGGTTTCAACGTCCGCACGCACGGAACGGCCCGGCCGGTTTGCCGGGCACCGCTCGGGGTATCCGCACCTGTCCGCGTGATTGCGGACCGGAGCCGCAAGGAGTGTTGTCGATGCAGCTGCGTTGTGAAAAGTGCGACCGCGCTTTCGAGACTCACGCGGACGGCATGGAGGCCGCGCGCGAGGCCGGCCGGCTCAACGGCTGGTCTGTGGGCGCCACGGTGCAGTGCCCTGGCTGTGCATCCACCGGAAGCGCATGGTCGGCACGCAATGCGTGGATGTGACGCCGCGGAGCCCGTCCGACGGTTCACCCCGGCGAATCGGTACAGCATCAATCGGGCGCCTGGTCGTCAGGCTCGACGGGTGTGGTGCGCTGGCGCTCCTCCACGTTCCCGCGCACATCATCGTCACGGCGCTCCTCAGCCACGTCTTGCTCCATCCGGTCGACGAGGTCGCGAAGCCGTTCATCGCGATGCCGGGTGTCCTTCTCATCGTCACGCGCTTCCTCAGCCATCATCACACCTTCCGGAACGTCGAGACGGGTGGACGACAGTGACTACCCGTTCTCCCCGGTCCGCAAACAGTACATACGGTCGACAATGGAACCTGCGGGCCACCCTGCGGGGTGGTAGTGATGTGCGTGACGGGTCGTCGCACCCGCAACGGAAGCGAAGGTGATGCAGACATGGGCTGGGGTGTCGAACGCACGCCGGTGCCCTCCGGAGTACTGCGCTCCGCGGTGGTCTACGCGGCCGCGGTCGTGGTCGGTGCACTGATCGTCCTCGCGGTGACGGCAACGATGTCGTGGGGCAGGCCGCTGCACTGCGACGATGGAACCAGTGGTTGTCTGTCCGTCACCCAGTATGTGATGGTCTACGTCCCGCCGGCGATCATCGTGCTGGGCGCGATCACGGCCTTCGTCCGCACGCTGATGGTATGGCGCCGGCGAGGGCCGTGGATGGTCTGGCTGGGGGTGGGGTGGTTTCTGTTCGCCGTCATGCTCGTGTTCGTCGCGTCCGCCGGCGGAGCACTCATGAGCTGAATCCGGGGCGGAGGCTCTCCAAGACGAGGCATGGGCCGGTACGGAGCGGGAAGTACACAGGCATGCAGATTCTCCTGACGAGCTGGGCGAGCTTCGTCCACGGCGAGGCCACCGCCGGCGATGTCCTCGCGATGCGGCGTGTAGCCCACCGATTGGACTCGGCCGCAATCCGGTACGACACCTGCCGGAGCCCGCACTACCGTCCGGCCGGTTTGGCGCTGGACGACGCAGACCCCTCCCGGTACACCCACCTCGTGTTCGTCTGCGGGCCGGCCCACGGGTGGCAGGTGGCGTGGCTGCATCACCTGTTCGCCCGATGCACCCGGATCGCCGTGGGAGTGTCGGTGACCGACCTCTCCGACCCGGCCGTCGACACCCGGATGGGGATCGACGATGCGGCGATGTTCGCCGAGCCCGAGCAGTTCTTCTCGGTCCTCCGGCGGATGGACGTCCTCGTCTCGACACGCCTGCACGGCCTGGTCCTGGGACTGAAAGCGGGTGCGCCCGTTCTCGCAGTGGATCCGGTGTCAGGCACCGCGAAGATGACCGCGCAGGCGCGCGGGCTGCGGTGGCCCGCAGTCATCCCCGCCGCTGCCGTGCACGAAGCGTTCCCGTCGTGGTGGAGATGGTGCCTGTCTCCCCAGGCTCGACGTGCCGCCCTCGCCTGTGCCGGCGAAATGGGTTCCGGCGCCCGAGAGCCGGAACAGGGGCCGGTCGATGCTCTCCTCGAGGCCCTCCCATCGTGAACGCCACAGACACCACCATCGTCATCACGACCCGCAATCGGGCCGACTCGCTGGAGCACACCCTCACACGGCTTACCGAGCACGGCGAACCGTGGCCGATCTTCGTTGTGGACAATGCCGCCGCCGGCCGGAACTTCGGCGTGCAGGCCGCGGGGACCCGCTACGTCGCCTTCGCCGACGACGATTCGTGGTGGGATCCGGCCTCTCTCGCGCGCTGAAGAGATCCTCGACGCGAACCCGTATATCGGGGTCGTCGTCGCCCGGACCATCGTGGAGCCGCACGGGACGCCGGACCCCATCACCGCAACACTCGAGGCGAGTCCCTTTGATAGTGCGGGGTTGCCCGGCCCCCGCCAGCTTGGCTTCCTCGCATGTTCGGCGGTTGTGCGTGTGGATGCCTTTCACGCTGTCGGCGGCTTCAGCGAACTGCTGTGGTTCGGGGCGGAGGAGAAACTCCTGTCGATGGACCTCACCGCCGCCGGCTGGGCGATCTGCTATATCGCCGACGCACTCGCGCACCATATGTCTTCCACCCGGCGCCCGCCCCCGCGATGGCGGCGCGCCATCGAGCAGCGCAACGAGCTGCTGATCTGCCTGATGCGCAGGCCGCCGATGTCTCTGCTCCGCCGCATGGCGCGGCTCGCGCGCGCGGCGCCGTCGGACCCCGTCGCGCGCAGCGCGCTCGCAGGATTCCTCCGGCGCGCGCCCGCCGCATACCGGCTGCGCCGACGACTCCCCGCGTCCGTCGAAGCGATGGCGGCCGCGTTCGAACGCCCGCACCTCACGGAGGCGAAGAACCCATGACTGTGAAGCATGGAACGAATGCGTGCGCACAATGCACGATCACCGGCCCCACGCTGAGGCGGTCACTCCGCGATACGCGCGCCACCGCCGTCATCATCACGCACGACAGGCGGGCCGAACGCGCTTGAACGGTTGCCGCGATGACGCAGGGCAACCTGCGCGCCGCCCCCGGGTGGGGCGGCTCTTGTCTGCCCAAAGATACGAGAGTCCTGGCTGCGATCGCAAAGAAGCACCCTGCGAACATGCCTGTTCTCGCCGCCACGATCCGCTCGAACTCCCTCCAGCGTCACAGGGTGGTGGGCGCGGTGCGCCGCGCGATCGGGCCCGATCGGCTCGTCGGCGCCCGGATAGCGCTCCTCGGAATCACGTTCAAGGCCGGTACCGAGGACACACGTGACTCGCCGGCGCTCGACGTAGCCCACCGCCTCGCCGCCCAGGGCGCCAACGTCATCGCGTGCGATCCGTCTGTTGTCGAACCGATCGAGTCCACCGTCGACGCGCTGATCGATTTGTGCGACGACCCCTACGCCGCCACGGCGGGGGCGCACGCCGTCGTCGTCCTCACTGAATGGCCCCAGTTCCAGGCGCTCGATTGGAACCGGATCGCAGAGGCCATGCGTGAAAGCCGATGTGTGGACACGCGAGGACTTCTCGACGGAAAGACTCTGCGTGGCGCGGGGTTCAAGTATGTGCGTACCGGCAATGGCCGCCCGGGTATCCCGAACGGATTCGAGCCGGACGCGTGACGTCGGCCTTTGGCCCTGGATAACCGGCTCTACGGAATGCAGAGTGCGTGGACGGGTGTCCAGTGAGGTGAGTGGGGACCACAACATGTAGGCGGGTCCTGCGGTGTGAAGATGAGAGTTGCGAAGCTCCCCATCGACCACCACAGGACCCGCCTTGCACTGTACTGACACCGTCGCCGACACGATCTGCCGAACCGTCGAACTCGGCGTCACGATCACCGGAGCGGCCGCCGACAGCGAGGACCGCACGCGCATCTGGTGCAGCGTCATCGGCCCCGACCCGCGGTGCCCCGAGTGCCGAATCCCAGGTCAACTACGCGATCACGCTGAAAGGGTCCTCACCGACACCCCGGCTGCCGGGCATCCGGTCGAGCTGCACGTCGCCGTGCCGCGCTTCGTGTGCCTGACGGCGGGGTGCCCGCGGTCGATCTTCCGTGCGGACATCACCGGTATCGCGTCGCCGCGGTCGGTGGTCACGACCCGGACCGAGCGGTGGATCCTGCAGCGCATCGCGATCGACAAGATGAGCGTCGCCGCGGTCGCCGCCAACCTGGGCATCGCCTGGAAGACCGTCAACCAGATCGCCGTCGACGCCGCCCGGACCATGGTCTACGACGGCGGCCATCTCGACGGCGTACGGCACCTCGGCGTCGACGAGCACAAATGGAAACATGTGCGCGGGCAGGGTGATTCGAGTTGGGTGACGGTCCTGATCGATCTGACTCCGGCCGTGGACGGCACCGGACCGGCACGGCTGCTGGACATGATCGCCGGCCGGTCCAAGAAAGTACTTCAAGACTGGATGATCAGCCGCGGCCAGGCGTTTCGTGACAGGATCACGGTGGTGGCGATGGACGGGTTCGCCGGCTACCGCACCGCCACCGGCGAGGAACTGCCGCGGGCGCGGATCGTGATGGACCCGTTCCACGTCGTGCAGTTGGCCGGCGAGAAACTCGATCGATGCCGTACCCGCATCCAGCAGGCCACGTGCGGGCACCGCGGCCGCAAAGACGATCCTCTCTATAAGATCCGCCGGATCCTGCACACCCGCGTCGAGCTGCTCACCGACACGCAGAAGGACCTGCTGGCCGAGTCGCTGACCAGCCATGACGACCATGTCGCGGTCGAGATCACCCACCAGGTGTATCAGCAGATGATCGCCGCCTACGAGCATCCGCAACGCCGCGACGGCAAGATACTGATGTTCAAGGTCCTCAAACGCATCCACAAGGGCCTGCCCCCGGGTCTGGACGAGCTCGCCCAGCTCGGCCGCAGCCTGTGGGCCCGCCGCAAGGAGATCCTGGCGTATTTCGACACCGGCGTCTCCAACGGGCCCGTCGAGGCCGTCAACGGCCGCCTGGAACATCTCCGCGGCATCGCCCAGGGCTTCCGCAACCTCGACCACTACATCTTGCGGTCACTGCTGCACTCCGGCCAACTCGCAGAACGCATCAACGCACTCTAAAAGTTGAAGAGCCGGATAACCGGCATGGCGCTCGATGCGTCCGGCACCGTCGCCGACCTCACGGCTCGCGCCCTCGGCACGTCGGCACGATTCAGCGTTCAGTGCCGCGTGTCCGCGGGATCGTGTGTGCCGGTCGGTCCTGGCGCTACCACGGCCCGTCGTCATGACGAACGATCTTGTCGATCATCGCCGCTGTCGTGGCTCGTAGCCCGCCGCGTGCGGTGTCGTCCGATGTATCGTCATCAGTGGCCTGATCCGTGTCGGTGTCGACGGTGGTGGCGTTGACGCGCTTTTTCAGTTCTGCTGCTTTGGCGCCGATCTGGTCTCCGATCCGCATATGCTTTTCCTCCCGAATGTGGTTCATCTCTGCACGACTGTGCGTCCGTCGGGGCCCGACGTGCCGGGGCTGCACGGCTGGTGCGTGCACGGCGGCCGATGCCGTTGAACGTCGGCCGGGATGTCCGGCGTGCTATCCAGTGGTGCGCCCACTGGCGGCGTCGCGGAGACGGTCGAACAATCTGGCCACCGGCCCGATCATCAAGTGGGCGGCGGGCGAGTCCGGTGCGGACGGGTGCGGGCGGGTCGGCGCAACGCTTTCGAGGTGTTGTACCTTGGCGCCCATCTCCAGCAGATCCTATTCGGAGTAGGACGTGCGCAGCTCGTCGAACATGGGACCTTCTTCTTCTGCGATGTGTTCACGCACGTTATCGATGACCGTCCGCAGCACATCGGTGAACTCATCGCTGTCGGCTGAGAGTTGTTCGAGCTTTTTGAGCGCCGCTTCTACCTCGGCGTGGTCGTCACGTGCGCGGGCCGCCTCGCGCTCGTCGTGTTCGGCGAGAGCCGGGTACACGATGGCTTCTTCGGCGACGGTGTGCCGGATGAGCATGCTCGTGACCTGGTCGGCGAGGTCCCGCCTTAGCTCACGTGCGCCGGCATCGATCAAGTCGATCCGCTGGAACAGTTCGTCGACGCCCCGGTGTTCGTGGGCGAGCAACTCGAGAACGTTCGTTTCTTCGGCCATGTGCCGTCTCTTTCCTCGCTGGGTTGTCTCAATCGGTGACGGACACGGGATACCCGCGGCAGGCGACGCCTATTCTTCGACCGCGCCACACGGGGCAGGCGATACCGCAGGTTCAGCCCGCGGTCGGCCCCGGCCGACGGCGAGGCAGCGAGATCTCCGGTTGCGTTCGGAGTTCGTGCGCAGCCACGGCGCATATCCATCGCAGACGCGGGGTAGACCCCTCAGATGCGACACCACGTGACGCGATGACGTCGACATCGATTCGCCTCGCGGATGAAAGGGCATACTCATGACGACCGATCACGGATTGAATCACGTGAGGCGGGGGAGCGGCAATCCGCTGTTGCTTGTGCACGGGTTGGGGGCAGGGTGGCGGTCCTGGTCCCCGATCCTCGACGGGCTGGCCGAGCATCGTGAGGTCATCGCCGTCGATCTTCCGGGGTTCGGCGCGACGCCGCCATTGACCGGCGAGGTTTCGATCGCCACCTTGACCGACTCCGTCGCGGACTTCATCCGCGACCAGGGACTGGACGGGGTCTCGACCGTCGGCCAGTCGATGGGCGGACGAATGGTGCTCGAACTCGCACGGCGGGGCATCGGCGGCGACACTGTGGCGCTGGACCCGGGTGGCTTCTGGAGCGACCGCGAGCTCGTCGTCTTCGGCGCCACATTGCGGCCGTCGATCGCATTGGTCCGGGCGTTGCGCGGAACGCTGCCAGTGCTGCTCGGCAGTTCTGTCGGACGAACACTGCTGCTGGCGCAGTTGTCGGCGCGTCCCTGGGCGCTTTCGCGCGAGACCGTGCTGCCCGATGTGCGCGGGCTGGCCGAGTCCCCGGCGACCCGCGCTGCCATGGACGCACTGACCAAGGGGCCCAAGCAACAGGGCGCGCCGGCCGGCACAGCGCCCGGCCGAATCACGATCGGCTGGGGTCGTCGCGACCTGGTGACCGTGCCGAGGCAGGCCGCACGTGCCGCGGAGCTCTTCCCCGACGCGGTGCTGCACTGGTTCGACAGGTGCGGTCACTTCCCGCAGTGGGACGCACCGGATGACGCGACCCGACTGATTCTCGACAACACGACTTGAGGGTATTCGCCTGCCTGCCCGTCTGCCGACGTCCGTGCCCCTCACCGTCGGCGGACGGGGACGCCCGTCGCAGTAAGCCAGCTGATGCTTCCCCGGCACCCCACGGCAGGACGGGTGAATGCCGCCGACGCCTTCGTATCGGCCTGGGCCTTGGTCTTTCTCGGAAGGGAATCCGCGTCCCGCCGGCGGCCGATCGGCCGGTCGGGTGCGCGCGGCGCACACCGCTTGTGGAGTTCAGGAGGTGTCGACCACGCCGCAGGCGACTCGCTCGCCTGACGCCGATGTGAGGACGATGGCGCTGCCGCCCTGTCCGGTCAGGGCTGCCACATTGGTATTCGGGATCAAGGACTCCAGGGCTCCGACACCAGCGCTGGACACCGGCAACGTCAAGTCAAGCGGAGTCGCTCCTCCGAGGAGGCTGCGAACAGCGCCGGCAGAGCGGAAACCACCTGCCGCATCGCACCGGCCATACTCGGTGAACCCGACCTTGTACAGGCCCGGGTCGAGGTGGCCGCCCGAAATGTGAATCTCGACGGAAACGTCGCCGGACAGGTCTTTGAGCTGGGCAACGCCGAGAGGCGTATCGAGGCGGTCGGTCAGCGGGACCGTCGCCCCGTTCACGGGTACCGCGGAATCGATCTCCTCGGGTATCTCGGCGTTGATCGATGGCGGGACCGGGTTGCCGGTGAACACCGCCGGCATCGAGTACGTGGCGCTGTCCGGGGCGGGTTGCGCTTCGGTGTTGCACGCGGCCAGGACCCCTGCCGACGTCAACGCTGCCGCAACCACCAGCAGCCACCGATCGGCCGCGGAACATTCGAGCCACGATCATCCACTCCTCCCGGGCCGGTCACAGTCGAGTCTGCAGCGCGTGCACTGCGCAGTGCGGGACACCCAGCGTGGTGACTATTCCCCGTTCGCGCCGCCGCGAAACACACCAGCCCGCACTTGCCTCCCCCTGGGATCGTAGTGGCGATACCCTATCCGCCAGACTGAGGTGAGACACCCGGTCAGCGCGAATTGAGGCTGGTGCGATGACAGCGGTTCCTGGCATGAACACCCCGATCAACGCGCAGTCCGAGGCCACGACGGCACCCGAGGCCACCGGCCCCCAAGTCGTCGCTCCGGCGACAGACGCCGAGGCGCCGCGGCCCGGTCGCGCGAAACGCCGATCGTTCACCACCGAGTTCAAACGGCAGATCGTTGCCGAAAACGACGCGGCTGCGGCCAGCTCGAGGGGTGCGGTGCTACGCCGGGAACGGCTCTACGACTCGCACGTCAAGGAATGGCGAGCCGCCATCGCCGCCGGCGCCCCGGGCGCCGCGAAGGAACCCGGCCGGCCCCCGCGGCCGGCCGGTCTTTTTCTACGTGTTACTGCGACGAACCGCTGACCGCATCGAGACGGGCCTTCAACGCGTCGACGGCCCCGGTGCGGTCCTTGTGGTTCTGTTCGTAGCGCAGTATTGCCGCGATATCTTCCGGCCGGGTCAACCGCGCCGCGGCGTCACCGACCTGGCCGACGGTCAGGTCGTCGTAGTCGCTGATCGGTAGTTCGTCTTCGGTGAGGCCGCCGGCGGCCGTGCGTACCGTGCGCAGCGCGGATGCCGTGCCGGTGGCATCGTCGCGCTCGGCGATCGTTTGGGCCGTCGTCAGGCTCGCGTCCCGGCCGGCCGTCAACGTCTCGTCCACGGCCGTGGCCGCTCCGCCGATGCGGCGCTGCACACTGCGCAGCCGGTCGGCGACGGTATTGACCTGCTGCGCGGTCACGCGGGCCGGGTAGCCGGCGATGCGCGTCACCCACACCACCGACCGCTGCACAGCAGAGGGGACGATCACCGGCGGCCCGCCTGCAGCTTGTTTCTCGAGCGCTTCGCGCGTCCACTCGGCAGTGCGCGTATGGGCGTCGGCGAGGTCCCGGGCGAGGGCGGCGATCTGTCGACGCCCCCCCTCGTCGGCCAGCACGGCGGTGTACCGGGCCCGGTCGTGCAGTTGGTGTGCGAGCGTGAGGTCGTCGAAGAGTGCTTCACGGACCGGTTCGCCCTGCTCGACGAGGGCCTGCCCGGCTGCGACGATCCGGCCGATTGCGGGCGTGACGACATCGGGGACCGCATCGAGTCCGCGCAGTGCCGATGCGAGACGCTCGGACTGCCGGCGGGCATCGGCGGCGGTCTTGACGAACTGGTCCCGCAAAGCCTTGGTGCGGGCCTGCGTCTGCCGCGCCTCGGCCACCTGCAATTCTCTGCCGGTCAACGCATGCAACAACCGAAGCTGCGCGACCAACGCCTCGTTTTGCTCGTTGTCGCGGGAGTTGCCGGATCTCGCCGCCTCCGGTGACCCGGTGTCGCGACTGGAGGCGGTGTCGTCTTGTACCTGGGTGCCGCGGTCACGGCGCATAGTTCCTCCTCAAGCTGGCCTCTACGGCCAGCGGGTTAGGTGCGGGGCGGTTGACTGGTGTGCCCGGTCGGCGTGCCGGAAAACGTCGCCGCCGGCCGCAGCCGGATGCTCGCGCCGGACGCACTACGGACTACTCGCACACCGCGGTGCCTACGCCCGGCCGACAAATGAATCGGTTGTGCGGGGCACAGCCGACGCGAGCCCGCCCGATGGTGGGGGATCAACCCGCGCGTGCGGCAGCCGCGCTTGCTGCTGCCATCGTTTCCATCGATATGCGGGCCAGGCCGAGCGGTCAGCGTGCGGTGCCGCCGGGCTGGTCGGTGCCTTCAGGCTGCTGCGGCACGGCGTCCACGAGGTCGTCATGCGTAGCGAATGTGCGATCGGGCAGCGCTTCCAAGGCCTCAAGGGTTTTGCGGTCGGCACCGCGGACGCGGGCGTAATCCAGTGCACGCGCACGATCGGCGGGAAAGCGCAAACCCTGCAGCGCCTTGGCCGCGCGCAGGTCATCGCGTGTTGTCATCGGTCCTCCTTACATACCGGGCGCGGCGACACCGCCGGTGCGAGCGCCGCCGTCAACGCGGCGCTCTCGCAGCACCCGCTGCGGGGCGGTCGCGGGCGTATCGGGGGCGCCGGGTCCAGTGCTGTTCGTGGTCGTGTTCGCGGTCGGGAGGGCGTCGTCGAGTCCGAGGCGGTCGATGACGGCGCGCAGCGCCGGTGGGCAGCCGGCAAGACTCAGCACGGCGCCGCTGTCGCCGAGCCGTCTGCTGTGCTCAACCAGCAGCTCGAGGCCGCGGGCGCTGCAGAAGCCGACCCCGGTCATATCGGCAACGGTGTCGCGGACGGGCAGCCGGGCGAGCCGGGCCGCGAGCGCCGGTGCGGTGGCGGCGTCGATGTCGCCGCGGACCTCGACGATGACCGGTTCATTGTCACCTGTGCCCGGCCGGCGCGACGCGTCGTCCGCGGCGGCCTGGCGGGTACGGCGCCGGGTGGGGGCATTTCGGCTGCGGCTCGTGTCGGCGGCGTCGGTGATCAGCCAGCACGCGGCATCGGTGATGGTGAGGTTGTCTTGGTATGCGGTGCGATTGAGCATGGCGCGGGCCTCGCCGGCGTTGACGTGGTGCATACCCATCAATACGCCCTCGGCGTGCTCGATGATCGCGTGAGCACCGGCCGCCGGGCTTGCCGCACGGTCGCTAGTGTCGCCGGTGTGGCTGCGCAGCAGGGTGGCCGCATGGCCGGCGAACACGGCGGCGATCGTTTCGTCATCGCCGTCGAACGCGTCCACTT
This sequence comes from Tomitella gaofuii, assembly GCF_014126825.1. Taxonomy (NCBI): domain Bacteria; kingdom Bacillati; phylum Actinomycetota; class Actinomycetes; order Mycobacteriales; genus Tomitella; species Tomitella gaofuii. Next base: position 2,111,562 of record NZ_CP059900.1, on the reverse strand, counting down.
CGGTGGCGTAGAGGGTCAGTGTGCCGAGTGTGGGGTCGTCGGCCGAAAGACCTACCGCGAGAATGCTGGCAAACCCGGACTGGCGGGCGGCGAAGGCGAACTCGGGCCAGCGCCGGTCCGCAGCCGTGTCGACGATGGTGATGGTGCGGAGGCGGCGCGCGGTAGGCAGCCACGGGCCGCGGCGACGCGCATCTTGTGACCGGGTGAGCGTGTCGATCGCCGGGTCGGTCGCCCCGATACTGCGGACCGAGCCGGAACAGTCCGGGCAGGTGATGCCCGCCTGGGCCGCGGTCGGAACCGCCGCGACAGCGGCGTGGGTGATCGGCCCCAATGCGGCGTCGAGACTTGCGTCGGTGGGCGCGTGGCGGGGATGAACCTGGGTACGCAGTGACATGATGTGCCTTCCCGGTCGAAAGTGCCGAATAAATCGGCCACCGGGGTTCTGGGGCAGCTGTCCACCAGTCTGCCCCTTTCGGCGTGTGATGTCCATGGATCCGGATAATGTTGCGCAGCAACCACAACCAAGCGGGACACAACCGCTATGGCGCGAGACCCGGCGTGGGAGGATCACACTCGGTGCCGCTGAGCCCTGGTCCACCGGCGTGATTGACGGTGTATTGATTTCGTGGTTTCTGTGCGGTGTTTCGGGTGTGGGCATGCGTGAGCTACCGGCCGGTGCCGGAATGTCCACTGTGGATCCTCGTATCGGGCCGCTGGCGCGGCAGGTGGTCAGACTCTGTGGGGCCCCGGTGGTCCGGTAGTGCTATGCCACAACAGGTTCCACCCCGACATCCACGGCCAGTACGTCGGCAGATGCAGCATCAACCGGCGCCCGGTGCGGGCGATGCGGGCGGAGACACCGATGATGCGGGCCTGGAGCGTCGCCCACCGGGCGGTGGCCATGCCGGCGGCGACGGACGCGGCCCGGGCCAGGTTGAACCCGATCACCGCGATCGCCACCCACGCCGCATTAGCGGTATAGACCCCGGAAGGCAAGTGCGCGAGGGGACCGTTCTTCAACTCGGCGTGCACCTGCTCGATGATCGCGTGGCCGCGGTGACGCTGGTCGGCCTCGACCACCGGCAGCGTGCCGTTGGTGATGAACGCGTGGTGCCGGTAGGCGGCGAACAACTCGCCCTGCCCGGCGTGGTCCGCAGCCCGTGACTGGAGGCGTTTGACGCGGCGCACCACCAGCCGGCAGTCGACATGCTCGGCCTTACGCCGTGAGGTGAACGCGGTGAAGTCGCGGCGGTAGTAGGCCGAGTCGGCGCGCACCAGGATCTGCCCGATGGCCCCGTCCCGCTTCGAGGCGCTGATCGCGTCGGCGAGCATCCCGGCCGACCCGGAGGCCGAGGCGGTGTTGCCTTTGCGTAGCCGGGCTGCGGTGATCACGGGCGCGGACACCGGCGTCGAGGTGACCGCGATCTGCATGTTCAATCCGCGTACCCCGGTGGAGCCGAATCCGGCGGCCTGCTTGGCGTAGCCGTGGACCTGGTGCACGGAATCGTCGACGTCGATGAACGCGAGCGCGTCGGGATCGTCATGCCCGCCGATCAGGCCCGGCACCCGGTCGGCGAGCCGGGCGAGCAGGCGCGTGCCGGCCGCGTCGAGTTGGCGGACGTGTCCATGGGTGAACAGGCGCAGGAACGTGCCGAGGGTCGACGGGGCGCGGACACCGGTGAACAGGGCGGGCATGCCGCCGTGACGCAGCAGGTCCATGTCGTCGATGCTGTCGGCGCCGGCGAGCATCCCCGACAGCAAGCAGGTGGTCTTGGCCGCCGCGTTCGGGCTCTCGACGGTCAGCCGGCCGAGCACCTCGGAAAGGCCCGCCGACTCGGCCAACTGCAGGACCGGGACCAGCCCGGCGGCCGACACGAGATTGCAGTCGTCGAAAACCGGGTGGATCGTGTGAGAAGCTTTCACCTACGAGGTGCCCTCTCCGTGTTGGTGGGTGTGGATGTCGCAATCAACATCTTCCCAGCACAGAAGGGCACCTCGTCCTCATGACACGCCCGAGCCGACCATCACCACCGGTGGATCAGGGCTGAGACAGCCGCCACCGCCGGGCACAGTGGGCAGTAGATATCTGATTGGGCGTTGGCGGTGTCGTGGGTGTCGGGAACGGGACGGGAGCGTTCATGGTGACGTCGTCAAGCGAGGACGGCGCCTCGCTGGGTGATGACGCGGGCGTGGCGCGGGTGCGCGCGGCGATGGCCGCCGAGCTGCGCAGCGGTGGCAGCGCGGGGGCGCCGGGCCGCTCGCGGTGGTATGCGATGCCTGCGCGCAGTTGCTGCCCGTCGACGGCGCCTCGCTTTCCGCTGGTCGCGGAGTGGGCGGCGGCGTGCGCGAAGTGCTGTCCAGCGATGAGACTGCGGCGGCAATAGAGTCCGAGCACGATACGCTCGGCGAAGGGCCCGCTATCGAAGCGCTCACCGAGCGCCGCCCGGTGCTGGTGGCGGACCTGTCCGCCGACGCCGCACGCGGCTGGCCGGTGTTCGCCGCCGAGATCGCCCGGTGCCGTGTGGGCGCCGTGTTCGTTTTCCCGCTGCACAGCGGCGCCGCGATAGCGGGCACGATGAGCCTGTACCGGCGCAGCCCCGGCTGGTTGGCCCCGGCCGATCTCGCCACCACTTTGCGCCTGGTGGATCTGGCCACGGCGGCCGTGCTGGCCATAACATCGGGTGATGGGGCCCTTGAAGGCCTGTCGTTGCCGCGGGCGGTGGTGCACCAGGCCGTCGGCATGCTCGTGTCCGCGCACCGCATCGGTGTCGACGAGGCGATGGCGCGCATGCGGGGGTACGCCTTCGCCTCCGGCATCGACATCACCGACCTCGCTGCCGAGATCACCACCGGCCGCCTGCCGCCGGAGGCCGTCATGCCATGACCGCGCGCCCTGCGGGCGCGCCGGGCCCCATCGTCACGACAACGTCAGGAAAAGCCATGGACACCCCTTCGCCGCAGCAGCGGGAGCCCCGCCTCGTCGACGCGTTCGTCGACATGGCCGACACCCTCGTCGCCGACTTCGACACCGCCGAACTGTTGCACCGGCTCACCGAATACTGCGTCGAACTGCTCGGCGTCGCCGAGGCCGGGATGCTGCTCGCCGACCAACGCGGCAGCCTGCAGGTGCTGGCCTCGTCGGATGAGCGCACCGAACTGCTCGAGCTGTTCCAGCTGCAGGTCAACGAGGGGCCGTGTGTGGACTGCTTCCGCACCGGACGCTCGGTGGCGGTCGAGGACCTGGCGGCGACGCGCGGCCGGTGGCCGACGTTCACCCCCGAGGCGCTCAGAGTCGGATACATCAGCGTGCACACCGTGCCGCTGCGGCTGCGCGACCAGATCATCGGGGCGTTGAACCTCTTCGGCACGGCCCCCGGCACGTTGTCCGAGGCGGACAAGCATGTGGCCCGGGCGTTGGCGGAAACCGCGACGATCGGGATCTTGTCCGAGCGGGCCATCCGGCACGGGGAGGTGCTCACCGAGCAGCTTCAGACCGCGCTCAACAGCCGGGTGATCATCGAGCAGGCGAAAGGGGTGCTCGCCCACGCCGGCGGCGTGCCCATCGATGCGACTTTCGCCGTGCTGCGCGACTACGGGCGTGCCCGGCAGACGCGGCTGACCGACATCGCCCGGCAGGTCGTCACTGGCGTACTGGATCCTGCAACGGTCCTGGACGCCGTCGCTCAGCCCCGGGCCTAGAGCGTGAACCGCCGCTTTCTACGCCGTCCGCTCACTGCTCCCTCCACAGGTCACCGGCAGTCGGTGCGCCGGCTGCCGCACGTGGCCGTGGACGATCCCCTCCGACCACGGTGCGGCGGTGAGCGTCCGTACGCGTCGCGCCGAGGGCCGACAGGTACTCGCGTGCCCATGTGTGCACGTCGCGCCGGAGAACCTGCTCGTGCAGCGTGCTCATGCGGCGGCGCCGATCGTCGGGGGCGTCGTCCAGCGCGGTGCTGATCATTCGGGCGAGCTGGTCGGTGTCGTAAGGGTTGACCAGGTACGCGGCGTCGAGTTCGGCCGCGGCGCCCGCGAACTCGCTGAGAACAAGGGCCCCGTCTCCGTCCGGATGGCAGGCCGCGTACTCCTTGGCCACGAGGTTCATGCCGTCGCGGAGCGGTGTGACCAGCATGAGGTCCGCGGCGACCAGAAACGCCGCCATCTCGTCGCGGTCCACAGAGCGGTGCAGGTAACGCACCGCCGGCTGCCCTAACCGTCCGTGCGCACCGTTGATACGGCCCACGCGCGTCTCCACCTGTTTCCGCAATTCCCGGTACTGAGGGATCCGCTCACGGCTCGGGGTGACGATCTGCACAGTGACGTGGCGGTCGACGTCCAACCGCCGCTGCGCGTAGAGCTTGTCGAGCGCGTCGAGCCGTTGCGGCACCCCCTTGGTGTAATCGAGCCGGTCGACGCTGAGTATGACGGTCCGAGGGTCGCCGAGTTCGGCGCGCATCTGCCGTGCCCGCCGGCGAACGGCATCGCTGCGCGCGAGCGACGCCAGGACGGCCCCATCGGCGGCCACGGGGAACGCGTCGACGCGTACGGCACGCCCGCCCATGTGCACATGCCCCCCGCCGCCGGAGCCGGGGGGAGCCGTGGCGAGCCCGCGCATGTCCGCCGTGCGCCGGAAGTTGTCGGCGTCACGTGCCAGCTGGAAGCCGACCAGGTCGGCGCCCAGCATTCCCCGCAGCAGATCCGGCCACCACGGAAGCTGCATGAAGAGCTCCGTTGGAGGAAACGGTATGTGAAGGAAGAATCCGATCGACACATCGGGGCGCAGCGTCCGCAACATCGCCGGCACCAGCAACAGCTGGTAGTCGTGCACCCACACCGTGGCCCCCGGCGCAGCGGCCAGCGCGGTGGCCTCCGCGAATCGTGTGTTCACCTCAACGTAGCGCTGCCACCAGTCGCGGATGAGGGTGGGAGAGACGATCGCGTCATGAAACAGCGGCCAGACCGTCGCATTGGCGAAACCCTCGTAGTAGCCGGCCACATCGCGGGCACTCAGCGACACGGGATGCATTCGCATCCCGTCAAGCGTGAACGGGGCGACCTGCTGGTCGCTGCACCCGGCCCACCCGACCCACGCGCCCCGAGCACGGCGCAGCACCGGCTCCAGTGCGCTGACGAGGCCACCGGGGCTGCGCCGCCAAGCCGTTTCTTCCTGCCCCGCGCCCCCGCGGGTGACGGGAAGCCGATTCGCTACGACGAGGAAGTCGGACAGTGATGGTCGGCGCGTGCAAGTCTGCTCCATCGGGTGCTCCTCAAAGAACTCACTGTTGCACGGGAATACCCTTGTATGCAGCGCTCTATGCCGATCGAATCAGGGCTCGTCGCGTAGCAGGAGGGCGGACGTGGCGCCGGCGATGGTGTCGGAGATCGGCAGCGCGGCGTGGAGTCCGAGCCGTTCGATGATGCCGCGCAACGACGACGGACAGCAGGCCAGATGCAGCGCGGCACCGGAGCGGGCAAGGCGGCCGCTGTGCTCGAAAAGCGCGTCGAGCGCGCCGGCGCCACAGAATCCGAGCCGGGTGAGATCGACGACGGTATCGCGGAGAATCAGCCGACCCAGTTGACTGCGCAATACCGCATCGTTGGCGGCGTCGACGTCCCCCCGGAGCGCGACGATGCAGGGGTCGCCAGAGCCGACGAACGCCAGAGGACTCGGCGAAACCTCCGCAGCGATCGGGGCGGACGCGCCCGGACCACGCCGGGACGCGCCGTGTCCAGGCGCTACGCGGTTCCATGGGTACGTATCGCGGCCAGTCCGAGTTTGCGCAGGATGGTGGGCAATGCGGGTGATCGAAGTCATGCGACGTGCCTCCTGCATAGGCGCCGATTGTTGTCGGCCACCGGGGTCAGGGGCAGCTGCTGCTCAGCATGCCAGCGCAAGTGCGCTGTGTCACGCGCGTCCGGGTAGGTCGACGGGCGTGCCGCTGACCCGGCAATCGCGGGTCGTTCGGGCCCGCGTCCGACACTCCCGCAATGTGCGACCACGGGTCCCATCACCCGCACAGTGCGGTCACGGGCCTAACGGGAAGCAGTCGGGGCCCCCAAGCCGCTGGGGTTCTGTGCCACACCGAGCTCTGGCCACACAATTGCTTGTTCCGCCGAAAGGGAACCGGCCTTTTCGGATAAGCTCTCAGAGCTTCGCCGCCCAGGGCAAGTGGCTGTTCGGCGCCATAGTCAACGGGTCGAAAGTCGTACGCTCGGCCAGGAAGCCGGGTCGCGGATTGTTGCCGCAGTACGGATCGACCGGCGTGTTGTCGACGCTGTTGTACACGAAGAACAGGTTCGATCGCGGCCACGGCGACATATTCTTGTTCGATGCGTGCAGCGTGTTGCATTCAAAAAGAAGAAGCGAGCCCGGGCCGCCCTTCGGTGCCTGGATACCGCCTTTCGTCGCAAGTTTGCGCAACGTGTGCTGGTCCGGCACACCCGATCGCTGGTCCTTGAGCGAGTCCCTCCAGTTACCTTCGGGCGTCTCGCCCGCAGAGGGGACGAAGTACTGGTGCGATCCTGGGATGAGCATGAGCGGACCGTTGAACTCATTGTTGTCGGTGAGCAGGAGGGAGGCGGACAGCGCTCGCATCCTCGGCATGCCGTCCTCAGAATGCCATGTTTCGAAATCTGAGTGCCACTCGAAGCCGCTGCCCTTGAACCCGTATTTGTCGTTGATCCTCGACTGGTGGATGTAGACGTCACCGCCGAGCAACTGCCGCACCATGCCGAGGATGCGTGGATCGCGGGTAAGTTCACTGAAATACTCCGAGATCCGGTGCATGCCGAACACCGACCTCAGTTCGCCCGTATCGGGGTCGGCGATGATGCCGTCGGATTCCATGATCTCCGCATCGGCGGCCATCGAGCTCAGCTCGTCGAAGAACGGTTGCACGCGCTCCTGGGAGAAGAATCCCTCGAACCAGAGGAAGCCGTCCCGCTCGTAGAGTGAGAGCATGTCCTCGCCGAGCGGACCGTCCCAGCGTTCCTGGTTGAGCGAGTGCACCACGGGGTCACGGCGTACGAACGGCTCGGCCTCTCCGGCCTCGGAGCGTGTGGGATACATGTCCGCCTGCGGATCGTCGTCGACCGAAGTGGCATCAGACATCTCGTTCACCTGCATTTCCTCTGATTGCTATCTGTATATCGGGTCTGGCCGGAGTGAGCGCGTCGCGGGACAGTGCACGGCGTCAGCCTGGCAGCGTCTCGCCGCCGATCGGCGCCAGCACCTCGCCGGTGTAGTACGACGAGAACGTCGGGGACGCGAAGAACACATAGGACGGCGCGATCTCATCGGGCTGGGCTGCGCGCCCCATCGGCACGTCGTGCCCGAAGTCGTCGACCTTGCCGGCCGGAAGCGTCGCGGGGATCAATGGCGTCCACACCGGTCCCGGCGCCACACAGTTCACTCGGATTCCCCGGGGCGTCAGCGACTGCGCCATCGAGTACGTCCAAGCCAGCACGGCGCCTTTCGTCGCCGAATAGTCGATCAATGTCTTGTTTTCCCGCAACCCGTTGATCGAGCCGGTGTTGATCACCGCGTCGCCGGAACGCATGTGGCTCAATGCGGCTTTGGTGATGTGGAAGAAGCTGTCGATGTTCACCTCGAAGGTGTGCCGCCACTGGTCGTCGCCGATCTCCGTCAGGTCCGCTGCAGGCGACTGGTATGCGGCGTTGTTGACGACGATGTTCACGCCGCCGAGCAGCTCGACTGTCCGCTGGACTACCGACCTGCAGTGCGCAGGGTCGGCGAGGTCGCCCACCAGTGGCACGCATCGCCGGTGCTGTTCCTCGACGAGCCGGCAGGTGCGGCGTGCGTCGTCCGACTCCTCCAAGTATGCGATGGCCACGTCGGCGCCTTCTTTTGCGAAGGCGACGGCCACCGCGCGGCCGATGCCCGAGTCGCCGCCCGTGATGAGGGCACGTCGGCCCTCAAGCAGTCCTCTGCCCTCGTAACCCCGCATCTCGTCGGCCGGCTCCTCCGCCATCTCGGAAGTGTGTCCTGGATAGGGGATCGTATGGGGGGCATGCTCGTCTGTCATCGTGTTGCTCCTTCACCACCCGCCACCACGCACGAGCATCACGTCTGCCCGCCTCACACGTGGAAACGGCTTCGCTGCCGGCGTCTCCTGCGTCGATATCCCGGAGCAGCGCCTTGCCGTCCGACTCCTGCTTGATCGCGGCGTCCGCCAATGCGTCACCGCCTTCGACCATGCGGCGCACGACAGGCCGGACCACGCGTTCCGCCGCCGCCTCGTGCCGGGATTCCGCGATCACAAGAGCCGTGGCGAGCCGCTTGCGTTCCGTCAAGGAACCTTCCGCGCCGCCGGCACCGTCCCGCAGTTTGTCGAGCATGCCGATCACAGCGTCATGGTCCTCCCGCAGCATCTCCAACGCATTCATCGGCCTCCTCCTCGCTGTCGTCGGAACGCGCCCGGGGAGTACCCGGGCACCGCGCGGGCAAACTGCGAGCACGTCGGGGCGCATGCGGCCGCGACCGTTTCCAGCGCACCGCGCAGGGGTACCCGCGTGCCGGACCCGACGCCGCGCATGGGAGGAACCGCAATGACCGACACCTTCGAGCTCGACATTTCCCGCATCCGCGATGAGGCCCGCAAGAGGATCGACGCGGGCGCCGTCACCAGCGGCAACGAACTGGACATCGATCGCCTCATCGACCTCCTCAACCAGGTGGTCGCCACGGAGATCGTCTGCCATCTGCGGTACAGCCAGAATGCGATCGTCGCCTCGGGAATCGACCGCGCGCAGGTCGCATCGGAGTTCGCTGAGCATGCCACCGAAGAGCTGCAGCACGGCCAACGCGCCGCCGAGCGGATCAACCAGCTCGGCGGCACACCGGACATGAACCCCGCGACGCTCGCCGAGCGCAGCCACACTGATTACGTGGCGACCGATCCGACCGACCTCGAGCAGATGCTGCGGGAGAATCTGGTGGCTGAACGCATCGTGATCACCACCTACCAGGAGATTGTGCGGTGGATCGGCGATGCCGACCCCACGACTCGGCGCGTCATGGAGTCCATCCTCGAGGAGGAAGAGGAGCACGCCGACGATCTCAGCGACCTTCTCGGCCTGTGAGCCGGCGCCGGGCATCCACATCCGGATCGCTCGGTGCGCAGTATGATTCAAACCACTGCATGCGGGCCCTGGACACCGGTATCCAGGGCCCTCATGCAGTGGCGGTCTGTCCGCTTCCGGGTGTGATCACGCAGGAATATGGTCCACCGCGCGATCCCACGCGCGGTGCATGGCCAGCGCATCGGTGAAGGCCGCGAGGAACCCGATGGGAAGCTCCCCGCCGTGCGCGCTTTGCGTGACGATGCCGTCGATCGTCACCGCCTCTCCACTGTCGGTGCCGTCCGCGACATCGACGCCGACCGCCGAGTTCAGCAGGCCGATGCCCGTGTCCAGGGCCGCGATGGGCTTGAGGTGCTTGTACGCCTCGGCGATGAAGTGCATCACGTAGCCGTCCCGCGACAGCGCACCGGCTGCGTCCGGCCCTCCTGGTATAGCCACAGCGTCGTAGAGCACCGACGCCATCGTGCTGACGGCTCGGTCCACGTCCATCGTTCCGCCGTCCGACGTGCTCACGGGTGCGTCGGCGGCTGCGAGGACCTCGGGCACAGCACCCCGATCCTGCAACGCAGCCTTCAACTGTTCGACAGGCCGTGCGTCGACGCCGTCTGCCACCAGGAAAGCCACCTTGCGGCCGTCGAGCCGACCGTCGCCCGTCCCCACTTGGGAGAGCGCGGGGGAGTTCCCCGTCGTCGCGGGAGCACGATCCTGCCCCTCGGAGACATCGATCCCCAGTCCTGCCCCCACCCGCGCCGCCAGCTGCGGGTCGATGTGGACGAGGTGTCCCACCACCTGCGCGCGGATCTCGCGGTGGACGACTTTGCCCAGTTCGAAGCGGAACGCAGCCACGATGTGCGCGGATTCCGCTTTCGTCATGCTGTTCCAGAACAATGCGCACTGGGTGTAATGGTCGTCGAAGCTCGGACTGCGTCGGCGGATCTTGTCGCCCTCGACCCGTTCGGTGTAATGCCGGAACACCCCCTCGTCCGCGAGGGCCGGACAGCCGCCGCCGAGCGAGTTCTCGTAGTAGCTGGTGCCGCCGACGTCGACGCGATGCTGCCCGTAGCCGTCACGTTGGTTGTGCGTCACCGGGGCCACCGGGTGGTTGACCGGAAGCTGCGCGAAGTTGGGGCCGCCGAGACGGATCAGCTGGGTGTCGAGGTAAGAGAAGTTCCGTGCCTGCAGGAGCGGATCGTTGGTGAAGTCGATGCCCGGGACGACGTTCGCGGTGTGAAACGCGACCTGCTCTGTTTCGGCGAAGAAGTTGTCCGGGTTGCGGTCCAGCACCATTCTGCCTACCGGACGCACCGGCACCTGCTCCTCGGGGATGATCTTCGTGGCATCGAGCAGGTCGAAGTCGAACGCGTGCTCGTCCTCTTCCGGAACGATCTGCACGCCGAGTTCCCATTCCGGAAACTGCCCGGAGTCGATCGCGTCCCACAGGTCGCGGCGGTTGAAGTCGGGGTCCTTGCCGGCGACCTTCTGGCATTCATCCCAGATGAGCGAATGCGTGCCGAGCGCGGGCGTCCAGTGGAACTTGACGAACGTTCCGCGCCCGTCCGCATTGACGAGGCGGAAGGTGTGGACGCCGAACCCTTGCATCATCCGGTAGCTGCGGGGGAGTGCACGGTCGGACATCAGCCACATGATGGTGTGCAGCGTCTCCGGTTGCTGTGCGACGAAATCCCACAGCGTGTCATGCGCGGACTGGGCCTGTGGGATCTCGTTGTGCGGCTCCGGCTTCACCGCGTGCACGAGGTCTGGGAACTTGATGCCGTCCTGGATGAAGAACACCGGAAAGTTGTTTCCCACCAGATCGTGGTTGCCCTGCTGTGTGTAGAACTTGGTGGCGAATCCGCGTACGTCGCGCACCGTGTCCGCTGAGCCGCGCGAGCCCGCGACGGTGGAGAAGCGGACGAACACCGGCGTCTCCACCTCCGGATCCACCAGGTGTTCCGCCACCGTATACTCCCGCAGCCAGTCGTCGTAGGGACGGAAGCGCCCGTACGCACCGGCGCCGCGTGCGTGCACGACGCGCTCGGGAATCCGCTCGTGGTCGAAATGGGTGATCTTCTCCCGGGTATGAAAATCCTCGAGCAACGTCGGACCGCGGTCGCCGACGCGCAGCGCATTGTCGGTGTCGCCCACCCTGACGCCCTGGTCGGTGGTCAAGGGCGACTGGTCACGCCGCCGCCTATGCGGCTCCAGCTGCACGTCTTTTGCGTCACGCTCTCGTGAAGTTCTCCGACCCTGCTGATCGACCATGATCGCACCGACCTTTCTGCATCGCTGGCGCGTCCGGGCGAAGCACAGGACCCGGCAATGGCGGGACCGTCCTCCCCGGTCTGTCGGCGCATACCCGGCGCACAGCAAGCCAAACGCCACCGCACCGGAGACCGCGTTTGCCGCATGCCGCCTCGGGTACGCGTTCGGCACCGGATTCCAGGGTCACCTGAGGGATTCATGTTCCGGTGCTTGACGAGAAGGAGCAGCAGTGCGCAGTTCAGCAGTCGGCATTGCCGCAGCTGCTCAGGGCCCGTTCATATCCGTCTACATCGCCGATCCTCACGGCCATGACGGCGATGCCGCGACGCGCGCATGCAACGCCCGTAAGGTCATCCACGAACTGGAGCGTCGGGGGGCCGCCCCCGCGGACACGGCACTCATAGCGAAGTCACTGCGCGAACCCGTGCACTCGGGCGACCATGAGTCGAGGGCGCTGATCGCATCGCGCGGGACGGTGCACATCGACCGGCCGCTGCCCATCCCCGTCGACTGCCCTTCGGTCAGATTCTCGCCGTTGCCGTATTTGCTACCGCTGCTGTGCCATGCCGAACACGAGGACGGGCACATCGTCGTGCTGGACGACGACGATGCGGTGAGCATCATCGTGACCCCGCCCGCCGGCCACGAGCCTGGCACGGCGTGAGGCCGCGCGAGGCAGCGCGTCAACAGCGCATTCGGCACCTTCTTCGGTGGCGAGTCGCGGCGTCCGATGCCGTCGCGGCGCGCTTCCACGAGGCCGCCGGCCGGCCCGGGGCTGCCGTGTAAGGCGTCAACGACGTCGCACGCGCGCTGCGGAACGGCACTGCGGAGACCGTCGTGATCGCCGAGCCGACCGATGCCGTCGTGTGGGTCGGCGACGCCCCCACCGACGTCGCGGCCGAGCGCGACGATCTGCAGCCGACGATCAATTCTCCGATCAGCTGCCGCGCCGACGAGGCGCTGCCGTGCGCAGCAGTGGCTTCGGGGGCGGAAGTCGATGTGACGGTCCGGCGCAGCGGTCTCCGTGACGGGGTCGGCGCGACCTTCAGTCGCGCGCCCGGTCGGATAACCAACACAATGTGACTGCACGTCCAGAGTGCGCGCACACGCGGCCCTGCAGCGGCGCTCCGATGATGCCGCGCACGTTTCGCATGCCGCGCCCGTGGTAACCGCTCCGTGCACCATTGATCCGACGAGGAGGACTCATGGCAGAAGGTTCGACCGGCCCCAGCGAGGGCGTCAAGGGCGCCGTCGAAGGGGTCAAGGGCAAAATCAAGGAAGCGGCCGGCGCACTGACCGGCCAAGACACGATGACGAGGGAGGGCCGCGCGCAACAGGATAAGGCCGAAGATCAGCGCGCCGTCGCCGAGAAGGAAGCCAAGGCCGAGAAGGCGCGCGCCGAGGCCGAAGCCGACGAGCAGCGCCAGCGGCGCAATCAGTAGCCCTGCTTGCACTGCCTCGACTCGATCGGGAAGGAGTCCTGATGACGTATGGCGAGACCGGTGTGGTGACCGGGACGAGGGACAAGGATTTCAACATCATCTGGTTCACCGAGGCGTGCCTGAGCAACAGCCTCCGCCTCGACAACTACATCAACGACGCAGAACGCGCCGGCGATCGCGAACTGGTCGACTTCTTCCGCCGTGCACAGGAAGCCAGCACCAAGGGGGCTGAAGAGGGCAAGAAGCTCCTGGCGCAGCGACTCGGCCGGTGAATGAACGTCGATGACGACTGCGGGCGGCCCCGGCACACGTCCGGGGCCGCCCGCTCTGTTGTCAACGTCTGATGATCCGGCAGAACCGGCTGTCGCTCCCGTCGGACTGGTGCTCCTGGTAGAGGAACGCCAGATCCGCTTCGTCGAACTTGTCGAACCAGTCGTCCCATCCGATGATCTCGAGTCCCTTCTGTCGGGCGCCGCCCGAAACCCCGGAGAACTCGATGCTGAGCACCCCGGCGTTGTCGCCGCCGGTGCCGTGTGCTGTCGCCGGACGTCCACCGTGGGCTTCGACCCAGCGCCGAATCTTGTCGTGGTCCGTCGTCGTCTTCGTTTCGGACGCCATCGCCATCTCTCCTCACGGTCAGTGGTGTGCCTCGCGGCCGGGCGGCACACCGTCGCTGTGTGAGTTGCCGGGCAGATGCGCGGGCAAACCCGGCGGAGGAGTGCACGTCCGGGCACGGGTGATATGCCATCGCCAGCCCGGGCGGTGTGAAGGAGCCGAATCCGGGTAGGCCCTTCAGCAATGCCAGTAGATGAACGCACCTCGCTGAGAGCGGGCTTCTTCCGCGTGCTTCGGGAGTGTCCCGGAGCAGTTCAGCAGTGGGCCGCGCTCCGCGGCAAGGAAGGCGTGCATTGGGTGCAGCGCTTACTCCAAGTGCGCGGACGCGAACGCACTGTGGCATTGCAATCGGTGAAGACCGCGATCGCTGCGATGCTCGCATGGCTGGTCGCCGATCGGCTCCTGCAGTTCAACTCCGCGTTCCTGGCTCCGTATACGGCGGTGTTCATGGTCGACGCGACCGTGTTCCGGTCGTTGCGCGAAGCATTACAGCAGATTCTCGCCGTCACGATCGGCGTACTCCTCGCAATGGCGGGTTCATCACTTTTCGGGGGGATGGTCGCCACTATAGGCGTCGTGGTGTTGGTGGGTTTCACGATCGGCAGGCACCGCGCATTCGGCGCCAGCGGGTACTGGGTCGGCGTGACCGCGCTGCTGATGGTCACCTATGGAACCGCCCAGAACCCGGGTGCGTTACTCTCCCGCGTTCTCCTCATCCTCCTCGGTGCGGGTGTGGGTCTCGCCGTGAACGCTTTGCTGTTCCCGCCCACCTATATCGCATCGGCGCGGCAGCAGACCCAGAGCGTTCTCGCGCGCCTTCGCGAGCTCCTCGAGGACATCGCCGACCACGTCCGCGAGCCCGGCGACGAGGCCGCTGACGGATCGTGGCAGTCACAACTGGACCGACTGTTCGAAGACCTGGGCGAACTGCGCCGGCAAGCGGGCGCAGCACGCGAGAGCGCCTTGCTCAACTTTCGTCCCTCGGCCAGCCGCTCGTCCGCCGTGATCGCCGATGCCCGGACCGTCTCGGCCTCCCTGTACCGCGCGCTGCCACGACTGCGCGAATTTGTCGAATCGCTTCCCGAGCACTCTGACAATGACGAACCGTTGCTCGCCGTGTCGCGCACGGACGGGATCACTGCGAACGACCGCGAGCAGCTTGCACGTGTCCTCGACGACTGCATCGGCGTGGTGGAAAGGCTGCGCGGCGACGCGTCCGCGGACGCCCACGGCCGGCCGGAAACGCCGGGCGATACGTACTGGTCCGGAGACGGTGAGGAGCTTTCGATGACGGCTCTGACCGCAATACGGCAAGCGGTGCGTGTGCGCACTGCACTCGAGAACCCCCCGGATCTCACGGTGTGAGCAGCACCTTGACGGCACCGTCCTCTTTGCGTTGGAAGATGTCGTAGGCGTGCGGCGCTTCGGCCAGCGGCATCCTATGCGTGGCGAAGTCATCGACCCCGAGCGGATCCTCATCGGTGAGCAGAGGCATGATCGCGTCGACCCAATGCTTGACGTTGGCCTGCCCCATGCGCAGCTGGATCTGCTTGTCGAACAAGGTCAGCATCGGCAACGGGTCCGCGGCACCGCCGTAAACGCCGATGAGCGAGACGGTCCCACCACGACGCACGACGTCGATCGCCAAGTGCAGTGCGGCCAGCCGATCGGTTCCGAACGTGCTCATCACCGGCCCGGCCACCGCATCCGGCAGGAAGGACAGCGCCTTCTGGCCGAACTGGGCGACAGGAGAACCGTGCGCCTCCATACCCACGGCGTCGATCACCGAGTCCGCCCCGCGCCCGTCTGTGAGGTCGCGGACGACACCGGCGACGTCGGTGTTCGCGCGCAGATCTATCGTGTCTATACCGCGCACACGGGCCCGTGCCAACCGCTCCGGAACACGATCGATCGCGATCACGCGGTAGCCGCGAAACGCGGCGATGCGCGCGCACATGTCGCCGATCGGCCCGAGGCCCAAGACCACCACACTGCCGGCAACCGGAACACCCGCGTACTCCACCGCCTGCCAGGCGGTGGGCAGCACGTCGGACAGGTACACGAACCTGTCGTCCGTCGGCCCCTCCGGAACCTTGATATGTGTGTACTGAGCCTGAGGGACACGCAGATACTCGGCCTGCCCGCCCGGGGCCTGGCCATAGAGCTTCGAGTATCCGAACAGTGCCGCGCCCATGCCCTGCTCGCGCACCTGGGTGGTCTCACACTGCGTCTGCAGGCCCTGGCCGCACATGTAGCAGTGACCACAGGAGATCTGGAACGGGATCACCACCCTGTCGCCCACCTTCAGCCCGTCCACCGCGTCGCCGACCTCGACGACCCGGCCCATCGGTTCGTGCCCCAGGATGTCCCCGGCGTCCATGAACGCCCCGAGCACCTCATACAGGTGCAAGTCCGAACCGCAGATGTTCGTGGTGCTGACCTCGATCACCGCGTCGGTGGGGTGCTGCAGCGTCGGGTCGGGGACTTCCTCCACGCGCACATTTCGCCGCCCTTGCCAGGTCACCGCCTTCATCACGCCTCCTCCGCCGTTTCGATGTCCGTCGGGGGAACGATTACCCGGCACGGCGATCGTCAACCGGAGCCGGCCGCACGCGGTTTGGCGATGATCAGCGACGGGTATGCAGCGGGGGCACCCGGCAATACGCGCGGAGGGAGCGGAGATGCCGTCGAAGGGAAACTCGCAGGCGCAGTCGCGGGGTCTCAAGGATCCCGATCTGTACGAGGACCTGCGAGGCAAGGGCCAGTCCAAGGAAAAGGCCGCCCGCATCTCGAACGCCGCCGCGAACAGCGGCCGATCCGAGGTGGGGGAGCGCGGCGGAAAGTCGCCATCGTACGACGATTGGACCGTCGACGAGCTGCAGAAGCGCGCCAAGGAACTCGGGATCGGCGGCTACTCCGGCAAACGCAAATCCGAGCTGATCGACATGCTGCGCAACCACTGACACCGCGACATTCACACGGAGAGCATGCCCATGAGCAGCGAAGACAACGCCGAGCAGCGTCGCGGTGTCGCGGTGGTGACGGGCGGCAGTGCGGGAGTCGGCAGAGCGACGGTCCGCCGCTTCGCACACGACGGCTACGATGTGGCGATCCTCGCGCGCGGCAGAGCAGGGTTGGACGGCGCCGCCGCGGATGTGCGCCGGTATGGACGCAGGGCGCTCCCGCTGCACGTCGATGTCGCGGACGAAAACGGAGTCCGCGACGCCGTCACGCGGATCGAAGGACAGCTCGGCGCGGTCGACGTGTGGGTGAATGCCGCGTTCACCGGATCACTCGCGTTCAGTTGGGATACGGGGACGGATCTGTTCCGGCGGATCACCGAGGTCACCTACTACGGGCAGGTCTATGGAACCCTCGCTGCACTGTCCGTGATGCGTCCGCGCGATGCGGGCGTCATCATCAACGTCGGCTCGGCCATGGCCTACCGGTCGATTCCCCTGCAGGCCGCGTACTGCGGTGCCAAGCACGCAGTCAAAGGCTTCAGCGAATCGGTCCGCACGGAGCTGCTTGCCACCGGCAGCGGAGTTTCCGTACGGATGGTGCAGCTCCCGGGTTTGAACACGCCCCAGTTCAACTGGAACGCATCCGCCATGCCCGGTCATCCGCAGCCGGTCGCGCCGGTTTTCCAACCCGAGTTGCCCGCCCGCGCCATCGTTTTCCTCGCCGAGCATCCACGTCGCAACGTGTGGGTGGGTCTCTCGACCGTCTACACGATCCTCGGCGAGCGGTTCGCGCCCGCAACCGTGGACCGCCATCTCGCCCGAACCGGGGTATCCGGTCAGCAGACCGATGAACAGCTTCCCCGCTGGGGCGCCAACACCGACGATCCCCGCGACGACGATGTCGATCGCGGCGCTCACGGACCGTTCGATTCGATGGCACACGCACGCGATCCGCAGCTGTGGCTGTCGATGCGTCGTCGCGTGCTCCTCGGTGCTGCAGGTGTGGCCGCGGCAGCCGGCGCCGCCGCCGTTGCGCGCCGAAGGATCCCCGGCGTGCGTTGACAAGCGATTCACCGACCGTCGGAGCACCGCACACCTACCAGCCGCCAGGGGCCAGGACTATCCGTGGAGCGTGACCGCCGCTTCGAGAAGCAGCGCATGCACGAACGACTGCGGAAGGTTGCCCCGGAGTTGATGCTGCCCCACGTCGTACTCCTCGGAGAACAGCCCGGTGGTTCCGGCGGCGGCGCGGTTGCGCTCGAACCAGCGCAGCGCGGCCTCCTCGTGGCCTTGTTGGTGTTCAGCCAGCGCCATCCAGAATCCGCACAGCAGGAACGCTCCTTCGGTGGTGCCGAGCGGGCGCTCGTCGTGGCGGAAGCGGTACACGAAGCTCTCCTGCGCAAGCTCGCCCCGCACCGAGTCCACCGTGGCCCGGCTTCTCGGATCGTGTGCAGGGACCGCGCCACGCAGAGACGCGAGCAACAGCGCCGCGTCCGCGCGACCGTCCTCGGGCGCGCGCTGCCAACGTCCCGTGGAATGCAGGCTGTCCCGCGCCGCATCCGCGACGATCACATCGGCCAATGCGCTCCATTCGGCGGCGTCGCCCTTGCTCGCGGCGGTGCCGGCCATGGCACGCAGCCCGGCGGCGCACACCAGCCTCGATTGCGTCCATCGTCGCTCGCCGAGCTCCCACACGCCGGCGTCGGGCTTCTGCCAGCACTGCGCGATGGACTCGGCAGCGATCGCGGCGGCACGGTACCGGTCCTTGTCGATGTGGCCGTGACGGGCCGCCGCCGCCAGCAGCAAGAGCGACTCACCGAACGCATCCAACTGGAACTGCGAGCGCACGTGGTTGCCGACGATCCCGTTGCCGCCGGGGTACCCGGGGAGTGCGAGGGTGCGTTCGGGGGGCACCGCCCCACCTCCGACGGTGTACGCGGGCATCAGGTTGCGCCCGTCCTCGAGCAATCGCGCGGAGATGAAGTCCGCGGCGTCGTCGAGTAGCGGGTACGCGCCCGCAGCCGCCACCGCCTGGCCCGCGTAGCACTGGTCACGCACCCACACGTAGCGGTAGTCGAAGTTGCGGCCCTTGTCCGCCCGCTCCGGAAGGCCGGTGGTGGAGGCGGCCACCATCCCGCCACTCGATGAAGTCACACCGCGCAGCACCGCATACGCCTGCCTGCTGTCACGGGGGGCCAGGGTCGATTCGAACCGCGGCACTGCAGACAACCAGGCACTCTCGGTGGCGGCCCACATCGCGTCCGCCTCGTCGGGCAGATCCGCTGACGGCGGGTCCAGCGGCGCGTCCGACAGCTCGAACACCAGGTCGTGGTGCGAGCCCGGCGGCACGGTCAACGCCATGTGCAGCTCGGTGCCGGTGCGACCCTGTGCCACCACGGCCTCCGGCGCTCCCCGGAGGCGCAGCCGGATACCGCCCGCCCCGGCATGCCAGTCTCCGGACGACGCGTGCCGGTGCGGTTCGGTCATCCGCTCCCTGTCGAACCGTGCGCCCGGCGCGAGCGTGAGATCCACATGCGAGGTGCCCTCGACCGCGATCACCCGCCGCAACACCACCGCCCGGTGCTGATCCCCGGGGAATGCCAGCGCCTCGCGGCATTCGGTGATGCCCTCGTCCGTGATCCAGCGCGCACGCCAGATCAGCCCCACGTCCTCGTAGTACCCGCCCCATACGTGCCGGCCGGACGGCTGCACCGTGTAATGGGTATCGCCGCCGATCAACGACGCGAAGACGGCATCGCTGTGCCACGAAGGAAAGCACATCCACGCGACGTCCCCGTGCGGCCCCACCAGGATCCCGCGTTCTCCGTCCGCCAGCAGCGCATAGTCGCGCAGGACGTGCGGCGGGGGAGCCGAGTGCGGGCGGTCCGTTCGGTGCATCCGATGCCCTCCTGATTCTGCTGCGGGCGGGCGGGACAGGGAGCTGCCACAACACGGCTACCCGTGCGGCGGACGATGAAACGGCCGTCCCCGGGGCGCGGGGGAGTTCATCGTGCGGCGAACCGGCGGGAGCCAGTCCTGCGCACCGCGCCGCGCTGCACCGCGGCCCGCAGCGCGGCGGCGAACCTCCCCGGCCCCCAGAAGCGCGCATTGATCCGGCGTGCGAGTTCATCTCGGGACAGGGGGCCGTGGTCTGTCAGGGCCGCCACGATGGCGGCGACCTCCTGGTCGAGCAGGTCGTCGTCGGTGGACAGCTCGGAGACGTCCAAGCCGGACATCCTGGCCTGCGACAGCAGTGTGCCGGGACCGAGACGGAGTCGTTGACTGATGCGTTGCGGACGGCCGTGTCGCTGCGCGTCGCGCTCTCCGCCGCCTGCCTCCGGTCGGCGCCTTGCCTCCGACCCTGCCACGCCCGCGTCTTCGCCTCCTTCCGCCTCTTCTTCGCCGCCGGTGTCCTGCGCGGTCAACGGGCGGGCGATATTCTCCAGTGACGCCCGTTCCGCGCGCACGCCGAGGAAGATCTCCGCGATCCCGCCGAGCGCCATCACGCCGCCGCCTATCAGAAATGCGACAGTCACCATGCTGCGCTCGCCGGTACCTATCAGGGAGCCGAACAGCAACGGACCCGTAATGCCGCCGATTGCGGTGCCGAGCGCATAGAAGAACGCGATCGCCATCGCGCGCGTCTCCATCGGGAACACTTCACTCACCGTCAGGTATGCCGCACTCGCTCCCGCCGAAGCGAGGAAGAAGGTGGCGACGACCAGGGCGAGGAATCCCCACGGGCCGACGGCGTCGGTAAGGAAGAGGACGGCCAGCGGCACCGTCATCAGTGCGGAGCCCAGATAGGTGGCCGTGATCATCTGTTTTCGGCCGATAGTGTCGAACAGCCGCCCCAGAAGCACGGGGCCAAAGAAATTGCCAACAGCGTAGATGATGATGAACACCGGAACAAAGCTGGACGTGACATCGAAGAACGTCGTGAACAGCGTGCCGAGGTTGAACGTGATGCCGTTGTAGATGAACGCCTGCCCCACGAACAGCGCGGTGCCCAGCACCGCACGGCGCGGGTAGAGCGAGAACGCGGTGTGCGCGATCGTGCGGAACGGTATCGCCTTGCGCTGACGCACGGTGATCGTCTCGTGCACCTCGTCGAGTTCCTCGCCGGTCTGCTCGATGACGTCGCTCTCGATGTCGCCGACGATCCGTTCGGCCTCGTCTTGATCGCCGTGGATGAACAGCCAGCGCGGACTCTCCGGCACATGCCGGCGCACCAGCATGATCGTCAGCCCCAGCACGGCGCCCACCGCGAATGCCAGCCGCCAACCGACATCCGCCGGCAACAGGTCCTTGTTGAGGAACACGATCGCCAGCGCCGCCCCGCCCGCGGCCCCCAGCCAGTACGTTCCGTTGATGAGCAGGTCCACCCGTCCGCGCACCCGCGCCGGGATGAGCTCGTCGATGGCGGAGTTGATGGCCGCGTACTCGCCGCCGATCCCCGATCCGGTGAAGAAGCGTGCGAGGTAGAACCACCACGGCGCGAAGGAGATCGCGGTGAGCACAGTGGCGACGATGTAGACGGCCAGGGTGATCATGAAAAGCTTCTTGCGCCCGAACCGGTCGGTGAGGTGGCCGAAGAACAACGCGCCCACGCACGCGCCCACCACGTAGATCGCCGCGGCGAGACCGATCTGGCCGGCATTCAGGTGGAGCCCACTGTCCGGTTCGGTCAGCCTCGACGCCACCGAACCGACCATCGTCACCTCGAGCCCGTCGAGGATCCACACCGTTCCCAGACCGAGCAGCACCCGATAGTGGAAGCGGGACCAGGGAAGCCGGTCGAGTCGGCCGGGCACGGCGGTTTCGATGGTTCCGGTCTGGATCGTGGAGCTCATGAGTCGCGGGTACCCGATTCAATGCCGTTAATGCTATGGCGCGGTGCGGTTGGACGGCGACCGAAAGGGGAAGACTATCGACATGATCGCTTGCCACGTTTTCGGCCACCGCTACCGATTCTCAGCGCAGGGCCGGGTCATGGCGTGGGACTGCCAGCGTTGCGGACGGCCGGGCGGGACGAAGATGTACGACTCGGAGCAGAGCGCACTGGTCTACGCCACCGCGTTCGATCGGGAGGACTCGGCCGATCTCGGCCGACGTGCGCCGCTGCTCGGGATGTTCCCACTGCGCATCGCCCACGCCATACGTCGTCGTTCTGGCGGCTGAAGGTCGGGAGCGGGAGTCGTGACCGACTCCCGCGGGGCGCACCCGAATTCACCGACGGAGCGTCACCCAGGCGGCTCGTCCGAGTGCTGCGACAACGGCTCCCGCGACGGCGACGGGTCCAGCGGTGCGAGACAGGCGGATCGCGGCCGGCGGCCGGGGCCGTTCCGGCGGCCCCGGCACCGGCGATGCGCCGGTGCCGTCGGACCGCCCGCGTGCGATCGCCATCAATTGCGCGAGGTGCAGCGGATCCCGTCCCACTCCGGCCTCGCCCACCTGTGTGCGGCAGGAGAACCCGTCGGCCACCAGGCGGGTGCCCTCGTCGGCGCCGCGCAGCGCGGGCAGCAGGGCCTGTTCGCCGCACTCCATCGAGATCCCGTACTTGCCGTCTTCGAATCCCCAAGACCCGGCGAGTCCGCAGCAGCCGCCGGAGAGCGGCTCCACTTGCGCGCCCATCTTCGCGAGCACGTGCTGTTCGGGAGTCTGGCCGCCTGTGGCGCGCTGATGGCAGTGCGTCCACAGCTGCACCGGTCCGTCCATCCGCGGCGGTTCCACATCGAACTCGGCGAAGAATTCGGGGAAGTGGTAGACGCTGCGGCGCAACCGTTCCGCGTCGTCATCATGCGGGAGGATGTTGGGCAGCTCCTCTTTGAACACCGCGACGCAGCTGGGCTCCATCCCGATGATCGGAGTGCCCGCCCGCACGTCGTCGCGGATCTCGTCGATCACGTGGTGCAGATACCGTTTCGCCGCGTCGAGGAAACCGAAATCGTACAGCGGTCGACCGCAGCACAGGTGCCCGTCGGGAATCACCACCTGATAGCCGGCCGCCTCGATGGCCTCGACACACGCCCGGCCGACGTCGGTGTGCAGGTGGTTCGTGAAGGTGTCCGGGAAGAGCAGCACGCGGGTACCGTTCGGGTTGGCCGTGCCGCCACGGCGGGAGAACCACTGCTGCAACGTCATCGGCGCGAAGGTCGGTAGATCGCGCTGCTGATCGATGCCGCCGATCCATTTGGTCAGCCGACGCAGGCCAGGCGTCTGTGTGGCGAAGTTCGCCAGTTCGGGAACCCGCACCGCCACGCGGGCCGCCTGGTCGATGAAGCCGAACGCGTAGGCGGACCGCGGCCGCCACCGCCGCATCGACTTGAAGTGGTGATAGCGGAACTCGGCCTTGTACGTGGGCATGTCCACGGAAACCGGGCAGTCGCTGGTGCATCCCTTGCACGACAGGCACAGGTCCAGAGCATCCGCCACCTCGCGCGATTGCCATCCGTCCGTGATGGTCTCGCCCCGCAGCATCTCGAACAGCAGGCGGGCGCGCCCCCGCGTCGAGTGCTTCTCCTCGCGGGTGACCTGGTAGCTCGGGCACATCGTGGAGCTCGCCTCGGGCACGCGGCATTCGCCGATACCCACGCACCGCAGGTTGGCGTGCACGAAATCCCCGTCGTCGTCCGGGTAGGCGAAGACCACATCGGGCCGCGTCGGGTTGTAGTCGGTGCCCAGCTTGAGGTTCTCGTCGAGCCGGTACGGGTCGACGACCTTGCCGGGGTTGAGCTTCCACTGCGGGTCCCAGATGGCCTTGAACTCGCGCATCGCCTGCATCAGCCGCGGGCCATACTGCTTGTCCAGCAGCTCCGCACGCTGCTGGCCATCACCGTGCTCGCCGGACATCGATCCGCCGTAGGAGGCCACCAGATCACCTGCCTCCTCCATGAAGACGCGGTAGTTGCGCAGCCCGTCGGCATGCCGCAGGTCGAAGCTGATCCGCGAGTGGATGCATCCTTCCGCGAAGTGCCCGTACATCGCGCCTCGCAGCCCGTGCTTCGCGTAAAGCTCCTGCAGGTCGCGGACGTAGTCACCGACGCGCGCGGGCGGTACTGCAGAGTCCTCCCAACCCGGCCAGTGGTCGCGGCCGTCCGGCGGGAACGCGGTGGAGCCCAGGCCGGCCTCGCGGATCGCCCAGAGTTCCTCGCTGTTGCCGCCGTCCTGCACGCTGCGCGAGAGCACCATGCGGTCAGCGTCATAGTGCTTCTCCTTCTCCATCCAGTCGATGAACCGGCGTGCTGTCCCGTAGGAATCGGCGGGGTCGTCGGCGCCGAACTGGATGAGCAGCCATGCGCCCCCTTCCATCCGGCGTGGAAGCTCGTGGAGCGCTTCGACGTTCTTGCCGACCACCTGCTGGTCGTTCACCAGCATTTCGTCGACGGCCTCCAAACCGATCGGCTTCCACTCCAGGATCTGCATGACGTGCTCGCCGGCGGCGGCGATGGTGGGATACTGCACCACCACCAAAGTGCGGTGCAGCATCGCGGGGGTGAGCTTGAGCTCGGCCTGCAGCGCCACCGCACAGGTGCTCTCGGTGCCCACCAAGGCTCGCGCCACGTTGAAACCGTTCTCCGGAAGCAGCTCGTCCAGGTTGTAGCCGGACACGCGGCGCGGCATCTCATCCACCCCCGGGTAGCCGGCGCGGATCTCATCGGCGTAGCGGTCACGCAGATCGCGGAGCTGGGCATAGATCCGGCCTTTTGCGCCGCCGGCGGCGATGATCTGCTCCAGCCGGTCCTCCTCGTTGACCCCCACCCAGAAGCGCTCGCCCTCATAGGTGACCACTTCAAGGCGCTCCGTGTTGTCGGAGGTGCGCGGACCGGGACCGTACAGGTGCGATTGCACCGAGTGGATCCCGCACGAGTTGTTGCCGATGTTCCCGCCGATCGTGCACCGCGAATGTGACGACGGGTCGGGTCCGAAGATGTAGCCGGTGTGGCCGATCGTCTTGTTGAGCTCCTCGTTGATCACGCCGGCTTCCGCGACGACGGTGCGTCGGTCGGTGTCCACGTCACCCACTCCAGTGAGGTACTTGGAGAAGTCGATGACCACCGCGACGTTGACCGTCTCGCCAGACAGGCTCGTCCCCCCGCCCCGGCACACCACCGGCGCGCGGTACGCATGACACGCGCGCATGGTCTCCACGACGTCGTCGAGCGTCTTGGGGATCACCACGCCGATGGGCACCTGCCGGTAGTTCGATCCGTCGTTGGCGTACATGGCCAGGCTGCCGTCATCGAAGCGCACCTCGCCCTCGACATGGCGTTCAAGGTGCCGTTCGAGTCCGAGGACGTTGATCTTCTCCTCGGAGCCCATCCCGGACGCGAACCGGGAATCTCCATGTGCAGGTATGGTCCGTGTTCTCTGCGCTGTGCCCACTAGTCCGACTCCGGCTTCTCCGTCTCGCCCGGCAAGTACTGTTTGGCGGACTCGGTGAACTCGTGCAGCTTCTGCTTGGCGCCCTTGGCGGCCACGCCGACCTTCTGCGGATCGTCGACCATGGCCTTCGCGGTCTTCTTCACCATCTCCTTCTTCATGTGCGGCGGCACCGGCGGGATCTCCGGGTCCACGACCACTTCGAGAACCACCGGCCCGTCCGTCGCCAGCGCGCGGTCCCACGCGGCGCCGATGTCGTCGGGGCTGTCGCAGCGGATCCCGGTGAGCCCCAGCATGCTGGCGAACTCCGCGTACGGGACGTCAGGGATGTTCTGGGAGCCTTCGAATTTCGGGTCGGCGCCCTGGGCGCGCTGCTCGAACGTCACTTGGTTGAGGTCCTGATTGTTGAACACGCAGAACACCAGAGGCCCGCCCTTGGTGAATCGGTCCAGGTAGCGCTTGATCGTGATCATCTCGGCCATGCCGTTCATCTGGAAGACCCCGTCGCCGATCATCGCGATCACGGGCCGCGTCGGATAGGCGAGCTTCGTGGCGATCGCGTACGGCGTTCCCGGCCCCATCGTCGCGAGGTTGCCGGCCAGCGAGGCCCCCATGCCCGGCCGCATCCGCAGATGCCGGGCCCACCAGTTGGCCACCGAGCCCGCATCCGCGGTGATCACGGCCTCGTCCGGCAACCGCTTGGACAGCTCGTGGGCGACCAGCTCCGGATTGAGCGGTTCGGCCTTGTCGTGGGCGCGGTCGTCGAGGACCTTCCACCACTCGTCCACCTGCGACTCGATATGCTCGCGCCAGGAGCGATCCTTTTTGCGCTTGAGCTTCGGCAGCAGCTCGTCGAGGGTGCTCACCGAATCGCCCACCAGATTGGCCTCCATGGGGTAACGCGTGCCGATCATGCGGCCGTCCGCGTTGATCTCCACCCCACGGCACTGGCCCTCCTCCGGCAGCCACTCGGTGTAGGGGAAGGCGGTGCCGACCATGAAGAGGGTGTCCGCGCCGCGCATCATGGCATCACTGGCGGTGGAGCCGAGCAGCCCGATGGGGCCGGTGACGTAGGGGAGGTCGTCCGGCAACGTGGCACGCCCCAGCGACGTCTTGGCCACGCCGGCGCCGAGCAGTTCGGCCGCCTCCACCACCTGGTCCGCGGCCTCTGCCGCGCCGTGGCCGACGAGCATGGCGACCTTGTTGCCGGAGTTGAGGATCTCGGCCGCCTTGTCCAGCTCGGAGACCGGTGGAATCATCCGCGGCCTCGTCCATCCGACACCGCTGAAGACGGCGCCGTGCATACGCGGTGGAGAAGGCACGGCCTCCGACTCGCCGACGTCCTCCGGAAGAATGATCGTGGCGACCGTGCGGTTGGTCAGCGCCACCTTGCATGCACGGTCGACGAGGTGACGTGCCTGCGCAGGCGCCATGCATGTCTGCACGAAGTCGGACGAGACGTCCTTATACAGGGTGTTGGGATCGATCTCCTGCTGGAACGCCGCACCCAGCGACATGCGCTTCTGCTGCCCCACGAGCGCCACCACGGGTTGGTGGTCGAGCTTGGCGTCGTAGAGCCCGTTGAGCAGGTGGATGGCGCCGCCGCCGGACGTGGCGAGGCAGCAGCCGATCTCTCCGGTGAACTTCGTGTGGCCGGTGGCCATGAAGGCGGCCATCTCTTCGTGACGGGTCTGGATCAGTTCCGGGTCGCCGTCGGCCTTGTTGAGCGCATCGAGCATTGCCAGGATGCCATCGCCCGGGTAGCCGAATATGCGGTGGATGCCCCACTCGCGGAGTCGTCCGATAATGAATTCCGCAGTCGTCTGCATGGCAGTCCCCATCTCCTCACGTGAGTCGGTCACCGAATACGGCGTAGCCCGGAAACCCCCGGGCGAAACACCGGCGCCGAAATGCCGGGACCTGCTCCGGGGTTGCCGGCGCCGTCCCGGCATCGGACCGACGGGCGCCGCCCCGGACAAGCCGCAACCTCCAGGGCGGTTTGGCGTGCGGAGGGCGGGGTAGCCGAGGCTCGGAGGCAGTCCATGCCCGGATCGCTGACGCAGGGGAGTGCATATGAGCGTCGTCCTCGCCGACACCGGCGCGGCACGGGTGCTGCGCGTCGGCGGATGGGTCCAGTTCAACCTTCCGCGCACCACCACGGGGATCGGCATCGGGCTGCTCACCGGGGCGATCGCGGTGCACCTGTATCTGCTGTTCGGCCAGTACTCGTGGCCGCCAGGCTGGCTCGCTTACTACGCGGTGTTGTGCGTGGGATGGGCGCTCGCCTGCTTCGGGATGTTCACCGGCAAGCGCGTGACCAGCGCACAGGCGGCGTGGGTGCTCGGCGACGTGTTCTGCGTGATCTTCCTCGTGACTTACCTGGTGGGCCGGTCCGTCGGGCTGCCAGGCTTGTCCTATGTGGACGGCTGGTGGGACTTCGCCGCCGGCACCTTCGGCATGGCGTTCACCGCCGGGTTCCTCGGCGTGCACGGTCTGATCGCCCTCGGCGTCTTCATCGCGCGGCCGCAGCTGCGGCAGTGGGAGGACTGAGCCGGCAGGACAGTACGGGCGGCACAGGCGCCGGAACCGCGCCACGGCTTCCGGAGAAGACAGTGACAGCACCGGCACGCGGCGAGGAGGCGCACCGTGACACAGCTCGACTACCCCGCGTGGCTGCGCATCGAGCATTGGCTCAACGTCCTGTTCCTGACGTTCCTCATCCGCAGCGGCATCGAGATCCTCGCCGGGTTTCCGAAGATGTATTGGCGCAACCATTCCATTCCGGGCACAGAATGGGCCCGGTTCACCCGGCGCAAGCACCCGGCCGACAAGTTGCACGACACGCTCGACGAGGAAGTCTCCTACTCTTCGCTCATCGCGCTGCCAGGCCGTAGGAATCTCGGCCTCGGCCGCCACTGGCACTTCGTGAGTGTCATCTGCTGGGTCCTGGTGGGTGCCAGCTACTGGGCGCTGCTGTTCGCCACCGGCCAGTATCACCGGTACGTGCCCTACTCGTGGGAAATCTTCCCGCACGCATGGGACGACATCGTCACCTACATGAGCTTCCGCCTACCGCCACCGCTGCCCGGCCAGCCGTTGGACGCCGTGCAGAAGCTGGCCTACTTCGGCGTGATATTCCTTCTCGCGCCGTTTCAAATCCTCACCGGCGCCGCGCAATCACCTGCCGTCGAAGCCCGCTTCCCGTGGTACGTCAAGATGTGGGGCGGCAGGCAGGCGGCGCGCTCGCTGCACCTGCTGGGGCTGGCCGCGTTCGTCGCGTTCATCGCGGTGCATCTGCTGATGGTGTCACTGTGGGGGTGGGACCAGCTGAACGCACTGATGATCTTCGGGGACGTGCGCAACACCTCCTGGGCGATCGGCGCCTCGATGGGGATCATCGCGGGGATCCTGGTACTGCACTGGGCAGCAACCGTGTGGAGCCTGAAGAGCCCGCGATCGGTGCAGAAGGTGCTCGGCTGGGTCATCCGGCACGCGCGGCTGGGGCTGCTGCGGCCGATGCGCTCGCGGCAGGATTACTCGGCGCGCGAGATTTCCCCTGAGCACCGGGTCAACGGCAAACCACCCAATAGCCGTGAGTACCAAGTGATGGCGGTGCACGGGTTCGTCGACTGGAAGGTCCACGTGGGCGGGCTGGTGGAGAATCCGATGACGCTCGGAATGGCAGACATCCGAGCGATGGCCGAAACGCAGGATCAGCGGACGCTGCACAACTGCATCCAGGGCTGGTCCGGCATCGCGGAATGGAGCGGTCTTCCACTGCGTGATCTGGTGGCAGCCGTCCGCCCCCTGCCAGAGGCCAAGTACATCTGCTTCCTGACAGCTCAGGACTCCGGCCGCGACGAGCCGAGCGCAGAGGGCGAGGGCCAGTTCTACGAGGTCCTCGACCTCGAGCTCGCGACGGACCCGCAGACGCTGCTGGCCTACGGGATGAACGGCGGCCCGCTTCCGATCAAGCACGGCGCGCCGCTGCGCGTGCGGGTGGAGACCCAGGTGGGCTTCAAGATGGCCAAATGGGTCGAGCACATCGAGTTCGTCTCCGCATACGACCGGATCGGGAAGGGGATGGGCGGCTGGCGTGAGGACAACGTCTTCTTCGACAAGGACGTCGAGATATGAACGTACGAGCCCGGATGCGAGCAACGGCCCTCGAAGGAAGGACCCGGACGTCATGGCGGAGGTGAAGCCGGCGTCGGACGCGCTGACCGGTAAGCGGTCGCGCGCGCAGATGCCGGAGACACGACCGGAACTCACCCCTCTCGACGACGAGGAGCGCAGTCGCGTGCTCGAGCAACTGCGACGGCGTGAGGCGGCATGCGACGCGTGCGGCGGCCGCGGCTTCACGGTGGGCGATGCCTTGTACCTGGGGTTCCTTTTCCTCCATGCGGAGCAGGACGAATACATGGTGGGACTGACCTGCGCCAACCCGGGGTGCCCGCGCCCGCGCACCGGAATCCCGCTGCATGCGGGGGAGTTCCTGAGCGAGGCGCACGGCCCGCACGATCGGAGGCGCTGACGACTGTCACCGCCGGTGCCCGCCGCCTGGCCGACCCTCGTCGAGCGTGATGGCGGGTACGGCAACGCCGAAGGTGCGCATCGCGGGTTCCAGCTCATGCAACGCACGCCGCAGCGACGCGAACCGTCGCTGACCGTCCTGCCCGAGCCGCCCGGCGCGACTGTAGTGCTCAAGTCTCTCGAGCCGGCCGAAGATCAGCGTGCCCCACCGGATGGAGAACGCGTAGACGGCACCTTCGTCTCCGGAGTCGCCCTCGGACTGCTGCTTGCCGCGGCTCTTTCCGCCGGCGCGCGCGTCCGCCATCTCCCGTAGGCCGTCGACCGCGGTCTCGAGCATGCCGAGGTCGACGTCGACGCCGGGGGCCGCCGCGACGGCGGCATCGGTCTCCGGCACACCGGCGTCGGGTGCGTGCCCTGGCGGAACCCGCCCGGACCGTGCGTCAGAGTTGCGGTTTGGCGATCGAGACGACACCGGACACCCCCTCGAGCGTCAGATAGATCCGGTCCGGGCCCACGGCGAGGCCGCTGAGCGGGGCGGTGCGGGCGGCGCCGTCGAGAGACTGGCGGAAGTCGATGGTGCGCACATGCGGAATGGCTCCGTCCCGCGGAAAGCCTTCGAACGAGTTGGCCTCCAGCACCACCAGCGCCGTCTCCGTAGCCGCGTATACGCGCGTGTTGTCGGTGCCGATGTACCGGCCGGGCGCGCCCAGCTCGGCATGCCCCACTTCTTCGAGCCCCGTGAGCGTCCGTTTCGTATCCAGCGCCAGCAGGCGCTCCGTGTCGCGCTCGGCCACGTAGACGCGGCTGGACTTCGTCCGGTCGCCGGCGATGGCCTGCGCCGCGACGGGCACGGTGCCGGATTCTTCGGCGGGCATCGTGTGACTCTTGTAGTGGCTGACCCCGCCGCGGCCGGTCACGTGGAAGTCGATGGTGCGGCCTCGTCCAGCGCCTGAGAGGCCCCCGCCCGGGCCGGCATCGACCGGCTGTACACCCTCGAGCTTGCGCAGGTGAAGGTCGATGACGGCCACGCTCGACCCGTCCGCCGGCATGGCCAGTAGGATTCCGGCGCCCGCCTCGACTGCCAGCGTGTCGGGAGCCGGGCCGCCCGGCAGCGAGCCCACCGGCCGGAGTCCGCCGATGCGCAGTTCCGCGATGCGGCCCTGCGCCGGCATGGCGATGAACACGGTGCTGTCGTCGAGCGGGTTGATCGCGAGGTTCTCGCCTGCGGTCTTGCCGCCGGCAGCGACCTCGTCGGCCTCGCCCAGCGGCTCGGACAGCATCGTGTCGCCCGGGTGGTCGCCGGTGACTGCTACCGAGGCGACACGTCCGTCGGGGGTCACGCCCAGAAGCCTGCCGACGTGACTCGACCAGATCGGCTCGCGAAGCGGCGTCGAGGTGCGCAGCATCGTCACTGAACCGGACGCCGACGTCGACTGCCCCGAGCCGGAGCACCCGCCGAGCACAGCGGTCACCGTGATGACCAGTACCGCGGCAGCTGCAGCGAGCGCAGGGCGTCGGCGCAGTGAACCAGGTCGTGTCACGAGCACCGTCCTCACCGGGGATCCTCCGCCCCGACGCATTCCTTGCGGCACCGGCCGGGCCGAGCCCTCTGTCGGCGCATTACCCCACGCCGACCGGTTCAATCACGACCGCAGCGGCCGGACCGTGCGCCGCACGGCGGACAGTGCGTGTCCGCGCCGATCGGTTTGCACCCCCGCGCGCCGGGGAACCTCCGCGGTGCACGAGTGGAAACCGGCAGGGCGGAGGGAAGCGGGCGTGATGCGGCCATCCATGGCGTCGTCGCGCCTTGCGAACCTGTTTCGCCGGTCGACGTCGATCGTTGCCGCAACGCCGTCGGGGGAGGCTCGGCGATCGGACCGCCCGGATGGCGGCACACAGCTGGTGCTGCTGTGCGTGGTGCCGCCGACCATCGAGGAATCGGCGGTACAGGCGTTCGGCTTCACCTCGGCCGTCGGCCTCGCCCCGGCAGCGAGCGCCACACCGGTGCTGGGCGTGTTCCACGATTTGCGATGGCTGTTCGTGTATCACGACTCCTGGTGGACGTTCGCGTTCGAGGCACTCGCCGTGGTGCTGCTGCGCTCCGCGTTCGTCGTGGCGGTGGCCCGGGTGATGTGGCCGGACGGCACCGAGCGGACCCCGCTGCGTGACACGTTCCGGCATACGGTCACCTTCACCGTGGCCACGATGGCCGTGCTGACCCCGTGGGTGATCGTCGCGATGGCCGCCTCGGCGATGTCGCTGTCGTGGTTCGCCCTCGGAGAGGTCGTTCCCGTCCTGTTCCTCATACTGGTTCTCAGCCGCGGTGGCATCGTGCGGCAATGGTGGCGGGGACTTCCCACCCCGGGGGCACTGCTCTGGTCGTTCCTCGGCTTCCTCGTGATGACCGCGGGTGCGCTGGCGATCGCCTCGGTTCCCGGCCCGTGGACCATCCCCGTCGCCGGAAGCGCGGGTGCGATGAACGCGTGGCTGTGGAAAGGACTGGTGCGCAGCGTCGTCTCCGCCCCGGTGCGGTGGCGGTGGTTCCCGTCCGTGCCGGCCGCATTCCTGACGGGCGCAGTGGCGCTGCTGTACCTGACGCATGCCGCAAGTGCCGGCAATGGCGGCATTCAACTCGGCGGGGGACAGCAGCAGGCCATCGCGCGCGTCCAGGCCGATGTGCCGGACAAGACGATCATGTTCGTCGCCGGATACGGCTCCGCCTACCGGCCGCCGGGCACGGCGGAGCCCACGCCACCGGGGCCGGTGCGGTTCTCATACCGGGGCGTGGCGCAGGACGGGGAACCCCTGGGATACCAGCGAATCGCGACGCATCAGTCGGTGGCGACAGCCGCCGCGCTACTCCACATCCAAGTGCAGGACACCGCCCGCCGCACGGGCAAGCCCGTCGCGCTCGTCGCGCAGAGCGAAGGCACGGTCATCGCGCACACCTATCTGGCCCTCTATCCGCACCGGCACGTGTCCGACGTGGTCCTGCTGAGCCCGTTGGTGCGGCCCGGCCGCGTGTACTTTCCCCCTGCCGGCGCCCACGCCGGGTGGGGGATCGCCGCGGGGTGGGCGCTGCGCGGGATGCTCACCGTGGCGCGCTGGGCGGGAAACGACATCATCAGCCACGCCGACGAGCCGTTCGTGCGGTCGATCGTCGACCACGGGCCGTTTTTCCGGAACACGATGCTGTGCCCGGCGCCCGGCGTCCGCTCGATCATCTTCATGCCCAACGTGGCGGGGGCAGTGGTCCCGCCGGATACCGCGTCCCACATCCCCATCTCTGTTCTGCCCGGACTGCACGCCACGCTGCTCGGGGAGAAAGGCGTCGATACCCGGATCGCGACGTTTCTGCGCGGCGGGGACGTGGGCTCGCCGCCGGACACGGCGTTCCGCGTGATGCAGCGCGCTGCGGCCGCATGGGAGTCGCCCGCCCTCGCCCTCGCGGTCAATGATGCATGGCCGAACGGCGACGATCTTCCTGACGCATCATTCGCCCACGACGGCGACATCTGCTCGGTCCCCCTTGACCGCTACACACTGCCCGGACGATGAGCATCTGACCGATCAGAGCGAAGCCGCTCCGATGCCGCGCCGATCCAGCCTCAGCTTCGGCAGGTTCAGCCCATCGGCACAGTGGTTTTGAGCCAGCCGTCCTCGCGCAGGTCAAAAGCGCGGTACGCCTCGATCGCATCCGCCGGCTGTGTCCGACGCGTGATGAACGCCGTAGGATCGATCGTTCCCCGCGTCACCATCTCCAGCAAGTGGGGCACGTGACGACTGTGGTTGCAGTTGCCGCCCTGCACGGTGAGGTTCCGCTGCTGGATCACGCCCACCGGGCAACGGTCGAAGCCCTGCGGATAGACGCCTGCGATGCCGATGCTGCCTGCCTTCGCCGTCATCTTCGCCGCCCACCGCAGGGCTAGGCTCGGGGCGTCCCCCGGCTGCCACTGACCGCCGTCGGGCGACGCGTCGGGTGCGGACACGGCCTGCTCTGCGTCGAAGGTCTCCGGCGACGCCGGCAGCGCGTCTGCCGCCGGGCCCGACCGGGGACGGAACGCATCGACGCCGACCGCGTCGATGACCCGGTCGACACCGATACCCAGCGTCAGCTGATGGACCGCGGTGACGGGGTCCTCCTGCGTGAAATCTACGATCTCAGCGTTCTGAGACTGCGCTACGTCGAGCCGCGACCGCACCGAGTCCACGGCGATCACGCGGCGCGCGCCTTGACGCTTTGCGGAGGCGATCGCGCATTGGCCGACGATGCCCGCACCGAGCACAGCCACAGTGTCGCCGGCCGACACCTGTGCGATGCGCGCACCGAACCACCCGGTGGGAAGCACGTCGGACACCATCAGCGCGGCATCGTCGCCAAGCGCGTCGGGCACTCGCACCATCGTCGATGAAGCCCAGGGGATCCGCGCGTACTCGGCTTGCAGGCCGTTGACCGGGCCTGTCGGTTCGGGCCCACCGAAGAAGCACGTCCCTGCTCCGGGTCCGTGGGGGTTCGCATTGTCGCATTGGGCCGTATGGCCGGCGCGGCAGTACGAGCAGCTGCCGCAGGAGACGGTGGAGCAGATCACCACACGGTCCCCGCGCCGGAAACCGCGTACTGCCGAGCCGAGCTCTTCTACGGTGCCCACCGCCTCATGACCGAGTACCGTCCCTTCGCGCATGCCCGGCAGCGAACCGCGGACGGCGTGCAGGTCGGTGCCGCAGATCGCCGTCCGGGTGATCTTCACTATCGCGTCCGTAGGCTCTTCGATGGCCGGCTCGGCGACGTCGTCGAGCCGGATGTCGCCCGGGGCGTGCCACACAATGGCCTTCATGAGGCTCCCTCCTCTCCTGTGCCCGGATGCGACCGGGCCCTCGGCTTCACGGGACGACGTGCCGTCGTCGTCACTGGATGTTCACTGGATGCACTGCTGCGCACGCGCGTAGGCGAACTGCAGGAAGTCAGCACATCCGAGCGCTGTGAACGTGCCAGCCACCAAGCGCGTGACACTCGGCGCGCAGACGAGGCCGATGACGAATCCGGTGACCACCCACATGTCCAGGCAGAACGGGCAGGTGATGAGCTCGCCGAGGCTGTGCCGGACACCCGAGGATTTCCGTGGCGACTCGTTGACCTCCGCGGGGGCGCCCGGCTCCTCAAACCGGGCCACCGGTGCACGCAGCGGACTCGTCACCGCGTCCTTGGAAAGCAGGCGTGCGAGTTTGTGGCCGCCGATCGCGACGGTGGCCAGATCCTGCACCGTCCAACGTTCCGGCAGGCTGCGTCCAGACAGCGTCACGCTGATCGCAGCGGTGGCGACCAACAACCCATAGACGGCCATCACCGTCAGGTACCCGCCCAGCGGCCTCTCCGCATCGCCCCTGTATTCGTCGGCGTGCCTGCGCGCGGCATCAACGGCCTCGGTGACTGCCATGGTCGGACCTCCAGATCCGTCGATTCCGGACAGTGCTGCGATCAGCTCGGGATCGGTGCCGGTGGTGTGCGCGCCGCCCGGCGACGCGCACGCCGGCGCACGGTGAGCAGGAACCCGATGAGCAGCGCGAGACCTGCGACGGGCGGGCCGAGGTTTCGCAACGTCGGCTCCTCGAGGGTGGCAGCCGCGGACCGTACGGTCTGCACGGCGCGTGCACGCGCGGCGTCGGCTGCGTGCTCGGCCTGCGCGCGCACATCCAGCTTTCCGGCGAGCTCGTCGACCGTGGAACCCAGTTCCTCACGCGTTCTATGGATGTCCGCCACGATCTCGTCTCGCAGATCCGGCGCAGCAGCGTCCGAATCCCTGGGTGATGCGCTGTGTTCCGACGCGCTCATGTGTTCCGGTGTCCTTTCACGATAGCGATGTCTTCCTGCACGTTGTCGATGGTCTCCTCCGGCAACGGCGGCCGCGCACGACGCACCTCGACGGCCAGACCACCCGCCGCGACGAGCGCCGCCAGAACGAGTGCGGCTCCCACGATCAGCGCCGACAGCCACGTCGGCAGCACCAGGGCGATCGCGGCGATGACCGTCGCGGTCAGTGCCATCGCCCCCAACAGACCCAGTACCGCCGCGATGCCGCCCATGCCCGCTGCCAGCCCCAGGCGCTTGCCCTTCGTGCGGGACTCGGCCAGTGCCAGCTGAACCTCATCACGGACCAGGCGCGTGATCTGGTGCGACATTTCGCCAAGCACCTCTGATGTGGGCCGGTTCGGATCGCGGGCCGACACGCCCCCGGACGCGGCGTCGCCGTCCCCGGATGCGGCGTCGCCGTCCCCGGATGCGTCGGCGCGGGCCTGCTCGGCGAGGCTGCTCGCATTCTGTTTGTTCCGGAGCTCCTCCTCGGTGGCAGCGCCCTGCGCGCTCGGGTTCGCGTGCTGCAGATGCGCTCCCCGGTCCCCGGACCGCTCCATCGCGTGCCTCCTGCTGTGTGATCGGCGTTCGGTAGTGGTGCGGATACCCGCCGATTCGCCCGGCTAATCGCATCCGCGCCGAGGTAGGGGAGCGCGTCGCCTCCCGCCGGGAGTCCAGCTCTGTCTCGCAGGCTCACCGCACGCTGTACTTCTCGATATCCGCCCACCGGACCTCCACGCCCAAACCCGGGCGGGACCTGTCCGGCCGCAGCTCGCCGGGCGGCTGCGGAGTGAGCGCGCCGTCGAATGCCATGGCTTCGATCCGGATGTGGTCGTGGAAGTACTCGAGATGACGCAAATGCCACACCGCGGTACCCACATGTGCGCTGACCTGGGGCGCGCAATGCAGCGACAGGTCCATGCACCGGGCGTCGCACAGCGCGGCCGCGCGCAATGTACCGCTGATCCCCAACGCGCGCGTCACGTCGGCCTGCAGACAGTCCACCGCACCCGCGTCGAGCATGTGCTGGAAGTAGGGGAGGTGGTAGCCGTACTCGCCTGCCGCGATCTCCATCCCTGCGGGGGCGCGATCGCGTACCAAGCGCAGGCCGTCAAGGTCGTCCGAGCTGACAGGCTCCTCAAGCCAACGCACGTCGTGTTCCGCGAACCGGCCGGCCCACAGCAGCGCCTCCTTACGCTGGTATGCGCCGTTGGCATCGACGAACAGCTGCACATCCGGGCCTACAGCCTGGCGCGCAACCGTGAGGCGGTGTGCGTCGCGGTCGGGATCGCGCCCCACCTTCATCTTCACCCGGCCGATGCCGTCCTGCGCCCACCCTGAGAGCTGCGCCGTAAGCTGCGCGTCATCGTAGGAGGTGAAACCGCCGCTGCCGTAGACCGGAGTCGCCTGGTGCACGGCGCCCAGGACCACCGTGAGCGACTGCCCCAGAAGCCGCGCGTACAGGTCCCACAGGGCGATGTCGACGGCCGAGATGGCCTCAGCCGCAAGCCCGGGTTTGCCGAGGTTGCGCACCGCGTGCTGCATCTGCATCCACGAGCGCTGCGGCATCATCGCGTCGGCGCCCTCGATGATGCCGGAGAGTTTACCCACGATCACCGCGGCGGCAGCCGGGCCCGCATAGGTGTAACCGATGCCGGTGTGCGGGCCGCAGCGTGCGCTGACGATGACGACGGTGGTCGAGTCCCACGCAAGCGTGCCGTCGGATTCGGGCGCATCGGTCGGGATGGTGAAGGCCGACGCCTCGAGGCTCTCCACGGCGTACTCAGGAGAAGCCGCGGCTGCCGCAACGGGGTCATCATCGGCGGAATGCGTCGTATTCATACGTCCGGCTACCCGTAGAGCGGCCGGTCTAACGGCACCGGCCCGGCTCCGTCGTCACGTGAGCACGGTTTCAACTGCGGCGCAACGGGTATATGAATCCACGATGCTCCATCGCAGAGCCCGGAGGTGAGCGTGATGACGTCGGCACCCCGTTCCAAGGCACGCCCGCGACCGGTCGCTCGGTTCCGGCATGGCGGTCCCAGC
Source organism: Tomitella gaofuii (assembly GCF_014126825.1). NCBI lineage: Bacteria > Bacillati > Actinomycetota > Actinomycetes > Mycobacteriales > Tomitella > Tomitella gaofuii. Next base: position 2,074,372 of record NZ_CP059900.1, on the reverse strand, counting down.
TTGCGCTCCCGCCTGGTCAATGATGCGACGCGGCTGACAGTCAAGCAGATCATGCGCGGATGGGCGATCAACCCGGCTCTCGGATGGCCGACGGGGTTGGTCGACAAGGCCGCCAGGTTGCTGCCATCGCCCTCCCATACCGACGCCCAGCCCGTGCGCTTGCCGCATTGCGGCGCCGAATGGTTGCGCACGACGGAACGGCAGGATTGTCGCAAGCGTGCCGTGCTGTACCTGCACGGTGGCGGATTCGTCATGTGCGGTCTCAACACCCACCGTGCCATGGCCTCCGAGCTGGCCGACAGGTCGGACGCAGCCGTGCTCAATGTCGATTACCGCATGTTGCCGGACAGTGCCGTTACGAGCGCGGTCGAAGACACCGTGGACGGCTATCGCTGGTTGCTCGACGCCGGATATCAGGCTGGTGAGATCGCGGTGGTGGGCGACTCGGCCGGCGGTTACCTCGCCTTCACCTCGGTCCTTTCACTCGCAAAAGCGGGCCTTCCCACCCCTGCCGCGATCGCCACTGTGTCGCCGCTCACCGACGCATCGCCCACGCTGCACCGGCCGGACGGCGACGGCTGCCCCATGCTTCCGCGCTCGGCACTGCGGGCGATGGTGCGCTACCTGCGTCACTGCCACCGGCGCATCGCCGTGGATGGCAAACGCGTCGACCTGGTGTCGCCTCTGCGTGAGGACCTCAGCGCACTACCGCCGGTGAGCATCCACGTGGGCGGGCGCGACCTGTTACGCACCGATGGCGAAGTGATGGCCGATCTCATCGGCCAGGCGGGCCGGCCCTGCGAACTGCACGTGTGGGACGGCCAGATGCACGACTTTCCGGCAACCACCACACTCACCCCGGAGGGGGAACGCGCGCTCAGTGAGATCTCCTGGTTCATCACCCGGCATACTGGGCCGGGCCCGTCTGGCCCTCGAAATCCGACGCCGGTTCGGGCCGCATGAACACGCGGTGTCAGGCCCGGGCCACGGTCAGCGTGCCGTTGCAGGCTTGCCGGACTCCTCGCGGAGGATCGGCAGCGCGAGGTTCATCGAGTGGATGCCCACCGTGGTGCACAGCTTGAGGACCTCGAAGATCTCCTCCTGGGTCACGCCCATGTCGAGCGCGGTCCGGATGTGCCGACGCACGCCAGGGGCGAACATGTGGGTGCAGGACGCGTCCACCGCGATGCACAGCAGCTGCACGGTTTCCGGCGACAGGACCCCGCCCTCGTACGGCTCGCTGACGGCGGACATGTAGTCCTCCGCCCACGACGGGTCAAGTTCATCCATTCCGTCCCACAACGGGTTCCAGCCGCCCGTGCGCCGCAATCGCCCCACGGTGGGCTCCTGCTGCTGCGACCAGTCGCCCACCCGATCCGCGCTCACGACGCGACGGCCTGTCGTGCGGCCGCGAGCTCGCGCTTGAGGATCTTGCCGGTGGCCGTCATGGGCAGGGTGGTGACGAACTCGATCGACCGCGGGTACTTGTACGCGGCGAGCCGCTCCTTGCACCACGCGGACAGCTCGTCGGCGTCGACCTGGCCGCCCCGCTCCATGATGACGAACGCGGCGATCTCCTCGCCGTGCCGGTCATGCGGGACCCCGATGACCGCCGCGAGAGACACAGCGGGATGCATCAGCAGAAGCTCCTCGATCTCCCGCGGATATACGTTGTACCCGCCGCGCACGATGAGATCCTTGGCGCGGTCGACGATGAAGTAGTAGCCATCCTCGTCGCGACGCGCCAGGTCCCCGGTCCGGAACCAGCCGTCGCGCAGCACCTCCGCCGTCGCCTCAGGACGGTGCAGGTAGCCCTTCATCACGTTGTGCCCGCGTATCGCCAGCTCGCCGACCCTGCCGTCGGCCACGTCGTTCCAGTCCGCGTCGACCAGGCGCGCCTCGATGCCCCACACCGGTACACCGATCGACCCCGGCCTGGGACCCCGCTGCGGATCCACGAACAGCGCAAGAGGGGAGCTCTCCGACAGCCCGTACCCCTCCAGGATGGGGATGCCGAAGCGGCCCGCGAAGTCCGACAGGATCTCCTCCGGCAGCGCGGCACCTCCGGAGATGGCCACCCGTAGGTTGTCCGCGATGCGCGCGACATCGACCGAATCGTCGAGGGCGCCCAGCAGGCTCCAGTACATCGTCGGCACTCCGGCAAACACCGAAATCTCCTCGGCCAGCATGAGATCCAGCGCTGCCCGCGCCTCGAACCGCGGCAACAACACCAGCGTCGCGCCCGTGGCGAGCCCGGCGTTCATCATCACCGTCTGACCGAACGAGTGGAACAGCGGCAAGGTGAGCAGATAGGTGTCGTGGCGTATCGAGTTGCTGTCGAACAGTCGGTTGGCAGTGAGCGCGTTGAGCGTCATGTTGGCGTGCGTCAGCTCAGCACCTTTGGGCCGGCCGGTGGTGCCGGAGGTGTAGAGGATCACCGCGGTGTCCTCGGGCGAGCGCACGACAGTCGGGAAGGTGCGCGGCATGTCCTTCAGCGGCGCCCACGCGCCAGTATCCGCACCGGCAGCGCCCGCATCGTCCCCGGCGCCGATCATGCTGGTGAAGGTCAGCAGCTCCCTGCACCCGGGGGAATCGTCGAACCCCGCACGGCCGTAATCGCCCGTCGGCAGTCCCTCGTCCCCCTCGAAGCACAGGTAGACCAGGGCGCCGGAGTCTTTCAGGTGGTAGGCGATCTCCTGGGGCTTGAGCATGATGTTCAGCGGGACCACCACGGCCCCCGTCTTGAGGATCCCGTGGTACATCGCGACGAACTCGGGGATGTTGGGGCAGGAGAGCGCCACGCGTGCTCCGGGCGTCACCCCGCGCGCGGCCAGCAGGTTCGCGATCGCGTTGGACCACTCGTCCACCTGACGGTAGGACAGCCGCCGTCCTGCGCATACCAGGGCGGTCCGTTCGGGGTAGCGCCTGGCCGAATCCTCCAGGACTACACTGAGATTCAACATCGATTCACTTCCGTTCCGTCGTGTACGAGGCAGGGGCAGCCAAAGGATCGGACAAGGCCGCGGAGGCGGGACCGATCATCGCGATGCCGCGGAGGTCGTCGCGTGCCGCTCAACAGTGGACTCGATCAGCTCGGCGAGCAGTTCCTCGGCACGGGGCCAGGGGCCGAAGCCCGACGCCGGGTTCAAGTGCCCGACTGCGCCGAGATCGACGAGCCGGCTGCCCCATACCTCGGCCATCCCGGTCACGCGCCTGTAGCGTGCCAGCGGGTCGTCGGTGCTGATCCCCAGCAGGCTCGGGAACGGCAGCACGCGCCGCGGGATCGGCAGCCATCCGCCCTCGTCGACCTCGTCGTACGTCGGATGCGGCGCGGGCAGCGGCTCTTCCATGTCGGCCGGCGTCATCAGCAGCGCGCCCTGTATCTCGCGGGTGGGATTCTGCGCCCAGTGCACCGTGGTCAGCACGCCGGCGCTGTGCGCCACCAGGACCACCGGCCCCTCCACCTCGTCGAGGACGGCGTCGAGTGCGGCGACACGGGCCGCGCGGCTCAGCGGCGCCGTGTCGAGCGGCTGGACGGTGCGGACCGTCCGGCCGAGGCTTGCGGCGAGATGGGTCTGCCAATGGTCGTCGACGTGCCCGCGCAGGCCCGGGACGATGACGACGGCAGGGTCGTGCGACGTGTTCACAGGGAGCTCCGTTCATGGTTCGCCACGGTCTTCTCGACGGTGGCCGCGAGGCGGCGCAGTCCTGCGGGATGCAGCCGCCGGCCGATGATGAGCGCGATGATCGCGGGGATGTAGACGAGGGGCGCCAGGCTCAACGCCTGGACCAGGCCCAGGTGGTCGGCGAGGATTCCGACGACGAACGGGCCGAGCGCGAGGCCGAGCAGGTTGTTCGCCACCGTCAGGCTGCCCATCGCCGAGGCACGGATGCTCTCGTGCGTCAGGTTGGCGACCATGGCGGCGGTGGGGCCGGAGGACCCGGCGGAGAAGAACGCGCCGATGCACAGCAGAAGTATCTGGATAAGCCCGGTGCCCAACGAGAATCCGACGCCCAGGCACACCAGCGAGATGGCGCAGTACGCGACTGCGGTGTACCACTTGCGCATCACGTCCAGTCGGCCCAGCCGGTCGGTGATGATGCCGCACACGACCATTCCGGAGCCGATGAGCAGGACGATGCCCGAGGCCGCCAGTGCCGCGTCGTCGAGTTCCATGTCGTAGAACCGGGTGAAGAAGCTCGGCGTCCACGCCAGCAGCACCGCCGCGGTGAACATCTGCAGCCCGCCGCCGACGTACGCGCAGAGCACGGCAGGATTGGTGAACAGGCTCGAGATCGGTGGCCGCAGACGTGCGGATCCGGCGCCGCTGTCGGCGGTGTCCTCACGCACCGCGTGCTCTTCGAGCCTCGACTCGTTGACGATGAGGCGGAAGGCGACGACGAGGATCAGCCCGAGGACGGCCATGGCGACGAACGCCCAGCGCCAGCCGAACTGGACGGCGATGACGCCGCCGAGCGCGACGCCGACCACCGAGCCGAACGACCCGCCGGCCATGAACGTGCCGCTGAGCGTGGCGTGGAGCTTGGAGCGGAAGATGCCCAGGACCAGTGCGATCCCGACACTGCCGTAGGCTGCCTCGCCGACGCCGACGAGGAAGCGGGCGCCCAGCATCTGCTCGTAGTTCTGCGCGATCGCGCAGAACACCGTAGCGATGCTCCACAAGGTCGCCATGACGACCAGACTGCGCACCCGGCCGAACCGGTCGGCGATCAGCGACAGTGGGAGCGTCAGGATGCCCACCGACAGTGCGACGATGCTCGTCAGCGAGGCCAGGTGCGAGTCGGACAACGACCACTCGGACTTCAGCAGCGGGAACACCGCGCTGAGCACCTGACGGGACATGTAGTCGGACAGCAGCAGCCCGAACGCGATCGCGAAGACGAGCCACGGATAGATCCGTCGTCTCTTCGACTTCATCGGCGTCTTCGGCTGTGGTCGGTGGCTGTCGGTCGGATTGCCGGGGGAGTCGACCCGAACATCGGGCAGATCGAGGGAGTCGGCTTGCAGTGCCATGACATGCTCCTGGAATCAAGCGTAGAGCTGCGCGGGGAGCTGGAGGTGCGCGTGCGGAAGATGGGGGGGGAGGTCCGCAGGGTCCGTGCGGGGTTCTGCGGGAGCCGGGACAGGGGGAGTGAGCGCGGAGAGACGTGCAGAAGGAGGGGCCCTGGCGGGCCGCGATGCAGGGGTGTGGCGCCGCGGCCGGCCAGGAAAGCGGGTCAGGCGTGCTGGGTGAAGCCGACCTGGCCGGGGCGGCGGTTGGGCGCGTAGCCGAGCTTGGCCAGCGTCTCGTCCGCATCCACGTAGGTTTCGCCGATCCGGTAGATATCGCGGGCCTCCTTGCCAGTGGCGACCTCGCGGCCGAGCTCGCCGGCGATACGCACGAGCTGCTGGATCTGTTGGACCGAGGTCATCTTCTCGCCCTTGCGACCCCAGATCGTGTCCTCGTTGCCGCACCGGCTGTGCAGCCCCATCGCGATGGCCATGGCGTTGACGGGAAGCACGCTGCGCATCAGCGTCTCGAGGGTCAGGATGGCGCCGTCGGGAACCCGGTTGATGAAGTTCATGATGTTGTACGGGTTCGGACCGTCGAATCCGCCACCGATGCCCACCCAGGTCACATTGAGCGGACCGGTGTAGACGCCGCGGCGGATCAGCCGCTCGACGGTCTCGAGCTGGGGGATGCTCGAGAGCTGGAAGTGCGGCTGGATGCCGGCGGCCTGCAGGCGGCGCAGGTGCTCCTCGACCCACTCGGGACCGGCGGGAACCGTCATCTCGCGGTAAGCGTCCGACAGCTCGGGGCGCTCCATCGAGGTGCCCGCGATGTCGTCGGCGGTCATCAGTTCCATGATGTTCATCTGGCTGGTATTGATGGCGATGGTGACCTGATCCGGCTTCGGGTCGAGCTCGGCGAGCATGTGCCGGGTGTCGTCGGAGAGCCACTTGGCGTCGGCTCCCTCACCCTCCGGGGCGAACGAAATGGACCCGCCCACCTGCAGGATCATGTCCGGCACAGCTTCGCGCAGACCCGCCAGCAGCTCGTTGAACTTCGACAGCCGCTTGGAGCCCTTGCCATCGAGTTCGCGCACGTGGATGTGCAGGACGGTCGCGCCCGCCTCGTAGCAGTCCACCGCCTGCTGCACGTGCTCCTCGATCGTCAGCGGCAGGTCCTCACGAAAATCGTTGAGTTCCCACTCCGGGCCGTAGGGGGCGCTGGTGATGACCAGCTTGTCCTGGCACTCCGGGAAGAGGGCGTCGTCGTGGAAATGCATGGTGATACTCCGTTCTGGATGGGTTTCGGTTGTCTTCGCCTGGAGAAGAAGGGTCAGAAAGGACGATCGCCAGCGATGCCCGCGCGCTCCATCTGCCGGACCGCCGGCCAGTAGTCCTGCACCGCGTAGTGCTGGGTGGACCGGTTGTCCCAGATGGCGATGCTGTCGGGCGTCCAACGCCAGCGCACCTGGTATTCGGGGATCGATGCCTGGCTCTGCAGATAGCGGAGCAGCTCGCCGGCGCCGGGCGCGTAGTCGATGCCATAGCGGACGTTCGCGTCGGTGTGGAAGTTGGTCAGGTGCGTCGTGAAGCTGTTGACGAACAGCACCTGCTCGCCGGTCTCGGGGTGCGTGCGCACCACGGGGTGCTCCGGGTCGGGGTAACGCTCCTTGAGCGCGAGCCGCTGCTCGAGCGGCATTCGCGCACCGAACGTGGCCTCGATGCTGTGCCGTGCCCGCAGCCCGGCGATGCGCTCCTTGACCTCTTCGGGCAGACGCTCGTAGGCCAGCGCCATGTTCACCCAGATGGTGTCGCCGCCGACGGGCGGCGCGGAGACGCAGCGCAGGACGGATCCCATCGGGGGGTTCTGCCGCCAGGTCGCATCGCAGTGGAACGCGTTCTCGAAGCGTTCGATCGGCGTGTCGGCGTCCTTGTAGATGCGGACCAGCCCCGGGTGGTCCGGGTCGGACCCCAGGACGGGATGGTCCTCCAGGGGGCCGAAACGCTCGGCGAGCGTCACGTGGTCCGCACGGGCCAGGTCCTGGTCACGGAAGAACAGCACCTTGTGTTCGAGCAGCAGAGCGCGCAGCCGGGTGAACAGGGCGTCGTCGTGCGCCGCGTCACCGAGATCGATGCCGCTCACCTCGGCGCCGAGCGCGCAAGACAGTTTCTCCACGGTCAACGGTGTGCGGCCCCGTGCTCCGGCCTGTGCCGTGTCCGCGTGCGGGACCGACGGTACAGGACTGGTGAGTGTGGCCATGGCTTTGCTCCTTTTCGTAATGTCGGAACGATCGATGGATCCCGCGCTGTGCGCGCGCCGGTTGTTCTTCGCGCGGGTGGATGGCGCGATCGGCGTCAGGGGAGGAGGACGGAAGACCCGATGCTGCGACCGGTTTCGAGCTCCTTGTGCGCGAGCACGGCCTCCTCGAGCGCGTAGCGCTGATTGACATTGACGTCGATGTCGCCGGCGGCGACATGCGAGAAAAGCTCGCCGGCGAGTGCGGCGCGTTCGGCCGGATCTGCGATGTAGTCCGCCAGGGCCGGACGCGTGACGAAAAGCGACCCCTTGACCGCCAACTGCATGGCGTCGATCGGGGGGATGGGCCCGGAGGCCGTGCCGAAGCACACCAGCAGTCCGCGCCGCAACAGCGCGTCGAGCGAGTTGTGGAACGTGGCCTTCCCGATGCTGTCGAACACCACCGGCACGCCCTGCCCGTCGGTCAATGCGCGGACCCTTGCGGCGACGTCGTCGACCTGCGTGTGCACGATCACCTCGGCGCATCCGTTGGCGCGGGCCACCGCGGCCTTTTCCTCGGTCGACACGGTGCCGATGACGTTGATGCCGAGCTTCGCCGCCCACTGGGTGAAGATGAGGCCGACCCCGCCGGCCGCCGCCGTGAGGAGCACCGTGTCGCCCGCCTCGAGCGGGTGGATCCGTCGCAGCAGGTAGGAGGCCGTGAGCCCGCGCATCGTCATCGCGGCCGCCGTCTCACAACTGATCGCATCGGGGATGGCGATCAGGTGCGAGGCCGGCATGACCCGGGAGGTGCTGTAGGCGCCGAGGGGGCTGCCGGTGTAGGTGACGCGGTCGCCCTCGCTGAAGCCCTCGACGCCCGGACCGACCGCCTCGATGACGCCGGAGGCCTCGACTCCCATGCCGTTGGGCAGGGGGACCGGGTAGACGCCGGTGCGAAAGTAGGTGTCCGCGAAGTTGAGGCCCACCGCCTCGTGACGGATGCGGACCTCACCCGTCCCGGGCTCACCCACCTCGACCGATTCCCACTGCAGGACCTCGGGTCCGCCGGTCTCGTAGAATCGAATGGCCTTCGCCATAGTGTCCTCCTTGAAAAGGTGCGATCGTGTCGCCGAGACCGCGTTGCGTACGCCACGGAGACTCGCCGTTCACACCTTCGGGCCTGGTCGTTTGAGAGTTCAAGTGACCCGTGACCTGCCCGGTCGTTGATGTGATGTTCATGACACTATGCGCGAATCGACAGTGACTCTTATCTTGCTGGGATATACTTCTATGCGAATCGGGACACCAATCCCTCGTCGCTGCGCATGCGACGCAGCGACGAGGGGGAGGCCCCGGAACAGGTGAGAGGAGGCGCCGGGCCGGATGAAGCCGCTCGCGCGGTATGCGTCGCTCAACAAGTTCGTGGACCTGTGCCGGTCACTGGCGACCGACCCGGTTCCGTTGATCCGCGCCGCAGGACTCGATGTCGCGAGCCTGAGCCAGCAGGACCGCTGGGTGCCGGCGGAGTCCGTCGCGCAGCTGCTGGAACACGCCGCCGCGGCGACCCGCAAAGCCGACTTCGGGCTGCGTCTGGCGGCCTTGCGCACATTGTCCAACCTGGGGCCGCTGAGCCTGGCGATGCGGGAAGAACCTGACGTCCGTCGCGCGCTGCAGATGCTCATCCGCTATGAGCGCATGTACAACGAGGCCCTCCATACACGGATGGTCGAGTCGAACGGCATCGCCACGATCCGCATCCGCATCGACGTAGGAGGGACCGCGGAGGCGGCCTGCCCGCAGTCGGTCGACCTCGCCGTCGGCGTGGTCCACGGTGTGCTCGCCGAGTTCGCCGGACCTGGTTGGCGTCCCGTCAGCGTGTCCTTCACGCATCCGGAGCCGGCGGACATCAGCACATACATCTCGACCTTCCGCACCGTCGTCAAGTTCGGCCAGGAGTTCAACGGCGTCGTGCTCTATTCGAGCGAACTGGACGCGGCGAACCCGCAGTCGGACCCGCTGATGCGCCCGTACGCGCACCGGTTCCTCGACGACGCGGCCTCGAACCACGAGACGTCGCCGACCGGACGCGTCCGCGATCTGATCGAGATGCTGTTGCCGACGGGGCGCTGCTCGACGGACCAGGTGGCGCGCAGCCTCGGGGTGGACAGACGCACGGTGCACCGGTGGCTGGCCGCCGAGGGCAGCACATTCTCGTCCGTGCTCGACGACGTACGGGCGGACCTCGCCGCACACCTCGTGACGAACCCGCGCAACTCGATGACCGACGTCTCGGCGATGCTGGGATTCTCGGCGTCGAGCAACTTCTCGAGGTGGTTCAAGACCCGGTTCGGAGTGTCTCCGCGGCAGTGGCGGAGCCTGCGCGCCATGGAGGACTGGTTGCGATAATCGACGTCGAACTCCGAAAGCGGCAGGAAGCAGCATGCGCTTGACACGATCTGAACTTTCCGGGGCTCGGCGACGCAATTTCCTACGCGACGCGGTTCAGCGCATTCAATCCATCCCTTACGCGTGGCCCGGAGCCCCGACGGCCGACGACGTCCGCCGGCGAGGGGTGGGAACATGCGCCGGGAAGCACGCACTGCTGCGCGAGGTGCTCACACGGGAAGGATTCAGAGTCAGCCGAATCATGGTCGTCGGGCCGCTGGCGCCATCAGTGTGGCCGGACCTCCTGGCGTCCGGCCGCGAGTTGCTGGAAGTGCACGAGTGCTTGACTGTGGAAACCGACTGGTCCGGGCCGCTGCTGGTCGATGTGACGTGGCACCCGCCGGCGATCCGGGCCGGGCTTCGAGGAACCCTCGACTGGTCTGGAGACTCCGACATGCTGTGCGCCGTCGAACCTCACAGCTTCCACGCAGTGAAGGACGACGAGTTCCGATCTCAGAAGGAGCTCCTGCGATCGAGGATCTACTCGGACGACGACAGACGGAATCGCGATCGACTGCTCACCTTGATCGCAGCCCGCGCAAGTACGCTGCGCTGATGCCACCCGCGGTCCGGGAGCGACGAGCAGCAACGCGCACAGCTGGCAGGGCGGGGGCCGGGGGGCCCAATACAGCAATTTTCGTCACTGTGACGCTTTGAAGGCAGGACGCCGAGGCGCTTCGGCGCTGGCCGACGAGTGGCGAGTGGACAGTCAGGGATATCGCACCCGCCACGCGCCGAATCAGCGGACTGTGGCGACACGGATGAGATCAGCTTTTTGCGTTAGGCACCCGCCGCATCAGCGCATCGGTCCGACGGAGGACGCGCCGACGTCAGCTCGTGCGGAACCTGCGTCGACGACGCGAGCCGGAACACACGTCGCATAGGCGATGGGATTGGCGCCGCACGGGCGCCACGAATAGCCGTGCGGCGGATCCAGTCACCTCTATCCGCCCAGGTCACCATAACGCCGATAATCTACATTATGTCATTTTGCGTCAGCTACCGTCTCTGCGCACGCAACCGCACCAGCGCTGCGGCACGCCAGACCGCCTTGCTACAGTCGTCGCACCGGCTCCCTGTCCTGGCGACGAGAGGCACCACTTGTCCTCCTTCCTCATCTTCATCGCGATCGTCCTGATCATCGCAGCGGGCGTCATCGCATACCTGGGATTCCGCGCCAAACGCCAGGCCGAGGCCGCAAACCGGCCCCCGGCGCAGCGCACCGACCCGTTGGGTTCGGCGACGTCGCCCACCTCGACCTTCGGCCCGCGTTCCCTCGGCCCCGGCGCCATCGTCTCCTACTTCGGCGTGGACTACGTCGTCCGTGGCACGCTCACGCTGCGCGAGGGCCCCTTCGTCTGGTGGGAGCACCTGCTGGCCAGCGAGGGCGAGCCGAAGTGGCTCAGCGTCGAAGAGGACGACGGCACACTGGAATTGGCCCTGTGGCACAAGCGCCCCGGCCCGTCGTCCGCCCCCCAGGGCTCGGTCCAGATCGAGGGCATCGATTACACCGAGGACGAACGCGGCCGCGCCTCCTACACCACCGAGGGCAACACCGGCCTGCCCTCCGGCGGCGAGATGGACTACGTCGACTTCGTCTCCGCCGACGGCAACAGCCTCGTGGGCTTCGAGCGCTGGGCTCCCGGCCAGGTCTGGGAGGTCTCCGTCGGCAGAGCGCTGCTGCCCGGCGAACTCACCGTGTACCCGGCGCCGCCGGCGGGATCCTGAGCATAGCCGGTGACTTTCCACGTACTCACCGTTCCGGCCACCGATGTGGACGCGGGCGAGCTCAACCTGATCCTGGGCCGCCCCGCTCCTCCGGCTCTCGCCGAGCTCACGCTGTCCCACCCCCGTGGGGGCACACTGACCCTCGGCGTACTCGGCGCCTCGCACGTCGTCACGATCGACTCGGATGCACAGCGCTTCACCGAACAGATCTCCTGCAACACCACCCCGCAACGCACTCCTCTCCCCCGCAGCTTCGAAGACCGGGGCTATCGACTCGAGGCGCGGACGCGGGAGCTGAGCAGCGCGGCCATCGCGCGCCTGGCCGGCCTGCTGCAGGCCCGGTCGGAGACCGACGATCGCTGGATCACCGGCCGCTTCCCCGGTGACGACTCCGCGCTGACCAGCCTCTCGGCGCTTCCGGAGCCTGACGGTTGGAGCTGGCGCACCTGGCACCTCTACCCCGGCCCCCGCCGCGGAACCGTGGTCCGCACCGAAAGCCGGTGGACGCCATGAGCCCCCGGCGTCACTACCTCATCGCGGGCCTGCTCGCTTTCGGCGGTGTCGTGTGCCTGCTGCTGGCCGTCGCCGTCGCCAAGAACATCGAATCGCACATCGACGAGACCTACCAGCGGGCGCAGATCGCCGCGGGCGGCAAGAACTACCGCTGCACCGGCGACCCCGCCAGGGTGGCGGACGACCTCGCCGCATACAAGGCCCCGCAGGCACGCCAGGCGGACCGCGGCACCGAGTACCTGCGATACGACGACGACATCGTCACCGTCGGCCCCCTCGGCGGGGAGCCGTGCGTGGTCCACGTCGAGGGACTCAACTCCGGCTATCGCGGCGGCGCGTTCATCTTCCTCGGCCCCGGCTTCTACCCCGGCGCGCCGTCCGGCGGCGCCGGGGGCAGCGGCGGCGGCCCGGGGGGAACCAAATGACCCGGACAACCCTGTCGCACCGCACATCGCCGCACCGGACTGACACGACCAACGCCACGACCACTGCGAGGAGCACCTCATGAATCTGGCCGTCGAATTCGGAACGCTCCACAGCAGCAGCCTCGGGCAGAACGCCGTGGCGATCGTGCTGTACTTCGCCGTCGGCGTCGCGATAATGGGACTCGGCTTCGTCCTGGTCGACGTGCTGACCCCCGGCAACCTGCGCAAGCAGGTATTCCAGGAGCACCGGCCCAATGCCGTCGCGGTCGCCGTAGGCATGCACCTCGCGCTCGCCATCGTCGTCGCCTCGAGCATCTTCGCCAGTTCACTGGGACTCGCCCAGGGACTCGTCGACACCATCGTCTACGGCGTGATCGGCGTCCTGCTGCAGGTGGCCACACTGATCGTGTTGGAGGTCGCCGCCCCGGGCCGCGCCCGCGACCTCATCAAGTCCCCCACCCTGCACCCGTCGGCCATCGCCGTCGCGGTGACCCTGTTCGCGGTGGGCATCGTGAACGCCGCCGCCATCTCGTGACACAGCACCATCTCGTGACACAGCGCCATCGCATGCTGCGGGATCAGCGCATGAATCGCACCGGCACCGCGTGAGCACGACCACCGATTCGGCCGCCGGCGACACCCCCGCACCCGGGCGCCCCGTCGACGACGGGGACGACGGCGGCGCGCCGCCGTTCGTGCTCCGGCGCCGGTGGCGGGCGCTGCTGCTCGCCTCCGTCGCGGCGTGCGCGGCCTGCGGACTGATCTACGAGCTCGCCCTGCTCACGCTGTCGACCAGCCTCGCCGGCGGCGGCATCGTCGCCACCTCGCTGATCGTCGCCGGGTACGTTGCCGCACTCGGTGCCGGGGCACTGCTGGTCAAGCCGCTCCTGCACCGTGCAGCCATCACCTTCGTCACGGTGGAGACCGTGCTGGCGCTGGTCGGCGGGCTCTCCGCGACGGCGTTGTACCTGACCTTCGCCTACTACGGCTCGTCGGTGTGGGTGCTGGTGCTGGCGACCGCGCTCATCGGGTCGCTCGTCGGCGCCGAGGTGCCGCTGCTCATGACGCTGCTCCAGCAGGGGCGCACGGCCGAGGCCACCGACTCCGGCCGGATCCTCGCCAACCTCAACGCGGCGGACTACCTCGGGGCGCTGCTCGGCGGCCTCGCCTGGCCGTTCATCCTGCTGCCGGCGCTCGGCATGATCCGCGGCGCCGCCGTCACCGGCATGGTCAACCTCGTCGCGGCGGCGATACTGGCGCTGTTCCTGCTGCGGCACCTGCTGTCGCGGCGCGCGCTCATGTTGTCGTTGCTGCTGCTCGCCGCGGCCGCCGCCGCACTCGTCACGCTGCTGGTGGGCTCCCGCCACATCGAGACCACCGCACGCCAGGCCCTCTACGCCGATCCGATCATCGCCTACGAGCGCTCCGACTACCAGGAGATCGTGGTGACGCAGCGGGGTAACGACACCCGCCTCTACCTGGACGGCGGGCTGCAATTCTCCACGCGCGACGAGTACCGCTACACCGAGAGCCTGGTGTACCCGGCGCTGCAGGCCGACACACGCTCCGTGCTGATCCTCGGCGGCGGCGACGGGCTGGCTGCGCGCGAACTGTTGCGCGTGCCCACGGTGGAGCACATCGTGCAGGTGGAGCTGGACCCCGAGGTGCTGGAGCTCGCCCGCACCACCCTCAGCGGCATCAATGACGATTCCCTCGACGACCCCCGGGTGCACGTGATCGTCGACGACGCGATGTCATGGCTGCGCCAGGATCATCCGGAGATCCCCGACGGCGGTTTCGATGCGGTGCTCATCGACCTGCCCGACCCCGACACGCCGCAGTTGGGACGGCTCTACTCGACGGAGTTCTACGGCCTCGCCGCCCGCGTGCTGGCCCCGGACGGCCGCATGGTGGTGCAATCGGGAAGCCCGTACTTCACCACCGACGCCTACTGGCGCACGGTCTCCTCCGTGCGTGCGGCCGGGCTCGCGGTCACCCCGTTCCACGTCTACGTCCCCACCTTCGGCGGCTGGGGCTTCACACTCGCCGCCCACGGCGACGCTCCCCCCGCCGCGACGCTGCCCCCGCGGCTCCCGGAACTCCGGTTCCTCGACCAGCAGGTGCTCGACGCCGCGGTGGTCTTCCCCGACGACATGGGACCGCGCAACCTCGAGCCGTCGACGCTGGCCCATCCCCGCGTGGTCGAGGACATGCGCCACGGCTACCGCTGACCGTGACACGGGCCGCGCTCATCCGGGCACGGACGCGGCGACCCGGATAGGCTGAAGCCGTGACCGACAATCGGCCGCCGCTGATCGACAGGTCCGCCGCCCGCCCGGCGGACTCGGGCCCCGCGATGCCGTACACACAGGGCACCCACGACGCCCTCGTCGCCGCCCAGGCGGTGTCCCGCCCGTCCGCGCAACAAGCGGGCCCGGAATCCGATCGCCATGCCTCCGTCACCGCGGCGCACCTGATGCTCGCCATCCTCGCGGAGACCGGTTCCACAGCCACCCGGGCCTTCACCGACCAAGGGCTCCGACTCGGCCGTGCACGCATGCGCGTGGCCGCACTCACGCTGCCGCCCCCGGACCGCGTCGAGCGCGCGGACGGGCCCCTGACCGCCATCGACGTGGTCCTCGCCGAGGCCCGCTCCGACGCGGCGCGCCGCCGGCATCGCGCTGTGGGCACCGGCCACCTGCTCATCGCGCTCACCGCGCCGCACGCGCTCGCCGACGAGCTCACCGGCCTCGGACTGGACGTGTCCGCGGCGGTCCGGTTCGTGTGCGCGACGTACGCCGCCACGCCCCCTCGGCCGCGCGACACCGGCCGCGAGTTCGCCTGAGCCGCCGATCATCTCCTCGCAACGGCATCCTCCTTTGCGGCACGCCGGCGACTCGCGGCCGCGGCGGCGCGCGGTTTCCGGCCGGATTTGCTGCTCGCCGCGACGGACGCAGGCCGGATCACTAGGGTTGACGGTGACCTGCCGTCCACGGAACTTCGGATCCGCTTGAGGAGTGCGTCATGACCAGCGAGACGGGAACGCCCCAGCGCCACCGGGTGGTCGTCATCGGATCCGGCTTCGGCGGGCTGTTCAGCACGCAGGCGCTCAAACGCGCCGACGTCGACGTCACCCTGATCGCCAAGACCACCCACCACCTGTTCCAGCCGCTGCTCTACCAGGTGGCCACCGGGATCCTGTCCGAGGGCGAGATCGCCCCGTCCACCCGCCTGGTGCTGCGCAAGCAGGACAACGCCGAGATCCTGCTGGGCTCGGTGACGGACATCGACCTCGACGCCAGAACGGTCACCTCGGAAGCCATGGCGATCACGCGGGTCACGCCGTTCGACAGCCTCATCGTCGCTGCGGGCGCCAAGCAGTCGTACTTCGGCAACGACCACTTCGCCGAGTACGCGCCGGGTATGAAGACCATCGACGACGCCCTGGAGCTGCGCGGCCGGATCCTCGGCTCGTTCGAGCAGGCGGAGATCTGCACGGACGACTACGAGCGCGAGCGGCTCATGACGTTCGTCGTCGTCGGCGCGGGCCCCACGGGCGTCGAGCTGGTGGGCCAGATCGCCGAGCTCGCGCACCGCACACTCCACGGCAGCTTCCGCAACATCGATTCGCGCGATGCCCGCATCATCCTCCTCGACGGGGCGGACGACGTGCTTCCGGTGTACGGCGGCAAGCTCAGCGCCAGCACGGCCAAGCGGCTGACCACGATGGGCGTCGAAATCCACACCGGCGCCATGGTCACCGACGTCGACCGGGACGGCATCACCATCAAAAAGAAGGACGGCAGCGAGAAACTCATCCGCTGCCAGTGCAAGGTGTGGTCGGCGGGCGTGCAGGCGAGCAAGCTCGGCGGCATCCTCGCCGAGCAGTCGCATGCCGAGCTCGACCGGGCGGGCCGCGTGCACGTCAACCCGGATCTGAGCCTTCCAGGGCACCCGAACGTGTTCGTCATCGGCGACATGATGGCGCTCGACAACCTGCCCGGGCTCGCACAGGTGGCCATGCAGGGCGGCACCTACGTGGCCAAGAACATCGCGGCGGAGGCCGGTGGCCGCCCGCACCACGAGCGCAAGCCGTTCAAATACTGGGACAAGGGCAGCATGGCGACGATCTCGCGGTTCAGCGCCGTCGCCAAGGTGGGACGGCTCGAGCTCACCGGGTTCATCGCGTGGATAATCTGGCTCGTCATCCACCTGATGTACCTGGTGGGCTTCAAGAGCCGGTTGACGACGCTGCTGTCGTGGGCCACCACGTTCTTCGGCCGCGGCCGAGGACAGATGACCATCACCGTGCAGCAGGTGCTCGCCCGCTCCGCCCTGGGACAGCTGGGCAACGGCAAGTACGCGGTCCTCGACGTGGACGCGGCGAAGAAGCTCGCGCAGGAGGAGGCGGAGCGGGTGCTCGCGCTCGAACGCGCACGCAACGGCACCCGCGGCTCTGCCGAGAAGGACACTGTCGATACGAACTCCGCCGCCGAACGCTCTGCCGACGCACCCGACGCGAACCCCACCGAGGCCGCCGGCTGAGCGGGCCGGGCTCGGCCGGAGGCCCCCCGCCCGGAGGGCGCTCGGCTTCCCAGGCGCTCAGTTGCCCAGGCGCTCGGCGTTCTCGACGTTCTGCAGCCGTACCTGCCCCTCGGCCACCAGCCGGCCGTCCTCGTCGGTGATCGCCACGCGCCAGAGTTGCTGCAGCCGCCCCCGGTGCTGCGGCTCGGCCACCGCCTCGAGTCGGCCTGTGCGCACCGCGCGCAGAAAGTTCGTGTTGTTGTTCACACCGACCACGTTGCCGCGCTCCCCCAGCCACAGCGCGGCGCCGAGGCTGGCGATCGACTCGATCACGGAACAGTAGACTCCGCCGTGGACGATTCCGTACGGCTGGTGCAGTTCCGGTGCGGCGTCCCACTCCACGCGGATGCGGTCGCCCGAGGCCTCCAGAAAGCGCAGCCCGAACGCCTTGTGGAACCCGACGCCCGCCATGGCCTGCACTTCTTCGAGGGTCGGCCCGCGGTGTTCCGCTGCGGTAGACGCGTCCGCCGCCGTCGTCGTTCCTTGGGACACAGCCGCTCCATCCGCTCGTGATCGATTGCGCGGGCCCGTGCCCGCACCCCGGCGCGGCCGGGTTTCCGGCCGCGCCCAATCCTTCCACACGGCCTCGCGGGGAGCCGCCGGTTCCCCACGAGGCGCAGGCCCCGTCTCGTACGACTCCAGGTAGTACCACGCCACGTCGGATACCCGGTTAGACTCTCACCATGGCCGGACTCGGAGAGCTTGAAAAGGCAGTGATGGATCACCTGTGGGCTGCGGACGCGCCGCAGACCGTCCGTCAGGTGCACGCCGACCTCGCCTCCCACCGCGACCTCGCCTACACCACTGTGATGACCGTGCTGCAGCGCCTGGCCAAGAAGGGACTGGTCACCCAGCACCGTAGCGACCGCGCGCACCGGTACGCGCCGGTGCACAGCCGGGATGAACTGGTCGCCGGGCTCATGGTCGACGCCCTGTCCAACGGCACCGAATCCGGCGAGCGGGTGGGCGCACTGGTGCATTTCGTCCAGCAGGTGACGCCCGACGAGGCGCATGCGCTGCGCGAGGCCCTCGACGCGCTCGAGAACGCGGAGGACCGCAACCGGACGCGCCCTTGAGCCCGGCTGCCTGCTGAGGCACTATGAACCCCGTGTCCGCGCTGATTTTCGGGATCCTGGCCCTCGCTCTGGCCGGCCCGATCCCCGCCTTGCTGAGCAGGGCCGCATGGACGCACCGCGCACCGCGCGCGGCGCTGGTGCTGTGGCAGGCGGTGGCGCTCGCGGCCGTCCTGTCCGCCTTCAGCGCGGGCATCGCCATCGCCAGCCGCCTGCTGGTGCCGGGCCCCGACGGCCGCCCCACCACCGCCCCGCTCGACGAGATCGACGTCCTCGGCTGGCCGCTGTGGGCGTTGTACGTCGCCGTCCTCGCCGCGACGCTCATCATCGGCGCCCGGCTGATCTTCGCCGTCACCCGCGTGGGCTTCCACACCCGGCGGCGCCGCGCGCGCCACCGGATGCTCGTCGACCTTCTCGACTGCTCGCCGGACTTGGCGCACCGGCCCTCGTCGGCGGCGCTGCGCGTGCTCAGCAGCCCCCGGCCTTTGGCGTACTGCCTCCCCGGCCTGCGGCGACGCATCGTCATGTCGGAAGGCGTGCTCGACACACTGGACGACGCCGAGATCCGCGCGGTCCTCACCCACGAGCGCGCACACCTGCGCGCCCGGCACGACCTGGTGTTGGAGGCGTTCACCGCTGTCTACGCGGCGTTCCCCCGCTTCGTGCGCAGCGGCTCCGCCCTCGATTCCGTCCAGTTGCTCGTCGAGATGCTCGCCGACGATTCCGCGCGCCGCACCGCCGGCCCCACGCCGCTCGCGCGCGCACTGGTCGCCTGCGCAGGCGCGGAGGCGCCGGCCGGCGCGCTGGCGCTCGGCGGGCCCGGCACGCTGGTCCGGGTCACCCGGCTGCACCGCGACAACGATCGTCGTCTCGCCGCACTGGTCTACTTCACCGCCGCAGCGGTGCTGGTGGTACCCACACTCGCCGTGGCGATCCCCTGGCTCACCGAGCTGCACAAGCTCATGGGCCCCCTGTCGCCTCTCCACTGAGGACTCCCGCACCGGGTTCCCCTGCCGACGGGCCCCGGCGGAGTAGCGTTGCCCCCGCGTCACGATCCCGGTCCATTGCATTCGCCGGCGCGTTCGCGTCGGATCTCCGGGATCGTGTTTGGACTCCCGACGGCAACAAGGAAAACTGGCATCCATGACCTCTTCTACGGCGAACTCTCCGGCAGACTCCTCCGACCAGTCCGGCGTCGGCCGCGCCCAGATCGGCGTGACCGGCCTCGCGGTGATGGGCTCCAACCTGGCCCGCAACCTGGCGCGGCACGGACACACCGTCGCATTGCACAACCGGCACGCGGACAAGACCGACCGCCTCATCGCCGAGCACGGCGCCGAGGGCGACTTCGTCCGCACCGAGTCGATCGAAGAGTTCGTCGCCGCGCTGCAGAAGCCGCGCCGCGCGCTGATCATGGTGAAGGCCGGCGAGCCCACCGACCAGGTGATCGAGCAGCTGGCTGCGGCGATGGAGCCGGGCGACATCATCATCGACGGCGGCAACGCACTGTTCACCGACACGATCCGCCGCGAGCACGCGCTACGCGAGCGCGGACTGCACTTCGTGGGGGCGGGCGTGTCCGGCGGCGAGGTGGGCGCGCTCGAGGGACCGTCGATCATGCCCGGCGGCTCGGTCGAGTCGTACAAGTCGCTGGGCCCGCTTCTCGAGTCGATCGCGGCGCAGGTCGACGGGACCCCGTGCTGCACCCATATCGGCCCTGACGGCTCGGGCCACTTCGTCAAGATGGTGCACAACGGGATTGAGTACTCGGACATGCAGCTCATCGGCGAGGCCTACGACCTCATGCGCCGCGTGCTCGGATTCGACGCAGGCCGCATCGCGCAGGTGTTCCGCGATTGGAACGGCACCGAGCTGGAGAGCTACCTGGTGGAGATCACCGCCGAGGTGCTCGACAAGGCCGACCCCCGGACGGGTGCACCGCTGGTGGACGTCATCGTCGACGCCGCCGAGCAGAAGGGCACCGGCCGCTGGACGGTCAAGGCCGCACTCGATCTGGGGGTGCCCGTCACGGGCATCGCCGAGGCCGTGTTCGCCCGCGCACTCTCCGGAGCCCGCGCCCAGCGCGCCGCCACCAAGGGGCTCGCCGGCGGCACCCTGCCCACTGTGGCGGACGCCCTGGCGGGCCGCGGCGAGGCGGAGTTCATCGAGGACATCCGCCGCGCGCTGTACGCGTCCAAGGTGATCGCCTACGCGCAGGGCTTCGACGAGATCAAGGCCGGCAGCGACGAGCACGGCTGGGGAGTCAAGCCCGTCGACCTGGCCACCATCTGGCGCGGTGGGTGCATCATCCGCGCCCGGTTCCTCGACCGCATCCGCGAGGCCTACACCTCCGATCCGGACCTGCCCAGCCTGGTCCTGGACCCGTTCTTCCGCAGCGCCATCGAGGAGGGGCTCGACAGCTGGCGGCGCGTCGTAGCGACCGCCGTGCGGCTGGGCGTGCCCACGCCGGGGTTCTCCTCCTCGCTCGCGTACTACGACGGGCTGCGCGCCGAGCGCCTTCCCGCCGCCCTCACCCAGGGGCAGCGCGACTACTTCGGCGCCCACACCTACGAGCGCGTCGACGCGCCGGAGGGCAAGAAGTTCCACATCCTGTGGAGCGAGGGCGGCGCCGAGGTGGAGGCCTGACGGCCCCCGCCCGGACATCTCCGGCCGGCCCCGCGCCGAGGAACGCTCCTCGGCGCGGGGCCGCCGCCGTGCGTAGGGTGAGCCACGTGCGCCTACCCGACGTGATGCCGCCGTATGAACTCACCTACGACGACGTGTTCCTGGTGCCCGCCCGGTCCGGAGTCGCCTCGCGTTTCGACGTCGATCTGGCCGGCGACGACGGGTCCGGCACGACCATCCCGCTCGTCGCCGCGAACATGACGGCCGTGTCCGGGCGGCGGATGGCGGAGACGCTCGCGCGCCGCGGCGGGCTGGTCGTACTGCCCCAGGACCTGCCGTTGGATGCCCTCCGCGCCACCGTCCTGGACGTCAAGTCCCGCCACCCCGTGCATGAGACGCCGGTGACGCTCTCCCCCGACGACTCGGTCGCCGACGCGGTGGTGCTCATCCCCAAGCGTTCGCACGGCGCCGCGGTCGTGGTCGACCAGGGTCGGCCCATCGGCACCGTCACCCCCGCCGACTGCGCGGACGTCGACCGCTTCAGCCGGGTCGGCGCCGTGACGTCCGCGGATTTCGTCACCGTGCCCGCGGGAACGCCGCCGCGGGAGGTTTTCGACAGGCTCACCACCGCCCGGGAGGAGCTCGCCGTGCTCGTCGACGGCGAGGGGCTCCTCGCCGGTGTGCTCACCCGCGCCGGCGCGGTGCGCTCGGAGCTCTACACGCCCGCGCTCGACGATCGCGGGCGCCTGCGCGTCGCCGCGGCCATCGGCATCAACGGCGACGCGGAAGCCACGGCGCGGGCCCTGGCCGACGCGGAGGTCGACGTCCTCGTGGTCGACACGGCGCACGGGCACCAGGACAAGATGATCGGCGCCGTCCGCGCGGTCCGTGCCGCCGCTCCGGACCTGCCGGTGGTGGCCGGAAACGTGGTGAGCGCAGAGGCCACCCGCGACCTGCTCGCCGCGGGGGCCGACATCGTCAAGGTGGGCGTCGGCCCGGGTGCGATGTGCACGACGCGGATGATGACCGGCGTGGGCCGGCCGCAGTTCTCCGCCGTGCTCGAATGCGCGGCGGCCGCGCGCAGTGCGGGCGGGCGCGTGTGGGCGGACGGCGGCATCCGCCATCCCCGCGACGTGGCGCTGGCGCTCGCCGCGGGCGCGTCGAACGTGATGATCGGCTCCTGGTTCGCGGGCACCCACGAATCCCCGGGCGACCTGCGCTACGACGCCGACGGTACGCCCTACAAGGAGAGCTTCGGCATGGCGTCCAAGCGGGCCGTCGAGGCCCGCACGCGCAGCCGCGACGCATTCGACCGTGCACTCAAGGCCCAGTTCGAGGAGGGCATCTCCACCTCACGCATGCGGCTGGACCCGCAGCGCCCCGGTGTGGAGGACCTGGTCGACCACATCTGCGCCGGCGTGCGGAGCACGTGCACCTACTCCGGCGCCCGGTCGACGGCCGAGTTGCACGACAAGGCCGTGCTCGGCATCCAGTCCGCGGCCGGCTTCGCCGAGGGCCGGCCGCTCGATTCCGGCTGGTGACGCGCGCCGGCGCCGCGGACCGGTGACGACACTCACGACGCACGCCGCCCTCAGCCGGTAAACTGCAGGGCACGGAACGGGCCGGACGCCCGTCCGCCGCCGCCGAGCA
The DNA here is from genome assembly GCF_014126825.1 of Tomitella gaofuii. Classification (NCBI taxonomy): domain Bacteria; kingdom Bacillati; phylum Actinomycetota; class Actinomycetes; order Mycobacteriales; genus Tomitella; species Tomitella gaofuii. Next base: position 2,052,082 of record NZ_CP059900.1, on the reverse strand, counting down.
GCACAGTTGCCGGCGGCGCCCACCATCACGGGACCGTCCGGATCCGCCTTGCGGTCCCCGGTCCACTGCCGAAAGCGAGGTACCGGTGCCCACGGCACCCCCGCACAGACCCTACGACCATCCGCCTTCTCCGTGGCCGCCTCGGCGCCACCATCACCTACGGGGCAGGGCCACCGCCGCGCCGCAGCGCAGTGCGGGACGGCACCGGCCCGCACCGGGTGAGATGCCGGGGCGGCGCGCCTGATGAACATCGCCATCACCATCCTCAGCCTCGTCGGCTTCTTCGCGCTGACGCTCGGCACCGCCGTGTTCGTCGCCGCCGAGTTCTCCTTGACGGCGCTCGAGAAGAGCACAGTCGATTCCCACGCCCGCGACGGTGACCGCCGCGCGCGGATCGTCCAGCACGCGCACCGCACACTCTCGTTCCAGTTGTCCGGCGCCCAGCTGGGCATCACCATCACCACGCTGCTCACCGGCTTCATCGCCGAACCCGTGTTCTCGTCGCTGTTCCACGGCCCCCTCGTATCGGCCGGCCTGTCCGATTCGACGGCCGACTGGATCGCCCTCGCGCTCGCACTGATCATCGCCACGTCCCTGTCGATGATCCTCGGCGAGCTGGTGCCGAAGAACCTCGCCATCGCGCATCCCCTGTCGGTCGCGCGTGCCACGGCTCCACTGCAGGCGGGGTTCTCGCTGGCCGGCAAGTGGGCGCTCAACGCCCTCAACGGGACGGCGAACGCCATTGTCCGCCGGCTGGGGATCGAGCCCGCCGACGAACTCCGCTCGGCCCGCTCCCCCGACGAACTCGGCTCGCTGGTGCGCAACTCCGCCAAGCAGGGTTCCCTCGCCCCGGGCACGGCATTGCTCGTCGACAGGTCTTTGAACTTCGGCGAACGCACCGCGGACGAGCTCATGACGCCGCGCGTGCGGATCGAGTCGCTCGACCGCACCGACACCGTCACCGACTTGGTCGAACTCGCCGCGCGCACGGGCTACTCCCGCTTCCCTGTGACTGACGGCGACCTGGACGCGACCATCGGCGTCGTCCACATCAAGCAGGCCTTCGGCATGACGGCGGAATCGCGCGCGAGCAGGAGCGTGGGCGATATCGCACGCACCGTGCCGAGCGTGCCCGCCAGCCTCGACGGCGACGCCGTCATGGAGCGGGTCCGCGCCCACGGGATGCAGGTGGCCTTGGTGGTCGACGAGTACGGCGGCACCGCCGGGATGATCTCGATGGAGGACCTCGTCGAGGAGATCCTGGGCGACGTCCGCGACGAGCATGACGCGACGCTCGCCGACGTGCAGCCCACCGCGGACGGCTGGCTGTGCTCCGGGCTGCTGCGCATCGACGAAGTGTCCGCGGCCATCGGGCTGCCCCTGCCGGAGGGCGACTACGAAACCCTGGCCGGCCTGCTGCTCACCGAATTCGGACACATCCCGGCCGAGGGCGAGGAGATCACGGTGCCCATCGCCACCACACTCGACGACGAGCAGCCGACGCTGGGCGACCAGCTGGGCGCCCACCACGAAGTATGGCGCGCACGGGTGGTCCGCATGGACGGACGCCGTATCGACAGGGTCGCGCTGAGCACCGAGCTGCCGGCCGACGAGTCCGACGGCACGGTCGACGCCGGCGGCCCGGCCGGCACCGGGGACGGCGCGGCACGCGGCGGGAGGGGCGACCGATGACCGATCTGTGGTCACTGCTGCTGATGCTCGTGCTGTTGGCCGGCAACGCGTTCTTCGTCGGCGCCGAGTTCTCCATCATCTCGGCCCGGCGCGACCGGCTCGAATCGCTGGCCTCCCAGGGGCGCCGGCGCGCGAAGACCGTCATCCACGCGAGCGAGCACCTGTCGATGATGTTGGCCGGCGCGCAGTTGGGCATCACGATCTGCTCGATCCTGCTCGGCCGGATCGCGGAGCCCGCCGTCGCCCACATCCTCGAACGCCCCATGGATTCGATGGGGATCCCCGCCGACATCCAGCATCCGATCGCCTTCGTGATCGCCCTGCTCATCGTCGCGTTCCTGCACATCCTGTTCGGCGAGATGGTCCCCAAGAACATCGCCATCGCGGGCCCCGAACGGATGGCCATGATCCTCGTGCCCACGCACCTCGCGTTCATGAAGGTGATGAGCCCGCTGATCAGGTTCTACAACCTCGCGGCCAACCTGGTGCTCCGCATGTTCGGGGTGCACCCCAAGGACGAGCTCGACGCGACCGTGTCGATGATGGAGCTCTCGGAGATCATCGGCGAGTCCCGCCTGGAGGGCCTCCTCGACGCCGAGGAGCACCGTCGGCTGACCCGCGCGCTGACGACCATCGACAAGACCGTCGGCCAGGTGATGATCCCCGCCGCGCAGGTGCGCACGGTGCCGATGGCGCCGGGGGGACCCACGCTCGGGTCGGTGGAGGACGCGGTCACCGCGACGGGGTTCTCGCGCTATCCCGTGCGGGCCGAGGGCGGCAGGCTCGCCGGATACCTGCACGTCAAGGACATCCTGGACTTGATGCTGGATCAGTCGACCACGCCGTCGACGCACATCCCGGTCTCCGAGGTGCGCCCGCTCCCGCGGGTTCCGCATGATCTGCCGCTCGATCAGGCGCTGACGCTGCTGCGACGCACGCACAGCCACCTGGGCGCGGTGACACGCCGGGTCGGCGACTCCGGCCCGGTGCGGATGGTGGGGATCGTCGCGATGGAGGACCTCGCCGAGGAGTTCGTCGGCACCGTCCGCGACGCCACGCACCGGTATGAGCCTCCGCTGCCCGAGAATCCGGCGTAACGCACCACGCCGGCGCGGGGCCGGGCCGGTGCGCACCGGCCCGGCCCGTACCGGTGCGCCGCCACGCCCCGGCGGGTCCCGCGCCTTAGACTCGGCGTGCGGGGAGATCCGAGCGGGGGGCACGAGGAACGATCAGGAGTCACGTGGGCCGACATCGCAGCGCTTCCGGCAACCGCCGCATCAGCCGTGGACTGACCCTCGCCGTCGTCGCGGTCCTCGTCGTCGTCGCGATCGTGATCGGCTGGCTGGCACTGCGCGACCATGCCGGCGATGTCGACGACCGTGCCGCCGCCTCGTGCGTGAACGGGGACGTCACGGTGTCGGTCGCCGCGGCACCGTCGATCGCCCCGGTTCTCACGGATCTCGCGCAGTCGTACTCCTCGGCGCACCCCGTCGTCCGCGACCACTGCGTGTCGGTGAAGGTCCACAAGTCGGACGGGGCCGCGGCGCGCCAGGAGATCGCCGCCGGCGGCGGCGGTCCGGCGCTGTGGGTGCCGCAGTCCGCGGCCGACGTCGCCGCGCTGCGCTCCGCGTCGCCGGAACGGATCGACGGCAATCCGGTCTCCCTGGCCGCTTCGCCCGTCGTGCTCGCGGCACCGCAGGCCGCCGCGGCGACGCTGCAGGGACTGGCCTGGAAAGACCTGCCTGCGCGCCAGTCGGCAGGGACGCTCGGCCTTGCGATGCCCGCCGGCTCCGATTCCGCAGCCGTCACCGGCCTCGCCCTCGCCGCGGCCATCGCCGACGCCGGCCCCGATCCCACCGGCACCGCGCTCACCGGGCAGGCGGTCACCGGGTCGCAAGGGCGGGCCGCGGTCGCCGCTCTCGTCGGCGACGCCCCGGGTGAGCGTGCCGCCACGGCGGCCGATGTGCTCGCCGCGCTCCAGCAGGGCGACGCGCCGCAGGGCGTGCGGGCGGTGCCCACCACTGCCGAGCAGCTCTACCGGTTCAATGCGGACTCGGCCGGGGCTCCCATGGCCGCCGTGCGTCCCGCCGGACCCACCCCCGTCGTCGATTACCCGGCAGTGCTGCTGCGCCCCGCCCCCGATACCGGAGGGGCCACCGCCGCAGACACGGACGCACCGGCCGTGGAAGGGAAAGCGGTCGACGAGCGGGCCGTCTCCGCCGCGGCATCGGACTTCCTCAATTACCTCGCCGGGCCCGAGCAGGCCTCGCGCTTCACCCAGAACGGCTTCCTCGTCATCGGAGCCCCGGATGCCGCCGCCCCCGCCGACAGCGCCGGCGTCCTCACCGGCGCCCCGCCGGCCCAGGTGCTCCCTGGCCCCGCGGACGACGCGTTGGCGGCGCTCGGCGCCGCTGTCGGCGCCCCCGCCGAACCCGCCGCCCCCGCAACCTCTTCCGGCGGCGCGACCACCATCCTGTTGGACGTCTCGGGCTCGATGGGTGTGGCCGAGGGCGGCGCACCCCGCCTGGCCAACGTCACCGCCGCCCTCGACCGGCGCCTGGGCGCGCTCCCGGACTCCGACCGCGTGGGCCTGTGGGCGTACAGTTCGGGCCTCGGCGATTCCGGCCCCTATCGGGTGATCGTGCCGACGGGGACGCTGAGCGACGAGGTCGGCGGCGCGCCGCGGCGCCAGGCGCTCATCACCGGGCTCGATGCTGCCAGGCCGCGCGCCGCGACACACACCTACCGTTCCCTGCAGGCGGCCTATGCGTCGGCGGTGCAGGGTTACGTCGACGGCACGGTCAACTCGGTGCTGCTCATCACCGACGGACCCAACGACGACCAGTCGTTCAAGAGCACGCAGGCGCTGCTCGACGCGATCGCGCGGGCGGGCGACCCGGCCCGGCCGGTGCGCATCGACGTCATCGTCATCGGACCCAACGAGGACATCGATTCGCTGCGGTCGGTCGCGGCGGCCACCGGCGGCACCGTCACCGAAGTGCAGTCGTCCGCCGGGCCCGACTTCGGCGGCGCCGTCGACACCCTGCTGCGCTGATAGCTCTGCTGCGCTGATCGCCCGGACGTGGCCGGTGCGGTCGGTTCAGGCCCCGTCGCGCGACTCCGCGATGTCCTCCATCGGCGGGCATGCGCAGGCGAGGTTGCGGTCGCCGTAGGCGGAGTCGATGCGGCGGACGGCCGGCCAGATCTTGGGCCGCCGCGACGCCGTCCCCCACGGGAACACCGCCTCGGCCCGGGTGTACGGGTGCGCCCACTCGCCCACCAGGCATTCCGCCGTATGCGGGGCACCGCGCAGCGGATTGTCGTCCGCCGGCCACTCCCCCGCCGCGACGCGGCCCACCTCGCGCCGGATCGCGATCATCGCATCGCAGAACTCGTCGAGCGCCTCGAGGTTCTCGCTTTCCGTGGGCTCCACCATGAGCGTGCCGGCCACCGGAAAACTCATGGTGGGCGCGTGCAGGCCGTAGTCGGCCAGCCGTTTGGCCACGTCCTCGACGGTCACGCCCGCGTCCCGGGTGATCGCACGCAGATCCAGCACGCACTCGTGCGCGACGAGTCCGCCCGCCCCCGTGTACAGCACCGGATAGTGCTCGCGCAGCCGCACAGCGATGTAATTGGCTGCGACCACCGCCGCCGCCGTGGCCCGGCGGAGGCCCTCTGCGCCGAGCATCCGGATGTACGCCCAGCTGATCGGCAGGATCGACGCGGACCCGTAGGGCGCGGCGGACACCGCCGAGCCGCCACGCGACCCCGGCGCCTGTGGCGCCATCGGATGCCCGGGAAGGTGCTCCACCAGGTGCTCGCGGACACCGATCGGCCCCACCCCGGGACCGCCCCCGCCGTGCGGAATGCAGAACGTCTTGTGCAGGTTGACGTGGCTGACGTCGCCGCCGAACCGCCCGGGCCGGGCCAGCCCCACCAGCGCGTTGAGGTTGGCCCCGTCGATGTACACCTGCCCGCCGGCGTCGTGCACCGCGGCGCACACCTCGCCCACCGACTGCTCGTAGACGCCGTGGGTGGACGGATAGGTGAGCATCAGCGCGGCCACGGTGTCGCCGTGCTCGGCGAGCAGGCTCTGCAGGTCGGCCACGTCGATGTTGCCGGCATCGTCGCACGCCACTACGACCACCCGCAGCCCGGCCAGCACCGCGGACGCCGCATTGGTGCCGTGCGCGCTGGACGGGATGAGGCACACCGTCCTCTGCGCCTGCCCATTGCCGCGGTGGTAGGCGGCGATGGCGAGCAGGCCCGCAAGCTCCCCCTGGCTGCCGGCGTTCGGTTGCACGCTCACCGCGGCGTAACCGGTGATCGCGGCGAGCCACGTCTCCAGGTCCGCGATCAGCCGGAGCGTCCCGCGGGCCTGGTCCGGCGGGGCGAACGGGTGGGTGCCGGCGAACTGCGGCCAGGTGATCGGCTCCATCTCGGCGGCGGCGTTGAGCTTCATCGTGCACGACCCGAGCGGGATCATGCTCCGGTCCAGGGCGATGTCCTTGTCCGCGAGCTGCCGCAGATACCGCATCATCGCGGTCTCCGTGCGGTACCGGGTGAACGCCTCGTGCCGCAGGAACTGCGACGTGCGGGGCGGCACCCCTGCCAGTCGATAGTCGCTGAGCGGGCAGTACCAGGGCACCTCTTCGCCGGCGAAAGCGTCGATCACTGCGTTCACCTGTGCGTCGGTGGTGGTCTCGTCGCAGCTCACAGCCACGTGGTCGGCGTCGACCAGGCGCAGGTTGATGCCCGCGTCGTCCCGCGCCCTCTCGACCACGCGAGCGGCATCACCCGGCACACGGGCGAGCACCGTGTCGAAGAACCGCCGGTGCACCACCTCCACATCGATCATGCCCACACCGTTGAGAGCACCTCCGCCCGCTCTGCGACACGCTTCGCGATCGCGGTGAGCCCCTCGGCCCCGTGGTAGCAGGCATACATCGACGCCAGCACCGCCGGCAGCACCTGGGCCGTGCAGATGTTGCTCGTGGCCTTCTCGCGGCGGATGTGCTGCTCGCGCGTCTGCAATGCCAGCCGGTAGGCGGGCGCACCGTCCACGTCGTGCGAGACGCCCACCAGGCGGCCGGGCAGCCGGCGCACGTGCTCCTCGCGCACGGCGATGTACCCGGCGTGCGGGCCGCCGAAACCCATCGGCACACCGAAGCGCTGGGTGGTGCCGAAGCACACGTCCGCACCGTCCTCGCCCGGCGGCCGCACCAGCGTCATGGCCAGCAGGTCCGCCCCCACCGCCACGAGCGCGCCGCGCGCGTGCGCCGCGTCGACGAGCGGCGCCAGGTCCGTGAGCACGCCGGAGGCGCCCGGAGTCTGCACGATCACGCCCGCCGGCGCGCAGTCGGGGACGCCGTCGCGGCGCAGGTCCGCCCGCACGATGTGGATGCCCAGCGGCGCCGCGCGCGTAGCGAGCACCGCCGCGGTCTGGGGGAACAGGTCCGTATCGGCGACGATCACCGTGCCGGGGCCGCCGCGGCGCGCGCGGACCATGAGCGTCATCGCCTCGGCGGCGGCCGTCGCCTCGTCGAGCATGGACGCCCCCGCGATGTCCATGCCGGTCAGCTCCGCGACCATCGTCTGGAAGTTCAGCAGCGCCTCGAGCCGACCTTGGCTGATCTCGGGCTGGTAGGGGGTGTACGCGGTATACCAGGCCGGGTTCTCCAGGATCCCGCGGCGCAGCACCGCCGGGGTGACGGTGCCGTAGTATCCCAACCCGATCATCGAGGTGTGCGCGCTGTTCTGGGCGGCGATCCCCCGCAACTCGTCGAGCATCTCGCCTTCGCCGCACCCCGCGGGCAACCGCGAGGCGCCGTCGTCATCCGGATCGTCCCGCACCGCGCGGGGCAGTGCCTTCGCGATCAACGCATCGGCGTCGCCGGCACCGATGCGGGCGAGCATGTGCGCCGTCTCCCCGGAATCTGCGCCGATGTGCCGCCCGGCGAAGTCCCACGGAAGATCCGCGAAGCCGTCGGCGGCGTTCTGTCCGGTGAACCTCTGCTCCATACCCGCATCGTAGGGCGGGCAGGCTATCCGATGCGCCGTTTCGCCCGGGCCTTCCGGCGTCCTGCCAGCTCGTCCTCCGGGGTGTCGATCGCGTGGCCGTCGACGGCCGTCTCCGCGGGGAAGTCCGCGATGGACCCGGAGAGTTCCTTCATCGCGCCGCTGACGGCGATGCCGAACACGCCCTGGCCGCCCTGGAGCAAGTCGACGACCTCTTCCGCGGACGTGCATTCATACACCGACACGCCGTCCGAGAACAGCGTGATCTCCGCGAGGTCGTCGACCCCGCGACCACGCAGGTGGTCGACGGCCACGCGGATGTTCTGCAGTGAGATCCCGGTGTCGAGCAGCCGCTTGACGATCTTGAGGACGAGGATGTCCTTGAACGAATACAGGCGCTGACTCCCGGACCCTGCCGCACTGCGGATCGACGGGACGACGAGCGAGGTACGCGCCCAGTAGTCGATCTGCCGGTAGGTGATGCCGGCGATCTGGCACGCGGTGGGCCCGCGGTAGCCGACCAACTCGTCTGCGATCTCCGGTTGCGGCAGAGCCGTCTCCGGGCCGGGCGACACCGTCGGCGCCGCCTCCTGCGAAGTCGTCTCCTGCGGGACTGCGTCCGCACCGGGGAGGCCCCGCTGGAGGTTCTGCTCTGCAGGGTTCTCAGGATTCTGGCCCACTGGACACTCCCTCTCGCCACCGCCTGCGGCAACGCGCTCGCGCCGATACCTCAGGCGCGTACAGCTTACGCCTGACCGGAACCACTCCGCTGTGGTTCGACGTAGTGAACGCTATGGGGATCGCGGGGCCGATTCAACGCGACACACCCTAAACCTCTACTTGAGATTGAGCCTGTGGCCGAATCGTGATGTTCGGGCGTGCGGACGGCGTGCTCAGCCCTCCGACCCGTCGGACTCGCCGGGGTTGAAATCCTCGGGCGACACGGAGTCGAGGAACTCCTTGAACTTCTCCACTTCGTCCTCGCGCTCATCCGGGATCACCAGACCCGCCTCCTCCAGGACCGCCTCGTCCGAGAGGATCGGCACGCCCACCCGGATCGCCAGGGCCACCGCGTCCGACGGCCGCGCCGACACCGAGACGTCCCCGTCGAAGACCAACTCCGCGTAGAACGTCCCCTCGCGCAAGTCCACGATGCGTACCTCCAGCAGCGTGCGGCCGAGCGCGTCGATGACGTCCTTGATCAGATCATGGGTGAGCGGCCGCGCGGGGGCGATCCCCTGCTGTTCCAGCGCGATCGCCGCCGCCTCGTTCTGTCCGATCCAGATCGGCAGGAACCGTTCCCCCTCCGATTCGCGCAGCAGGAGCACGGGCTGGTTCTGGGGCTGTTCCACACGAATGCCCACAAGCTGCATCTCGCTCATCACGCCCGCCTTTCTCGCTGCTCGAAACCGGTCCGGAGCCACTGACGCCCGCAGAGCCGGGCCCCCTCACAGAGGAAGCCGCCGGTGCCCGCGACCCGCGGGTGATCGCCGTCCACGGAAGGTTCCTGCGATCGGCGCCCGCAGTAGAAGTCTAGGCCACCCGGAGGCCGATCAGCAGCACCCGCGGCGGAGGGGATCAGCCGTCGAGGCTGTCCCGGACGGCACCCTTGACGAGACAGCTGTGCAGGGTCACCGACAGCGCCGCGAGCTCGCGGACGATCTCCTCGGCCCGATCCCGTGCGCCGGCATCGCGCCCACGGGCCACCGGCGACGCGATCTGCGCCACCAGCCCCGCCTCGCGGTCGGCCGCGGCCTTGAACGCGCGCAGGTGCCGCACCTCCAGGCCGAACCCGGCCATGTCGCGCACGGTGGTGGCCACGGTGACCGCGTCCTCATCGAAGAACCCGGAGGCGCCGGGGGCGATGAGTCCCGCACGGATGAGCTGGGTGACGAAGGCGTCCTCCACGCCGACGCGCTCGCACAGGTCCGCCCGCGTGACCCTGACCTCCCTGCCGGACCGGAACGCCTCCGGCGACACCAGCCCCGGCGCGATGGACAATGCGCGCGGCGGGTGCAGCGTCGCCACCGCGGCCCCTCCCGAGTCGATGCTTTCCAGCTGCTCCTTGATCACCTTGAGCGGCAGGTAGTGGTCGCGTTGCGCGGTGAGCACGAAGCGCAATCGCTCGCAGTCCGCCACCGAGAAGCGCCGGTACCCCGACGCGGTCCGCGCCGGGGTCACCAGCCCCTCCGATTCGAGGAACCGGATCTTCGAGATCGTCACATCGGGGAAGTCACCGCGCAACTGCTCGAGCACGGCGCCGATCGACATCCCGGACGGTGCCGTGGATCGGCCGGCTGCCGTCACCGGCCCTCCGCGCCGGCGGCACCCTCGACCTGCGCGCCGCCACCCCGCGGCCCGGTCAGGTACACCAGGCGGAACTTGCCGATCTGCACCTCGTCGCCGTTGGCCAGGGCGGCGCTGTCCACCGGTTCCCGATTGACGTACGTGCCGTTGAGGCTGCCCACGTCCACCACCTGGTACCCGTCGCCGTGCTTGCGGAACTCAGCGTGCCGCCGGCTCACGGTGACGTCGTCGAGGAAGATGTCGCTCGACGGGTGCCTGCCCGCCGAGGTGGCGTCCTGGTCCAGCAGAAACCGCGAGCCGGCGTTGGGACCGCGCTTGACCACCAGAAGTGCCGCCCCCTGCGGCAGCCCCTCGACGCCGCTGACCGGGGCCTCCGCGGCCTGCCCCGACCCGTCGACTTCGCTGAGGAAGTCCGAACGGAACACCGAAGTGGTCTCGGCCGGAGCCTCATAGGCCGCGTTCTTGTCGTTCTCGCTCACCGCATCTCCTTCGTCCGTCTCCGGACCTCGCACCTGCTCGGCAGTCGCTCTCGCACGATCGGTCTCGTCTGTGTCGACGGTACATCGTGGCCGCGCGGACCGATGCGTCGCAGGCGAAACGAAACAGTCACACTCACTTCCGCGTCGACGCCTCGTAGGCATCGGTCTCCATCATGCCCGCCAGGGCCGCGCGGAGAACCGCCGAATCGGACACGCGGATCTCCACCAGCCAACCCCCGCCGTACGGGTCGGCGTTCACGCGCTCCGGCTCCGCGTCCAACGCGTCGTTGATCGCCGCGATCCGGCCCGACACCGGGGCGAACACCTCCGACACGCTCTTGGTGGACTCGACCTCCGCCATCGGCCGTCCCTCAGCGACCTCATCCCCCGCCGCCGGCAGGTCGGCGAAGACGACGTCGCCCAACTGCTCGGCCGCATAGCCGGTGACCCCGACCCGGACGATGTCCTCCCCCAGCGGGCGCACCCACTCGTGGTCGGCGGTGAACCGCAGGGCCGAGTCCCCCGCACCGCCGTCCCCCGGTGAACCGTCTTGGTCGCCCGAAACCATGCGCCTGCCCCTTCCACATCGATCCCCCGCGGGCCGGACCCGCGTCACTTCGACCCTAATCGCCGGGCTGCGCGTACTGCGGCTGTTCGGGCTGACGGACCGCGGTCACCCGCACGAGGTCCTCCGTGGTCACCGTCACCTCCCCCGAGGCCCGCCGAACGGTGTCCTGCACCCCGCCGGGGATGTTGAGAGCCGCCGCCATCGTAGGACCGTCGCCGATGGCCGTCACCGTGTACGGGGCCGCGAGCGGCACACCGTCCACCAGGATACTGCCCGCAGTGCCCGTCACCGCCGTATCGACACCCACCCGCACGTCGTCGCCCTCGCCGGCCCCGGAAAAAGCGATGACCTCCGCACCCGCGGCGCGCAACTCCTGGAGCAGGTCCAGCAGCACCGCCGGGTCGACACCGCCACGCGGATCCGTCACCTCGACGACCAGCCCCGGCCCTTCTGCAGGGGCGACACCGACGAGCACCCGCAGCGCGTCGAGCCGCTGCCGGGACTGCGCCAGCGCTTCGCGGGAATCCGTGCCCGCCGACCGCATCGACTGCAATGACTGCTCGAGCGTCGCGATCTCCTGACGCAGCGACGCCTCCTTGCCGTGCAGGTTGTCGAGCACTACGAGCAGATCGGCGGGGCGCGCCGCATCGAGCCAGTCTCCCGAACCCGTATCGCGCACCTGGGTGGCGATGGCCACACCGAGCAGCATGCACAGCAGGGCGACGAGCACGGCGGACACTCGCGACGACCGGCCCGGCCACCCCCACATGCCCCGCCGCCGCGGCTCGGGCGCCTCGTGACGGCCGACCGGGGCGGCCCCGTCCCTGTCGTCCCTCGCGTCCTCCACGTCGCCCACGTGCTCCGCGTCCCCCCCGGGCTCCGCGGGCCGGTCGGATTGCTCAGGCACCGAAAAGCCTCCTGCGCAATGCTGCGGCATTTCCGAAGATCCGGATGCCGAGGACCACTATCACCGCCGTCGACAGCTGCGTGCCCACGCCGAGATGGTCGCCCAGCAGCACCAGCAACGCCGCCACCAGCACGTTGAACACGAAGGAGATCACGAAGACCTTGGGATCGAAGATCCTGTCCAGGTAGGCCCGCAGCCCCCCGAACACGGCGTCCATGGCGGCGACGATGGCGATAGGAAGGTAGGGCTGCAACGCCTCGGGCACCTGCGGGCTGAAAACTATGCCCAGCACGATGCCCACGACCAGTGCGATGAAGCCGATCATCGGGGTCCTTCCTCGTCGCCTCGTGCATACCGTAGTTCCACTGCCGGAGCGCGCGGCAGACGCAGGTCCGACCGGGATTCGAATGCGACCTCCACGCCGTAGAGCTGGGTCAGCGACTGCATGCGCAGATACGCGGCCGAGTCCACGAAGCGCACGCTGAGCGCGTCAGGGTCCCCGATCGCGTCGATCTCATATGGCGGGGACACCGGCTGATTGTCGACGAGGATCGCGCCCCCGGCCTGCCGTATCGCCGTATCCGGCCCGATGCGCACCCCGTCGATGCCCACCGCCTCCGCGCCCGCCGCCCACAGCGCGTTGACGACGGCGCGCAGATCACGGTCGAACACCACCTGCCCGCGCCGGGGCTGCGGACGCTCGGAATCGCTCAGGTCGCCCTCGGCGTCCGGTTCGGTGATGCGCACCGCTATCCCGGGGCCGTGCACCGCCACGGCCGCCGCGCCGGTGCTGAGGCGTGCGAGGGAATCGAGCACCTCCTTGCCGGCCGAGTCGCCGGCGAGCACACGTTGTCGCTCCGCATCCGCACTGTCGGCCGCCACGTCGCGCTCGCGCACCAGCCGGTCCACCGAAGCTTGCTGTTCGCGCACCTGCTCCACGATCGCCGCCTGCCCGTCGGACGACGCGCCTCGGCCCTCGTCCAGCTGTCGGGCACCTGCTGTTCCCAGCACCAGCCCCATCACGAGGCAGCCGCCCGCAAGCCAGACCCCGCCGCCGCGCCGACGGTTGCGCCCGGCAGCCGCCGATTCTGCGTAGCCGGGGTCCAGATGGTCATGCAGCAGCGAGCGCAGCAGCGACGGCTCCGGATTGCGGCGCAGGGTCATCGCGGGTCACTCCGCCCCGCGGGCCGCCGGCGGGTCTTCGATCCCGCGGCGCACGCGCGGAAGCGTGCGCGCGGTCAGCCACGCTTGCGCCACGTACATCAGCCCCGTCCACACGTAGAGTCCGACACCCCAGATGAGCAGCGCCCAGCCCCACGGGTGCAGCGTCGTCGCCACCGCCGAATCGCCGTACCCCGCCAGCAGCACCGGCATGGCGATCATGAGCGTGAACGTTGCCGCCTTGCCGAGGTAGTGCACCTCCGGCGGTCCCAGGCCGCGGCTGCGGTAGAGCGCCAGCGTGGCGGCCAGTACGAGTTCGCGCGCGATGAGGACGCCCACCACCCACCAGGGGAGGATGCCGCGGACGGCGAACGCGATGGGCACGGCCGCCATGTACAGGCGGTCGGCCACCGGGTCCAGGAGCTCGCCGAGCCGGCTGTACTGGTCCAGCAGCCGCGCCAGCTTGCCGTCCACCCAGTCCGAGGCGCCGCTGATCAGCAGCACCGCCAAAGCCCACCCGTCGGCCTGCGGCCCCAGCACCAGATACAGGAACAGCGGCACTCCCAGGATGCGGAGTCCGCTGATGAGGTTCGGGACGGTCAGAGGGCCGCTGTCCGCCCTCCGACCGTCCTGCGTCGTCGACATGTCCACCCCCACCGCCTCGTCTCCGGGCGGTGTCACCGTACCGGTCAGATGACGCCGAGTGCGAACATCGCATCGGCCACCTTGACGAAGCCGGCGATGTTGGCGCCCAGCACGTAGTCGCCGGGCTTGCCGTACTCGCGCGCGGTCTCGCTGCAGCGCTCGTGCACGTCACGCATGATCGCGGCGAGCCGCTCGTCGGTGTACTCGAAGTGCCAGGAATCGCGCGAGGCGTTCTGCTGCATCTCCAGCGCCGAGGTGGCCACGCCGCCCGCGTTCGCGGCCTTGCCGGGGGCGAACGCCACGCCGGCCTCGCGGAAGGCCTTGAGCGCCTCCGGCGTGGTGGGCATGTTGGCGCCCTCGGCGACCGCCAGGACGCCGTTCTTGATCAGCGAGGCGGCGTCGTCGCCGCTGAGCTCGTTCTGCGTCGCGCACGGCAGCGCCACATCGCAGGGGACGTCCCAGATGGAGCCGCCCTCGATGAAGCGCGCACTGGAACGCTGCTCCGCGTACTCGCTGATGCGCCCGCGCTTGATCTCCTTGATCTCCTTGAGCAGCTCCAGGTCGACGCCCTGCTCGTCGACGATGTAGCCCGAGGAGTCCGAGCAGGCGATCGCCGTGCCGCCGAGCTGGTGCACCTTTTCGATGGCGTAGATGGCCACGTTGCCGGAGCCGGAGATGACCACCTTCTTGCCCGCGAGGTCGGTGCCTTTGGCCTCGAGCATGCTGGCGACGAAGTAGGTGGCACCGTACCCGGTGGCCTCCCTGCGCACCTGCGAGCCGCCCCACGTCAGGCCCTTGCCGGTGAGCACGCCGGACTCGTACGAGTTGGTCATCCGCTTGTACTGGCCGAACAGGTAGCCGATCTCACGGCCGCCCACGCCGATGTCGCCCGCCGGCACGTCGGTGTACTCGCCCAGGTGCCGGTGCAGCTCGGTCATGAACGACTGGCAGAAGCGCATGATCTCCGAGTTGCTGCGACCCTTGGGGTCGAAGTCGGAGCCGCCCTTGCCGCCGCCGATGGGCAGGCCGCTCAGCGAATTCTTGAAGATCTGCTCGAAGCCGAGGAACTTGACCATGCCCAGGTTGACGCTGGGATGGAAGCGCAGGCCGCCCTTGTAAGGCCCGAGGACGCTGTTGTACTGGACGCGGAAACCGCGGTTGACGATGACGTTGCCCTCGTCGTCCTGCCAGGGCACCCGGAAGATGATCTGGCGCTCGGGTTCACACAGCCGTTCGATCAGGCCCGCATCCGCGTAGTGCGGGTAGCGCTCGAGGACCACCGACAGTGATTCGAAGACCTCCGCGACGGCCTGGTGGAACAGCGGCTCGCCCGCGTTCCGCTTGACCACCTCGTCATAGATCCTGCTCACCTGACCATTACCGGTCACACGTCACCTTCTTTCAGCACACTTATCGATCCGTACTCGGATTGCTCCGGAAAGCACCAAGCGGTCAATCTATCCTGGACGAGGCCGTCGCCGGAAACCGACGCCGAAGGCAGCACGCCCGGCCGGGGCCGGGCGGACCTTCAGCGCCAGGCGAAGACCGGCTGCTCGAAGTCCGCCACACGGGTGTGCTCACCGTGCAGTACGACCTCGCGGAACTGGTAGATCACGGCCGCGGTGGGTGCGTGAAGATATCCACCGCGCCACGGCAACTTTATCACCGGGCGCTGCGACTGCGGAATCCGATCGAACAGAGGTTCCACATCGAGCTCGTCGAACGGGACGAAGAACACCTCCGCCACCTCGCCCGGGTTCGCCGTGGTGCCACGGTCCGCCCCGGCCCAGAGCACGACGGGGGTCATCGTGTAGCCCGATCGGGTCGTGTAGTCGTCGAGCAGCCCCAGCACGGCACCGTCGGGCAACGCCACGCCGAGCTCCTCGGCGAGTTCGCGCCGCGCGGCGGTGGGCGCGTCCTCCCCCGGGTCCATCCTGCCGCCGGGCAGCGCGAACTGGCCGGGATGCTTGCGCAGCGTGAGCGACCGGCGCGTCAACCAGATGCCGGGAACGCCGGCGCGCGTCGACACCGCCAGTGCCACAGCCGATCCGACGGAACTCTGCTCGCCGGCATCGCCCGTGTCCTGACGCGTGAACGCGGATACCGCGCGCCGGACGTCGTCCTCGGTGACCGAGCCGGGACCGAGCCGCGCTGCGGCAGCGGCAGCAGAACGCGTCGGCGCGGGGACGAAATCGTGCCCGTCCATGCTCCCCCCGCTCGTATCGCCCCGGCCCGCGTCGCGCATGTCCATTTCCCGAGGGTATCCCGGTTCCCGCGTCGGACCGACTCGCCCACCGCCGGTTCGAGCACCTTCTATACGTGTTTCGCGGGGATCTCGTGCGCGTGGTGCATACCCGACGCTCGGAATGGCGCAACCGATCCACGCCCGGGACGTGAATGCAGAAAAGCCCCGGGACACCGCAACTGCGATGTCCCGGGGCTTCCCAACGTCGGGCTGGCGGGATTCGAACCCACGACCCCCTGACCCCCAGTCAGGTGCGCTACCAAGCTGCGCCACAGCCCGTGACGCCGCGGGGAACGAGCCCTCCCGCAGCACCAGGAAGAACAGTACCGCAGGCGGGGTCCAACCTGCTAATCGGCCCCCTACCTGCGGCGATCCCGATAGGTGATTCCGATCGGCGCGTCCGCTACTTCTTGCGCCGGTCGCGCTTCTCGCGCACACGCACCGAGATGCGCACAGGGCTGCCGGCGAAGCCGAACTCCTCGCGCAGCCGTCGCTCCAGGAACCGCCGGTACCCGGCCTCGAGGAAGCCGGTGGTGAACAGCACGAACGTCGGCGGCCGCGTGCCCGCCTGGGTGGCGAACATGATGCGGGGCAGCCTACCCCCGCGCATCGGAGGCGGAGTCGCGGCGACGACCTCCTTGAGCCAGTTGTTCAGCCGGCCCGTCGGCACGCGCGTGTCCCAGGATTCCAGTGCGGTCTCCATGGCGGGCACCAGCTTCCGCACGGCCCGCCCGGTGAGCGCCGAGACGTTCACCCGCTGCGCCCACGGCACCCGGTGCATCTCGCGGTCGATCTCGCGCTCGAGCTCATAGCGCCGGTCCTCGTCCACCAGGTCCCACTTGTTGTAGACGACGACGAGCGCGCGCCCCGCGTCCACCACCATCGACAGCACACGCAGGTCCTGCTCGGTGATCGGCTGCGAGGCGTCGATGAGCAGGATCGCCAGCTCGGCCGCGTCGATGGCGGAGCGGGTCCGCAGCGACGCGTAGAACTCGGTGCCGCTCGCCTGCCGCACCTTGCGCCGCAGCCCCGCCGTGTCGACGAAACGCCAGACGCTGCCGCCGAGCTCCACGAGCGTGTCCACGGGATCGACGGTGGTGCCCGCGACGTCGTGCACCACTGCGATCTCGCCGCCGGAGAGCTTGTTGAGCAGGCTCGACTTGCCGACGTTGGGCTTGCCGACGAGCGCGACGCGCCGCGGCCCGCCGACGGGCGCGGCGGTGTCGCGCGGGGTCTCCGGCAGCGACTCGAGGATCAGGTCGAGCAGGTCGCCCGTACGTCGGCCGTGGATGGCGCTGACAGTGTGCGGCTCGCCCAGCCCCAGCGACCACAGGGCGGCCGCGTCCGCCTCGACGCGGCTCGAGTCCACCTTGTTCGCCACCAACAGCACCGGGGTTGCGGAACGCCGCAGAATCCGGGCGAAGGCCTCGTCGGTGGCGGTGGCGCCCACGGTCGCGTCCACGACGAGCAGGATCGCGTCGGCCTCCGCCATGGCCGTCTCGGCCTGCCGGGCGACGGCCTTCTGCAGCCCCACGGCGTCCGGCTCCCAGCCGCCGGTGTCCTGCACCATGAACCGACGACCCGCCCATTCCGCGGTGTAGGCGACCCTGTCGCGCGTCACGCCGGGCACGTCCTCCACGACCGCCTCGCGCCGGCCGATCAGCCGGTTGACCAGCGTGGACTTGCCCACGTTGGGCCGGCCCACGATCGCCAGCACCGGGAGCGGAACGGCGTCGGCCTCCGCCTCCTCGGCCAGCTCGGCGTCGAGCGCCGTCCAGTCGGACTCGTCGCTCCAGATGCCGTCCACGGCCGCCCCGCCGTCCACGGATCCCGGACGACCGATGCCCTGCGCGTAGATGTCGCCTGTTTCGGTGGTGCCGCCGGCGTCGGCGCCGCGGCCCGCGTCGTCACTCATAGGGCTGCTCCCATGTTCTCGCGCGCAAGCTCGGTGAGGAGCTGCACGACGTCATCGAATCCCAGGTCGCTGGTGTCAACCACGCGCGCGTCGTCGGCCGGCCGTAGCGGCGACGCGACGCGCGTGGAATCCAGGTGATCGCGCCGGCGGACCGATTCCAGCACCGCGGCATAGTCGTCCGCGCCGCCGGCCGAGACGTTCTGCCGGTTGCGCCGGTGCGCGCGGGCCTCGGCCGTGGCGGTGAGGAAGACCTTCACGTCGGCGTCGGGCAACACCACGGTGCCGATATCGCGCCCCTCGACCACCATCCTCTCCCGCGCCCTACCGAGGGCACGCTGCACTTCGACCAGCGCCGCACGCACCTCCGGAACCGCCGACACCGCCGACACCGCCGCCGTCACGGCGTCGCCGCGGATCTCCGCGGACACGTCCTCCCCGTTCAGCAGGATCTCCTCGACGAGCGCGTCTGATCCGACCGACACGGGCAGCCCGCGCACCGCGTGGGCGACGGCCACCGGGTCGGTGGTGTCCACCGCGCCGCGGAGCACGTGCAGCGTCGCCACCCGGTACATCGCGCCGGTGTCGAGGTATCCGGCGCCTATCCGGTGCGCCACCTGACGGGACACGCTGGACTTGCCGGTGCCCGAGGGACCGTCGATGGCCATCGTGAAGCGGTGCGCCCCCGACGGTGCCGCCGCGCTCACATCCCCACCTTGGCGTAGAGCTCGGCCACCTCGGCGCCACGGAGCACGCGCAGCGTGCCCGGGCGCTGGTCGCCGAGGGAGATGGGGCCGACGTCGGTGCGCACCAGCTCCAGCACCGGGTGGCCGACCTCGGCGAACAGCCGGCGCACGATGTGCTTGCGTCCCTCGTGCAGCACCACGCGGACCATGGTGCGCGTCTCGCCGAGGTCCACCACGGAGAACTTGTCGACGTGCACCGGACCGTCCTCGAGCTCCACCCCGTCCGACAGAATCCGGCCCAGGTTGCGGGGGATCCGGCCGTCGAGCGTCGCCAGGTAGGTCTTGAGGATCTCGTACGACGGATGCATGAGACGGTGGGCCAACTCGCCGTCGTTGGTGAGCAGGATCAGACCCTCGGTCTCCGCGTCGAGCCGGCCGACGTGGAAGATCCGCTGGCCCGCCATGACCCGCTCGGCGACGATGTCGCCGATGCACGGGCGGCCCAGGTCGTCGGACATCGTCGACTGCCATCCGCGCGGCTTGTTCAGCGCCAGGTACACCATGTCCTGGTCGATCACGATCCGGGCCCCGTCGACCCGCACCACCGACTCGGTGGGGTCGATGCGCATCCCCTGCCGCGTGACGATCTGGCCGTCCACCTCCACGCGTCCGCGGTCGATGAGGATCTCCGCGGCCCTGCGGGACGCCACGCCGGCCTGCGCCAACACCTTCTGCAGCCGCACGCCCTCGCCGGAGCCGCCGGAGCTTCCCGAGAACGAGGTGGCGGCGGGCCCGTCGGACTGGTTGCGCGCCGGGCGCGCGAAGCTCAGCATCGCCGGTTCGCGCTTGGTCCGCGTGGGCTTCGGCTTGCGCTGCGCCCCGGCCTTGCCGGCAGCGCTTCTGCCCGCGGCGCCCTTCGACGCGGCGCCCTTCGACGCGTTGCCCTTGGCGGTACCGCCTTTGTGCGCACCGCCGCGCCCTGCACCGCTCTTGCCGGGCGCTCCGGGCCTGCCGGCCCGTGCAGGTTTCCGCGCGGGGTGTCCGCCCTGCTGCGGGGAGCCGCCCGTCCTGCCGCGCTGCCGGCCCTCGCCGCCGTTGCCGCCGTGTTCACCGCGCGCGGGCCTGCCGGGCTGCGCGTCACGTGCGGGCTTGCGTCCGTGCGGCCTGCCGGCCCTTGCACGGTCGTCTCCCCCGGCGCGGGGGTGTCGGTCTCGATCCGGTGTGCCATCTCGGCGAGCGGGTCTCATCAGTGATCGTCCACATCTATTTCGGTTGTGTTCTCCTCGGCCGCGGAGGAGCGCGCGTGCATCTTCATGACCCGGGGATCGTCGTCGAGGTTGTCGCCGATGTACTCGATGACGTCCTCGTCCGGCAGCAGTGGCGCCAGCGGCGGAAGGTCCTCGAGCGAGTCCAGCCCGAGCCGTTCGAGGAACAGTCCGGTGGTGGCGTAGAGCGTCCCGCGGGTCTCGGGGTCCGGTCCGGCCTCGGTGATCAGTCCCCGCGCCACAAGAGTACGCATCACGCCGTCCGCGTTGACCCCGCGCACCGCCGCGACGCGGGTACGGGTCACCGGTTGACGGTATGCGATCACCGCCAGCGTCTCCAGCGCGGCCCTCGTCAGTGTGGCGCGCGTCCCGTCCAGCAGCAGCCGCTCCACGTACGGCGCATACTCGGTGCGGGTGAACAGGCGCCACCCGTCGCCGGTGAAGCGCAAGTCCATACCGCTGCCGGAGTCGTCGTAACGTCGGGACAGCGCCGCCAGCCGCGCCTGCGCACGCGCCTCCGGGATTCCGATCACCCCCGCGCACACTGCGACGGGCACCGGCGCGTCGGCCACAAGGAGCAGCGACTCGATGATGGCGTCCACGCGCTCATCCTCCGGGGGCGCAGCCTCCCGCTCCATGCCGGCGTCGACACCCGCACTGTCGCCACCGGCACCACCGGACGTCGTCATGCGTACTCCTCATCGTCGATGTCGTCGGCGCCGCCCTCGCCGGTCCATTCCACCAGCAGATCGCCGAGCGGTTCGGGTTGGTCGAAGGTGACGGCGCGCTGCCGGTACAGCTCCAGCAGGCCCAGGAAACGGGCGACGATCTCCAACCGGGTGCCGCATTCGTCCACCAGTTCGGTGAATGTCGCCCGCGCGTCGGCGCCGCGCTTCCGCAGCAGTGCGACGATGCGCTGCGCGTGCTCCTGCACCGACACGCGCGGCGCATGCAGGTGGTCCAGGCCCACCGACGGGACCTCCCTGGGGCGCATGGCGTAGGCGGCGATCTCCGCGAGCCGCTCGGGCGCGGCGCCGATCCGCACCTCCGGCAACAGGTCCGTGAACCGCTCCTCCAGCGGCACCGCCGCCGGATACCGCTGCAGCGCCGCCGCCTCGAGCTCCCGGAAGAGCTCGGCCACCTGCTTGTACGCGCGGTACTGCAGGATCCGCGCGAACAGCAGGTCGCGGATCTCGAGCAGTTCCAGGTCCGCCTCGTCCTCCACTTCTCCCGACGGCAGCAGCCGCGCCGCCTTGAGGTCCAGCAGTGTGGAGGCGACGACGAGGAACTCCGTCGTCTGGTCGAGGCCCATCTGCGCGCCGAGCTGTTTGGTGTAGGCGATGAAGTCGTCGGTCACCACGTGCAGGGCCACCTCGGTGACGTCCAGGCGGTGCTGGCCGATCAGCTGCAGCAGCAGGTCGAAGGGCCCCTCGAAGTTCTGCAGCCGGACGGTGAAGCCGCCGCCGTCGGCTGCGCCTTCACCGGCCGCGGCGTCTGCCACGGCGGCGTCAGCCCGCCCGGCCGGGTCCGGTGCCGGGCCTGCCGCGGTCACCGGCCCGTGCGGTGGATGACTTCGCGTGCCAGCGTCCGGTAGGACTGCGCGCCCGTGGATTTCGGGGCCCAGGTGGTGATCGGTTCACCCGCCACGGAGGTCTCCGGGAATCGGACCGTCCGCGAGATCACGGAGTCGAACACCGCGTCGCCGAAGACCTCGACCACCCGGGACATGACCTCCCGCGAGTGCAGAGTGCGCGCGTCGAACATCGTGACGAGGATGCCCTCGAGCGTCAGACGCGGGTTGAGGCGATCGCGGACCTTGTCGATGGTGTCGTTGAGCAGGGCGAGCCCGCGCAGGCTGAAGAACTCGCACTCCATGGGGATCAGCACGCTGTCCGCACACGCCAGCGCGTTCACCGTGAGCAGGCCCAGCGACGGCTGGCAGTCGATCAGCACGTAGTCGTAACGGTCGAGCACGGGGTGCAGCACGCGCGCCAAGGCCTGTTCCCGCCCGACCTCGCTGACCAGCTGGATCTCCGCCGCCGACAGGTCGATGTTGCTGGGCAGCAGGTCCAGCCCCTCGACGCGTGTGCGCATCACGACGTCGTCGATGTCCGCTCCTCGTTCGACGAGGAGGTTGTAGACGGTGCGTTCGAGATCGTGGTGCGCCACACCGAGCCCCGCGGAGAGGGCCCCCTGCGGGTCCAGATCCACCATGAGCACCCGGCGCCCGCACTCCGCGATCGCGGCGCCGAGGTTGATCGTGGAGGTGGTCTTGCCCACCCCGCCCTTCTGATTGCACATCGCGATCACCCGGGCTGTGCCGCCGCGGGGCGCCGGCCCCGGCTCGGGGATCTCGCGCACCGGACGCCCGGTGGGGCCCAGTTCCACGGCCTCCGGGGACGCCGCGTCGTCCGACCTGCGCTCCGGTGACCCGAACAGCCCGCCGTCCCCGGCCTCCGCGATGCCGCGATCGGATGCCGGCGGTTGCGCTGCAGTCACAATCGGTACTCCCCTCCGCTCGACGCGGGCCCGTTCCGTCGCGGCCAGTCTATTGTCCGACGCCTCCATGCGGAGCCTATCCGCCCGAGGGCCCGGGCCGCACGGCACCGTCCCCGCCCGGCTGCACGCCCGCGGACTCCGGCGGAACGTCACCGCGCCCGCGGGTGCGCACCGGCCCAGACCTCCCGCAGCGCGGTGACCGTCACCATGGTGTACACCTGCGTGGTCGACACCGACGCGTGCCCCAGCAGTTCCTGCACCACCCGCACATCCGCACCCCCGTCGAGCAGGTGCGTGGCGAACGAGTGCCGCAAGGTGTGCGGGGACACGCCCGCCGTGATCCCCGCGCGCGACGCTGCATCCTGCAGCACCTGCCATGCGCTCTGTCGCGACAGCCGTCCGCCGCGGGCATTGAGGAACATCGCCGCTCCCCCCCGCTTGGCCAGGGCGGGCCGGCCGCGCACCAGGTACGCGTCGATCGCCGCGACCGCCGGCCGTCCGACCGGGACGATGCGCTCCTTGCCGCCCTTGCCCGACAGGATCACCGAGCGCGTCTCCGCGTCGATGTCGTCGATGTCGAGTGCGATCGCCTCGGAGATCCGCGCCCCCGTCGAGTAGAGCGTCTCCAGCAGCGCCCTGTCCCGCAGTCCACGCGGTACCGCCGTCGCCCCGGAAGCGCCGGCCTCGGCCCCCTCCCCGGCACCTCCTGCGGCGTCGAGCAGCCGGAGCACCTCGTCGACCGTCAGCGCCTTCGGCAGCCGGCGGCCGGCGCGCGGCGGGTGCACCTCGCGTGCCACGTCCGCGGGGATGAGCCGCTCGGCCGCCGCGAACTTGTGCAGCCCGCGAGCCGCGACCAGGGCGCGCGCCGCGGAACTCGCCGCCAACGGCGGCACCCCCTCGACGGGGTCGCCGCGGCGGAGGTCCGCGAGGAATCCCGCCACCGTCGCCTCCGTTGCATCGGCGAGGTCGTGCACGCCCAGCGCGCGCAGGTAGCGCCCATACCGGTGCAGGTCGCGCGCGTAGGAGGCGAGCGTGTTGCGGGCCGCACCGCGCTCCACCGCAAGATGGTCCAGGTACCCGCGGATCTGCGTACTCAGCGCGTCGGCCCGCGCCGACGCCGCCTCGAGCTTGTCCGCGGGATCCATCTCAGCGGCCGCCCCGTGACCGTGCTCGCGCGGCGAACGCCGCGGCGGTCACCGGCGGCGGGGTATCCGGCGTGCGGGTCCGCCCGTGACCTGTGCGCACCGCGGACACCGCCAGGATGCCTGCGACGGCCGCCGCGTTGACGATCTCACCGGCGAACACCATCGCCATCGCCTCGCCCAGCGGGACGGACCGCACCTCGAGGTCGGCCTCCTCATCGTGCGCCTCGGGGCGGCCCACGTGCGTGATCCCCTCCGCCAGATACACGCGCAGGGTCTCGTCGGTGAATCCGGGCGACGCGGCCAGGTCCACGAGCACCGACCAGCGGGACGCCGCGAGCCCCGCTTCCTCGTGCAGCTCGCGTTGCGCGCCCGCCAGCGCCTCCTCGCCGGTGACGTCCATCAGCCCGGCGGGAAGCTCCCAGATCCGCCGCCCCAGCGGGTGCCGGTACTGCCGGATGAGCGTGATCCTGTCGTCCTCGTCGACGGCGGCGATGACCACCGCCGCATGGTGCTCCACCACCTCGCGGCGCGCAGTGGCGCCGCCCGGCATCGCCACCTCGTCCACTCGCAGGGCCACGATCGCGCCGTCGTAGACCGTCTCGGATCCCGCCACGGCGAAGTCGTGGCGGTCGCCGCCCGCAGCACCGTCGTCGCTCATGGGGCGCTCAGTCCTCCGCCATGGGGTGTTCAGTCCTCTGCGCCCGCGGGCACCCGCGCGGTGTCCACGTCGCCGTCCTCGGCCGGTTCGTGCCCCGCCGGCCCCTGCGCGTCGTCACGGCCGGGGATGTCCACCGGCAGCCGCTCCTCCGCCTTGTAGGCGAGCGCCGCGGCGACGAACGCGTCGAACAGGGGATGCGGGCGGGTGGGCCGGCTCTTGAGCTCCGGGTGCGCTTGCGTCGCTACGAAGAACGGGTGGGCCTCCCGCGGCAGTTCGACGAACTCGACGAGCCGGCCGTCCGGCGACGTCCCGCTGAACACCAGGCCCGTGGACGCGAGCCGCTCGCGGTAGGAGTTGTTCACCTCATAGCGGTGGCGATGCCGTTCACTGATGGTCTCCGCGCCGTAGGCCTGCGCCACGACCGAGCCGGGCAGCAGCTGCGCCGGGTAGGCGCCCAGACGCATCGTGCCGCCGAGGTCCGCCTCGCCCGCGACCGCGGCCTCCTGGTCGGCCATCGTCGAGATCACCGGATCGGGTGTGTCCGGGTCGAACTCCGTCGACCCGGCCTGCGTGATGCCCGCCGACCGCGCCGCCTCGATGACCACGCACTGCAGCCCCAGGCACAGGCCCAGCAGCGGGATGCCGCGTGTGCGAGCGAACCGGATCGCCCCCAGCTTGCCCTCGATGCCGCGGATGCCGAACCCGCCCGGGATGAGCACGCCGTCCACGTCGCCCAGCGCCGTGTGCGCGCCCGCCTCGGTTTCGCAGTCGTCCGAGGGCACCCACACGATCTCGACGCGCGCCCGGTGGGCGAACCCCCCGGCGCGCAGCGCCTCGGTCACCGACAGGTACGCGTCCGGCAGGTCGACGTACTTGCCGACGAGCGCGAGGCGCACGGTCTCCGTGGGCTCGTGCACCCGGCGCAGCAGGTCGCCCCAGACGGTCCAGTCGACGTCACGGAAGGGCAACCCGAGCTTGCGCACCACGTACGCGTCCAACTGGGCGCGGTGCAGCACCTTGGGGATGTCGTAGATGGACGGGGCGTCCGGGGTGGAGATGACGCCGTCGATATCGACGTCGCACATCAGCGCGATCTTGGCCCGCAACGGATCCGGCACGTCCCGGTCGGCGCGCAGGATCAGCGCATCGGGCTGGATGCCGATGTTCCGCAGTGCCGCCACCGAGTGCTGGGTGGGCTTGGTTTTCAGCTCCCCGGACGGGGCGAGGTAGGGGATCAGCGAGACGTGCATGAAGAACACGTTGTCCCGGCCCACGTCGTGCCGAATCTGGCGCGCGGCTTCGAGGAACGGCTGCGACTCGATATCGCCGACCGTGCCGCCGATCTCGGTGATGACGACGTCGGGGACATTGCCCTCGTCGTCTTCGCCCGCCATGGCGACGATGCGCCGCTTGATCTCGTCGGTGATGTGCGGGATCACCTGGACCGTGTCGCCGAGGTACTCGCCGCGGCGTTCCTTGGCGATCACCTCCGAGTACACCTGGCCGGTGGTGACGTTGGCGAAGCCGGACAAGTCCCTGTCCAGGAAGCGCTCGTAGTGGCCGATGTCGAGGTCCGTCTCCGCGCCGTCCTCGGTGACGAAGACCTCACCGTGCTGGAACGGGTTCATGGTGCCCGGGTCCACGTTGAGATACGGGTCCAGCTTCTGCATCGTCACCCGGAGCCCCCGGGAGATCAGCAGCTGGCCCAGGCTGGATGCGGTGAGTCCCTTGCCCAGCGACGAGGCGACGCCGCCGGTGACGAAGAGGTACTTGGTCGAAATACGCGCTGAACGGCGTGGCAGTTGCAACGAAGCTCCCGTGTGACCTTGCAGGTGGATGGATTGGGCCCGCCGACCCACGGGACCTCACGGTAACACCTCGCCCGGCGCCGCGCGCGCGGACGCTCCGAGTCCGTGGGCGCGGGCACGCCCTGACGGGCGGCGCCCGCCCGGGCGTGACGAGTCGGCACCGCGGGACCGCACCGCACCGCACCGCGCCGGGCCGGGCCGGGCCGGGCGGCGGCTACGAGACCGTGAGCGCCCCGGCCCCCGGACCCACGCCGAACTGTCCCGAGCGCCCTTCGAGTTCCTCGCGCAGCGCCAGCACGGTGCTGATCTGCCCCGCGCTGCGCTCGACGTTGTCGACGGTGCTCAGGTGGTGGGAGATCGCCGCGTCCGAACGCGCCACCGCCACGGCACCGTTGCCCTCCGCGGACCCCGCATCGCCGGCGAGCACGGTCCCCGCGCCTCGCGTGTCCATCGCCGCCGCGAACCGGGCGACGATCGGGCCCTTGTTGCCGTCGTCGGAGGTGCCCGTCACGACCAGCGCGAGCTGGCCGGGCTCGACGGTCCCGTCCTGGTAGGAGATGAACCCGCCGGACCGCAGCGTCTGCATCGCGAGATCCCGCTCGGCGGGGGTCGACTGTGGCTGGGCGGTCTCCGGGTCGAGCATCAGCACGGCGCCCAGGAGGTCGCCGCCCATGCTGCCCGGGTCGACGGCCCCGGTGCTCAGCTGCACGCCCGCAGGCACGACGTTGGTCACCGTCGCGCGCAGTTGATCGGCGCCCTGCGCGGTGACGAACGCCTCGGTCAGCCCCACCTGTCCGGTGACCGTGCCGCCCGCGGCGGCGACGAGGCCCACCGCCGCGTCGACGCTTTCCGGAGCTGCGCTGGGCGTCGTGAAGACCACCACGGTGCGGTCGGTGAGCGTCCCGCCGACGACCCGGCCCGCCACGGCGGAATCGAACCCGTCGGCGGCCTGCAACTGCAGGTTCTGCGCGTTCACCTGCGACTGCAGGTCGTGGACTTGCGATTGCAGATCCTGCTTGTCGTCGGTCAGTCCGGACAGCAGGTTGTCCGAGAGCACGGACGAGCCCAACACCACCCCGATGGCGAGTGCCAGGAAGATCGCCGCAATCGAGATGGCATGCTGGCGAAGCGAGATCACGTGAAAAGCTCCTGGAACTTCAGGGCGAGGGAATTCCAGGTGTCGACGGCCCAGTCGAGAATCTCCTGGCCCGTGCCCGTGACGGCCACCGCGGCCACCACCGCGAGCAGCGCCGCCAGGATGAGCATCGTGATGGCGAGCCCCGACACGCGGCTCCGGTACAGCGTGGCCACGGCCTTGCCGTCGACCAGCTTCTGGCCTACCTTCAGCCGGGTCAGGAACGCGGACGGGTGGGAATCGCCCCGGCTCCGGTCGAAGAAGTCGTCGAGGGACGCGCTGGCGCCGACGGTGACGATGAGCGCCGCGCCGTGATGGTCCGCCAGCAACAGCGCCAGGTCCGTGGGCGAGCCGGCGGCGGGGAACGTCATGGCCCCGATGCCCAGATCCTGGATCCGCTCCAGGCCGGGGGCGTGCCCGTCCTGGTCGGCGGGGAGCACGACCTGCGCCCCGCACCGCAGCGTCTCCGAAGTCACGTCGGCGGGATCGGCCACGATGAGGTCCGGCCGGTAGCCGCCCTTGACGAGCACGTCGGCGCCCTTGCCCACGCCCACCAGGACCGGCGAGTACTCCTTGACGAACGGCTTGAGCCGCTTGAGGTCCTCCGCATGCTCGGGACCGTCCGCGACGACGACGACGTGGCGGCCGTCGAGGTCGATGTCGATGTCCGGCACGCCCACGCCGTCGATCAGCAGCGGACTTTCACTCCGGATGAACTCGATCGCGTTGCCGGAGAAGGCCTCGAGATGGTTGACCAGGCCGGTCTTCGCCTCGATCATGAGGTCTTCGATCTCCACCCGGGACATCTCGGCGCCGCCGGCCAGCCGCCGCTCCCCCGAGTACACCGCGCCCTCGTGCACCCGGACGCGCGCGCCGTCCTTGACCTTGCGCAGCGCCTCCTCGCCCGCTTTGTCGATGAGGGTGACGCCCGCCGACACGAGCACCTCGGGCCCCAGGTTGGGGTACCGCCCCGAGATCGACTCCGAGACGTTGACGACCGCGGCGACCTTGGCCTCCACCAACGCGTCGGCGGTGACCCGGTCGAGATCGACCTCGTCGAGCACGACGACGTCGCCCTCCCCTACCCGGCCGAGCAGCTTCGTCGTGTCGCGGCCGACCCGGGCCAGGCCGACAGTGCCCGGGAGCGCATCTGTGCTTCGCGAGAGCAACGCAGGCATCTTCATGCCTGAAATGATGGACCGTCCGCGGCCCCACCCCGTGGAGGCGCGCCGGGGACAGCGGGGATTATGCGGCGATCACGGCCGCGCGGTCGGTCGACCGGCCCGATCCTCGCTCGCCGTCGCCAGCAGTTCCTCGGCATGCGCACGGCCGGTTTCGGTGTCATCGAGCCCGGCGAGCATCCGGGCGAGCTCGCCGACCCGCTCCTCGTCGTCGAGGTCGCGGACCGCGCTGCGGGCGCCCTCCTCCCCGACTTCCTTCCCGATGACAAGGTGCGCGTCCGCGAACGCCGCGACCTGCGGCAGATGCGTCACGACGATCACCTGATGCGTGCGGGCGAGCCGCGCGAGGCGGCGGCCGATCTCCACCGCCGCCCGGCCGCCGACCCCCGCATCGACCTCGTCGAACACGAGGGTGCCGCCGCCGCCCCGTCCGGCGAGCACCACCTCGATGGCCAACATGACGCGCGACAGCTCACCTCCCGAGGCGGTCTTGCCGATCGGAAGCGGATCGGCGGAGGGGTGCGAGCCCAGCAGCAGATCCACCGCGTCCGCCCCGTCCGCCGCCGCATGCACCTGCGCTCCGTCGACGGTGATCCGCCAGGGGTCGTCGTCGGCCGCCGCGATCAGGTCCACCTGCGCCGCCAGGCGCGACGTGCCCATCGCGAGGCCCGCGAGCTCCTCGGTGACCGCCTCGCCGAGCTTCGCCGCGGCGGACGCGCGGGCCCGGTGCAGCACGGACGCGGCGTCGGCCAGTTCACCGCGGAGGCTCTCGACGCGGTGTGCGAGTTCCGCCAGCGCCCCCTCGGACAGGTCGAGCCCCGACAACCGCTCCTCGGCATCCCGGGCCCAATCGAGGACGCCGTCGATGTCCGCCGCGTACTTGCGGGTCAGCCCTTTGAGCTCAGACTGCCGCTGCAGCAGGTCGTCCAGCGCCCGGCCGTCCGACGGCAGGTCCGCGAGATACCCCGCGACGTCGCCCGCCAGGTCCGACGACAGTACGGCGAGCTCGTCGAGACGGGGGACGAACGCGCGCAGCGCCGGGTCGTCGACGTTGCCGAGCCGCCCGCGTGCACCGGAGGCCAGGTCGGCGATCCCCTCCGCCTCGCCGGCGAACGACGACGCCCCGGACAGCGCCGCATGCACGTATTCGGCGGCCTCGCGGAGCGAATCGAGCTCCCCCAGGCGGCGCACCTCCGCCGCGATCGCGTCGTCTTCACCCGGCTGCGGATCCACGGCGGCGATCTCCTCCGCGCCCAGCCGCAGCCGGTCGGATTCCTGCGCCAGCTCCCGGGCCCGCTCGGTGCGCTCGGCGTACTCGTCGCGCGCCGCGCCGTAACTGCGGCGCGCCTCCCGGTAGTGCTCGAGCAGCGGGCCGATCTCGTCGGCGGCGAACGTGTCCAACGCGTGGCGGCGGCGTTCCGGCCGCAGCAGCCGGAGCTGGTCGTTCTGGCCGTGCACCGCCAGCAGGTGGCCCGTCAACCGGCCCAGCAGCCCGATGGGCACGCTGCGGCCGCCGAGATGCGCACGGGAACGGCCGTCCCTGCCGACGGTGCGCACGGCGATGATGCTGCCGTCCTCGTCCACCTCGGACGCACCGGCATCGACGATCTCGGCGACGGACGCGCGGGTGTCTGCGGGAAGGCCGTCGAGGATGAACCGTCCCTCCACCGCGGCGCGTTCCGCTCCCGTGCGCACGCGCCCGGCGTCCGAACGCGCGCCGCCCAGCAGGTGCAGGCTGGTCACCACCATCGTCTTGCCGGCGCCGGTCTCGCCGGTCAGCGCGGTGAACCCGGGGTGGAAACGCGCCGACGCGGCCGAGATCACCCCCAGTCCGTCGATTCGAATCTCCGCAAGCACACTCGAATCCTAACCATGCGCCATGATGGGCCCGCCGCGCCGGATGCGGCGGTGCGCCTCACGCGGCTCACCTCGCGCAGGGTCCGGTCAGGCTCCGCGGCCGCGCCAGCCGCGGACGGGCAGCGCGAACTTGTGCACCATCCGGTCGGCGAAGGGCACCGAGTCCAACCGCACCCACCGCACCGGGTGGCGGCCGCGCACGACTTCCAGCCGCGCCCCCGCGGGCACGTGCACCGCGCGCCGCCCGTCGCAGTACATCACCGCGCCGCTGCCCGACGGCTCCACCTCCACGGCGATCACCGACGACGGGCTCGTCACCATGGGCCGGGAGAACAGCGCATGCGCATTGTTGGGCACCACGAGGATCGCTTCCAACTCCGGCCACACCACCGGCCCGCCGGCGGAGAACGCGTAGGCCGTCGACCCGGTGGGGGTGGACACCAGCAGACCATCGCAGCCGAACGACGACACCGGACGCCCGTCGATCTCCAGCAGAAGCTCCAGCACGCCGACGTGCCGCCCCCGCTCGATGCTCACCTCGTTGAGCGCCCACCCGGCCGACTCCGTGGTCTCGCCGGAGCACAGGCGTACGTCGAGCGTCATCCGGTGCTCGATCCGGTAGTGGCCGCGGATGACGCTCCCCAGCGCCTCGTCCAAGTGGTCCGCCTCCGCCTCGGCCAGGAATCCGATGCGGCCGAGGTTGATGCCCAGCACCGGCGCGCCCGCGTACCAGGCGAGCTCCGCGGCCCGGAGGAACGTCCCGTCGCCGCCCAGCACGATCACCATCTCGCACCCGGCGGCCGCGCGGTGGTCATGCGGAACGACACGGGCCGGCGCACCGTGCGCGTCCCGGTTCGACCCGGCGCCGCGCAGTCCCGTGCGGTCGGCCTCGTCGTCGAGGACACGCAAGCCGATGCCGCCGTCCGCGAGAATGCGCGAGACCCGCCGGGCCGTGTCCGCTATCGACGCGCGGCCGGTATGCGCCACCAGCAGGATCTCGCGTTCCGCGGTGGGTTCTCCGGGGGCACGGCGTGCGGGGGCGGGGCCGGCCGCCGGACCGGATCGACCGATCATCGCGGCCCCTCCTCCACCGCCTGGCGCACGATCTCCTCGATCCCGTCCATTGCTGCGGCCGCTGCGCGCGCGGGCGCCCCCGCCGCGCCGTCGGCCGCGCTCGAGCGTCGCAGCCAAAGGAAATACTCGACGTTCCCGGAAGGCCCGGGCAACGGGCTGGCCACGGCACCGAGCGTCGCCAGGCCCAGCCCCGCGGCCGTGCGTGCCACACCGCAGACGGCCTCGGCCCGCAGCCCGGCGTCGCGCACGACGCCGCCGTGGCCGACGCGCTCCTTGCCCACCTCGAACTGCGGCTTCACCATCGGCAGCAAGTCCGCCCCAGGGCGGCTGCAGTCCCGCAACGCGGGCAGAACCAACGCGAGCGAGATGAAGGAGAGGTCGGAAACGACCAGGTCCACCGGGCCGCCGATCGTGTCCGGGTCCAGCGAGCGGACGTTCGTGCGGTCGTGCACGTGCACGCGCGGATCGTTCTGCAACCGCCAGATGAGCTGGCCGTATCCGACGTCCGCGGCCACCACCTCACTCGCGCCGCGCTGCA
The DNA here is from genome assembly GCF_014126825.1 of Tomitella gaofuii. Classification (NCBI taxonomy): domain Bacteria; kingdom Bacillati; phylum Actinomycetota; class Actinomycetes; order Mycobacteriales; genus Tomitella; species Tomitella gaofuii. Next base: position 2,020,302 of record NZ_CP059900.1, on the reverse strand, counting down.
GCAGCACGTCGGTGAATCCGCCGGTGGACGCCCCCGCGTCGAGGCATCGTCGTCCCTCGACCGTGAGACCGTCCGGCCCGAATCCGTCCAGCGCGCCGAGCAGCTTGTGCGCCCCGCGCGAGGCCCAATCCACCTCGTCCGGGACCTCCGTCACGTGCAACGGGTCACCGGCGCTGACGCCGGTGGCGGGCTTCGCCACCGGCAACGGGCCCGAGCGCACCCGACCGTCCGCGATCAGCCGCGCCGCGTGTTCCCGCGACCGCGCCAGGCCACGGCGCACAAGTTCCGCATCCGCGCGTGCACGGCGAGCCATATCAGTTCCTGTCCAGCGTGCTGAGCGCCTCGAGCAACACCTCATGCGCCTGTTCGTACAACGGCGCCCGATCATCGCCGACGTAGCCGTCCGCCCTCTCGAGCAACGCGTGCACCTGCTCGCGCACCGCGTCGGGATCCGCCACGGGCGCGGCCGCCTCCGCGGGCGTCGGCACGTGGCCCCGCGCCCGTGCGCCGTGGTGGGGTCCGGAGTCGTCCATCGGTGCCAACGCTAGCCGATGCGGCGCGGGCGCCCCAACGGAGTGCTCCGTACCCGGCATACGGGAGCGCGGGTCACTCTGCGTTCCAGTCGCGAGCCAATGCGCTTGTCAACGGGTCGCTCCCGATGATCCGCCCCCGGAAATCGTGACGCCAGGCGGCGGCCGCCACTGCGCGCAGGCCGCGCATCGCCTGCCCTGCCGATTCGGCATACGGCTGATCCGTAGTACCGTCGGACGCCGCGAGCGCAGCACGATCGACGCCGATCCGCATGGTGCCTCCGTCGACCTCGACGCGCCAACCAGGCTGCGGGCCGACAGCGCAGGCGACCGCGGGCGACGCCAACGCGCCGAGCGAACCGGCCACATACGTGGGCCGCATGCCCGCTTCCGCCCGGATCGTCTCGGCGGCGGTCGACACCCCGGTGAGCACGAGCAGGCTGTCCAGTCCTGCGGCGCACGCTCCGGCGATGTCGGTGTCCAGGCGGTCGCCCACCACCAGCGGCCGTCGTGCACCGCCCTGACGCACCGCGTCGTCCATGATCGGCCGGCCGGGCTTGCCCGCCACCGTCGGCGCGACGCCGGTCGCCGTCGCCAGCGCCGCCACCAGTGCCCCGTTTCCGGGGAGCAGCCCCCGCTCGTCGGGGAGGGTCGAATCGACGTTCGTCGCCACCCACCAAGCCCCGTTGCGGACGGCGAGCGCGGCCTCCGCAAGATCCGCCCACGCGACCGTACGCGCGAACCCCTGGACCACCGCCGCCACCGACTCCGAATAGGCGCGGACCGGAAGCAGCCCCTGCCCCCGCACTTCGTCTGCCAGCGCCTCCGCGCCGACGACGAGCACCTGCGCGCCGGGCTCCATCCGGGATGCCACGAGACGCGCCCCGGCCTGTGCGCTCGTCACCACGTCCTGATCCTGCGCCCGGATTCCCAGCGCGTTGAGGTGTGCCGCCACGTCCGCGGGGCTCCGGCTCGCATTGTTGGTGACGAACATGCGCCGCGCAGGGGAGGCCGCCAGGGCGGCGTCGACTCCGTCGATCGGCTCCGCGCCCCGGTACACGGTGCCGTCGAGATCGAGCAGCAGCAGATCGTAGGCGTCCGACAAGGCGGCCGTCCCCGGCCGCACGGCATCCGGAGTGTCCGGATGCGTCGAGGGCTCTTCCGCCCCGTCGCCGTCGCGTACGTGATCGCCGGGCACCGAGGCCTACTCGCCGCCGGCCGCGCCGGCCGCCGTTTCCGAGCCGGACCCGCCCGCACTGAGGTCGGCGACCCGCTGCTCCGCATCGGTCTCTCCCTCGTCGTCCGCTGCGGCACAGTTGAGGAACCACTCGAGCGCCTCGCGTCCGCGGCCCGCGGCACGAAGAGCCTCCGCGTACACATAGAACAACCGGGCATACGCCGAACCCGTCTTCGCCGGGTCCAGGTCCTTTCCCTGCAGGGTGACGACCGCTGCATCGTATTTGCCCATGTCCATGCGCGCGCCCGCCACGACGATGTTGAGTTCGATGGCCGCCTCGCCGGTGAGGCGCCGGGCCTCTTCGCTGCGTGCGAGCTCGAGCGCGCGTTCCGGCCGTCCGAGTCCACGCTCACAGTCCGCCATCACCGCCAGCATCCCCGGTCCGCCTGCCATCCGACGCGCCGCCCGCAGTTCCGAGAGCGCCTCCGCCCATTCGCCCGCGTGGTACGCGGAGATCCCGGCCGCTTCACGCACCGCCGCGACGCGTCCGGCGCGGCCACGCGCGGCGCGCGCGTGCTCCAGCGCGGCCGTCGGATCCGTGTCGACGAGCCGCCCCGCCATGACGAGGTGCCGGGCTACCGTCTCCGCGTTGGCGCGGTCCAGCGTGTGCAGATCACGCTGGACGGACTTGTCCAGTTCCTCGGGCGTCGCGTCGTCGGGCAGTGCGGGTTCGGGATCCCTACGTTGACGCTGGGCCGCGTTGTCGTTGCCGTGCCGCGGCCGGCCGGACCTCTCGTTACCGCCGGCCCGGTACTGCGCGCCGCGCCCGCCGCCCCCGCGCTCGTCGGGTCTTCCGCCGTCCCGTCCGTGGGCACGCCCGCCCGAGCGCATGGAATCGCCGCGGGACCCGTCGCCGACGGCTCTGCCACCGGACCGGAAGCCACTTCTGCCGCCGTCGGGGTAGCCCCGCGTCCGGCCTTCGCGATCTCCGGCGCGGCGATCGGCGTCGCGGCCGCGATCGCCGCGTTGCGTGCGCTCGCGGCCGGCACCTTCGCCGGCCCGGTCGCGAGGCTGGGCGTGCCGACCGCGGGAACCGTTGTCTGCGCCTCGGCGTCGGTCGCCGGATGCGTCCCGGGGTTCCTGCGCGTTCATGCATCATCCTTGTGGTCGGTCTCGTCCACCGTTCGGAGAACAGCGGAAACAGCAGTGGAGGGAACCCCATACTATCGGGGTTCCCTCCACCGGCGATATTTGTGCGGCAGTGACCTACTCTCCCACACCCCACGGGTGCAGTACCATCGGCGCAGTAAGGCTTAGCTACCGGGTTCGGAATGGGACCGGGCGTGACCCTCACGCTATAACCACCGCAACACCATGCGACACACACCAACACACACGGTGCGGGTGTTGCCTCAGACACCGGACAGTGGACGCGAAACACAAGAACATAATTGTGGGTAAGCCTACGGCCTATTAGTACCGGTCACCTCCACCCCTCACAGGGCTTCCAGCTCCGGCCTATCAACCCCATCATCTCTAGGGGGCCTTACCCCACACAGGGGGAAAGAAACCTCATCTTGGAACAGGCTTCCCGCTTAGATGCTTTCAGCGGTTATCCCTCCCGAACGTAGCCAACCAGCAATGCCCCTGGCGGAACAACTGGCACACCAGAGGTTCGTCCGTCCCGGTCCTCTCGTACTAGGGACAGCCTTCCTCAAGTTTCTCACGCGCGCGGCGGATAGAGACCGAACTGTCTCACGACGTTCTAAACCCAGCTCGCGTGCCGCTTTAATGGGCGAACAGCCCAACCCTTGGGACCTACTCCAGCCCCAGGATGCGACGAGCCGACATCGAGGTGCCAAACCATCCCGTCGATATGGACTCTTGGGGAAGATCAGCCTGTTATCCCCGGGGTACCTTTTATCCGTTGAGCGACACCGCTTCCACAAGCCAGTGCCGGATCACTAGTCCCGACTTTCGTCCCTGCTCGACCCGTCAGTCTCACAGTCAAGCCCCCTTGTGCACTTGCACTCAACACCTGATTGCCAACCAGGCTGAGGGAACCTTTGGGCGCCTCCGTTACTCTTTAGGAGGCAACCGCCCCAGTTAAACTACCCACCAGGCACTGTCCCTGAACCAGATCATGGTCCGAGGTTAGAAGTCCGATACGATCAGAGTGGTATTTCAACAACGACTCCACACCGGCTGGCGCCGGCGCATCACAGTCTCCCACCTATCCTACACAAACCGAATCACACACCAATACCAAGCTATAGTAAAGGTCCCGGGGTCTTTTCGTCCTGCCGCGCGTAACGAGCATCTTTACTCGTAATGCAATTTCGCCGAGCCTGTGGTTGAGACAGCAGAGAAGTCGTTACGCCATTCGTGCAGGTCGGAACTTACCCGACAAGGAATTTCGCTACCTTAGGATGGTTATAGTTACCACCGCCGTTTACTGGGGCTTAAATTCTCAGCTTCGCGGCCCGAAAGCCACTAACCGGTCCTCTTAACCTTCCAGCACCGGGCAGGCGTCAGTCCGTATACATCGTCTTACGACTTCGCACGGACCTGTGTTTTTAGTAAACAGTCGCTTCTCTCTGGTCTCTGCGACCACACCCAGCTCCCACCGCACGGGTGTTCACCAGACATGGCCCCCCTTCTCCCGAAGTTACGGGGGCAATTTGCCGAGTTCCTTAACCACAGTTCTCTCGATCGCCTCGGTATTCTCTACCAGACCACCTGTGTCGGTTTGGGGTACGGGCCATGACACCACTCGCTAGAGGCTTTTCTCGACAGCATAGGATCACAGAATCCCCCACACCGGGGTCGCATCACCTCTCAGGCACCATGAGGCACGGATTTCCCTGCACCTCGCCCTACAGGCTTACACCAGTATCACCACTGACTGGCCCTGCTACCTTCCTGCGTCACCCCATCGCTTGGCTACTACCAGATCAGGTCCCACGCATCCACCACACGCCCTGCACCCGAAAGTGCACGACACGGGCTTCAGGATGGTTAGTCTCACTGATTCACCACGGGCGCGATATCACGGGTACGGGAATATCAACCCGTTGTCCATCGACTACGCCTGACGGCCTCGCCTTAGGTCCCGACTCACCCTGGGCGGATTAACCTGGCCCAGGAACCCTTGGTCATTCGGCGGACGAGTTTCCCACTCGTCTTTCGCTACTCATGCCTGCATTCTCACTCGCGCAGCCTCCACGACTAGATCACTCTGCCGCTTCCCCGGCTACACGACGCTCCCCTACCCACCCACACGGCTGCACACCCACCCGCAGGCAGATGCGAACCAACATGTGAGTGCCGCGGCTTCGGCGGTGTACTTGAGCCCCGCTACATTATCGGCGCAGGACCACTCGACCAGTGAGCTATTACGCACTCTTTCAAGGATGGCTGCTTCTGAGCCAACCTCCTGGCTGTCTTCGCAATCCCACATCCTTTCCCACTTAGTACACGCTTAGGGGCCTTAGCCGGCGATCTGGGCTGTTTCCCTCTCGACTACGAAGCTTTTCCCCCGCAGTCTCACTGCCACGCTCTCACACCACAGCATTCGGAGTTTGGCTGACGTCAGTAACCCGGTAAGGCCCATCAGCCAACCAGTAGCTCTACCTCCATGGTGAAACACGCGACGCTGCACCTAAATGCATTTCGGGGAGAACCAGCTATCACGGAGTTTGATTGGCCTTTCACCCCTACCCACAACTCATCCCCTCAGTTTTCAACCTAAGTGGGTTCGGGCCTCCACGACGTCTTACCGTCGCTTCACCCTGGCCATGGGTAGATCACTCCGCTTCGGGTCTAGAACATGCCACTCTGGCGCCCTCTTCGGACTCGCTTTCGCTACGACTACCCCACACGGGTTAACCTCGCGACATGCCACTAACTCGCAGGCTCATTCTTCAAAAGGCACGCCATCACCCACCGCAGACCAAACTACGCGCAGGCTTTGACGGATTGTAAGCACACGGTTTCAGGTACTCTTTCACTCCCCTCCCGGGGTACTTTTCACCATTCCCTCACGGTACTATCCGCTATCGGTCACCAGGGAGTATTCAGGCTTACCGGGTGGTCCCGGCAGATTCACAGCAGATTCCACGGGCCCGCTGCTACTCGGGCACCACGACAAGGCAGACACACAGCTTTCACGTACGGGACTCTCACCCACTACGGCAGGCCATCCCAGACCACTTCCGCTAACCATGTGTTTTCTCCAACTACCCGCCGGCACGGCAGCACCGGCACATCGCAGCCCCACAACCCCACACACACAACCCCTGCCGGGTATCACATGCGCATGGTTTAGCCTCATCCGCTTTCGCTCGCCACTACTCACAGAATCACATATTGTTTTCTCTTCCTACGGGTACTGAGATGTTTCACTTCCCCGCGTTCCCTCCACACGCCCTATACATTCAGGCGCGGGTAACAGCGCATCACCGCTGCTGGGTTTCCCCATTCGGACATCCTCGGATCACAGCTCGGTTGACAGCTCCCCGAGGCTTAACGCAGCCTCCCACGTCCTTCATCGGCTCCTGGTGCCAAGGCATCCACCGTGTGCTCTTACACACTTACAACACAAAGATCAAAGATGCTCGCGTCCACTGTCCAGTTCTCAAACAACACACACACCCACCAGCCCGCCACACCGCACAACCAACCCCGCACAACACCCGGAACCAGCCACACGACACCACCGACGGGCCCGCCGGCGCATCACATCAAGACAACCCACCACACACAAACGCGCAGCGTGTTCCCTCAAAGCCCAACAGCATGCCGACTAGCGCCCCCACCCCACACGACACCCACCACCCACGGCGGGCCCGAACGAGGCTCCTGCAATCAAAGCGGCCAGTGTCCACCCATGAGCAACCCCAGACCACACACACGGCGGTCACTGAGGCACTGTAATGCTCCTTAGAAAGGAGGTGATCCAGCCGCACCTTCCGGTACGGCTACCTTGTTACGACTTCGTCCCAATCGCCGATCCCACCTTCGACGGCTCCCTCCCACAAGGGGTTGGGCCACCGGCTTCGGGTGTTACCAACTTTCATGACGTGACGGGCGGTGTGTACAAGGCCCGGGAACGTATTCACCGCAGCGTTGCTGATCTGCGATTACTAGCGACTCCGACTTCATGGGGTCGAGTTGCAGACCCCAATCCGAACTGAGGCCGGCTTTAAGGGATTCGCTGAACCTCACGGTCTCGCAGCCCTCTGTACCGACCATTGTAGCATGTGTGAAGCCCTGGACATAAGGGGCATGATGACTTGACGTCGTCCCCACCTTCCTCCGAGTTGACCCCGGCAGTCTCCTGCGAGTCCCCACCATTACGTGCTGGCAACACAGGACAAGGGTTGCGCTCGTTGCGGGACTTAACCCAACATCTCACGACACGAGCTGACGACAGCCATGCACCACCTGTACACCAGCCACAAGGGAAACCGTGTCTCCACGGCGATCCGGTGTATGTCAAACCCAGGTAAGGTTCTTCGCGTTGCATCGAATTAATCCACATGCTCCGCCGCTTGTGCGGGCCCCCGTCAATTCCTTTGAGTTTTAGCCTTGCGGCCGTACTCCCCAGGCGGGGTACTTAATGCGTTAGCTACGGCACAGAACCCGTGGAAGGGCCCCACACCTAGTACCCACCGTTTACGGCGTGGACTACCAGGGTATCTAATCCTGTTCGCTCCCCACGCTTTCGCTCCTCAGCGTCAGTTACTGCCCAGAGACCCGCCTTCGCCACCGGTGTTCCTCCTGATATCTGCGCATTTCACCGCTACACCAGGAATTCCAGTCTCCCCTGCAGTACTCAAGTCTGCCCGTATCGCCCGCACGCCCACAGTTAAGCTGCGAGTTTTCACGGACGACGCGACAAACCGCCTACGAGCTCTTTACGCCCAGTAATTCCGGACAACGCTCGCACCCTACGTATTACCGCGGCTGCTGGCACGTAGTTGGCCGGTGCTTCTTCTGTACCTACCGTCACTTCCGCTTCGTCGGCACTGAAAGAGGTTTACAACCCGAAGGCCGTCATCCCTCACGCGGCGTCGCTGCATCAGGCTTGCGCCCATTGTGCAATATTCCCCACTGCTGCCTCCCGTAGGAGTCTGGGCCGTGTCTCAGTCCCAGTGTGGCCGGTCGCCCTCTCAGGCCGGCTACCCGTCGTCGCCTTGGTAGGCCATTACCCCACCAACAAGCTGATAGGCCGCGGGCCCATCTCACACCGCTACATAACGCTTTCCACCACACCCCATGCGGCATGTGGTCCTATCCGGTATTAGACCCGGTTTCCCAGGCTTATCCCAGAGTGCAAGGCAGATCACCCACGTGTTACTCACCCGTTCGCCACTCGAGTACCCCCGAAGGGGCCTTTCCGTTCGACTTGCATGTGTTAAGCACGCCGCCAGCGTTCGTCCTGAGCCAGGATCAAACTCTCCGTTGAAAGATCAACAACCCGCCGCCCGCCGACACCACCACACACAGCAGCAGCACCGACACCACGACGAATCAGTCAAATCACATCGAGAAATCCACTAGCAAAACAAACCTAGCTTCAAAAAACATCGAGCCGCACCTCCCGACAGGGAATGGAAGACACGACCCGCAAACAGCCACACCCTGCCACAAAGACAAGGCATGACATGCCAAAAAATTTTGGCACTGGCATTCATCGACACACTGTTGAGTTCTCAAAGAACACGCACAACCACCACCACCCGGAACACTCCCCGGCGAACTGCGGCCGCACCTGCTGGAAACACCGTAGCACACTCGCAAGCGCACCGCCCCCAGCCCCTTCCGGGCTTGGGAGCTGCTCTCGCCGCTCCGGCCCGACCAAAGTTACGCCCACCCCCACCCAAACACAAATCCCCAGGTCAAACTCGGTGCACGACGCGGTCCCGCATCACGGTGGCACGGTAACGGCCGGCGTGCCGACGCCTCAGTGCACGCGTTCGATCTTGGCGCCGAGCCTGGCGAGATCCTCGACGAAGTCGGGGTAGCCGCGATCGATGTGATGCACATCGTGAATCTCGGTGGTTCCGTCGGCCACGAGTCCCGCCAGAACCAGGCCCGCCCCCGCGCGGATATCGGAAGACCACACGGGCGCGCTCGACAATCGCTCGATGCCCTGCAGGCCCACGTGATGGCCGTCCACCCGCGCCTGAGCCCCGAGGCGCACCATCTCCTCGACGAACCGGAAGCGGGCCTCGAAGATGTTCTCGGTGATCATCGAACTTCCGAGAGCGATCGAGTCGAGAACGATCGCCATCGGTTGCAGATCCGTCGGGAATCCCGGATACGGGAGAGTCGAGAAATTGACCGCAAGGGGGCGCTCCTGCTGGTGCACACGGAACCCGTCGCCGAATTCGGTGATCTCCGCGCCGGCTGCACGAAGCTTGTCCAGGACCAGCGTCAGATGTCCGGGGTCGATCCCGCGTACCGCAACGTCGCCGCAGGTGACCGCGGCGGCGATGCCCCACGTGGCCGCGACGATCCTGTCGCCGATCACACGGTGAGTCGTAGGGTGCAGCCGTTGTACGCCCACCACCCTCAGCACCGGGGATCCCGCACCGGTGATCCTGGCCCCCATCTGGTTGAGCATCTCGCACAGATCGACGATGTCCGGTTCCCGGGCGGCGTTGACGATCGTCGTCTCCCCTTCCGCCAGCACCGCCGCCATGAGAATGTTCTCCGTGGCGCCGACGGAAGGGAACTCCAGAGTCATCTCGGCGCCGGAGAGTATATCGGCCTCGGCGACGACGCAGCCGTGTTCGATCCGCGACACCGCGCCGAGCGCGCGCAGACCGGCCTGATGCATGTCCAAGGGCCTGGAACCGATCGCATCGCCCGCCGGGGAGAGCCACCACCGCGCGACGGCACCGCGCCAGCAGCGGGCCGAGTACGCACACCGACGCGCGGAACTTCTCGACCGCTTCGAAGTCTGCGCGATACCGCGGCATCGCCGGCACGCTGATCTCGACGACGTCGCCGTCGAGCCGCACATCGCAGCCGAGCCCCTCGAGCACATCGGCCATCAGCGGCACGTCGAGGATCTCCGGGCAGTTCGTGATGCGCGTCGTGCCTTCGGCCAGCAACGCTGCAGCCATGAGCTTGAGCACGCTGTTCTTCGCGCCGGTGACACGCACCTCCCCGGCGAGGCTCACGCCGCCGGTCACCAGGAATCTCTCAGTCACAGGGTCACAGCCTAGGCCAGCAGGACGGTACCGTGAGCACATGGCCGTACATATCACACGCGTATACACCCGGACCGGCGACGATGGCACAACGGGCTTGAGCGATTTCTCGCGAGTGCACAAGACCGATCCCCGGCTGGTCGCCTACGCGGACTGCGACGAAGCGAATGCGGCGATCGGTCTCGCCGTCGCCCTGGGGCAGCCGTCCGAGCCTGTGCTGGGCGTCCTTCGACAGATCCAGAACGATCTGTTCGACGCCGGCGCAGACCTTGCGACGCCCGTCGCCGACAACCCGAAGTACCCGCCCCTGCGCATCACCACCGGATACATCGACCGGCTGGAGTCCTGGTGCGACGAGTTCAACGCGGATCTTCCGAAGCTCGACTCATTCATCCTGCCGGGGGGCACGCCCCTCGCAGCACTCCTGCACTCGGCCCGCACTGTCGCGCGGCGCGCCGAACGTTCTGCGTGGGCGCAGGTGGAACGCCGGCCGGAAGCGACCAACGTGCTGCCCGCCAAGTACCTCAACAGGCTCTCCGACCTGTTGTTCATCCTCAGTCGGGCGGCCAATCCCGGCGGCGACGTCCTGTGGCAGCCCGGCGGAGGCGCCGCTGACGGCGCCTGACTCGACGGGCCGCGCGCCCCCGTCGGCTAACGATGCCGGCGGGGCGCGCGCCGCAGTGAACGCTCCGGCGGGCGGGACTCCACCCAGGACTGGAAGGCCGTCATCGACTCGCGCTCCAACGCGATCTCCACGTGGAGTCCGTCGCCGTCGACCGCCACGATGGGCATGGACCGGCTCATGATCTCCAACTCCGTGCCCACCGGCGTGCGCTTGCCGCCCAACTCGAGCCGGCTGCGGCGGAAGTGGAGGTCCGCGAACATGCGCAGGCTCGACAATCGGAAGTAGCGCACGCCACTGTCCCCATAGACGATCACCCCATGCCGCCAGCCCGCCCCGTCTGCGGCCGGCAATCGGCGCAGGATCACGGAGGTCGACCCGCGTCGCACGACGTAGTACCGATAGCAGAAGGCCGCGACGAGCCAGAGGGCTATCGCCCCTACCAGCACACACACCACAGTGATGACGATTGCCATCGTGGTAGGCACTGGTGGGGACCCCTGACTTGTCGCGGCCGTGAGACGTGCTCGATTCTACTGCGTCACGTCAGGCGCGCTCGACCGCCTTGAGCCGTCCGCGTGCGCGCGAGATCTCCACCTCGTCGGCGCCGGCGTCGTCCAGCACCCGGCGGGCCTCCTCGACGTCGATCTCATCGGACCAGTCCGCGGTTTCGGCGAGAATGCTCACCTTCTGCCCGGTGACGGCGAGGAACCCGCCGTGCACCGCCGCCACGCGGCGCTCGCCCTCGGAGGTCGTGATCGCGATGATCCCGCCCTCCACGAGCTGTCCGAGAACCGGAGCGTGACCGGGCATGATCCCGATCTCACCCTCGGTGGTCTGCGCGGAGACGAGTGTGGCCGACCCGGACCACATCCGCTCCTCCACCGCGACCACTTCCACGGTCATCTCAGCCACGGGCCACCGTCACTTCCCGGCGATCTTCGCCGCGTTCGCCTCGACGTCGTCGAGTCCGCCGCAGCTGTTGAAGGCCTGCTCGGGCAGGTGGTCGTACTCGCCCTTGGTGACCTTGTCGAAGGCCTCGATCGTATCGGTGAGCGGAACCACGGAGCCGACCTGACCGGTGAACTTCTCCGCGACGAGGAAGTTCTGGCCGAGGAACTTCTCGAGACGCCGCGCACGGCCGACGAGCACCTTGTCCTCTTCGGAAAGCTCGTCCATGCCGAGAATCGCGATGATGTCCTGCAGCTCCTTGTACTTCTGCAGGATCCGGATGACCTCCTGGGCCACCCGGTAGTGCTCATCACCGACGATGGCCGGCTCGAGGATCCGCGAGGTCGACGTCAGCGGGTCGACCGCCGGGTAGATGCCCTTCTGCGTGATGGCACGCGAGAGCTCCGTGGTGGCGTCGAGGTGCGCGAACGTGGTCGCGGGCGCGGGGTCCGTGTAGTCGTCGGCGGGCACGTAGATGGCCTGCAGCGACGTGATCGATCGGCCACGGGTCGAGGTGATCCGTTCCTGCAGCTGGCCCATCTCGTCGGCCAGCGTGGGCTGGTAGCCCACCGCCGACGGCATGCGGCCCAGCAGCGTGGACACCTCGGAGCCGGCCTGGGTGAAGCGGAAGATGTTGTCGATGAACAGCAGAACGTCCTGGTTCTGCACGTCACGGAAGTACTCCGCCATCGTCAGGGCCGACAGCGCCACACGCATACGCGTGCCCGGCGGCTCGTCCATCTGGCCGAACACCAGGGCGGTGTCGGGCAGCACGCCCATCTCGTCCATTTCCAGGATGAGGTCGGTGCCTTCACGGGTGCGCTCGCCGACGCCGGCGAACACCGAGGTACCGGAGAACTCGCGGGCGATACGGGTGATCATCTCCTGGATGAGCACCGTCTTGCCCACGCCGGCGCCGCCGAACAGGCCGATCTTGCCGCCCTTGACGTACGGCGTCAGCAGGTCGATGACCTTGATGCCCGTCTCCAGGATCTCGGTCTTGCCCTCGAGCTGGTCGAAGGCCGGCGGCTCGCGGTGGATGCCCCACTGCTCGCCGTCGCGGCCCGTTCCCGGCGCGTCGAGGCAGTCGCCGAGCGCGTTGAAGACGTGGCCCTTGACGACGTCGCCGACGGGCACGGAGATCGGCTTTCCGGTGTCGGACACGGGCGTCCCGCGGACGAGGCCGTCGGTCGGCTGCATCGAAATCGTGCGCACCAGGCTGTCGCCCAGATGCTGCGCCACCTCGAGCGTGAGCTTCTTGGCGACCGACTCCAGGGCGATGTCGGCGTGCAGTGCGTTGTAGAGGGCCGGGACGGCACCGCGGGGGAACTCGACGTCCACAACGGGGCCGATGACCCGCACGACCCGCCCTGCGGCAGAGGTGCCGGACGCGGAGTCCTGCGTCATTGCTGCGGTCATTGGTTAGTCACTTCCTGCGCTCGCGGCCAGCGCATTGGCGCCACCGACGATCTCGCTGATTTCCTGGGTGATCTGGGCCTGACGTGCCTGGTTCGCCTCCCGCGAGAGGACATTGACCAGATCGTTTGCGTTGTCGGTCGCCGCCTTCATCGCGGTGCGGCGCGCCGCCGACTCCGACGCCGCGGCATCGAGCAGAGCGGCGTAGATCCGGGTGTTCACGTACTTCGGCAGCAGCGCCGACAGCAGGGCATCCGCCTCCGGCTCGAAGTCGTAGTCCGCACCGGGCTCGTCCGAACTCTGCTGCCTGTCGCTGAGCATGTCGTCACCGAGCTCGACGATCTCCTCGTGCACCTGGACCTCCAACGGCGCCACCCGGCGCACCTGCGGGGTCTGGGTGAGCATCGAGACGAATTGCGTGTACACGATGTGCAGTTCGTCGACACCCTCGATGGTGCCCTCGCCGCCGGGCGCGTCGACCTGCTCGCCCGAGCCCGCCATGAACAACTCCACGAGGTGCCGTCCGGCGGAGGCGGTGTCGGCGTACTTGGGCTGCTGCGAGAAGCCGGCCCACGAACCGGCCAACTCGCGCCCACGGAACGTGTAGTAGCCGATGCCCTTGCTGCCCATCACGTAGACGACGACATCCTTGCCCTCGCCGCGCAGCAGCTGAGTCAGCTCCTCCGCCTCTTTGATGACGTTGGAGTTGTAGCCGCCGCACATGCCGCTGTCGCTGGTGACGACGAGGATCGCAGCACGCTTCGGCTCGCTGCGCTCCGTCAGCAGGGGGTGGTCGAGAGCCGCGGATGCGCTGGCGAGCTGCGAGAGCACCTTGGTGATCTCCACCGAGTACGGCTTCGATGCGGCCACGCGGGCCTGCGCCTTCGTGATGCGCGAGGTGGCGATGAGCTCCTGGGCTTTGGTGATCTTCTTGGTCGAGTTGACCGATTTGATCCGCGAACGGAGCTCGCGCAGGGTTGCCATCAGCCGGTCACACTCCCCTCACTGATAGTCGGAACACTCAACACGATGTTCACCGGGTGACCGTCTTGCGGTTGACCGTGACGGTCTCCTGATCGACTGCCTCGGGGGCGAGTGCGTCGGCTTCCGCCTCGTTGACGACCCGGCTGCCGTCCGAGGCGAGGAAGCCCTGCTTGAAGCGGTCGGTGGCCGCCACGAACTCCGCGGCCGCGTCGTCACCCAGGACGGTGCCGCCCGCGATGCTGCCGAACGCGCCGCCCGCATTGCGGTGCAGATCGTCGAGAAGTTCGGCGACGAACCGGCGGATGTCCTCCACGGGCACCGAGTCGAACTTGCCTTCACTCGCGAGGAAAATCGTCACGATCTGGTCCTCGACGGTGACCGGACGGTACTGGTCCTGCTTCAGCAGCTCGACGAGGCGGGCGCCGCGGTCGAGCTGCGCCTTCGACGCCGCATCGAGGTCCGAGGCGAACGCCGAGAAGGCCTCCAGCTCGCGGTACTGCGCCAGGTCCAGACGCAGCGAGCCCGACACCTTCTTCATGCCCTTGGTCTGCGCGGCGCCGCCCACACGGGACACCGAAATGCCGACGTCGATGGCCGGCCGCACGCCGCGGTTGAACAGGTCCGAATCCAGGAAGACCTGACCGTCGGTGATCGAGATCACGTTGGTGGGCACGTATGCGGAGACGTCGCCGGCCTTGGTCTCGATGATCGGCAGGCCGGTCATCGAGCCGCCGCCCAGCTCGTCGTTGAGCTTCGCGCAGCGCTCCAGCAGCCGCGAGTGCAAGTAGAACACGTCACCCGGGTATGCCTCGCGGCCCGGCGGGCGGCGCAGCAGCAACGAGATGGCGCGGTAGGCCTCGGCCTGCTTCGTCAGGTCGTCGAACACGATGAGCACGTGCTTGCCGCCGTACATCCAGTGCTGGCCGATGGCCGAGCCGGTGTACGGTGCGAGCCACTTGAAACCGGCGGAGTCGGAAGCGGGCGCGGCCACGATGGTGGTGTACTCCATCGCGCCGTTCTCCTCGAGAGCCGATTTGACGCCGGCGATCGTCGAGCCCTTCTGGCCGATGGCGACATAGATGCAGCGAACCTGCTTGGCCGGGTCCCCCGAATCCCAGTTGGCCTTCTGGTTCAGGATCGAGTCGATGCAGACCGCCGTCTTGCCCGTCTTGCGGTCACCGATGACGAGCTGACGCTGCCCGCGTCCGATCGGCGTCATCGCGTCGACGGCCATCATTCCCGTCTGCAACGGCTCTTCCACCGGCTGGCGCTCGAGCACGGAGGCCGCCTGCAGCTCCAGCGCACGCTCTCCCTCGGAGGCGATGTCGCCGAGCCCGTCGATGGGCTGGCCGAGCGGGTTCACCACGCGGCCCAGGTAGCCGTCGCCGACCGGCACGGAAAGCACCTCGCCGGTGCGCCGGACTTCCTGGCCCTCCGCGATACCGTCGAACTCGCCCAGGATGACGGCGCCGACCTCGCGCGCCTCCAGGTTGAGGGCCACGCCCTGCACGCCGCCGGGGAACTCCAGCAGCTCGTTCGACATCGCCGACGGCAGGCCGCTGATGTGCGCAATGCCGTCGCTGGTGTCCGTGACCACGCCGACCTCCTCGCGGGAGGCCTCCGGGGAGTAGCTCGCGGTGTAATTCTCGATCGCGCTACGGATCTCGTCGGAGGAGATCGTCAGCTCCGCCATGTTCTTCCTGCTCTCGGGTATCGATTGTGGGTTTTCACTGTGCCGATGCTCGTGTGACCCGCTCGGGCCGCCGCCGCGCTCAGCCGATGGACTTGCGGACGGCCGCCAGCCTGCCCGCGCCGCTGCCATCGATGACCTCGTCACCGACGCGGACGACCACGCCCGACAGCAGAGCGGGCTCTACCTCCACGTGGACCGTGACGCGCCGGTTGTACAAGCGCGACAGGGAGTCCACCAGCTTCTGCTGCTGCAACTCCGTCATGGGGGTGGCGCTGCGGACATGCGCGACCGCCTGGTCGCGGCGTTCCGCCGCCATGTTCGACAGGGTGTCGAACAGCGCCGCCGGCGGGCCGCTCAGTCGGCCGACGCCCTGCGTCGCCAGCGCCTCGGTCACCGGCGTGACCTTGCCGTAGAGCAGGCGGGAGATCAGCTGCCGTTTGCGTTCGGGGTCCGCTGTGCGGTCCGTCAACGCGATCTCCAGTTCCGGGTTGCCCGCGACGATCCGCCCGAGCCGGAAGAGCTCGTCCTCGACCAGTGCAAGCCGGCCCTGCTGATCCGCTGAGACCAGGTACGCCTCGCGCCCGAGCAGCTCGACCGAGTCGACCAGGTCGCGGGCGGACGACCACTGCTGGCCGACGGCGCTGCGCAGCACCTTCTGCGCGCCCTCGCCGATCTTCTCGCTGAACACGGTGTCGGCGAGACGTTCGCGGGCGGACTGCTCCGCGGACGGATCGGACAGCAGACCGCGCAGGCTCCGCTCGGAGGTCAGCACGTCGACCACCACGAACAGGTCGCCGCCGATCGTCCCGGCCCCCGTCCCGTCCGTCGTAGCGGACAGCTCGGCCTGCAGCGATGCCCGTGCGGCTCCCAGGGCCTCACGGCTTGCCGCGTACATCTCCGTCACCGGCCCACCTTGTCCGCGGCCCCCGCATCGACGGAATCCAGCTCGCTGAGGAACCGGTCGATGGTGCTGGCACGCTTGACGTCGTCGGACAGCGATTCACCGATGATCTTCTCGGAAAGATCCACGGCGGTGCGTCCGAGATCCCCACGCAGCTCGGCGACGATCTGCTGACGCTGCGCGGCGAGCTGGCTGCTGCCGGCGGCGACGATACGGTCGCTCTCCTCCTGGGCCTTGGTCTTCATCTCCGCGATGATCTGCTTGCCCTGATCCTGCGCGTCCTCACGGATGCGGGCCGCCTCGACGCGCGCCTCGGAGAGCTGGGCGGTGTACTGCTCCAGCGCTGACTGCGCCTTGGCCTGCGCTTCCTCGGCGCGGGCGATGCCGCCCTCGATCTTCTCGGAACGCTCGTCCATCACCTTGCGGTAGGCGGGAAGCGCGAACTTCCAGAAGAAAAAGCCGATGATGATGAGAACCACGATCGACCAGACGATGTCGTACGCCGTCGGGAAGATCGGGTTGTGGTCCGATTCCTCGGCCGCAAGAACGGCCAGATGGGTGCTCAGCATGATCTAGAAGATGAAGCCGGTGACGATGCCGATGAGCGCCAGCGCCTCGGTGAAGGCGATGCCGAGGAACATCGTGGTGCGGATCTGGCCGGACATCTCCGGCTGCCGGGCCATGCCTTCGATGGCCTTGCCGACGACGATGCCGATGCCGACGCCCGGGCCGATGGCCGCCAGGCCGTAGCCGACTGCGCCGAGGCCCTTGAACTTCATTTCATCAGCCGCCAGGAACTCGACAGCCTGCTGCGCAACGCTCATTGTCAATCCATTCCTTTTTCGTGTGGCTCAGCGCCGGTGTGTGGTCGCCGAGTCGGTCTGTGGGTTGTCGGTCGGTCCGGAAGTTCGGTGATGTCCCCGGTCAATGCTCTTCGGCATGCAGGGCGAGGTCGATGTACACGGCCGTCAGCAGCACGAAGATGTACGCCTGCAGGACGATCACCAGCAGTTCGAAGCCCGTGAACGCGAAGCCCACCAGCAGCGATGCGATGCCGAACGGGCGCATCCAGCCCATGGCCTCGCCGAAGAAGAAGAACTGGGTCGCGCCGAAGAACAGCACGAGCAGGATGTGCCCGGAGAGCATGTTGGCCATGAGACGGATCGTCAGCGTGAACGGCCGGAGGATGAAGGTCGAGACGAACTCGATCGGCACGAGGAGGATCAGCAGAGGCCACGGCACATTGGGGATGACGACCGTCGACTTGAAGAACCGGAAGAACCCGTACTTCTTGATGCCGGCGTAGTTGAACGCGATGTAGGCGACCACGGCCAGGACGAGCGGTGGTCCGATCAGACCGTTCGAGGAGATGTTGAGGAACGGTATGATCGACGAGAGGTTCAGCGCCAGGACCATGAAGAAGATGGTCATCAGCAGCGGCATGAACCGCTTGGCCTGTTCCTTGCCGAGGATCTCCTCGCCCACGTAGATCCGGACGAAGTCCATCAGGTACTCGACGACGTTCTGCAATCCGCGCGGGACGATGCGGGCGCGCCGCAATCCCAGATAGAAGAACAGGAGCAGCGCGGCCGTCATGATCAGCCGCACCATGATCAGCCTGTCGATCTCGAACGGGGTGTCACCGAACAACAGTGGCCCGGGGAAGAACTCTTCCTGCAGCTCCGGCGGATGGAATTCTCCGTAGTCAAAGAAGCTCATTGCGCTCGCGGTCTCTCCCGTTCTCGGTCCGTCGATGAAGCCACAGTGTGAATCTGATCCGAATATTGATCTGACGCTGGTCTATCGGCCGCCGACCGGCACTCCGCCCGGCCTGCCGCAGCCCGCACTGACGCGTGGTCTCGGTGCGTGACCACGGACACCTTTCGGGGCCGCTTCGCAGGCCTGCCGGGCTGCAGCCTATCAATCCCGGCCGCCGCATGCCCGCGGGGGTCGCCCTCCGTGAATATACTACATGCCGTAGTACGGCGGGCAATCCGCCCACGCGTTCAGCGCTTCGCGGGTCCCCCGCTCCCCTCCTCCTCGGTGCCGTCCCCGTCCCGGGCCGCCGTGGCGGAGGCACCCTCGTCCGCGTCGCCGACGGACGGCTCCGGCGTCACGTACGTCGCGTTGGTGCGCGCGATGGCAGTCGACTCCGCGGCGAGCATCACCACGAGGACGGCGATGATCGTGACCACCAGCGCCGGCTTGTCGTAGAAGTCCATGCGCCGGACGACGACCATCACGGCGATGGCGATGATGATCTTGAGCAGCCAGCTGCCCAGCAGGATGGCGCCCGTCGTCGTCGGGGCCACGTTCCTGGTGGCATACATGATGATGATGGTCGCGAGGATGAAGGCCCCGCCCACGGCGGCCCCGACGAGCGCTCCCCATACGCCCGGCACGCCCGCGACCAGTCCCCACACCACGAGGCTGACGACGGTGACCGCCGCCAGGCCGACCGCACCGTAGCGGATCGCCGCCAGCAACGGTGCGAATTGATTGGAGTCTTGCGCGCCTGGGTGGTTCACAGGCAGTGAGCATAGCCTGAGCGCGCCACCGCGTCGTCGCCGGTGTGCGGCCGATGCGTCACGACCGCAACCGCGGAACCACGGTCGCCGCGATCGCCACCAGGAACAGCCCGGCGGCGATGGGGATCACCACGGCGATCCCCAGCAACGCCGGCCCCACCGCCAGGAACGCCAGCGACACGGTCCACAGGTAGAGCAGGAGCACCACCCGGCGGTGTGAATGCCCGATCTGCAGCAGCCGGTGGTGCAGGTGCATCTTGTCCGGGCTGAAGGGGCTGCGCCCCGCCCGGGTACGACGGACCACCGCCAGCAGTAGGTCGAGGAACGGGATGAACATGATCGCCCCCACCACGAGCACGGGCGAAAGCAGGGCGAGCAGGTCTTTGGTCCCATATGCGGCCAGACCGATGCGCCCGGACGCGCTCGTCGACGCGGCGGCCAGCATGAGGCCGATGAGCATCGAACCGGAGTCGCCCATGAAGATCCGCGCGCGATGGAAATTGTGCGGCAGGAACCCCAGGCACGCCCCGCCCAGCGCGGCTGCGATCATCGCGGGCGGATACGCGCTGACGTCTCCGCCCTGGTCGCGCAGGAGGCTCACAGAGAACAGGCACACCGCGGCAGCGGCGATCAGGCCCACGCCCGCGGCAAGACCGTCGAGCCCGTCGATGAAGTTGACCGCGTTGATCATGACCACCGTGACGAGGACGGTGAGCGTGCCGGCCTGGAGCTGGTCGAGGACCACCGTCACTCCCCCGCCCCACGGGAGGAACAGCAGAAACCAGGTCAGGCCGAAAACGACCATGACTCCCGCGGCCGTGACCTGCCCGACGAATTTGGTGAGCGCGTCGAGCCCCCAGGTGTCGTCGATGGCGCCGACGATGACGATGACCGCCCCCGCGACCATGACGGCGACGACATCGGTGCCGAACTCGAACCCCCGGGTGAGTGCGGGCAGCTGACTGGCCAGCCCGAACGAGATGACTATGCCGAGATACATGCCGACGCCGCCGAGCCGCGGGACGGGCGTCGCGTGCACGTCGCGTTGCCGCGGGATCGCCATCGCGCCGAACCGGATCGCGAGCACTCGGACCACGCCTGTCACCAGGAACGTGATCACCGCACTCGCCAATACCAGCAGGCCCAGCTCGCGCACCGGCACGCCCAAACCGCCGGCGGCCTGAGCGACCACGCTCACGGCCGTGCCCGGCGACCCCGGCACAGCGGACATCGCTGCGCCGTCGACGATTGCCCCGCTGATGGCGTCCGCCCCGCCCTCAGGACCGCAGGTCCTCGACGGAGACGCCGACGACGTCCGCCACCGATTGCGCGGTCACCGCCCCCTCACGCAGGATGCGCGGTGCGGTGCCGCTGACGTCGACGATCGTCGACGGCACGCCGTGCTCGCAACGGCCCCCGTCGAGGAAGACCTCCACAGCGGAGCCGAGCTGCGCCTTGGCGTCGGCCATCGTCGTGCTCGGCGGACGCCCCGAGATATTGGCGCTGGACACGGCCATCGGGCCCACCGTGCGCAGCAGTTCGACGGCCACGGGGTGCAGCGGCATGCGCAGCATCACGGTGCCATGCGCGTCGCCCAGGTCCCAGCCGAGCGACGGGGCCTGCCGCACCACCAGGCTCAGACCGCCCGGCCAGAACGCCCGGATCAGGCTCCGCGCCTGGTCGGAGACGCTGTAGACGAGACCGTCGATGGTCGACCACGAGCCCACCAGCACAGGCACGGGCATGTCGCGCCCGCGGCCCTTCGCTCGCAGGAGAGCCGACACCGCATCGCCGTCGAAAGCGTCGCACCCGAGTCCGTACACGGTGTCCGTCGGCATCACCACCAGCCGCCCGGAGCGCAATGCCGATGCGGCGGCATCGATCCCGGCCGCCCGCGAGGCTGGATCCGCACAGTCGAAAACAGTGTTCACATCCTCATCCAATCATCTGTCCGAATCACGGTGGTGCGCGCTCCGCCCGGCGCCGGGTTCACCGCCACCACTGCGCCTCGGCTGCGGTCGCCGCACGCCTCGCCACCACGAACCGCGGCCTGCCGACGAGGTCCGCCTCCTGTGAGACGTCGTCGAAGACCCTCCGAGCACGGAACAGCCCGGCCGTCGCGTCGCCGTTGGTCGCGTCGTGTTCGACGCCCACGATGCCGTCGATCCGCAGCCACCTGGCGATATTGGCGACCATCGGCCGGATCACGTCCAGGCCGTCCGGGCCGGCGAATACGGCCCGGACGGGATCATGATCCCGCACCTCCACCTCGACCGGCGTCGACTCCGGCACGTAGGGCGGATTCGCCACGATCACGTCGACGCCCCCCTCGAGCCGCGCGAGCAGGTCCCGGTCGGTGACATCGCCCTGGTGCAGGTGGATGGGCGTGTCGCCCGCCCGGGCGCGCGCGTCGGCATTCCGGCGGGCCCACGCGAGCGCGGCGGTGTCGAGTTCCACGGCGTGCACCTCGGCGTCGGGCCTTTCATGCGCGATCGCCAGGGCCAGCGCACCCGATCCGGTGCACAGATCGAGCACGACGGGGCCGGCGCGCTCCGGACCCGGCCGCCGCGCGGAATCGGTGCTGCATTCACGGGCCTCGTCCCACCGGCGCAGGCCCGCGACCGCCCAGGCGAACAGCAGCTCGGTCTCGAACCGGGGGGTGAAGACACCGGGCCCCACGGCGACGTCGATCGGGCCGAGGGGGGCGCTGCCCAGAATGTGCTGCAGCGGCACCCGTGTCGCTCGCAGAGCGACCAGCTCGCGGTAGCGGACGAGCACGTCCTCGTCGACCAGCGGCACAAGACCGAGCCGTGACCGTTCGACCCTCGCGACATGGGCCGCGAGGATCTCCGCGTCGATCCGGGGATCCGGGACGCCGGCGGACGCCAGTTCCGCTGCGGCGTCGATGATCGCGAGCCGGAGCGGCCGGCGGGTCATCGCCGCACCGCCGTCGCGGGCCTCGTCATTCCGCCTGCACCCGTGCGTCGCGGTCGGCCTGTTCCAGCGCATCGAGCAACGGCCCGAGCTCGCCGTCCAGTACGGCGTCGAGGTTGTGGGCCTTGAACCCGATGCGGTGGTCGGCGATCCGGTTCTCCGGGAAGTTGTATGTGCGGATGCGCTCGGAACGGTCGACAGTGCGGATCTGGCTGTGCCGATCCTCCGCCGCCTCCGCCTCGGCGGCCTCCTCCGCCGCCGCCTTGAGCCGCGCCGCGAGCACCTGCAGGGCACGGGCCTTGTTCTGCAGCTGCGAACGCTCGTTCTGACAGGTGACCACGATGCCGGTGGGCAAATGCGTGATGCGCACCGCCGAGTCGGTGGTGTTCACCCCCTGGCCGCCCTTGCCGGAGGATCGGTAGACGTCGACGCGGATGTCCGCATCATCGATCGCGATGTCCTCGACCTCCTCCGGTTCCGGGTACACCAGCACGCCGGCGGCGGATGTGTGCACCCGGCCCTGCGACTCCGTCACCGGCACCCGTTGCACCCGGTGGACCCCGCCCTCGAATTTCAGCCTCGCCCACACGCCGTCGGGGCCGTCGCCACGCGACTTGATCGACAACGTCGCCTCCTTGTACCCGCCCAGATCGGATACGGACGCGCCGAGGATCTCGACCTTCCAGCCGCAGTGCTCGGCATAGCGCAGGTACATCCGCGCCAGGTCGGACGCGAACAGTGCGGACTCCTCGCCGCCCTCCCCGCTCTTGACCTCGAGCACGACATCGTCGCCGTCGTGGGGGTCGCGGGGGGCGAGAAGGTCCGTCAACTGGGCGTCGAGCTCGTCCACACGCGCCTCCAGCGCCTGGGCTTCCTGCGCGAACGCCGCGTCCTCCGCCGCCAGTTCACGCGCGGCCTCGAGATCCGCGCGGGCCGCCGCCAACCGGTCGTGAACCGCGATCACCGGCGAGAGTTGCGCGAAGCGCTTCCCCACGCGGCGGGCCGCCGCCGGATCGTCATGCAGCGCCGGATCGGACATCTGCTGTTGCAGACCCGCATGCTCGGCAAGGATGTCGTCGATCGCCGACGGCTGCCGCGTCCCGCTCATCTCACTCCTCGATTGAAGGGTCTGCCGTGCGGACGGACCCGACGGTCCGTCACCGGCCGGTGCCGGAACGACGCCGGCGCCCGGCCTGCGTTGGCTGCAGGACGGGCGCCGGCGGCACGGCTACTTCGCGGAAGAGCCCTTGGTGCGCTTGCCGTAGCGCGCCTCGAAGCGGGCCACACGGCCGCCGGTGTCGAGGATCTTCTGCTTTCCGGTGTAGAACGGGTGGCACTTGGAGCAGACCTCGACGTTGATACGCCCGTCTTCCTTCGTGCTCATGGTCTCGAACGTGTTCCCGCAGCCGCACACGACGGTGGTCGCGACGTACTCGGGGTGGATGCCAGTCTTCATGGGGTCCTCTCGTAGTGGTCCCGGGTCGCCGCCGGCAGTCAGGCCGACGACGTGAACCGGTACCGGACACAACCGTACAAGTATGTCAGAGCGCGTTTTGTTCCCGGAACCCGCATCGGGTACCGGACGCTCACTCGGGGGCGGCCCCGAGTGCCGTCTTGGAGACCTGCATGAGGAACTCGTAGTTCGTCCTGGTCTTCTTCAGCTGCTCCATCAGGACGTCGATGGCCTGCTGCGCATCGAGCCCGGACATCACCCGGCGCAGCTTATGCACCACGGCGGCCTCCTCCGGCGCCAGCAGCAGGTCGTCCCTGCGGGTGCCCGAGGGGTTGATGTCGACGGCCGGGAACACGCGGCGCTCCGCGATCTTCCGGTCCAGCTTGAGTTCCGCGTTGCCGGTGCCCTTGAACTCCTCGAAGATGACCGTGTCGCCCTGCGAACCGGTCTCGACCATCGCCGTGGCGATGATCGTCAGAGAGCCCCCGTGCTCGATGTTGCGCGCCGCGCCCAGGAACCGTTTGGGCGGGTACAGCGCGGTCGAATCGACGCCGCCGGAAAGGATGCGGCCCGACGCCGGGGACGAGTTGTTGTAGGCACGACCGAGCCTCGTGATCGAATCCAGCAGCACCACGACGTCCTTGCCCGACTCGACCAACCGCTTGGCCCGTTCGATGGCGAGCTCCGCCACCGAGGTGTGGTCCGACGGCGGACGGTCGAAGGTCGAGGCGATGACCTCGCCGCGCACCGACCGTTGCATGTCGGTCACTTCTTCCGGCCGCTCGTCGACGAGCACCACCATCAGGTAGCACTCGGGATTGTTCGTGGCGATCGCATTGGCGATGCTTTGCAGAACGGTCGTCTTGCCCGCCTTGGGCGGACTGACGATGAGCGCCCGCTGCCCCTTGCCGATGGGCATGATCAGGTCGATGACCCTTGTGGTCAGCTGGTTCGGCTCGGTTTCGAGACGCAACCGCTGGTTGGGGTAGAGCGGCGTCAGTTTGGAGAACTCCGAGCGCGCCTTGGCAGTGTCCACGTCGGCACCGTTGACGGTGTCCAACCGCACCAGAGGATTGAACTTCTGACGCTGATTCTGGTGGTCGTTGTCCCGCGGCACCCGGACGGCCCCGGTGATCGCGTCGCCGCGGCGCAGCCCGTTCTTGCGGACCATGTTCATCGACACGTACACGTCGTTGGACCCCGGAAGGTAGCCGGAGGTGCGCACGAACGCGTAGTTGTCGAGTACGTCGATGATCCCGGCCACGGGCTGCAGTACATCGTCGTCACGCACCTCGACGTCGCCGCCACGGTCGCCACGGTCGCGGCCACGCCTGCGCTCACGGAATCGGCGTCCGCGCCGGCCACCCCCGTCTCCGTCGCCCTGACCGCGGCCACGGCCACCCTGGTTTCCGGAGTTTCCGCCCTGGCCTCCGGAGTTGCCGCCCTGGCCATCGGTACTTTTCTCGCCGCCGTGATCGGACGACTTGGCGTGAGCGTTCTTGTCACCACCGCGGTTGTCGTTGCCACCGCGGTTGTCGTTGCCACCGCGGTTGTCCCGGCTTCCGCGCCGCGACTGCCCGCCACGATCCCTGCGGTTGCCGTCTTCGTCGCCGCGACCGTTCCCGTCGCCGCCGCGCGCGCGGGCCGCCTTGCCGCCACCGGCGGCATCGGGCCGGTCGCCCTGACGCTGATCGGCCTGTTGCTGATCGGCCTGACGCTGATCGCCCTGACGCTGATCGGCACCGCCGGCGCGCCGGTCCCCGTGCGCCTCGCGTGACGCCGGCGATACGTCCGCCGGCGCTGCCTCCCGCTTCTGCCGGGCGCCATCGCCCGCCGTTCCGCCTTCTGCGGCATCCGCGGGAGCGGGCGCCTTCCGGGCGGGCGCGCTCGGCTCAGGTGACACCGCGACGGAGGCGTCCTTGGCCGGCGCCTCCGCCGCCGCGGGCGCCTTCCGCCGGGCGGCCGGCGCGGCACTCTTCGCGCCCCCGCCACCGGACTGGTGCTCTTGGATCGCCGCGAGCAGCTGCCCCTTGCGCATGCCCGACGTGCCCTTGATCCCGAGCTGCACGGCCAGCGCCTTCAGCTCGGGAAGAAGCATGGACGACACCGCGGACTTGTCGCCGCCGCGCGCGCGGCCACCGCCTTGCGCGGCGGCTGCGGTGTTGATGAGTTCCGTATCGGTCACGGAGGTCCTTTCTTTACCCGGGCGCGGATCGCTCCCGGGCCTGGCCGTAGATCGCATTGCGCGATGTTCACGGGCTGGCACCCATCGGCGGGTGGAATCCGCCTGCGCCGATGGTGATGAGTCTTCGGTCGCCGCACGTCAGCCAGGCGCCACCGATCCGGCGCATACGCCCGGACCTGCAGCGCCGCCCCCGCGCCGGGCCGCGCGGTGCGCCCCTGACGCTCCGTCAAACAGCACGACGCCGAACAGCTCCCTGCACGGCGTTCGTTGCGCGCCGAGCACTGGCCGTCTGCATGCACGATGCAGTGGTGCACGGGAGACGCCAATCGGCTGACCTGGTCCGCCACCGGGGTTCCGCCGCCGAGCAAGCCCTGGAGGAATCAGGAGCATGCCCTCAAAGAAGAACCGGCCGGACAGTGCCGCCCCTCGGCCGACCGCTCGGAAGGAAGATCATCGTCCAGGCGAGACGGAGCATCGGAACGACATCCGGATCAGCAGCCCACTGGGCGTCGACCCGTTCTGCATGAACCCCGCGACACAGCGTTGGGGAGCATGCGAATCAGCACATTTCGTGCGGACAGCGTCCAGGATAGCCCGGCCGGATCACCCCTGCAACAACACCCCCGGCGCGTCGCGTTCCCGTTCCGACTCTCCCGCAGCCGCCCGACGGACGATATGGTCGTGGTCACAACCGACGTCCCGCGGGGGCGATCCACCATAGGCAGGAGATCCGATGCTCAGCACGATGCAGGAGGCCCCGCTTTCGATCGCGCAACTGTTGCGCTACGGAAGCACCGTCCACAGCGAGGCCCAGGTGATCACCTGGACGGACGAGGGGCCCCGCAGCGCGAGTTACGCCGAAGTGGGCCGGCGCTGCGCCCGCCTGGCGCACGCCCTCCGCGGCCTGGGCGTCACCGGCGACCAGCGGGTCGGCACCTTCATGTGGAACAACCAGGAACACCTCGAGGCCTACCTGGGCATTCCCGCGATGGGCGCCGTACTGCACACCCTGAACATCCGCTTGTTCCCGGACCAACTGGTGCACGTGGTGAACCACGCCGAGGACCACGTCATCCTGGTCGATCCCACCCTCGTCCCACTGCTGGCACCGCGCATTCCGGAGTTCACGACCGTGCGCCACATCGTCGTGAGCGGGTCGCACGTGCCGGAGTTCGACCTCCCCGACGGAATGACGGTGCACAGCTGGGAGCAGCTCATCGCCGCGGAGGCGGACGAGTTCGACTGGCCCGAGCTCGACGAGCGCACCGCGGCGGCCATGTGCTACACGTCCGGGACCACGGGGGACCCCAAGGGCGTCGCGTATTCGCACAGGTCCATCTGGCTCCACTCGATGTCGGTCTGCATGACGGACGGCATGGGCCTCAAGCAGGGCGACCTCGCGCTCGCGATCGTGCCGCAGTTCCATGCCATGTCGTGGGGCATGCCGTACGCGGCGTTCATGATCGGCGCGTCGCTGCTCATGCCGGACCGTTTCCTCCAGCCGGCCCCCCTGGCGCGGATGATCGCCGAGGCCCGCCCCAACTTCGCGGCGGCCGTGCCGGCGATCTGGCAGGGGCTCCTGCACCACCTGGAGGACCACGACGACGACGTCTCCTCGATGGAGTGGGTCGTCGTCGGAGGCTCGGCAGTGCCACCGTCGTTGATGCACGCGTTCGAAGAGCAGTACGGCATCCGGGTGCTCCACGCGTGGGGCATGACCGAGACGTCCCCACTCGGCTCCGTGGCCAACCCCCCGGCCGGCGCGGAGGGCGACGAGGCCTGGCGCTACCGGTACACGCAGGGCCGGTTCCCCGCCGCCGTCGAGGCGCGTCTGGTCGACGACGACGGCGCCGTCGTCCCCAAGGACGGCGAGTCGGTGGGCGAGCTCGAGGTGCGGGGGCCGTGGATCGCGGGCGCCTACTACGGCGTCGATTCCGCGGACAAGTTCGACGACGGATGGTTGAAGACGGGCGACGTCGGGCGGATCACCCCCGATGGGTACCTGACACTCACCGACAGGTCCAAGGACATCATCAAGTCCGGCGGCGAGTGGATCTCCTCCGTCGACCTGGAGAACCTCGTCATGGGGCATCCCGATGTCCTCGAGGCCGCCGTGATCGGCGTCCCCGACGAGAAGTGGGACGAGCGCCCGCTCGTCGCGGTCGTGCTCCGCGAGGGTTCGGACACCACTCCGCAGGTGCTGCGGGACTTCATGGCGGGCAGCATCGCGAAGTGGCAGCTGCCGGAGAACTGGGCGCGGATCACCGAGGTGCCCAAGACCTCGGTGGGCAAGTTCGACAAGAAGCGACTGCGTTCGAGCTATCAGGCCGGCGATCTCGAGGTGGAACGCATCTGACGCGGCGCGGCCGAACCGCTGCGGCCCCGCACTCCCCCACGGGGTGCGGGGCCGCAGCGGCATCCGGCGCCGTCAGAGGCGGCCGGCCCCCCGTGCGACGCCGACGGACCGCATCGTCATTCCGAGAGCCCGCGCAGTCTCCTGCTCGGCCGCACCCGGATCCGCAGTGCTCAGCGCCAGCACCGTGGGGCCGGCCCCGGAGATCGCCGCGGCGATCCCGCGTTCACGCAGGGCCGACACCAGCCGCGCCGATTCGGGCATCGCCTTGGCCCGGTACGGCTGGTGCAGGAGATCCTCCGTGCCCTCCAACAGCAGGTCCGGACGCTGCGTCAGCGCCACCACCATGAGCGCGGACCGCCCCGCGTTGAAGGCCGCAGCCGTGTGCGGCACTTGTTCCGGAAGCAGGCCCCGCGCCGCGGACGTCGACGACCGCGCCGTGGGTACGAACACGTGCGCGCGGATATCGGGGTGCACCGCCAGCGGCGCGGTCGAATACCGGCGGTCCGGGCCGCAATGGTCCGACCACGACACCGTGGCGCCGCCGAATATGCATGCCGCAGCGTTGTCCGGATGCCCCTCGAAATCGGACGCCAATTGCAGAAGCTGATCGTCCGTCAGCCGGTGCTCCGGAAATGATTCCGTGACGAGTTCGTTGGCGGCCACGAGCCCGCCGACGACCGCGGCGGCCGACGAACCCAGGCCCCGTGAATGGGGGATCGCGTTGCGGCACGCCACGCGGAGTCCGGTCGCCCAGACGCCGGCCGCGTCGAGCCCGCGCTCGACCGCCCGCACGACAAGATGCGAGGAGCTCAGCGACACCTCGCCCGCCCCCTCGCCCGCAACGTCCACATCGAGACCGGAGCCGGTGGTGGAGACGTCGATGAGGTCGTGGATGCCCAGCGCGAGTCCCAGCGAATCGAACCCCGGTCCGAGGTTGGCGCTGGACGCGGGCACCTGCACCCGTGCCCGCACCCCCTCCGGGAGAACCTCGGTCATCGCACGTCCCTCGATCGTCTGCGCGGTCCGCACCATCAGGCCAGGTCCAGCGCGGCGGCCACCGCGACGGGATCGACGCCGATCGGCTTGACCTCGGGCATGCCCAGCAGGGCAGTGTCGGGATCCTTGAGCCCGTTGCCGGTCACCGTGCACACCAGGGTCTGCCCGGGTTCGAGCCAACCGTCCTCCGCGGCCGCCAGCACTCCGGCGACGCTCGCCGCGGACGCGGGCTCGACGAACACGCCCTCGCGGCCCGCGATGAAGCGGTACGCGGCCAGGATCTCCTCGTCGGTGGCCGCACGGAACTGCCCGCCGGACTCTTCCTTGGCCGACACCGCGCCGTTCCATGAGGCCGGTGCACCGATACGGATGGCGGTGGCGATGGTCTCCGGGTTCTTCACCGGCGCACCCGACACCAGCGGCGCGGCACCGGCGGCCTGCACTCCCAGCATCCGCGGGCGCTTTCCCGTGACGCCGTCGGCATGGTATTCGCTGTAGCCGCGCCAGTACGCGGTGATGTTGCCGGCATTGCCCACCGGCAGCGCGTGGATGTCCGGCGCGTCGCCCAGCACGTCGCAGATCTCGAAGGCGGCGGTCTTCTGCCCTTCGATGCGCACCGGGTTCACCGAGTTGACCAGACCGATGCTCGGGAACTCGGTGGTGGTCTTGCGTGCCAGTTCGAGGCAGTCGTCGAAGTTTCCGTCCACCTGGATGATCTTGGCGCCGTGCATGACCGCCTGCGCAAGCTTGCCCATCGCGATCTTCCCGGACGGCACCAGCACCGCGCAGGTCATCCCCGCGCGGGTGGCGTATGCGGCGGCCGACGCCGAGGTGTTGCCGGTGGACGCGCACAGCACCGCACGCTGTCCCCGGGCGCGCGCGTCGGTGACGGCCATCGTCATCCCACGGTCCTTGAACGACCCGGTGGGATTGAGCCCCTCGACCTTGAGGTACGCGCGGCATCCGGTGGCCTCCGACAGGTGCGGTGCGGGCACGAGCGGCGTTCCGCCCTCGAACAGGGTGACCGGGTCCCATTCCTCCCCGATGGCCAGACGGTCCCGGTAGGCCGCGATCAGACCCGGCCAGGCGCGGTGTACGGGGGTGTGCTGGGTGCTCATTCTCCGGTGCCTTCCATTCTCAGCACGCTCGTGACAGCGTTGACATACTCCAGGTTCTCCAGCGCGGCCACGGTGTCACGCAGCGCGGACTCGAGAGCCATGTGGGTGACGACCACGAGCGACGCACCCACCTCGGTGTCCTCCTGCCGCACCACCGAGATGCTCACATCGTGCTTGGAGAACTCCGCCGCCACCGCGGAGAGCACGCCGACCCGGTCGGTGACCTCCATGAACACGTGGTAGCGGGTGGGCGTATCCCCCATCGGGCCGATCCGGAGCCCGGCGTACGTGGACTCGTCCGGGCCCTTGCCGCCGTGCACCTTGTTGCGCGCGGCGCTGACGAGATCGCCCAGCACCGAGGAGGCGGTGGGCCCGCCGCCGGCCCCTTGCCCGTAGAACATGAGCCTGCCGGCCGCTTCCGCCTCGACGACGACGGCGTTGAACGCCCCGTCCACGTTGGCCAGCGGGTGCGTCAACGGCACGAGTGCGGGATACACCCGGGCGGACACCCAGTCCTCGCCGTCCGCGACGTCGGGGCGCCCGGGGACCCGTTCGCACATGGCGAGCAGCTTCACGGTGCATCCCACCGCACGGGCGGAGGCCAGGTCAGCGGCGGTGATGGCGGAGATCCCCTCGCGGTACACGTCGGCCGCGGTGACCCGGGTGTGGAAGGCGAGGGACGCCAGGATCGCCGCCTTGGCGGCCGCGTCGTAGCCCTCCACGTCGGCCGTGGGGTCGGCCTCCGCGTATCCCAGGCGGCTCGCGTCCGCCAGCGAATCGGAGTAGTCGGCGCCCGTGGCGTCCATCGCCGACAGGATGTAGTTGGTCGTGCCGTTGACGATGCCGACGACACGGTCGACGCGGTCCCCGGCGAGCGACTGCATCAACGGCCGCACGACCGGGATCGCGCCGGCGACGGCCGCCTCGAAGTACAGGTCGACGTCCGCGTCCTTGGCCGCCGACGCGAGTTCGCCCGTGTAGTCGGCCAGCAGCGCCTTGTTCGCGGTGACCACCGATTTTCCGGACTGCAACGCGGTGAGGATGAGGGTGCGCACCGGTTCGATGCCGCCGATCACCTCGACGACGATGTCGACGTCGTCGCGTTCGACAAGCGCCTGCGCGTCGGTGGTGAGCAGGTCCTCCGGCACGCCGCGGCCGGACCCGATGCTGCGCACGGCGATGCCGCGCAGCACCAGAGGCGCGCCGACCCGCGCCTCGAAGTCCGCCGACGCGGAGCGCAGGATGCGCACGACCTCGCCGCCGACATTGCCGAGACCGAGTACCGCCACGCCGATTTCCCGGTGGGCCATCAGTTACACCTCCAAGCTGAGCAGGTCGTCCACGGTTTCCCGGCGCAGGATCAGCCGCGCCGCACCACCGCGTACAGCCACCACCGCGGGGCGGGTGATCAAGTTGTACCGGCTGGACATCGAATAACAGTAAGCGCCCGTCGCCGCGACGCCGAGCAGGTCGCCGGGTGCGAGGTCGTCCGGCAGCCACGCGTTGCGCACCACGATGTCCCCGGACTCGCAGTGCTTGCCCACGACGCGGGAGACGGCGGGCTCGGCCGTCGAAGCACGCGAGACGAGGCGCACGTCGTACTCGGCGTCGTACAGGGCGGTGCGGATGTTGTCGCTCATGCCGCCGTCGACGCTGATGTAACGGCGTTGCGCACCGGATCCAACCGTGACCGGTTTGACCGTGCCGACCTCGTACAGCGTAACCGTACCCGGCCCCGCGATCGCCCGGCCCGGCTCGACGGTGAGACGGGGGGCGGGGACGCCCGCCGCTACGGCCTCCGACGCGACGATCCCCGTCAGCTTGGCGGCGAGCTCGGCCACCGGCGGCGGATCCTCGGCAGGCGTGTACGCGATGCCCAGGCCTCCGCCCAGGTCGACGGTGTCGAGCCCGCGGGTGCGCTCCACACCGAACTCCTCGACGATCCTGCCGAGCAGCCCGATCACCCGGTGCGCGGCGAGTTCGAAACCGTCGATCTCGAAGATCTGCGAACCGATGTGGCTGTGCAGCCCCACCAGGCGGAGGTTTCCCGACGCGAACACCGCGCGCACGGCGGCCATCACGTCCCCCGAGGACAGCGAGAAACCGAACTTCTGATCCTCGTGGGCGGTGGCGATGAACTCGTGGGTATGCGCCTCCACGCCCACGGTCACGCGCACCAGGACGTCCTGCACCACGCCCGCCTGCGCCGCCACGTCGTCGAGCCGTGCGATCTCCTGCATCGAATCGACGACGACATGCCCCACGCCGGCCTCGACCGCCGCCGTGAGCTCCTGCACGGACTTGTTGTTGCCGTGCATGGCGATGCGGCCCGCCGGAAAACCGCCGTGCAGGGCCACGGCCAGCTCGCCGCCGGAAGCGACGTCCAGCGACAGGCCCTCATCGGCCACCCATCGCGCGATCTCCGCAGACAGAAACGCCTTCGACGCGTAGTGCACGTTCGCAGCGCCGCCGAACGCAGCGGCCATCTCCCGGCAGCGGCCCCGGAAGTCGTCCTCGTCGACGACGAACAGCGGGGTGCCGAACTCGGCCGCGAGCCCCGTCACCGGGGCCCCCGCCAGCCGGACCTCGCCGTCCTCGCCACGCGCGCAGCCGCGCGGCCACACCTTCTCCGGAATCCGCCCGGTCTCCTCCGGGCTCGCGGGGCGTTCGGGCAACCCGTCCGCATGCGCTGGTTCCACGTGTCCCTCTCCGGCCGGGTGCGCGTTCACATCTTCTCCGGGGCCGTCACGCCGAGCAGTCCGAGCCCGTTGGCCACCACCTGCCGGGCCGCGTCGCACAGCGCCAGCCGGGCCGCGTGCACGTCCGTGGCCTCCTCGTCTCCGCGCGGCAGAACCCGGCACGAGTCGTAGAAGCGGTGATACGTGCCGGCCAGCTCCTCGAGGTAGCGCGCCACACGGTGGGGCTCACGCAGCTCCGCCGCGGTGGCGACGACGCGCGGGAACTCGCCGATCGTGCGGATGAGGTCACCCTCGCGGGGATGGTCGAGCAGGCCCGGCCGCGCACTGTCGGCGGTGACGCCGAGGTCGGCCGCATTGCGCGCCAACGAACACAGGCGCGCGTGCGCATACTGCACGTAGTAGACCGGATTCTCGCTGCTGCTGCTCGCCCACAGTTCCAGGTCGATGTCGATGGACTGGTCGACGGACGAGCGGATGAGCGCATAGCGGGCCGCGTCGACGCCGATGGCATCGACGAGGTCGTCGAGCGTGATCACCGTGCCCGCACGCTTGCTCATCTTCACCGCGGCGCCGTCACGGACGAGGTTGACCATCTGGCCGATCAGCACCTCCACCGTGGCCGGGTCATCGCCGAACGCCGCGGCCACCGCCTTGAGCCGGCCGACGTATCCGTGATGGTCGGCACCGAGCATGTAGATGCACAGGTCGAACCCGCGGGCCCGCTTGTCCTGCAAGTACGCGATGTCACCGGCGATGTAGGCCGCATGACCGTCGCTTTTGATGACGACGCGGTCCTTGTCGTCCCCGTAGTCGCTGCTGCGCAGCCACCACGCGCCGTCCGCCTCGTAGAGGTTCCCGGACTCCTTGAGCTCTTCGACCGAGCGGTCCACGGCGCCCGAATCGAACAGCGAGTTCTCATGGAAGTAGACGTCGAACTCCGTGCCGAACTCCGACAGGGTGCGCTTGATATGCGCGAACATCAGCTCGACGCCGACAGCGCGGAACACCTCGGCCCGTTCGGCCTCCGGCAACGACAGCGCGTCGGGGCGGCGCTCGAGCACGTCGCCGGCGATCTGGGAGATGTACTGCCCCGCGTAGCCGTTCTCGGGCGTCGGCGCGCCGGTGGCCGCCGCGACGAGCGAATCGGTGAACCGGTCGATCTGCGCACCGTGATCGTTGAAGTAGTACTCGCGGGTGACCTCGGCCCCCTGGGCTGTGAGGACGCGCCCGAGGGCGTCGCCCACCGCGGCCCATCGGGTGCCGCCGAGGTGGATCGGACCGGTGGGGTTGGCCGAGACGAACTCCAGATTGATCCGGCTGCCCGCCAGCGCGCGGCCCGTACCGTAGCCGGCCTGCTGCTCGAGCACTCTCTCCACGATCGCGCCCTGCGCGGCTGCCCCCAACCGGATGTTGATGAACCCGGGGCCGGCGATCTCGGCCGCTGCAATCCCGTCCGCGGCGGCGAGTTCCGCGACGATCGACTCGGCCAGCGCACGCGGCGGGCGGCCGACCTTCTTGGCGATCTGCATGGCGATGTTGCTGGCGTAGTCGCCGTGTTCCGGATTGCGGGGACGCTCCACCGACAGGGTCGCAGGGACGAAGGACACGTCCAGGCCGGCGGCGGCGAGGACCTTCAGCGTGGTGGCGCGGACGAGTTCTGCGAGATCGGCGGGAGTCACAGACGCCCATCCTATTGCCTGGCCGCCGCGGCGCCGCATCCGCCACCGCTCCGCATCGCAGTGCCTCCCGCGCCGGGCGCGGCCGGGCCGCAGGGCGCCCCGTCGGCCCGCCGGTTTTCGGATCCGGCAGGCAATGCGCTAGTGTCGTTTCTGCCGAACGGCACGCCTGACTTTTCGCGGGCGCGCCCCCGTAGCTCAGGGGATAGAGCACCGCCCTCCGGAGGCGGGTGCGCAGGTTCGAATCCTGCCGGGGGCACTCTGACGGTCGTGCGCACCACAGCGTGCACAAGGCCTGCCACCGCGATCGGCCGGAGGGACAGACCACGTCCCCCGGCCTTTTTTCGACTCTTGCCCCGGTGCGCGGTGCGCCCCCGGGCTCCGCCGCCGACGCCGACGCGCGGGAACGTGCAGAATCGTCGTGTGCCAGTAGATACCCGCAGCATCTGCTCCCTGCCGAAGATCCGCGCGTGGCCGGCGGTCTCCCTGGCCCTGCTCGCCGCCTCGCTCGTTCTCGGGGTGGTCGTCACGGCGGCCGACGCGCTCTCCGCACGCGACGACGCCGTCTCGGCCGGGTTGCATGCGCTGGACTCGGGGTGGGTCCACGCTGCGGTGTCGATCGTCACCGTCGGATTCTCGTCCGTGACGGGCCTGGCGGTGCTCTGCGTCTGGGCCGCCGCACTCGTCCTGCGAGGCCGACGGCTCGCGGCGCTGGCCACCGTCCTCACCGTCGGCGTCGGGTGGGCGTGCGTGATGGTGCTCAAGTACGTGTTCGACCGCCCGCGTCCGCCGTTCGACGCGGCCGACGGCCCCTCGTACCCCAGCGGCCACACCGCGCTCGCCGTGTCCCTTGTCTTCGCCGCGTTCTTCCTGGCCCGGCGCACCGATCGGCGCGACACCATCGCCACCGCGGGCGTGCTGCTGGTGCTGCTGGTGATGTTCGCCCGCGTCATCGCGGGCGCCCACTACCTCACCGACACGGTCGGCGCGGTGTTCGCCGCGTCGGCGGCGATCGTGGCGTTCTGCGGAATCTGGAACGCCGCGATCCCCCTCGTACTCCGCCGGCACCCGGCGCTCGCGGGGCCCGGCGAGGCCGTCGCGCCACGCCCACCGCGCCCCATCCCGCCCGTACCGGACGAAACCGCAGCCGCGGGCCGCCGCCCCCGAAGGTCCTCGGAGGTGCGATGCCCGCGGTCGACGAGGACGCCGCCGCGGCGGCTCCCGCCCGGGACCGCCGAGCGGTCTAGGCGACGCGGTCTACCCGCGGCCGGCGTTGCCGAACCGGGCCGGGTCGGATTCCGGCAGCCGCACGACGCGGCCCTTGCCGACCAGGTACCTCAGGTGCGCTGCGGCCTCGGACAGCGCCATCTGCTTGCCCATCACGGGAAGTTCATCCCAGGGCCGGTACCACTGCATCCGCGCGGCGATCTGCCACAACGTCAGCGCACCGTCCTCGAGGTCGCGGCACAGGTCGTCCAGCCGTTCCTCGTGATGTGCGAGGAGCTGCGCGGAACGGCCGGCCAGGTCGGCGATCGGCGTCCCGTGCGCACCGTACGCGCGGGTGATCCCCATCGCGGCGATCCTGCGCTGCGATCGCATGAACTCGTCCAGCGCGTCGCGCTCCTCGAGCGGGAAGACGAAGTTGCCCACGTGCGGCGTCGTCTTCTGCAGGACGTGGTCGCCGGTGAACACCATGCCGGCGGAGTCGAGGGCGAAGCACACGTGCCCGGGAGTGTGGCCGGGGGTCCACACGGTGCGCAGCGACCTGCCCACCAGCGGGATCTTCTCGTCGTCCGCCAGCAATCGGTCCGGCCGGGACGCGCGCGTGGTGGGCGGCGCGGTCTCGGATCCCTCCCGGAACGCATCGAGATCCGCCTCCGATGCGCCCGCCGCGCGCAGGTTGGCCGTCTGCTCGTCCAGCCAGGCCGCGTCGCGGCTGCCGGTCATCAGATCGAATGTGTGGAAGTCGCTGTCGTGCATCGCGATCCACGCACCCGAGGCCTCTCGCACCCGTCCGCACAGGCCCGTGTGATCCGGGTGGAAGTGGGTGAGTACGACCCCTTCGATGTCGGACATGGCGTAGCCGGTCGCTTCGACGGCCGAGGTGAGCCCCGCCCACGACTGGTCGCCGTCCCAGCCGGCGTCGACCAGGATCAGTCCGCCGGGCGACTCCATCGCATAGACCAGCGTGTCCTTGAGCGGATTGGGGAACGGGACAGCGAGCTGCCACACTCCGTCGCCCAGGTCCACCGCACCGGCGCCCGCACGCCCGGTCTCCGGACCGCCGTTCTCGCGCACAGGGTTCCCGCCTGCGCTTGTATCCTGCCCTGCCTGCATCAATGCCACCTCGCGTCCTCGTCGTCCCGTTCCGGGCCTCGTCGAAGGGCCTCACGCTGCCGGGTTCCCGAAGCCGAGTGCCGGGATCCGGGCGCTTCGCCCGCATCCGCTCCTGCCATTGTGACCATAGCCGCACGCCGAACCGGCAGGCAGGGTCCCGCATACTGGAACGGCCGTCCCGACACGCGCACAGCACCCCGGAGCTCCCTGCCGCTCCTCAGTCGGCCATGAACCTCTGATACAGGGCGCGCAGGTCCCGTTCTGCGCAGGACGTGTCCGCCCCCCACAAACGCAGAGCGGCACGCAGGCGCGCCGTGTCCAGCCGGTCGACGGCCGGCCCCGCGCCCGCGTCAGGCCCGGGCATCGGCGGCAGCGTTCCGCGCACCGCGAACGGGTCGTCGCCGGCGGCAGCCGCGGTGGTCGGCTCCTCGTCCGTCGCCGCGGCGACGGCTTCCACCAGCGAGTCCACCGTCAGCCCGCGCCAGGCGAGGATCTGCAGCGGACGCACCCCCACCTCTTGCGCGGTCAGCAGCAGCAGCGCCGCACCGTGTTTGCACGGCCAGCTGTAGTCCGGGCAGCTGCAGTCGAAGTCGAGGTCCGCGGAATCCGCCGGCAGCAGCCGCTCCGCCAGCGACTCCGTCACCTCCCCCGAGGCCAGCGCAGTGAGGATTCCCGGCTCCGCACGCACTTGTGCGACGATCTCCGCACGGTCGTAGCCGTCCAGCTCCCGTACGGCGCACACCGTCTCGAACGGGTCCGGCTGCGAACCCTGCACCACCCCGCGCACGGCGCCCGGCGTGACCTGCAGCGAAAGCACCTGGCCTGAGCGCGCCACCGTCCGGCCACGGCGCAGGACGTCGGCGTCGACGATCCGCTCGACCGTGCGGGCGAGGCGTCCGCCCCACCCCGTGCCGCCGGCGGAGCGCAGCACCAGACCCGGTCCGCGCGGCGGTATGCGACGTGGGCTCATTCCCCCTGCGCCTCCTCGCCCAGTGCCACCAGGATGTGCAGGGCCTTGTCGTCGAGCTCGGTGACCCACGACTCGCCGCCGCGCACGCTCAGCTGGGCCAGCTCGCTCTTGCCCGCCAGGAGCTCGTCGATCCGCTCCTCCAGCGTCCCCACCGCCACCAGCTTGCGCACCTGCACGTCACGGGTCTGCCCGATGCGGAACGCCCTGTCGGTGGCCTGGTCCTCCACCGCCGGGTTCCACCACCTGTCCAGATGCACCACGTGGTTGGCCGCCGTGAGGTTGAGCCCGGTGCCGCCCGCCTTGAGCGAGAGCACCATCACCTGCGGGCCGCCGTCGGACTGGAACGCGGCGATCATGGCCTCCCGCGCGCCGCGCGCGACGCCGCCGTGCAGCACCGGCACCTCCCCGAGGCCGAAGCGGCCGGCGAGCCACGGGCCCACCATCGTGGCGAACTCGCGGAACTGCGTGAAGAGGAGGATCTTCTCGCCGTCCGCCAGCACATCACCCACCACGTCCTCCACGAGGGCCAGCTTGCCGCTGCGATGCCGGCCGCGCCGCATCAGGGCGGATCCGTCGCCCAGATAGTGCGCGGGGTGGTTGCACACCTGTTTGAGGTGCAGCAGCGCCGTGAGCACCGCGCCGCGGCGCGCCATCCCCTTCGCGCCGTCCAGCTTCTCCTCGAGGTCGTCGAGCACCGCCCGGTAGAGCGTCGCCTGCTCCGCCGTCAGGTTCACGCGTACCGTCATCTCCTGCTTGTCGGGCAGGTCGGCGACGACGGCCCGGTCCGTTTTGACCCGTCGGAGCACGAACGGCGCCGTCACCGCGCGCAACCGGTCGAGCGCGTGCGGGTCGCGCTCGGTCTCGATCGGCACCGTGAACGCGGCGCGGAACTTGGCCGCGCTTCCCAGCATGCCGGGGTTGACGAAGTCGAGGATCGCCCGCAGCTCGGACAGCCGGTTCTCG
The DNA here is from genome assembly GCF_014126825.1 of Tomitella gaofuii. NCBI lineage: Bacteria > Bacillati > Actinomycetota > Actinomycetes > Mycobacteriales > Tomitella > Tomitella gaofuii. The sequence goes on along the minus strand of NZ_CP059900.1, from coordinate 1,981,591 downwards.
ACGGGCGTGCCCGTCAACGCCAGCCGGTGGCGGGCCTGGATCTTGCGCGCGGCCCGCGCCTGCGCGGTGCGCTCGTTCTTGATGTGCTGGGCCTCGTCGAGCACCACCCGCTCGAACCGCAACGCGCGCAGTTCCTCGACGTCCCGCGCGAGCAGCGCATAGGTGGTGAGCACCAGGTCCGACGCGGCGACGCGGGCGGCAAGCTCGTCGCCGCGCGGGCGCGCGGTCCCGTGGTGCACGTGCACCCGCAGACCGGGCGCGAATCGCGCCGCCTCGCGTTCCCAGTTGCCGACCACGGACATCGGGCAGACCACCAGGGTGGGGCGGCGCGCTCCGCGCTCCCGCGCGCGCACTTCCAGCGCCAGCACCTGGACGGTCTTGCCGAGCCCCATGTCGTCGGCGAGCATCGCCCCCAGTCCCAGGTCGGCCATGTACGACATCCACGACAGTCCGCGCAGCTGATAGTCGCGCAGCCGCGCCGCCAGGCCGGCCGGCGCCGGCACCGCCCGGTCCGCCGCGGACTCCTCGCCGAAGAGAGCCTTGACCCACCCGGTCGCGGAGACCGCGCCGAGCGGCACCGGCGGCGGGTCCGTCGCCAGCGTGCGCAGCAGCGCGGCGAGCGTCGCGGGATCCGCCCGCCGGGCGGAAAGGTAGCGCGCGGCGTCCCGCAGGGCCGCGCCGTCCGCGCGCACCCATTCGCCGCGCAGCTTGACCAGGTCGGAGTTCCGGCGTGCCAGTTCGTCGAGCTCGCCGGGCCGCAGCACCGTGTCTCCCAGCGCCACCTCCATGTCGAACTCGACCAGGTGGTCCAGGCCGGTCCGTGCCTCGCCGGGCGCTGCGGGCACGTCCGGCGACGACACCCGCACACGCACCGTGGGCTCCACCACCCGCCATGCCCGCGGGAGCAGCACCGTGATCGACGCGGCGGACAGCGCCTGCGCTCCGTGCTGCACCAGATCCGAGACGGCGGCCTCCGGCATGAGCATGTCCAGCGAATCCCGGTCTCGGGGAAGCTCGCGCAGCAACGGGTATACGCGCATCGCCTCCTCCAATGCGCCGATGCACACCCGCACCGAATCGCGGTCCGCCTGCGTCAACGACAGGGGCACCGGGGCCCGATCCTCGCTGCGCACACAGACCTGGAGGCGCCACAGGTCGCCTCCGTCGGCCTGGGGCGCTGCGCCCTGCCCATCGCCGAATGCCGACGGGCCGGTGGCAGGGCCCTCTGTGCCGTGGTCGCCCGCGACGTCGGCGGCGTCCACGGGTTCGAGCAGCCGCAGTACCAGCTGCAACCCGCCGGAACGCGCCCCCTCGTGCCAAGCTGCGAGCCGGCCGGCCGCGGCGGCCCCGTGTTCGGCCACCGGGTCGCCCGCCACGAGAGCCGCCAGCAGCGGGTGCGCCGCCGGAGCCGGACGCCCGCCCCGGCTCTCGAGGCGCCGACGTACCACCGCGTCCGTCATCGCCGCGGTGAAGTCGTCGAACGCCGAGGCCGGTTCGGCGCCAGAGCCGCGCACGGACGGCGGCATGGCGGCGGCCCACTGCGCGCGCCAGGCCCGCTGTCCCGCACTCCACTCCAGCGCCCATCGGGGCCACCATTCCTCGTCGACACGCCGCAGGTCCGGGACCACCTGGCCCGCGGCCGCCCACCGGTCGATGCCGGCCACCACCGCGGCCAGATATGCCAGGTCCTCACCTGTCTCCTCGGGGCGCACCGCAGCGGAATCCGTCCCCAGCGCGGTGAGGAAGTCCGCCGCGGCCGCGGGCGCGAATCCGAGAGCCTCGTAGCCGGACCCAGACTCCTCCTGCCACGGCATCCGCACACTGTGGCGCGGCGATCGGCGCCCCAGTGCGCGCGCGAGGAACCGCACGCGCCCCTGCTCGGCGCTCCACACCAGCAGCCCCGCGCCCTCCTCCCACCGCGCGTGCAGCCCGCGCGGAACGGCCGCAGGCGGTACGGGCGTCACTTTCCGCGCTGTGCGATCGCCTGCGCGAACACCTGCGGGATGTCCGCCGGGTCGCGTGCGAGGTAGCTCGATCCGCCGGTGGCGGCGGAGATCTCCTGGAGCACCTCCGCGTCCGCGTCCTCCGTGATGCCGATCGTGATGATGAGCACGGGGCGCGCCGGATCCGCCTCCTGGTGCAGCTGCTGCAGAAGCTGCTCCTTCGTCAGGCTCACCGGGTCCTCGTTCTCGCCGTCGGTGAGCACGATGACCGAGTTGACCGCATTGGGATCATAGGTGGACTGGACCTGGCGGTATGCGGCGCTGATCGTGTCGTAGAGTCCGGTGCCCCCACCGACGAGGCCGCCCAGCTCGTCCACCGCCGCGCTCACCGCCTCGCGCTGAGTAGTACCGGCGCCGGTCTGCGCATCCAGCCTCTTGATGGGCACGAGCTCTTTGTAGTCGCGCTGCGGCCCGTCCAGGTTGAGCGAGAACGCCCACACCCCGAGCTGCGTGTTGTCCGGGAAGAGGCTCTCACCGATGCGCGCCGCCTTCTGCGTGAGCTGCATGCGGCTGTTCTCCTGGTCCGCGACGTAGGACATCGACCCGGAGACGTCGAACAGGACGAGGCTGCGCACCGGCACTGCGAGCACGTTCCACTTCTTCAGCGCGGCTTCCGCCGCGGCGGGATCCGGAATCGTGAGCACCGGCACGCCGCCGACGCCCGCACCGCCCGGCAGCGGCGCACCGTCCACGCGGAAGCCCGTGGCGGTGAACGCCTCCCGGCCGGCGTCGGAGGCGAGCACCGCGGCGAGGTCCGCCGCCCGCTCGGCCGCGTCGGCCTTCGCTTCACCGCGCGCCGTCACCACCAGCGGGTAGTCCATCATCACAGTGCCGGCGTCCGGGACCGTCGCCTGGTATCCGCCGCCGAGCTGCACGACCTGCTGCTCGGTCACCACCGCCGGCCCCTCGCCGGAGCCGAGGATGTCCTCCGGCTCGGCGGCCCCGTCGGACACAGTCTGCGCGTCGGCGCTCAGCTGCATGCTCTGCGCCTGCGCCGCGGCGACCATGGCCTGCTCGGCCGCCGCCTGATCGGTGCCCGCGGCCTGTTGCTCGGCCGCGGACGCGAGGATGGGCGCCTCCGCCACGGCGCTGGCCTGAGGATTGCCCAGCCTGATCCCCGGGGTGCGCAGCACATCGGTCCAGGTGCGGGCGGCGGGGACCGCGCCCGCCGCGGCCGCGACCACGACCGGGGACGTGGCCACGGACGGGGTGCCGATGTCGACGGGCATATCCGCCGCCTGATTGACCTTGGTGACCCAGCGGGTGGACTCCGGAATCCACAGCTGCGGGACGTCGATCCCGTGCAGAAGCGCATTCATCGTGGTGGCGGAACCGCGCGCCCTCACCTGGAAGTCCGAGCAACCGCGGTCCTCCGCGGGCACCGCGGCGACGGCCTGCTGCACCGCCGGCGCCAGCGCCGGGTCGACGTCCACGGCCACGGCCGTCGTCGAAGAGCAGCCACTGCCGCGTACGACCTGGAACACGACGATGCCGGCGACGACCACCACGATGGCGATCACCGCCAGCGCGGCGTACCGCAGCACACCCCCTGAGTTGTTGGCAGCCTGGTGCCGACCCCCGGCCATTGATCGTCCTTCCGCGCACGGCACCGGCCCCGACCCGGCCGGACCGCCGATGTGCTCGCTTCATCGTCGGTCGTGTCCCGGGCGGCCCCGCGACCCGGCAACATACTAGCGACAGGCCGTTCGACGCACGTCACCTCGGTCACAAGTAGCACCCCGGCGCCGGCCGGAAAGGCCGATCACAGCCGCGCTCCCCCGCGCGCACGCTGACGGAACATCCCGGCGAGCACGACGAGCGCGGCCAGGAAGATCAACAGACCGGACACGAGCAGCGCGGTGTCCAGGCCGGCATGGAAGGCTTCGTAGGTGGCCTGGATCACCTTGACCACGATCGATCCGTAGGTCTGCTCGTAGTCGCCGCTGCCGGCCCCCTGCGGCACCTTGCCGGTCTCGATCCCGTTGATGATGATCGAGTCGAAGGTGGGTGGGATGCCCAGCTCGCGCAGCCTCGATTTGAGCCCGCTAGTGAGGTTGGCGTTCACGAGCCCGCCGAGCGCCGCCACCCCGATCACCGCGCCCACTTGACGCATCGTGTTGGTCGCCGCCGCCGCCATCCCGGAGTGCTCGCCCGGGACGCCCGAGAGCACCGCGGAGGTCAACGGCACCACGGCGATACCGAAGCCGACGCCGGCCACCATCAACGACAACGCCAGCACCGTGAAATCGGCGTCCTGGTGCAGCAGCGGGCGGGTTAGGAGAATCCCTCCGCCGGCCAGAACACAGCCGACGATCATCGGGATGCTCGGCATCGATCGCGACACCCACACGCCGGCGAGCAGGGAGCCGAGAACGATCGCGACCGCCATCGGCGCGAACACCGCCGCTGTGCGCCACGCCGAGTATCCGACCACCTCCTGCAGGTACAGCGCGGTGAAAAAGAAGATCGAGAAGATGCCGAAGTAGATGGTGAACGCCACCGTCAACGCACTGCCCACGATGGGTATCCGCAGGTAGCGGAAATCGAACATCGGGTTGTCCGCGCGCAGCTCGACGACGATGAACCCTGCCAGCGCCACCGCGCCCACGGCGAAGAGCGTCAACACGTTGCCGGCGAAGTAGCCGACCTCCTGGCCCGCGATTCCCGCGTAGATGACGCACGCGAGGAACGTCGAACCGAGCAGGAAGCCGGGCAGGTCGACCCGACCCTGCTGACGGTCCCGGCTGTCCGGAACCCACAGGACCGCCGCCACCACCAGGGCGACGCCCAGGATCACGTTGAACCAGAAGATGGCACGCCACGAGAACGCGCCGACCAGGACTCCGCCCACCACCGGCCCGAGCGCGAGCGCCACCCCCGACACCGCGGCCCACACGCCGATGGCCTTCGCCCGCGCGTGCTCCTCGGGGAACACATGGCGGATCACCGACAGCGTCCCCGGCTCGGACCCGGCCGCGCCGATCCCCATCACCGCGCGGCCGACGATGAGCAGCGTCACGGTGGGAGCCGTCGCGGCGATCAGCGAACCGATGCAGAACACGACCATCCCCGCGACCATGACCCGCTTGCGCCCGAGCCTGTCGCCCAATGTCCCCGCCGTGAGCATGAGGCTGGCGAACACCAGCGTGTAGGCGTTGACCACCCACTGCAGTGAGATGACCCCGGCATGCAGATCGGACTGCACGTCGCCGAGTGCCACGGAGACGATCGTCGTGTCGATGAACGTCAGGAACAGGACAGCGCACACCGTGCCCAGCGCAACACGTTGCGGCCGCGTCGCGCCGGCCGCCGCGGCGCCCGTGGACAATGCCGGCCCCCTCAGGTCAGCTCGTCGGAGCGGCCGGGGCGCTCGTCGCGGCGGGGGCACCGCCCTGCGCCGCGCACTCCGCCGGGGGCGTGCCGCCGTTCTCCAGGGTGAGCAACCCGCAGAACGAGGACGCGGACACCTTCCACTTGCCGTCGACCTTCACCGCGTACCCGGTCTGGTCCGGCAGCACGGGCTTGTCGTCCATGAGGATCGTGTAGACCACCGACGCGCGGCCTGGGCTGACAAGGCTCATCTCGCTCACGGTGACCGACGTCGATTCGGCCAGCCCCGAAGAGGACTGGGCGTTGATCGTCTTCGCGAAGCGGTCGGGATCCTCGATCACTCCCAGCTTGGTCTGCGCGTCCGACTTGCCGGAGAAGAACGTCTCATACGCCGAGGTGATGGCGCTCTTCTCCTGCTGTGTCAGGCCGCTCGCATCCGCGGCCCCCGCGCCCGTCGTCTGCTGCACCGCCGCGGTGGGCGGCGAGGTGTCGGTGGTGGCGGCGCCGGAGCCGCCGGAGCTGCCGCAGCCTGCCAGCGTGAGGGCCACGGCGGCACACAGCCCGACGGCCGCGCCTGCGGACCGGACGGCGTTTCCGCGAGAACGAATGCAGAACATGCTCATGATGCGCCTTTCCAGCGAACGAAACAGCGGCGGTTCAGCGGCGGTTCGGCGGCAGTCCGGCGAAGACCGCACCGCCTGCGGACTCCGGAGTGATCGCCGACGATCGGTGAGCTGGATCTCATCGTAGGACTCTTCCCGTCCGGCCGTACCCGAAAACACCGGGATCGGGCCACATCGGCGAATCGGTGTGCGCCGAGCGCAAAACGGGGCATGCTGGAGGGAGGACGCGCGCACGGTGCCCGGCCCCACCGGGCGGCGGCGCCGACTGCGGAGGCACCGCGTGCCGGCCCCGACAGGGGCGGGCGCGGCCCGACGCGGCGCGGGTCACCAGGAGGCAGTCTCCCGCCCCGGAAGACCTCCGGACGGGCACGAGGAGGCGACTATGACCGCCGAACGCGCCGATCTCTCCGGCCCCTTGCCCACGTCGGGCGTGCTGGAACCGGACGCCGGGAGCGCCACCGCCCCCGCCCTGCGGGACCGGCTCGACGACATCCTCGACGACCACCACGCGTTGCTGGGGCTCTACCGCGACTTGGCGGTGCTGCGCCGCATCGACGAGCAGTGCCTCGCAATGGCCCGCCAAGGCGCGCTCGCGCTGTGGGCGCCGATCGCCGGCCAGGAGGCCGTGCTCGTGGGCGCCGCACGGGCGGCGGAACGCCACGACCACCTTTTCATCAGCTACCGCGAGGCGCTCATGGCCGCACTGCGGGGCGTCCCTCCGGAGCAGGTGCTCCCCATGTGGCGCGGCAGCGCCCTGGGCGGGTGGGACCCCGACGAGTACGGGATCACCAACCCGGCGATCATCGTGGGCGCGCACGGGTTGCACGCCGCCGGGTACGCGATGGCCGCCGCGCTCGACGGCTCCCAGGACCGGGCGATCGCATTCTTCGGCGACGGCGCGACGAGCCAGGGCGACCTGAACGAGGCACTCAACTTCGCCGCCACGACCACGGCGCCGGTGGTGTTCTTCTGCACCAACAACCAGTTCGCGATCAGCGTCCCCGTCGCACAGCAGACCGCCGTGCAACCCGCACAACGCGCACACGGTTTCGGCATCCCCTCACTGCGCGTCGACGGCAACGACGTGCTCGCCGTCCTCGCCGCCACCCGCACGGCCACCGCACACGTGCGTGCGGGCGGCGGGCCGTACTTCGTCGAAGCGGTCACCTACCGGCTCGGCCCGCACACCACCAACGACGACCCCACGCGGTACCGGTCCGCCGCAGAGCTGGAGGCGTGGCGTGCCCGCGACCCGGTCGAGCGCATGCGCCGGTTCCTCGCGGACTCCGGACTGCTCACCGATGCGGATGCGGACGAGGTGCGCAACGCCGCCGACGACGCCGCGCAGCGTTACCGCACGGCGTGTGCGGAACTCCCGGAACCCGATGCGGCGGGGATCTTCGAGCACGTCTACGCCGCGCCGCATCCGCTGATCGACGAGGAGCGCCGCGCCTACGCCGACTACCTCGCGTCCCTCGGCGGGGCGGCCACCCCGGCCGGCCCCGCCGGCCCGTCCACCGGCAAGGAGGTCCCGCGATGACCACCGCGAAGATTCGCGACGCCGCATCTGAGGCCGACGGAGCCGTCACACGCATGGCCCTGGCGCCCGCCATCGGAGCAGGGCTGCGCCGTGCGCTCGAGGACGACGAGCGGGTCGTGATCATGGGCGAGGACCTGGGCCGGCTCGGCGGCGTGTTCCGCGTCACCGACGGCCTGCAGAAGGACTTCGGCGAACGGCGGGTGATCGACACGCCGCTCGCCGAGTCCGGCATCATCGGCACCGCCTTCGGGATGGCGCTGCGCGGCAAGCGGCCGGTGTGCGAGATCCAATTCGACGGTTTCGTCTACCCCGCCTTCGATCAGATCGTCACGCAGGTGGCGAAGATCCACAACCGCACCCGCGGCCTGGTGCGGATGCCGCTCACGATCCGCATCCCGTTCGGCGGCGGGATCGGCGCGGTGGAACACCACTCGGAGTCCCCGGAGGCCTACTTCGCCCACACCGCAGGGATCCGGGTCGTCAGCCCCGCCACCCCGTCGGACGGCTACTGGATGACCCGCCAGGCGATCGCCGCACCCGACCCGGTCATCGTCTTCGAACCCAAGCGGCGGTACTGGGAGAAGGCGCCGGTGGATTTCAGCACCCCTCCCCCCGAACCGCTCGGCGGCGCACGCCTGACGGATCTCGGGAACGGCGACGCCGCGGCGACCATAGTCACGTACGGCGCCCTCGTGAGCACGGCCGTCGAGGCCGCGGAGACCGCAGCCCCCGAGTGCGGCGTGGAGATCATCGACCTGCGCTCCCTCTCGCCCATAGATTTCGACACGATCGAGGCGTCGGTGCGGCGCACGGGACGCCTGGTGGTGGCGCACGAGGCGCCCGTGTTCATGGGGCTCGGGGCGGAGATCGCCGCGCGGATCACCGAGCGTTGCTTCTACCGGCTGGAGGCGCCTGTGACACGTGTCGGCGGATTCCACACCCCGTATCCTGCGGCCCGCGCGGAATCGCACTACGTCCCGGGCGTCGACCGCATCCTCGACGCCCTCGACCAGGTGCTGGCGCAATGAGCGCGCCCATGGATTTCCTCCTGCCGGACCTCGGTGAGGGGCTCACCGAGGCCGAGTTGCTGTCGTGGTCGGTGGCCGTCGGCGACACCGTGGAGCTCGACCAACAGGTGTGCGAGGTGGAAACGGCCAAGGCGGTGGTGGAGCTGCCCGCGCCGATCGCGGGGACCGTCGTCGCACTCCACGCCGAGCCCGGTGCCACCGTCGTCGTCGGCGAACCACTCGTCTCGATCGACACCGGCACCGGCACCACCGCGCCCCCTGCCACTGAAGGCCACGGTGCCGCGAGCCCCGGCGAGGAAGACGCCCCTGCCACTGAAAGCCCCGGCGCAGCAGAGGCCCCCGCCGCCGTCGAGCCTGCGCCACCCACGCTCGTCGGATCCGGCCCCTTGCCGCACCGGCCGGGCCGCACCGGGTGGCGCCGTCGTTCTCACGCAACCCCGGCCACGGCATTCCGGACCGGCCGTGAGGACGGCCCCCGCGCGAAGCCATCCGCCCGCAAGGCCGCCCGTACGCTCGGCGTCGACCTCACCGCCGTCCGACCCGCCCGCGACGACGGGGTCATCACCGAGGACGACGTCGCAGTTCACGCTGACGGGAGGGACGCCGGCGGGAGGGACGCCGGCGGGGACGAAGACGTCCGCCGCACCCCGGCGGACGCGTTCCGCCGGGCCACGGCAGAGGCGGTCACCGCGAGCGCACGCTCGATCCCGCACGCGTCCGGATTCCGCACGGTCGACGTCACCACCGCGATGGACCTGCTGCGACGGCTGCGCGTCACCGCCGGCAGCACCGACACCGACCCCGACACCGGCACCGGCGGTTATGCCGCCGACTTCCGCGGCGTGCGGCCCACCCCCCTGACGCTCGTCGCCAAGGCTGTACTCGTCGCACTCGCCCGGCACCCGCTCGTCAACGCGTCCTGGGACGAGGCCGGCGAGGCGATCGTCGAGCATCCCCACGTGAACCTCGGGATCGCCGTCGCCGGACCGCACGGCCTGACCGTCCCGCACATCCCCGCCGCCGACTCCCTGGGGCTGGCCGGGCTCGCGGCCTCGCTCGACGAACTCGTCACCGAGGCACGGGCCGGGCGCACCCCTCCGGCCCGCCTGCGCGGAGGGACTTTCACGATCACCAACATCGGCGTGTTCGGGCTCGAAGCCGGCAACGCCGTGATCAACCCCGGCGAGTCGGCCATCCTGTCGCTCGGCGCCGTCGCGCGCAGGCCGTGGGTGTGCGACGACGCGCTCGCCGTCCGCGACGTCGTCACGCTCGGGTTGTCCTTCGATCACCGGATCATCGACGGGGAGCTGGCCGGACGGTTCCTGGCCACCGTCGCCGGGGCCCTCGAGAATCCGCTGCGCCTGGCGGGCTGAGTGTCCCGAAGGCAGAATCGGTCGCCGGGGAGCGGATGATCCGAGGCTCGGACATCATGTACGAGGGGACGACGTCGCGGGGGGACGATGCCACGGGGGAACGCACGGCAGCAGGTCGGCGAAACACCACGCGCCGGGCCGCGCCGCCCGGGGTGGGCGGAAGTCCTGACTCGGACGGCGGGGCTGATCGCATTGATCGCGGCGGTGCTCCTGGCGCACCGTTGCGCGGCGTTCACGCCGATGGCCGACCGGCCGGCGCCGGGCAGCCCCTCGACAGAACGGATCCGGTCCCTCCTCGACCGGGTGCGGGTGATCCCCGAACGCCCGGACATCCCCGGGTATGAGCGCGGCTGCGGCCCCGGCGAGGGGTGCGCGTTCGGTGCGGCGTGGACGGACGCGACCAGCGCCCCGCTGTCCCACAACGGCTGCGACACCCGCAACGACGTGCTCGCCCGAGCGATGACCGGCGTGCGGTTCCGGCCCGGCACCGACCGCTGCGTCGTGGTCGCGGGGCTGCTCGACGACCCCTACACCGGGCGACGCATCACATTCCGCAAGTCCCACGCGGGCGAGGTGCAGATCGACCACGTGATCCCGCTCGCCGCCGCATGGGACCTCGGCGCCCACGCGTGGACGCCGGCCAAGCGCAAGCGGTTCGCCAATGACACGGACTTCGAGCTGCTCGCCGTGGACGGACCGGCGAACATGCGCAAGAGCGACTCCACGCCGCAGGACTGGATACCGGACGCAGCCGCCTACCGGTGCTTTTACGCGGCGAAGTACCTCGCCGTCGCGGCCCGGTACTCCCTGCCGATCACCGTCGGGGACCGGACCGTCCTCGCAGGCATCGCCGACCGCTGCCGATGACGGCCGTCCGCCATCGGCGCGGAGACGCCGCCGCGGTCCGGTCACCGCCCGCCGTGCCCGGGCAGGGCCGCGATCAGGAACGGCCGGGCTCGGTGTCCTCGCCGCGCACGACCACGTCCGAGCCGCCGCGCCGTGCTCCTTTCAGCGTCTCCGGCGCCCCCGCCCACGGTATGGCGGCAAGCAGACACACCGCGCCCGTCACCGCGAACGCCACCGAGTACGAGGCCTGTTCCGCCAGGAAGCCCGCGGCGATGGGGCCGATGATCGCACCGACGTCCGAGAGCATCTGGAAACCCGCCAGCACGCTGCCGCCGCGACGGTCGGCACCGATCAGGTCCGCCACCGCCGCCTGCTGCGGCGCGTTGAGCAGGCCCGCTCCGGCACCGGCGACGAAGGAGGTCACCACCAGCATCGCCGACCCGGCGGACAGCCCCAGCGCCGCGGTGCCGACTCCGGTGACGACGAGCCCCGCCAGCACCATCGGCTTGCGGCCCCGTGTATCGGCGATCCGTCCCGCGGGGATGATCACGAGGGCGTTGCCGACCGCGAACACCGCCAGCGCAACTCCGGCCATGCTTTCACCCGCGCCGATGGCGACCGCGAACAGCGGCACGAGCGCCACCCGCACCCCCATCGACGACCAGCCGTTGGCGAATTTGGACACCAGCGCCGCCCGATACGCGCGGTGGGCCAGCGCCTCGCGGAGTTCCATGGCGGGCTTGTCCGGCCCGTCACCGCCGTCCGCCGGGTGCACGTCCTTGAGCAGCAGCCCCACCACGAGCATCGCCACGATGAGCGCCGCCGCGTACACCAGGAAGGGCACACGTAGCCCGAACCCCGCCAACAGCCCGCCGAGGACCGGGCCGAGAATGTTCCCCACCAGGAAAGCCGACGAATACAGCCCGGTCACACGCCCGCGCGCGCCCGGATCGGCCAGGCGCACCAGCAGACCCATCGCCGACACCGTGAACATGGTCGAACCGATGCCGCCGAGTCCGCGGAAGACCAGCAGCTGCCAGTAGTCGGCCGCGAAGGCGCAGGCGCCGGTGGAGACCGCGACGATGAACAGGCCGGTCAGATACACCCACCGCTCACCGACGAGATTCACCAGCCGCCCGCCGGCCGGGGCGAACACGAGGCGGAAGAACGCGAATGCGCTGATGATGACGGTGGCCGCCGTGGTGCCCACGTCGAAGCTTTTCGCGAACTGCGGCAGTACCGGCGCCACCAGGCCGAATCCCAGCGCGATCACGAACGCGGCGCTGACCAGAACCCAGATCGACCGCGGTATCGGGGTGCGGGCGGCGCCTCGCACCGCTCGTCGCCTCATCGTGCACCCGCCTTTCGCGCGTCCAGTCAATCAGCCTGCTTCCGGGGAACCCGCCGGGGACACCCCACCAGTACACGGCTCCCCCGCACACGACGCACGCGGGCCCCGCGCCGGCCTGTGCCGGGCGGGACCCGCGATGGTGCATCGGTGCAGAACGGCGTGCAGGGTACTTCCTGCCGGTCCTGTGCGCGCCGACCGCGTCGTGTCAGAGCCCCTTGAGCTCCTCGATGACGGTCTCGACCGACTTCTTCGCATCACCGAAGAGCATCGAGGTGCCGTCCGCGTAGAACAGCGGGTTGTCGATGCCCGCGTAGCCGGTGCTCATCGAGCGCTTGAGCACGATCGTCGAGCGCGCCTGATCGACGTTGAGGATCGGCATGCCGTGGATCGGGCTCGACGGATCGTTGCGCGCCGCCGGGTTGGTGACATCGTTGGCGCCGATGACGATCGCGACATCGGTGCGGCCGAACTCGCCGTTGATGTCGTCCATCTCCTTCATCGCGTCGTACTCCACGTCCGCCTCGGCGAGCAGCACGTTCATGTGCCCCGGCATGCGGCCGGCCACCGGGTGGATGGCGTACTTGACCTCGACGCCCTTCTCCTCGAGCAGGCTGGCCATCTCCTTGACCGTGTGCTGCGCCTGCGCCACGGCCAGGCCGTAACCGGGCACCACGATCACCTGGTTGGCGTAGGCCATCTGGATCGCGGCGTCCGCCGCCGAGGTGGACTTGACGGTGCCGCCCGCATCACCGGCGGGGCCCGCGGCCGCGTCGCCGCCGCCGAACGCGCCGAAGACGATCGCCGGGATCGACCGGTTCATCGCCTTGGCCATGAGGTTGGTCAGGATCGAGCCGGAGGCGCCGACGATCATACCGGCGACGATGAGCGCCGTGTTGTCGAGTGCGATACCCGCCGCGGCAGCCGAAAGACCGGTCATCGCATTGAGCAGCGAGATCACCACCGGCATGTCGGCGCCGCCGATCGGCAGCACCACGAACAGGCCCATGATCCCGGCGGCGATGAGCAGGCCCACCATCCACCAGATCGACGAGCCGTCATTGGTCGCCGCGCGCACGCCCATCACCACGGCGAGGGCGATCGAGACGACCAGCAGCACCATGTTGGCCAGCTGGAACAGCTTCGCGTTGCCGGTGGCGAACTTCTCGAGGCCCTTGGGCATGACCTCCTGCAGCTTGGAGAACGCCACCAGCGAACCCCAGAACGAGATCGAACCGATGATCGCCGCGATCAGCGACCCGACCACCATCGGCGAGGCCGGCTCCACACCGTGGAAGTTCAAGAACCCGTTCGTCTCCGAGGCCTCGGCCCAGGCGATCAGCGCGACCGTGCCGCCGCCGACCCCGTTGAACAGGGCGACGAGCTGCGGCATCGCGGTCATCTTGGTCTTGAGCGCCGGCGGGATGCCGAGCACGACGCCCAGGACGAGACCCACTGCGATGAGGATCCAGTTGATCGCGGGGACGTCGACCCGGCCGTGGCCGTCGTCGGAGACCGCGCCGTCGTTGTAGACCTGCAGCAGCGTCGCGGCCACCGCGAGGAGCATGCCCACCGCGGCGATCCAGTTGCCGCGGACCGCGGTCTTCGGACCGGTCAGCCCCATCAGGCCGTAGATGAACATGCCGAATGCGACGATGTAGAGAGCGAGGACGGTGTAGTGCAGTCCCTCGCTGGCGTTGTGCGCAGCAGCAAGGATCACTTGGCCGCCTCCTTCTTACCCTTGAACATGCCCAGCATGCGGTCGGTCACGGCGAAGCCGCCGACCACGTTGAGCGTGCCGAACACCAGCGCCACGAACGCGATGATCCGCACGCCCCAACTCGCGTCCGCCGGCAGCGAACCGAGCACGACCAGGGCGCCGAGCACCACGATGCCGTGGATGGCGTTGGTACCCGACATCAGCGGCGTGTGCAGGGTGTTCGGGACCTTCGAGATCACGGCGAAGCCGACGAACCCGGCCAGCACCAGGATCGCGATGTTCGCCAAAAGTCCGGTGTACATCAGTTGTCCTCCTTCGCGCGGGTCACGCAGGCCGCCGCGAGGATCTCGTCCGAGAAGTCCGGGGCCAGGCGCGCGTCGTCGTCGAGCATCAGCTCGAGCAGCTCCTGGACGTTGCGCGAATACAGCTCGCTCGCATGCTCGGGCATCGTCGCCGGCAGGTTGAGCGGCGACGCGATGGTCACGCCATGCTTGACGACGGTCTGTCCGGGCTCGGTGAGCTCGCAGTTGCCGCCGGTCTCGCCGGCGAGGTCCACGATGACGCTGCCGGGACGCATGCCCTCGACCGCGGCGGCCGTCACCAGCCTCGGAGCGGGACGCCCGGGCACCAGCGCCGTGGTGATCACCACGTCGAAGCCCTTGATCGCGTCCTCGAGCGCCTGTTGCTGCTGATCGCGTTCGGCCTCGGTGAGCTCGCGGGCGTAGCCGCCTTCACCGGCGGCGTCGATGCCCAGGTCGAGCCACTGCGCACCCACGGAACGCACCTGATCGGCCACCTCCGGGCGCACGTCGTAGCCGGTGGGCCTGCCGCCGAGCCGCTTGGCGGTGGCCAGCGCCTGCAGGCCTGCCACGCCGACGCCGAGCACCAGCACGGTCGCCGGCTTCACGGTGCCCGCCGCAGTGGTGAGCATCGGGAAGAACCGGGTCGACTCCGTGGCCGCGACTATCACAGCCTTGTAGCCGGACACGTTGCCCTGCGACGACAGCGCGTCCATGGCCTGCGCACGCGAGATCCGCGGGATCGCCTCCACCGCGAACGCCTGGACACCCGCCGCGCCGAGCTCCTGGACGCCCTCGGCGTTGCCGCGCGGGTTGAGGAATCCGATCAGGGTCTGCCCCGAGTGCATGCGACTCAGCTCGCCCGCATTCGGTGCGGCGACCTTGACGATCACCTCGGACGCCCAGGGGTCTCCGATCTCCGCTCCGGCCTCGACATAGGCGTCATCCGGGATGAGCGCGCTCTCACCGGCGCCCGCCTCGACGATCACCTTCACGCCCTTGCCGGCCAGTTTGCCCACTACCTTCGGCACCAAAGCCACGCGGCGCTCGCCGTCGTTCGTCTCCCGAACCACGCCCACCACGGCACCCTGAGCCTTACCGCTCTGTGCTGAATCCAAGTGTCTGAAACTTTCTGCGTTGTGCTTTCGACCTGCTTTGTGCTTTCGACCTGCTTTGTGCTCACGATCTGAAGAGTCCCCCGCGGGGTGGCCGCACCCGCAGCGCGGATCGTGTCCGCATCTGCCCCGGGGATCGGGTGACTATAACTAGCGGCGGGTCTGCCGCAAAAACTGATGGGTAACACTGTTCTTCGCAATCAACCCGATGCTCGCCGATTATGTCAGCAGCCCGCCGGCGCGCCCGTTGCGGTCCCATCCGCACGCCCGGGTACCCGCGGACGGGGGTGCAATCCGCTGCCGATCCACGGCGGCGCCCATAGGCTGATCCGCGTGCCGACGTCGACAGATGCCTCCCCGGACCCCGACCTCGCCCCGCGGGATCTCTGGCGCGGGGCCTTCGCCTTCGTGATGGCCACGGGCATCGTCTCCACGGCGATACTCAACTCCGGCGCACACATCGCCGCGGCCGTGCTGTTCGCCATCGCGAATGTGACGTACTTCACCCTTGCGGTGCGGGTGCTGTTCCGCTGGGAGCACCACCGCGCGGCCGGCGACGGCGGCTTCATGACGCTGACCTTCGTGGCGGCGTCGGGTGTGCTCGGGGCCCACTACGCCTTCCTCGAGCTTCGGATCGCCACGCTGGTGTTCGTCGTGATCTCCATAGCCTCGTGGGTGGTCCTCGGCTACACCGTCACCGCACGCGCCGTCGCCGCGGCGGCCACGGCGAAACGCGCCTCCTTCGCCGACGAGCTGGCGCAAGTCGACGGCACCTGGTTCCTCTGGGTCGTGTCGACGCAGTCCGTCGCCGTGGTCTGCGGCGCGTACGCCACCCATTTCGGCTCCCACGGCCTGGCGACGTTCGCCGCACTGTGCTGGTCGGTGGGCGTGGTGAAGTTCGGGCTCATCGCGTCGCTCGAGTTCTCCCGCCTGACGCTGCACCGCCTCGCACCCCGGGAGACGGTGGCACCCTACTGGATCTTCATGGGCTCGGCGGCGATCACGGTGCTCGCCGGTGCGCAGATCCTGGGGCTGAGTTCGGAGCAGTCCCTCCTGGAACCGGGCGTGGTCGCGACCGTCTCCATGGTCCTGTGGTCCTTCGCCACATGGCTTGTCCCGCTTCTCATCGTGCTGTTCGTCTGGCAGCTGTCGCGGCGCCCCGGCGTGCCCCGTTTTCGGACGGCATGGTGGTCGATGGTGTTTCCGATCGGCATGTACGGGGAGGCCAGCAGGCAGCTCGGCACCATCCACGGCACCGGCTGGCTCACCGGCGTCGGTCGATGGGAAGCGTGGGCGGCGCTCGCCGTGTGGGCTGTGACGTGCACTGTACTGCTCACCCAGCTGGCCTCCGCCCACCGTGCGGCACGATCACGCACAATGCACTCGTGACCCGCCACGACCCCGAGCAGCGCAGTTCCCCGCACGACGGCGATACGCCGCGTCGGTCACGTGCACGTGACGACCGCGGACGCGCCCAGAACGACCGCCCCCGCGACGCCCTCGGCCGGCCGCTCCCCCACGGCGCGGTCGGCGTCCCCCGCCAGCCGGAAGGCATCGTCCGCACTCCGGGCCAGACATTGGAACTGGGCCAGGAGCTGCTGGACCGCCACCGGCCGTTCCACGCGCACGATGTGTTCGAAGACCATTGGAAACAATCGACGGGCCCCGACAGGCCGCTGTGGCGCGGCCTCGCGCAGCTCGCCGTCGGGATCACGCATGCGGCCCGCGGGAATCCGGCCGGGGCCGCGGCGGTGCTGGATCGGGCAGCCGTCACGATCGCCCCCTTCGCGGCGGCGCCGCCGTACGGCATCGACGTGCCCGGGATCCGGGTCTGGTGCGCCGACTGTTCGACGCGACTCGGCAGTGTCGGCATCCCGCACCGGCCAGTGTGGATCGCGCCGCCGCGGCTGCGCGGTGATGCCGAGGGACTCGGTGCCGGCCGAGAGGAGCAGCCGTGATCGCGGCGCCCGTACCGGTCGTCGTGTTGGCAGGATTCCTCGGCGCCGGCAAGACGACACTGCTCAATCATCTGCTGTCGAACGAGATCGGGGTGCGTCTCGGCGTCATCGTCAACGATTTCGGCGCCGTCGGGATCGACGCGTTGCTCGTGGCCGGGCAGGTCGACGGGGTGGTCGATCTCGGGAACGGATGCGTGTGCTGCGCGGTGGACGGAGAGGAACTCGAAACCGCCCTCACCCGCATCGCCCGCACGCCCCGGGGTGTCGATGCGATCGTGATCGAGGCCAGCGGTCTCGCGGAACCGCGGAGCCTCATCCGCATGGTCGTCGGCAGCGCGTCGCGCGCCTTCCGGTACGGCGGGCTGGTCGAGGTGGTCGACGCCTCCTCCTTCCCCGACACCCGCAGGCGGCACCCGGAGCTCGACGCCCATGTGCGGCTGGCCGATCTCGTCGTCATCGGAAAGACCGATCAGGTCTCCCCCGCCGAGCTCGCCACGGTCCGCGGGACGGTCGCGGCGCTGTGCGGTCCGGTCCCCGTCATCGAGGCGGCCCACGGCCGCCTCGATCCGGCGCTGCTGTTCGACGAACGCGGAGCCGTCGCGGCGCCGGACCGGCCCCGCCAGCTGACGCTCGACGACCTGTTGCGCGACGCGGCACACGAGGGCGAGGAAGCCGGCTCCGCCACCCCGCATCCGCACTCCGAGTACGACACCGTCTCCTACGTCCACGACGGACCGCTGCACCCGCGGCGGCTGGCCGCGCTGCTCGAGGACGCTCTGGCGGGCCTGTACCGGACCAAAGGCGTAGTGGCCCTCGCGGACCCGCAGGACTGCGGTTCTTTCGAGATTCAGACCGTCGGCCGGTACATCCACGCCCGACGGCGCTCCAACGGGGCCGCGGGAACACCCCGCCGCGACGCCGACGACGCGTCCGCTCCCCGCACACGCCTCGTCGCGATCGGCACGGGCATCGACGAACAGGCACTCGTCGCGGCGCTGGATGCGTGCCGGATCCTGCCGGACGAGCCGTCGGACGAACAGGCGATGCTGTCGATACTGCGTTATCTCGATTGACGTCGTCGTTATCTCGATTGACGTCGTCGCGATCGCTCCGTCGCCGCGATGAGCTGCGGGCGGACGTCCGGAACGGCCGGGCCCGGCCCGGCTATTCCGGCGCACACAGCGCGCGCGCCTCCGCGAAGAGATCGTCGAGCATGTTCTCCGTCAATCTGCCCGTGAAGGTGTTCTGCTGGCTGGGGTGGAAGCAGCCGAGCACGATGATGCGGCGGCCGTCGGACGTCTCCACCGCGGTCCGCGCACCGTGCCCGAACCGCGGCTTGGGCCTGGATATGCGCACTCCGGCGTCGCGCAGCAGTCTCAGCACGGCGTCCCACCCGTAGCCTCCGAGCGCCACCACGACGTGCACCGTCGGCAGGACCTGCCTCAGCTCGGCCGCCATCCAGGGCGCGCAGGCGTCGCGCTCGGCGGTCGTGGGTTTGTTGCCGGGCGGCGCACAACGCACCGCGGACATGATCCGCACGCGGTGCAGACGCTGACCGTCCCCCACGTGCGTGCTCGTCGGTATAGCGGCGAGGCCCGCCCGGTACAGCGCCGCGTAGAGCCAGTCGCCGGCGCGGTCGCCGGTGAACATCCGTGAGGTGCGGTTGGAGCCGTTCGCCGCCGGCGCCAGCCCCACCACCAGGATCTCCGGGGACTCGTCGCCGAATCCCGGCACCGGGCGGCCCCAATAGGGCTGATCGGCGAACGACTTGCGCTTGATCACCGCCGCCTCTTCGCGCCAGGAGACGAGCCGCGGGCAGGCCCGGCACACCGAGATCCGCGCGTCGAGCGTGTGGAGGTCCGCCGCACCCGCGGCGAGCGACCCGACCTCCCCGGGGGTCTCCGCGACGGGGGTCGACGAATCGGCCGGATCGTCCGGCCACCCGGTGCCGGGCGGGACCGGGGAGGGAAAGGCCCCGCCCGCGAGCGGGTGGGGCAGCAACTCCGGAACGTCCACGCCGGCCCCCTTCCATGCTCCCTGCGCCGGCGCCAGCCTATCCCCGCGCCGCGCGCCGGCGATCGGCGGCGGCGCCCTTCGACAACCGCGTCGTCCCCCTGGTCCGGGCCCGTTCCGCGTAGCCTCGGGGACATGAGGAGACCGGCGCGGCACTCGGCCCCCGCGGGCACCGCCCCGCGGACGGCATGGCGTGCCGCGCGCGAGCGCGGCATCCAGGTATGCCCGCACCGTCCGGGCCGCCGGCGCCGCGGGTGCATCCGGGCGCTCGGCGTAGGAGCACTGGCCCTCGCGGCGGCCGCCACCCTCACCGGCTGCGAAAGCGCGATCACCGA
Organism: Tomitella gaofuii; assembly: GCF_014126825.1. Lineage (NCBI taxonomy): Bacteria > Bacillati > Actinomycetota > Actinomycetes > Mycobacteriales > Tomitella > Tomitella gaofuii. The sequence continues at coordinate 1,962,060 of NZ_CP059900.1, read as the reverse complement.
TCCTTCCGCGCAGGAGACGACGGTCCCGTCGCTGCAGGCGCGGGCCACGCCGCCCAGCCGGGCCGAGCGGACCCCGCAGGCCATCCCCACCCCCGTCACCACGCCGTCCGCAGCGCCGACACCCGCATCGCCTCCGCCTGCAGTGCCGCCCGCATCGCCGCCCGCCGGCCCGTCCTCCGCGGCGCCGGCCCCGGCCTGCCCGGCCGATGCACTGGACGTGGGATTCGGGCGCGTCGGCGGCGCCGCGGGTTCGATCATCCTCACGCTGGTGTTCACCAACACCTCCTCCGGGCCGTGCACGTTGTTCGGTTACCCGGGCGTCTCCTATGTCGGTGCGGACGGCGTGACGCAGGTGGGATCCGCCGCCGTGCGCTCGCCACGCCCGGAGCAGACCGTTCTTCTGAAGCCGGGACAGAGCGCCTCCTCCCAGGTGCGCGCGGCCAACGTGCAGAACTATCCGGTCGAGGAATGCGAGCCGACTCCTGTGTCCGGACTACGGGTCTACCCGCCGGGGGACACCGGTTCGGTGGTCCTCCCGCACGCGACCACCGGCTGCGCGACGACGTCCCCCCGCGTGACGCAACTCGACGTGACCCCCGTGGTTCCGGGCACCGGAGACTGACCCGGCGCGTCAGGTCGCCCCGCCGGATTCCCGCTTTTCACAGATTTCACTTGCAACACGCGGGCATCAATAGTTGACTTCTACTCAACAACCATCACTCGCGTAACACCGCAAACGCGGATCGGGTCCCGTGGGAGGTCACCGTGGAACTGTCTCGTCGCGATGCGCTGCGCACGCTCGCCACCGGCGCCACCGCCGCGGGCCTGGCGATCATCGCGGCCCCCGCCGCCCGCGCCGAAGGGCTGGGCACCCTCATCGACTATTCCGCGGGCGTCCCGTCCGCCCGGTCCATCCGCGCGGCCGGCTACAAGGGAGCCATCCGCTACTGCTCGGACGCACGGGCCGATTGGATGGCAGGCAAGCCCATGGCCCGCAGCGAGGCCGAGGCACTGCAGGACGCGGGGCTCGAGGTCGTCTCCTGTTACCAGTACGGAAAAGGCGACACCTCCGACTGGCTCGGCGGGCACGAAGCGGGCATCCACCACGCGACGCGGGGACTCGAACTGCACCGCGCGGCCGGCGGCCCCGACGGCGCCCCCCTCTACATGTCCATCGACTCGAACCCCACGCGCGCACAGTTCGACGCCCAGGTGCTGCCGTTCCTCCAAGGCTGCGAAAGCGTACTCGGCCATGGCCGCACCGGCGTCTACTGCAACGCGCCCACCATCGACTGGGCGCTCGCCGCCGGCGTGGGCGCATACTTCTGGCAGCACGACTGGGGAAGCGAAGGCCGCATCCACGACGCCGCGCATCTGCACCAACGCGCCATCGACTCCGACACCGTGGACGGAATCGGGATCGACCTCAACACGATCCGCACAAGCGACTACGGCCAATGGTCCGCTCACGGCCAGTCCGCGCCATCCGTCCGGAGCGCCGGCGTCACGCAGCAGGCCGCAGGAGCCGAAGGCGCCCCATCCGAGCAGATCCTCGACGGCATCTCGCAGTCCGCAGGTGATCCGGGCGCGCTGATCGACCGTGTCACCGGCCTCGCCGACAGAGCGATCGGGCTCGCCGGTAGAATCGCCGCCCGCATCGGCTGACCGGGCCGGGCCGTCAGGGGAACCCCAGCACCGAACCCTCCCCCTCCCCATGCCCACCGGCACCGGGCCGGGCCGTCAGGGGAACCCCAGCACCGAACCCTCCCCCTCCCCATGCCCACCGGCACCGGGCCGGGCCGTCAGGGGAACCCCAGCACTCTGCTTCCCCACAGCGAGCGCGCCCTCCTGTCCACATCCACCACCACCTCGTCCCGGCGATCGATCACCAGTGTCCGGCGCCCGCGCTCGTCGTAACCGGCCCACGGTTCGGCACCGTCCTCACCGTCGGGCCTTCCCGTGCGCGCGAACGTCAGCCACCGCGACCGCATCCTGTCCGCCACGCGTTCCGCCGTGCGCCGACCGCCCAATGCGAAGGTCGGATCGCGCCGCATCGCCCCGAACGTGCCGAAGACGTACGGAACCTCCGTGGCATGACCCGCGCCCACGCGGGCCGCGCGCAGCATCGGCGAAGCGTGGTCGAACCGGTACAGCCACGTCGGCGCGTGCCGACTGTGCGCCTCCGCGATCCACACGGCGGGCATCCGGAAGGCGGCGTCCTGCGACACCGCCACCGCGCCGCGCGTCCGGGGCAGTTCCCGGTATCCGGACATGATCGCCGCCACCCGCTCGGGCGCGACGTCCGGATTGGCGGCGAGCACCCCCGCCAGCATCTGATACACCGACTGCGGCGTCACCGGCATCATCTGCATGCGCAGCAGCCGGAATATCGACGCCTCGTCGCGGTTGGTCCCGATGATCAACGGCACCCTGTGCGCCACGCCCTTCTGAAACGCGGCCACCGGATACCGCGGAACCAAGTCACCATCCACGACAGGGGCCATGGCGAGGGTGCCGGGATCCGATCCGGACACCTCCGCGGACAGTCGGCCGCTCGCCGCCGCGAGCGCGGTGGCGGGCATCGTCCGCAGCGCGTCCGCACGATCGGCCGGCACGTCCAGAATGCGCAGCAGTCGACCGGCCACCGACGCCGCCCGCTGCATGCCGTACACGGAAGTGGCCGGCGAGCTCTGCGCGATCGCGCGGTGGAACAGCCCCGCCGCGCGCGGCACCGTCATCAGCGTCGTCACCGCTCCCCCGCCTGAGGACTCGCCGAACAGCGTCACGTTGTCCGGGTCGCCGCCGAACGCGCTGATGTTGTCCCGCACCCACTCCAGGACCGCGATCTGGTCGCGCAGACCCACATTGGATTCGAACGTCCCTGCGCCGCCGGACATGGCTTCCATGGCCACGAACCCCAGGACGCCGAGGCGGTAGTTGAACGTCACCACCACCGCGTCGCCCTCCGCGACCAGCCTGCGCCCGTGGTAGATCCCCTGGGAACCCGCGCCCAGGAAATACGCGCCGCCGTGGATCCACACGAGCACGGGGCGCAGCGTCCGCTCCGGGCGCGGCGCCCACACGTTGAGGTTGAGGCAGTCCTCGTCACGGACCAGCTCGGCCTCGATGGGCATGCCCTCGGCCTGCGGGCAGACGGGACCGAACTCAGCGCAATCGCGCACCCCGCTCCACCTGCGTGCGGGGACGGGCGCCCGAAACCGCAGCGGACCCACCGGCGGTTCCGCGAAAGGGATCCCTCGCCAGGCGAAGACCTCCCGCGCACGCTCCGCGTGCAACTGCCTCGTGCCGACTTCGTGCGCCCGCACGTCGGAATACCCGCGCACCGCGCCGCACGGCGGGATCACCACCAGCGTCCCGCGCTCCCCCGTTCCCCGCCCCCGCCACGCCGGCGTTCCTGCGCGGCGGCCTGCGGACCCGTCGATCATCCTGCGACGTTAGCGCGCGCCGGGGCGGACCCGTCAGCCTCTCCGCCCGGTTTCGTGACAGGAGTCACGACATGGCGGCACAGGTTCATGCACCACGCACACGGAGTACCGAGCCGCCCTCACGAAGTTCGACGTCTACACAGGTCACGCCCCTGCAAATGGCCCGCCTTCGGCCGCGACGGCACCGAATCGCCGCATGGGCCCTTGTTCACTGTCAGCAACATCCATCACATATGCCACATAAGAACCATTTGATAACGCTTCGATAACGACATAGTCACGATTTGACGGTACTGTCGCCGACGGCCCGGGGCCGGGCCACTCCGCACCGCGGACCGACTTCACGAAACACCACCGTCGTCGCGACGCACTGCGGGCCCGGCCCACCCCCGACAGCACCAGGAGCCACGTGCCCAGCACCCGAGACCACGCCCAGTTCCGGCGTACCGCCCGCGCGCTCGTCCCCACCGCGGTACTCGCGATGTCGTTCACCACGGCCGTCATCCCCGCGTCCGCAGGGCCACTGCACGCAACCTCGCCCGCAGCCCCCGCGCCCGACACGGCCGCACCCGCCGTCGCGTCGCCGGCACCGGGCGGCGCCGCTGACGTGGCCGCAGGGTCCACAGCGCCCGCAGGTTCCGTCGAATCGCCCGTTCCGCATGCTCCCCCCGGTCTGCCACGTCCGGCCGGCCTGTCCACCGACGTCGCGCACGGCGGGATGCCCGACATCAACTTCGCGGCGTACTCGCATGCCGCAGAGGTCCTCGCCGAGGACATGCCCCGGTGCGGCATCGACTGGTCTCTCATCGCGGGCATCGGACGCGTCGAATCGACGCACGCGGATCACGGCGCCACCGACGCGCAGGGGACGCTCATCGACCCCATCTACGGACCGCGTCTCGATGGCAGCCTCGGCGGCAATCAGGTGATCACGGACACCGACGGGGGCCGTCTCGACGGCGATGCCGCCTACGATCGGGCCGTGGGGCCGACGCAGTTCATCCCCTCCACGTGGGCGCAATACGCCGCGGACGGCAATGGCGACGGCGTCGCAGACCCGCAGAACCTCTACGACTCCGCCCTGACGACCGGCCGCTACCTGTGCGACGGGGGACTCGACCTGCGCAACCCCGGCGACGTCATGACCGCGATCCTGCGCTACAACCAGTCGACCGTCTATGCGGGCAAGGTTCTCGGATTCGCGCACGACTACGGGCGGATGTGACCACGCCGCCGCGCCCCGGGCCCCGCGCCGAATGCGCGACGGATCCCGCGGTGTCCGTTCCCTCCCGCGGACCTTCGGATCGCGCTAACCTGGAGGGACGGTCGTCGCGCGGCAACCGCCAGTGGCCTGTCGGCCCCGACGGACTTCGAGTACAGCGTCGGTCTCACAGGACGGCGCCGGTCTCACAGGACAGCGTCGGTCTCACAGGGCAGAGCATCCGCGAGCAGCAGCCGTGACAACGCAGAACCTCGGACGAGAGGGGCAGGCTCCGGTGGCACACAGAATATTGCACAACACGGACCTCGAACGCTTCGAGATCTATGTGGGCGAGGAGGTCGGCGCCTACGCCGACTACGTCGATGTGGGTGAAACCCGCAACTTCGACCACACCGTCACGAAAGGCCGTTTCGAGGGGCAGGGTCTCGCATCCGCGCTGATCGAGCACGCGCTCGACACGACCAGGTCGGAAGGCAAGCGCGTCGTCACGTCCTGCAGCTTCGTGCTCGGGTTCATCGAGGCGCATCCCCAATACAACGACCTCGTCGCCTGAACGGCGCACAGCGACCGCGTCGCCGGAACGGCCCGGGCCGCCACGCGTCGGACACCGCGCCGGTCCGTCAGCCCGCATCGGGCGCTGACGGACCGGCGCGGCAGGTCCTCCGGCCCCTGCCGCTACAGCTCGACCACCCCGTGGTCCCGCACACCGTCGACGAGCACGCGCAGGTGTTCCTCACGGCCGCCGAGCGTGTGTTCGATCGCCAGCAACCGGCTGGCGTAGTGCCCCACCGGGTACTCGTCGGTGACGCCGATCCCGCCGTGCAATTGGATAGCCTCCTGCCCGACGACCCGCGCAGATTCGCAGATCTGCAGCTGCACCCGTGAGGCGATCACGGGGTCCGCATCGCCGTCGGCCAGCGACATCGACGCGTACATGCTCATGCTGCGTGCCAGCTCCACGAGCACGTACATGTCCGCGGCCCGCTGCGTGAGAGTCTGGAACGTCGCCAGCGGCACACCGAACTGGCGCCGTGTCCTGAGATAGTCGCTGGTCAAGCGCAGCGCCTCGTCCATCGCGCCCACGGCTTCCGCTGCCAGCCCCGCTTGCGCACGCACCTCGGCGTCCCGGATCACGCCGTCGCAATCGACCGGTTCGCCCAACGGCCGCGCCTCCGCCGAGTCCAGAATCCACTGGCCGGCGCGCAGACCGTCGTGCGTGGCGTACCCGGCGCGTTCGACGCCTTGCGCGTCGGCCTGCACCAGGAAGAGCCCCGTACCACCGTCCGGCAAGGCGGCGCTCACGATCGCCGAGTCGGCGCAATCCCCATGGGGGACGGGATTCTTCACGCCCGTCACCGTCCAGCGGCCGCCGTCCTGCCGGGCCGACGTCGTCACCGCGCGCACCGGCCACCGGGTTCCCGGCTCGTGGTGTGCCAGCACCACCAGCCGTTCGCCGGCGGTGATCCCGGCCAGCAGCTCCGCCCGCTGTTCCGCCGAGCCCTGCCGGGCGATCACACCGCCCGCGACCACGACCACATCGAGGATCGGCTCCGGCACCAGCCGGCGCCCCACCTCCGTCATCACCGCCATCACCTCGATGGGGCCTGCCCCCATACCGCCGTCCTCCTCGGCGAACGGCAATCCGAGCAACCCCATCTCGGCGCACTGCGCCCACACGTCCTTGCTCCACCCCAGGCCGGTGGCCACGGTCTCGCGGCGGGATTCGGGATCGTAGGCCTTCTCGAACAGGTCCGATGCCGCTGCAGCGAGCATCTTCTGCTCATCGGTGTAGGAAAAATCCACGGCGGTTCCTCACAATCCCAGGATCGACTTGGCGATGATCGTCCGCTGGACCTCGTTGGATCCGCTGTAGATCGACACCTTGCGGTAGTTCAGGTAGGTCGGCGTCGCCGCCTGCGCCCACTGCGGGGTCTGCACGTCCGCCGTCGCACGGAAGGGCAGCGCATCGAATCCCGCCACGTCCATCAGAAGCTCGGTCGCAGCCTGCTGCAGCTGGGAACCGCGCAGTTTGAGCAGCGACGAGGCGGGATTGGGCCGGCCATCCGCCGAATCCGCCGCCACCCGCATCTGCGTCAACTCCAACGCGACGAGCTCGTTCTCGAGACGTGCGAAGCGCGCCGCGTACTGCGGCTCGTCCAGCAGCGTGCCGTCGCCCACGCGCAGGGCAGCGGCATGCTCCTTCGCCAGCGCCACGCGCACCTTGGAGGCGCCGAGCCGGGTGACGTTCACGCGCTCGTTGCCCAGCAGGAACTTGGCGTAGCTCCACCCCGCGTTCTCTTCCCCCACGAGGTTCTCCGCGGGCACGCGCACGTCCTCGAAGAAGATTTCATTGACCTCGTGGCCGCCGTCGATCAGCTTGATCGGCCGGACTGTGATCCCCGGCGTTTTCATGTCGATCAGCAGGAAGGAGATGCCCGCCTGTTTCTTCGGTGCGTCCGGGTCCGTACGCACCAGGCAGAAGATCCAGTCCGCATGCTGGCCGAGCGTCGTCCAGGTCTTCTGCCCGTTGACGATGTAGGAATCGCCGTCACGGACGGCGCGCGTCTTGAGTGAGGCGAGGTCCGAGCCGGCCTCCGGCTCGGAGAATCCTTGGCACCACCAGATGTCCAGGTTGGCCGTGGCGGGCAGGAAACGCTTTTTCTGCTCTTCCGAACCGAACTCGGCGATCACCGGGCCCACCATCACGCAGTTGAACGCGAGCGGCTCCGGCACCGATGCCAGCTGCATCTCGGTGAGCCAGATGTGCTTGCGCACATCCGTCCAGTCGCGGCCGCCCCACTCCACCGGCCAGCCCGGCACCGCGAGTCCGGCCTCGTTGAGGATCCGTTGGGTGCGGCGCATCACCTCCGGATCCGCCTCCTCGCCCGCATCGGGCCGGAGGCGCAGCTCCGCGGGAATGTTCGTGGTGAAGAAGTCGCGCATCTCCTGCTGGAATGCGCGGTCCTCCTCCGACAATGCCAACTGCATGAATGTCCTTTCGACGGTTCCCGAAAGCCGCAGGCCCGGACGCCCCCAGTCATGTGTGCGACGTCTCAAGACAACCATAACTTGAACTTGACGTCAACTCCGAAACCCCGCCGGTGTGCGCGCACGCATGCAGAACGGGCGCGGCCCGTGGGTGTCACCCCACGGGCCGCGCCCGTTCCCGTGCCTCCCCGCATCGGCGCGGGACGGCGATCAGCGTTGGATCGACTTGATCTCGAGGAACTCCTCCAGGCCGTAGACGCCGCCCTCGCGGCCGATCCCCGACTGCTTGTAGCCGCCGAAGGGGGCCGCAGTGTTGAACGACCCGCCGTTCACCTCGACCTGACCGGTGCGGATCCGGCGGGCCACCGCGACGGCCGCATCGGTGTCGGCACCCCACACGCCGCCGGCGAGACCGTACTCGGAATCGTTCGCGATGCGCACCGCGTCGTCTTCGTCCTCGTACGCCATGATCGACAGCACCGGACCGAAGATCTCTTCCCGCGCGATCGTCATGTCGGGGGTCACCCCGCTGAACACGGTGGGGCCCACGAAGTATCCGGAATCGAGTCCTGTATCCCTGCCGTCCAACACCAGCTCGGCGCCCTCGGCCACGCCGGATTCGATGTACCCCCGCACCCGCTCGAGCTGACGCGCGTTCACCAGCGGTCCGAGCCGTGCCGCCCCGTCGAACGGGGATCCGGGCGCGAACTGCCGCGCCGCGCCCACGGCCAGCTCCGTCGCTTCGGCCAGGCGCTCCCGCGGCACGAGCATCCGTGTGAGCGCGGTGCACGTCTGGCCGGAGTTCAGGAAGCACTTGAACACGCCGTCCGGCACCGCTTTCGCGAGGTCGGCGCCCTCGAGGAGGACATTGGCCGACTTGCCGCCGAGCTCGAGCGCGACACGCTTGACCGTCTCCGACGCCACCGCGGCCACACGCTTGCCCGCACCGGTCGATCCGGTGAACGACACCATGTCGACGCCAGGATGCCGGGCGATCGCCTCTCCCACCACGGGGCCGGTGCCGCTGACCAGGTTGAACACGCCGGGCGGCAGCCCCGCCGCATCCATGATCTCCGCGAGCGCGTAGCTGACCAGAGGCGCCACCTCCGTCGGCTTGAGCACGACGGTGCACCCCGCCGCCAGCGCCGCACCCACCTTGAGGACCACCTGGTGCAGCGGGTAGTTCCACGGCGTGATCGCCCCGACCACACCGACGGGTTCGCGCACGATCAGCGAGTTGCCGATCTCCTCCGCGTCGAACCCGTACGTGCCGGCGAGCTGGGCGAAGGTCGCCATGTTGGCCGTCGGCATGCCGATCTGGATCGGCGCCGCCAACCGGACCGGCATACCCATGTCCCGCGCGATGAGCTCGGCGAGCTCATCGGCGCGAGAGGACAGACCGTCCGCCACCTTCTGCAGGTAGGACGACCGCTCCCCACCCGGGAGCGCGGACCACTCGTCGAACGCCCTGCGCGCCGCGGCGACAGCGGCGTCGACGTCCGCCGCGCTGCCGTCGGCCACCTGCGCGATGACCTGCTCGGTGGTCGGATCCACGACGTCGATCACGCCGGACGAGGTGGAGTCCGTCCACCGGCCGTCCACGTAGATCCGCGTGCGGTCCGCGACCCCGCCGGGGGACGTCACCGGTCCGCGTCCGTGTAGAGGATGACCCCCCGGATGTTCTTCCCGTCGAGCATGTCCTGGTATCCCTCGTTGATCTGCTCGAGCGAGTACGTCTTGGTCACCAGATCATCCAGGTTGAGCTTGCCCGCCTTGTACATCGACAGCAGGTCCGGGATCTCCGCCTTGGGGTTCGCGCCGCCGAAGATCGCGCCGCGCAGCTCCTTCTGCAGCATCGTGAACAGGAACAGATTGAGCTTGACGTCCATGTCCGCCATGCCGCCCATGCCGACCACCGTCACGCGGCCGCCCTTCTTCGTCAGCGTGAGCGCGGGGTCGATGTCCTCGCCGTTGATCCTGCCCACGGTGATGATGGTCTTGTCGGCCATCTTGCCCCAGGTCATCTCCATCACCGGCGCGATGGCCTCGGCCATGGACGGGTAGGCGTGGGTGGCGCCGAACTTCTTGGCCTCCTCGCGGTGGAACTCGGACGGATCGACGACGATCACGCGCTTGGCGCCGGAGACCGCCGCGCCCTGGACCGAGTTCATGCCGACGCCGCCGGCCCCGACCACGATCACGGTCTCCCCCGGCGCGACCTCCGCGACGTTCGTCGCCGAACCCCAGCCCGTCGTCACTCCGCACCCGACGAGACAGGCCACCTCGAAGGGGATCTCCTCGTCGATCTTCACCACCGAGGACATGTGGACGGTGGCGTACGGCGAGAACGTGCCCAGAAGGCACATCGGGATGACGTCCTCGCCTGCCGCAGTCTGGATGCGCCGGGTGCCGTCGCTGATCGACTCACCTGTGAGCAGGTACATCCCCAGATCGCACAGGTTCGAATGACCGGTCACGCACGGCTCGCACTTGCCGCAGGACGGGATGAACGAGAAGACCACGTGGTCCCCGACTTTGACGTCCGTGACGCCCTCGCCCACCTGGACGACCTTGCCGGCGCCCTCGTGCCCGCCCATCACCGGGAACGCCGGCATCGGCGTGTCCCCGGTGACGATGTGATGGTCCGAGTGGCACATCCCGGACGCGTGCAGCTCCACCATCACCTCGCCGGCATGCGGCTCGCCGACCTTGATCTCCTCGACGCTCCACGGCTGGTTGAGTCCGCGCAGGATCGCACCCTTGGTCTTCATGCCCGTCTGGCCTTTCGTCGAACCTCGGAGACGCCCGGGAGGGCGCACCGTCGTGGTTCGAACATAAACGGTCCGACAGCAGTTGTGAAGGGCACTACAAGAACACGTTCCATTCTGCGGTCCGCACGCCGGTAGACGCGCTGCGCAGAAACTCTACGGCGTGTCCGAACAGTGGACACCGCTCAAAGTGAAACGAGTTCCACCAGTGGGAACGCTATCCGCGCGGGCCGTCCCACTTCCGCCGCGCGCCGCCCGAGCGCTTGCCACCGTGATCTCCGTCACGCGGGCCCCGGCCGCCTTTGCGGTGCCCGCCGCCGCGCCCCTTCCCCGCGAAGGAACCCGGACGCCCGGACGGCGGGCCGCTGTCCGGCTTGAGGTCGATCAACTCACCGCAGACCCGCGTGTGACGCAGGGCCGCGAACGTCTCACGGGACAGGTCGGCGGGCAGCTCCACCAGCGAGTACTCGCCGCGGATGCTGATGTGGCCGAAATCCGCGCGGCCCAAGCCGCCCTCGTTCGCGAGCGCACCGACGATCGCGCCCGGCTGCACGCCGTGACGGCGGCCCACCTGGATCTTGTACGTGGAGAACCCCGCGCCGTTGCGGCCCCGCGGCCGATCGCGCCCGCCGCGATCCCGATCGTTCTTGCGGCCCTTGCCGTGATCGCGGCGCTCGGGCTCCGGCGCCAGCAGGAACGACTCCCCGTCCCGCGACTGCGTCGCCAACGCCGCCGCGATATCGACCATCGGCACGTCGTGCTCGCGCTGGTACTCCTCGATCAGCTGGCGGAACAGCTCGACCATCGGCGCCTCGAGGCTCGCGGTGATCGAATCGGCGAACTTCGACACCCGCTGGGCGTTGACGTCGTCGACTGTCGGCAGGCTCATCTCCTCGAGCGGCTGGCGTGTGGCACGCTCGATGGCTTTGAGCAGGCGGGTCTCCCGCGGGGAGACGAAAAGCAACGCCTGTCCGGCCCGCCCGGCGCGCCCCGTGCGGCCGATGCGGTGCACGTAGGCCTCGGTGTCGTGCGGAATGTCGTAGTTGACGACATGCGAGATCCGGTCGACGTCGAGCCCGCGCGCCGCCACGTCCGTCGCCACCAGGATGTCGATGCGGCCGTCCTTGAGCTGGCCGATGGTGCGCTCACGCTGTGCTTGGACGATGTCGCCGTTGATCGCCGCCGCGGCAAGCCCCCGTGCGCGCAGCTTCTCCGCGAGGTCTTCGGTCGCCTGCTTGGTGCGCACGAAGATGATCATCGCGTCGAAGTCCTCGACTTCGAGGATGCGCGTGAGCGCATCGAGCTTGCGCTGGTTGGACACGGACACCCACCGTTGGGTGATGTTGCGCGCGGTCGCCGTCTTGCCCTTGATGGTGACCTCGGCCGGATTGTCGAGGTAGCGCTTGGACAGTTTCCGGATCCCCGCCGGCATCGTGGCCGAGAACAACGCGACCTGCTTGGACTCCGGCGTGTCGGCCAGGATCCGCTCGACGTCTTCCTGGAAGCCCATCTTGAGCATTTCGTCGGCCTCGTCGAGCACGAGGAACTCGAGCTCGCTCAGGTCCAGCGTGCCCTTGTCGAGGTGGTCGATGATGCGACCGGGCGTGCCGACCACCACCTGGACGCCGCGGCGCAGGCCGGACAGCTGGACGCCGTAGCTCTGGCCGCCGTAGATCGGCAGCACGTGCACGCCCGACTGATGGACCGAGTAGCTTCCGAACGCCTCGGACACCTGCAGCGCGAGCTCGCGGGTGGGGGCGAGGACCAGCGCCCGCGGCTTCTTGCCGCCGGGGACGATCCGGCTCAGCACGGGCACCGCGAAGGCGGCGGTCTTGCCGGTGCCGGTCTGCGCCAGCCCCACCACGTCACGCCCGGCCAGCAGCAGCGGGATGGTCTCGGCCTGGATCGGCGACGGGGTCTCGTAGCCCACGTCGCCGAGCGCGCGCAGGACCTCGGGCGCGATGCCGAGATCAGCGAAGGACAGCTCGTCCGGGGACGACGCCGGAGCGGACCCCGCGGCCGACGGCCCCTCGGCGTCGCCTGCGTCCGGGGCCCGGTCACCCGCGGGACGCGCATCCGGGCGCCGCCCGGCGTCACTCACGTCGCCGGCGGACACGTCGTCTGCGGGGGTGTCTTCAGTGGAAGTGGGCTCGTCGGCAGGAAGAGGGTCGCTCGCGCGGGGGCCGACGCTGTTATCATCATTCATTTGCCCAGGATTTTATACCATTCGGGCCGCGGCCCCCGCGCCGAGTCCCCATCGTGAAGCGGGGCGCGGCGCCGTGCGTCTCCCGCCTCCCAGCGACGTGTCCAGCGCCACCCGGCCGATCCAGCGTCACCCGGCCGACGGCCTCGACGGGCACGCGCGCCCCGCGCACGGGAAGGTAACAGCCGCATCACGGCATGCGATGTGGCAGGCAGAGGGTGCGCCGGCACGCGCACGGGCCCGCCCGACTACGGCGCGGCCCCGGCACCGGCGGGCATCGAAGCCGACATGTGAGGGGCGACCGTGACGAGCACCGCCGAATCCGCCGACGCCGCGGACGCCTTCGTCAGAGCGGTGCGGGTACGGCTCGGCGAGCCGCGCACGTGGACGCGCCACGACCGCTTCCACGACAGCCTGGCGCTCTGCATCATCGACGCGGTGCAGTCCACCGCCGCCCAGTACGACAAATCGGTGCTCACGGTGGACAGGTACCGGGCGTACCGGCGCGCCCAGGGCGTCGAGGACGTCGTCGACGGCGCCAGGGACCTGCTGCGGACCTTCGAGCAGGTGGGCGGATCGCTGGTGTGGAGCGGCAAGGTCGGCCGCTACAAGATGCCTTACGGGGACGCGAACGCGGTGCGCGCCATGGCGATCCAGGACGCCGCTGAGAGGCTGCGCGCCTTCGGCGTCGACACTGTGGAAGACCTGCGGGCCGCCGCGCACGACCCGGAACGCCATCGGGCGTTGCGCGGTGCCTGGCTTTCCGCCTCCAGCGCCACCGACGAGGTCAACTGGGCCTACCTGCTCATGCTCGCGGGTGCGCCCGGCGTACTGCCCGGCTCGCTGACCACGTCGTTCGCCGCGGATGCACTCGGGATCGCACATGCGTCCGACGTCCCCGGCCCCCGAAAAGTCCATGCACTCGTCGCGGCGGCCGCCGACGCCGTCGGCACCACGCCGGTGGAACTCGAACACGCGGTCTGGCGGTGGGAGCTCAACCGCGTGTCGCCGGCCGCCATCCCCTACGCGGCCGCCGCACCGCTCGCCGCCGCCTGACGGTTCGCCTCCGATCACCCCTGCGGTTCCGCGAGTCCGACGGCGAACCCCGCGATCGCGTCCGCCACCTCGACGCGGACGTGCTCGTGCGGAAGATCGTGCCCCGCCCCGTCGTACACGACGACACGGGTGTCGCACCGCCCCCGCAGCGCCCGGACCACACCCTCCGCCGGCACGATCCGGTCGTCGGCGCCGTGCAGGACCAGAGTCGGCGTGCCGGCACCGCGCACGAAACGTCGGCGCACCGCGTCGATCGCCGCGCGCCGTGCCACCACCTCGGGTGCGTCGTCCCCCGGCCGCGGGGACCGTCCGCGATCCGGCGCCGCGAACGGGACGCCGGACAGCACCAATCCGGCACAAAGCCGCGGCGAGTGCATCGCGAGTTCGGCGGCCACGACTGCGCCGAGCGAGTGGCCGACCAGCACAGGGCCAGGACCGCCGCCTTGCCCGGCCAGGGCGGTCAAGCGGCGCGCGTTCTCGACGAGCCCCTCCATCGGCCCGAGCCGCCCCGGCGCGCCCTCCGTCATCCCGTGCCCCACGTGATCCAGCGCCCACACTTCCACTCCGCGCCGGGTGAGCAGCCGTGCGAACCCGCCGTAATCGCCGCTGTGCTGACCGAGCCCGTGCAGCAGCACCACCACGGGCGGCACGCCGGACCCGTCCACGCACCGCCAACGGCGGTAGAACACCTGGCCCGCGGCCCCCGCGAAGAACGGCATTGCGCGATCATCGCACCGCCGGGGCGCCACGCGTCCGGCACCGCGGCGCTGTGAGGGCTACCGGCGGGTAACCGCCCTCGCCGCGGCGGAACCCATCCGCTATGGTTTGACTCACAGCGACCAGGTGAGGGCGGTCACCGTTCCACCGGCCACAGAAGGGGGTTCCCATGACCGAACTGGCGGTTCCGGCGTCGTACACGATCGCCGACGACGATTCGCTCTCTGCCACCGTCTACCGATACGCCCAGGACGCCCCGCACTTCGTGCCGTTCCGGCGGGTCGTGGCGGGCGCGTGGACGGACGTCACCGCGACGCAGTTCGCCGACGAGGTGACGGCATTGGCCAAAGGCCTCATCGCCTCCGGGATCAAGCATGGCGACCGCGTCGCGTTGATGTCGCCCACCCGGTACGAGTGGGTGGCGCTCGACTTCGCCATCTGGACGGTGGGCGCGTGCACGGTCGCGATCTACGAGACCTCCTCCGCCGACCAGGCGGAGTGGATCCTCTCGGACTCGGGCAGCCGCATGCTCATCGTCGCGTCCAAAGAACATGCCGCCGTCACACGGGGCGTCGTCGACCGTCTCGACAACGTCGGAGAACTGCTGCTTCTCGACGACGACCGCGGCGCGATCGACGTGCTCGTCGAACGCGGCGCCCAGGTCGCCGACGACGAGGTCACGGCTCGCCGCACGGCCGTGCGCGCCGCCGACGCGGCCACCCTGGTATACACCTCCGGAACCACCGGCCGCCCCAAGGGCGCGCAGCTCACCCACTTCAACCTGCTCTCCGAGGGTGCCGCGGCCAGCGCTGCACTGGGCGACATGATGACCGAGGGCAAGAGCACGCTGCTGTTCCTGCCGCTGGCGCACATCTTCGCCCGCGCCATCTCGGTCGGCGCGTTCATGTCCAGGATCACCGTGGGCCACACCGCCGACATCGCGAACCTTGTGGACCACTTCGCCGTGTTCCAGCCCACCTTCGTCCTGTCCGTCCCCCGGGTCTTCGAGAAGGTGTACAACACCGCGAAGCAGAAGGCCGAGGACGGGGGCAAGGGCAAGATCTTCGCCGCCGCCGAGGCCGCCGCGATCGAATGGAGCAAGTCGCTCGACACCGGCGGCCCCGGCCTGCTCCTCAACCTCAAACACACGCTGTTCGACAAGCTCGTCTACAGCAAGCTCAAGGCGGCGCTCGGCGGCAGGTGCGAGGCCGCGGTGTCCGGCGGCGGCCCTCTCGGCGCGCGGCTCGGCCACTTCTATCGGGGCATCGGCGTCACCATCTACGAGGGCTACGGGCTCACCGAGACGACCGCGGCCGTCACCGTCAACACGCCGCAGGCGCAACGCATCGGATCGGTGGGCAGGCCGGTGGAGGGCTGCGCCGTCCGGACCGCCGACGACGGGGAGGTGCTGCTCAAGGGCAACGTCGTGTTCGGCGGCTACTGGAACAATGCGACCGCCACCGACGACTCGATACGCGACGGGTGGTTCCACACCGGCGACCTGGGCAAGCTCGACGAGGACGGCTATCTGTTCATCACCGGGCGCAAGAAGGAGATCATCGTCACCGCGGCCGGCAAGAACGTGGCGCCGAGCGGCCTCGAGGACAGCCTGCGGGCGCATCCGCTCATCAGCCAGGCGATGGTGGTCGGCGACGCGAAGCCGTTCATCGCCGCACTCATCACCCTCGACCCCGAGGCGGCCCCGGGATGGCTCGAGCGCAACGGAAAGCCCGCCGGCACGTCGATGGCCACGCTGGCCAAGGACCCGGACCTGGTGGCGGAGATCGATTCCGCGGTGCAGACGGCCAACGCGGCCGTGTCGCGGGCGGAGCAGGTCAAGAAGTTCTCCGTGCTCACCACCGATTTCACGGTGGAGGGCGGCGAGCTCACCCCCACGCTCAAGCTCAAGCGCAACGTCGTCACGTCCACCTATGCGGACGACATCGAGGCCTTGTACTCCAAGTGACAGTGCACCTCCGCGGGCCGACCCGGCCCGCGGAGGCCCCGCTGGTCGCGGGTGGTCAGCCTGCTTCGACGGCGAGTTCCACCACGAACGCCGTGAAATCGTCCAGCTGGGTGTGCACCGCCTCCGTATCGCGGTCGACCAGCCAGCGCAGGACGAGCCCGTCGATGAACGTCAGCGCCACGCGCGCCACGTACTCCACGGGCCTGGCCCACTCGATACCGGACGCGCGTGCGGCCTCCTCGAGGAACTCGACCGCCACCGAATCCGTGACCACGTACTGGCGCGCGGCCAGCGCATGCGCGGCGGCGTCCCGCTCGGACCCTTCCTGCCCCGCCCCCCGTCGCAGGGCGTAGGTGGTGATCTCGTAGGTGAGCAGCTGGACGTTGGGGGTGGACTCGATCAGCCCCCACATCCTCTCGACCCCGCGGCGCAGGTATTCGTGCAGGCCCTCGCGCCCCTGTGGAACCTGCTCCGCGCCCTCGTCCGGAGCGTAGGCCTCTGCCATCGCCTCACCGAGCATCGCGACGATGTTGCTGATGGCCGCAGCCATCAGCTCCTCTTTGCTCTCGAAGCAGTAGTGCACGACGCCGAGCGACACCCCGGCCTCGTCGGCCACGCGGCGGATCGTGACGGACCCGAAGCCCTCCGCCTCCGCCAGCGTCAACGCCGCGTGCACCAACTGCGCACGACGCTCTTCCGCGGGCAATCGGGTGTTCGCCATTCGACCTGTCACCTGTGTACCGTCCTGACTGCCAGACCGGGGGCGGCGCCCCGGATCCACGTGCCGCGCCGCTCGCCGCGACCGAACTTCTACTGGATCACATTCCACTGCCTGTGATCTTTTCACCACACCGGACCTTACGGGCACCGTTCCCCGCTCTAAAATCCGACATGTTCTCCCGAATTGCCTTGGACCATCGTCCAGTCCATACTGGGATTGTGACCGGTACTACATGGAGTAACTGGGCGGATTGCGCCCACGCCGCACCACAGGTCGTCGCGCACCCCGCGAACGCGGAGGAGGTCGCGGGCCTGATCAAGCAGGCTGCCGCCGCCGGAACCCCGGTCAAGGCGGTCGGCGCGGGGCATTCGTTCACACCGGTGGCGGTGACCGCGGGGATGCAGATCCACCTGGACCGCCTCACCGGGATCTCCGCCGTCGTGCCCACCGCGGACGGCGCACATGTCACCGCCTACGCCGGCACCCGCCTGGAACGCCTCAACGAGTTGCTGTGGTCGCTGGGACTGTCGATGATCAACCTGGGCGACATCGACGTGCAGACGCTCGCCGGCGCCATCGCCACCGGCACCCACGGCACCGGCGCGGCCTTCGGCGGCCTGGCCACCCAGGTCGTCGGCCTCGAGATCGTCACGGCCGCGGGCGAGGTGGTGGCGTGCTCGGCGGAGCAGAACCCCACGCTCTTCGAGGCCGCCAGGCTCGGCCTCGGCGCGCTCGGCGTCATCACCACGATGACCATCGACTGCCGCAACGCCTACGTCATGCACGCGGAGGAAAGGCCCGAGCCGCTCGACGCGGTGCTGTCCGACCTGGACCGCATCCGCACGTCCGTCGACCATTTCGAGTTCTACTGGTGGCCGCACACGCACCGCGTGCTCACGAAGCGCAACACCCGGCTGCCCGGGTCGACACCGCTGCGCCCCGTCGGCCGCATCCGCGGGTACATCGACGACGAGCTGTTGTCCAACACCGTCTTCGGCGGGATCAACGCGGTGTCCACCCGCGTGCCCGCGATCATCCCGCGCGCCAACGCGCTGGCGGCACGCCTGCTGTCCCCGCGTGAGTTCACCGACGCCGCGCACCGCGTGTTCGCCTCCTCGCGACGCGTGCGGTTCCGGGAGATGGAGTACGCGATCCCGGTCGCGGAGCTGCCCGGCGTACTCGAAAGGATGGACCGGTTGCTCACCGACGGCGGACACCGGATCGGATTCCCCGTCGAGGTGCGTTTCGCCGCGGCGGACGACGTATGGCTGTCCACGGCGCACGGTCGCGACACCGCCTACGTGGCCGTGCACATGTACTGGAAGCAGGATCACCGGCGGTATTTCCGCGCGGTGGAGGACATCGCACGGTCGGTGGACGGCCGCCCCCACTGGGGCAAGCTGCACGGCCGGACCGCGGCGGACCTGCGGCCCGCCTATCCGCGGTTCGACGACTTCGTCGCCGTGCGGGACGAGGTCGACCCCGACCGCGTGTTCGGCAACGACCACCTCACCCGCGTTCTGGGATGAGCATCCCGCCCGGCCGGCACCGCGCGCCCGGATGACATGATGCGCCCTGGCGATTCCCGCACCTGATCATCGCGCGGGCCCCGATCGACCCCGAGGAGGCACGTGGACGCACATACCGCGGCCGTCATCGGGCTCGCATGGTCGCGCGGTCTGTCGCTGCACGATGATGCCGCCTTCTCCCATGCCGGTGAGCGCGTGCTGGTGCGCGATGACGCGCTCCCCGGGCTCGAGTTCGTCGAGCTGTTCGGCGCCTCGGCGCTCCGAGGTCCCGGCCGTCTCGTCGACGCGGCGGCGCAGCTGCCGTCCTCCGCCTTTCTCGACGGCACCGCGGTGTCCGCCGTCGCCGCGGACCGGCCGGGCGCCGGGACGCGCACGGCGTCGCGTGAGCGACTCGCGTTCCGCGACCACTACGCGCCCGCCGCGCCTCCGGGCGCCGCCGTGCCGGTGGTCTCGCGCAGCCCGCTCGATGCCGCCCGGGTACTCGACGCCGCGCCGGCCGACGACTCGAGGGACGTCGTCCGCATCCTGGGCGCCTCCTCCGCCCCGGGAGCAGAACACGACCCGGCGGGAGCGGCGGCGCCGGACCCTGCGCCGCCCTGCACGCTCGTGCTCGACGACGGATCGCGCGTGGCACTCGCGGGCTACGCCGCTGTGCACCATCTGCTGGCGGACCTGCGCGTGGTCACCGCTGCGACGTTCCGCCGGCGCGGGCACGCCCGCACCATCGCCGACATCGCCGTGGGCGAGGCACTCGACAGCGGGCTGATCTGCCAGGCGAGGATCCGCGTGGAATCCCTCGCCGCCGCGGCCCTCGCGGACAGCCTGGGATTCACCGACGCGGGAAGCCGGGTCGTCATCGTCCCGGGGCGGGCATACGATCACTGACATGGGATCGAACGGGCCGGTGCGCGGCTGTCACGCATGCCGCCGCAGCCCCGCTACAGGCGCCGCCCGGTGACGGATGCCGACCCGGCTTCCCGCACCGCCTCCCCACCCGGGTGGCTGCGCCGGTTGTGGGCGATGTGCATGGCGCGGCGCGGCGTGCTCTTCGGCGCCTTGGCGATGTCCGCCGGCGCCACGGTCATGGAACTGACGTTCCCCCTGCTCACCCGCAGCGCGCTCGACGATGCCACCGCCGGCCGTACCGCGACGATCGCCGGCATCGCGGCGGCCATCGCGGCGCTCGCGTGCGTCCGCTGGGCGTGCATGTTCGGGCGCCGGGTCCTCGCGGGGCGGCTCTCCCTCGACGTGCAGCACGACCTGCGCCTGCATCTGCTGGCCACCGTGCAACGGCTCGACGGCCGCGCGCAGGACCGGATCCGCACCGGGCAGGTGGTGTCGCGCTCGATCACCGACCTGCAGCTGACGCAGGGCCTGCTGGCGATGTTCCCGATGGTCGTCGGCTCGGCGCTGCAATTCGTGCTGGCCCTCGCGATCATGGCGTACTTGTCGCCTCTGCTCACCGTCGTCGCGTTGGCGGTGGCGCCCTGCATCACCGCGGTGGCCTATGTCAGCCGCAAGTCCATGCACGCCGCCACGTGGTCCGCCCAGCAGGGGGCGGCGGACCTCGCACAGCACGTCGAGGAGACGGTCACCGGCGTCCGTGTGGTGAAGGGCTTCGGGCAGGAGTCGCGCATGATCGCGCGCATCGAGACGCTGGGCCGCACCCTCTACGCCCGCCGGATGCGCGCCGCCCGGGTCAACGCGCGCTTCGCCCCCGCGCTGGCCGCGCTCCCCCAGCTCGGACTCGTCGCCGTCATCGCGCTCGGCGGCTGGCTGGCACTGCAGGGCTCGCTCACCATCGGCACGTTCCTGGCCTTCGCCACCTACATCACGCGCTTGGCGGCGATCGCCCGGATCATGGCAGGGATGCTCGTCATGGTGCAGCTCTCCCGTGCTGCCGCAGAGCGGGTCTTCGGCGTGATCGACACCCGGCCCACGATCGGCGAGCCCGACATCCCGTCCACTCTGCCGGACGGTCCCGTGGGCGTGCAGGTCCGGAACGTCGACTTCGCATACACGCCGGGCCGTCCGGTCTTCGACGACCTGAACCTCACCGTCGTCCCCGGCGAGACCCTCGTGCTCGTCGGCCCCACCGGATCCGGAAAATCGGCACTGGCCCAGCTCCTGGACCGCTTCTACGATCCCGACGCGGGCACCCTCGCGTTCACGTCCGGTGCCGCCCGGGTGGACCTGCGCGAGCTTGCTCTGCAGAGCGTGCGCGAAACGGCGGCCGTGGTATTCGACGAGCCCTTCCTGTTCTCCGACTCCATCGCGGCGAACATCGCACTGGGCAGGCCGTCCGCCTCGGACGAGGAGATCCGCGCCGCCGCGGTGGCCGCGGACGCCGACGAGTTCATCGCCGCACTGCCCGCCGGCTACGCCACACAGGTGGGCGAACGCGGACTCACCCTGTCCGGCGGCCAGCGGCAGCGGATCGCACTCGCTCGGGCGATCCTGCAGGACCCACGCCTGCTCGTGCTCGACGACGCGACGTCGGCCGTGGACGCGGAGACCGAGGCGCGGATCTTCGCCGCGCTGCGCGACGGACGCGCCGACCGCACGACGATCGTCATCGCGCACCGCCGTTCCACCCTCGCCCTCGCCGACCGCATCGCCGTGCTCGACCGCGGCCGCATCGTCGATTCCGGCAGCGAGACCGAGCTGCTCGCACGCAGCGGCTTGTTCCGCGAGCTCATCCACCCCGAGCTCGGCCGCCCCCGCGACGAGTCGGCGGGCGACACGGACGCCGAAGCGGACGGAGTCGCCGGCGGAGAGCCGGACTCCGCGCGGCTCTGGCCCCGGGAACCCGCTGCCACCCGGGAAACCCCGCCGGAGGAGCACGACGACGGCGCATTGGGCGCGATGGCCGCGACGCCGGAGCTGCGCAGAGCGCTCGCGGCACTTCCCCCCGCCGCCGAGGATCCGCACATGGACCATCGCGACCTGCGCGCGCCGGACCTCGAGTTCCGCCTGCGGCGCATGCTCGCACCGGTGGCGCCCTTGCTGGCTCTGGTGGCGCTGCTCGTGGCCCTCGATACGGCGGTCGGGTTGTCCTTCCCGATCATCATCCGATACGCGATCGACCACGGTGTGCTCCCTCACCGACCGCATATCCTCTATCTCACAGCCGCGGGCGCCGCCGCGATCGTCGCCGTCAACTGGGTCATCGTGTCCCGGATGACGGTGCTCACCGCGCGCGCTGGCGAACGGCTCCTCTACGGCCTCCGCGTGCGCAGCTACAGCCACCTGCAGCGCCTGGGCCTCGACTACTACGAGAAAACGCTGTCCGGTCGCATCATGACCCGGATGACCACCGACGTCGACGCCCTCTCGTCCTTCCTGCAGACGGGGCTGTCGACGGCGATCGTCGCGGTGCTGACGATCATCGGGGTGCTCTCTGCACTCCTCGTAACGGACCCGACCCTGGGGCTGGTGGCGCTGTGCGCGCTTCCCCCGCTCATCGCCGCCACCGTGGTCTTCCGGCGCATCTCCTCGGCCGCCTACACGACCTCACGCGAGCGGGTGTCGGCCGTCAACGCGGACTTCCAGGAGAACATCACCGGCCTGCGTACGACGCAGTCCCACCGGCGCGAGCAGACTGCCGCGACCCGGTTCACCGGCCTGGCGGAGTCGTACCTGCGCTCACGCATGCGCGCCCAGGTGGCGATCTCGGTGTACTTCCCGCTGATCACGCTGATTTCCGACCTCGTTCTCGCGGCCATCGTGTTCGTCGGCGCGCGGCAGGTGGCCGCCGGGACCACCTCGGCCGGCACGCTCGCCGCCTTCGTGCTGTATCTGGGGCTGCTGTTCGGCCCCGTCCAGCAACTCTCGCAAGTGTTCGACGGGTATCAGCAGGCGCGGGTGGGCCTGCGCCGGATCGGCGAGCTGCTGCGGACCCCCGGCTCCATCGTCGACCCCACCGGTTCTCCCGACGCCGTCCCCGTGGGCCGCCTCGACGGCGCCGTCGCCCTGGCCGGCGTGGACTTCCGGTACGCACCCGAATCCCCGCCCGCCCTGACCGGAGTGGACCTGGAGATCGCGCCGGGCACCACCGTGGCACTGGTCGGGCGCACCGGGGCGGGCAAATCGACCATCGTCAAGCTCATCGCGCGCTTCTACGACGCGACCTCCGGCGAGGTGCGGGTCGGCAGCACCGACATCCGCCGCCATCCCCTGCACGACTACCGCCGACGGCTGGGCGTCGTCCCCCAGGAAGCGCACCTGTTCACCGGGACCGTGGCCGACAACATCGCTTTCGGCCGGCCGGACGCCTCCCGCTGCCAGGTCGAGGACGCGGCCCGGTCCGTGGGCGCCCTTCCCGCCATCAGCGGTCTCGACGGCGGGATGCTCCATCCCGTCGGCGAGCGGGGTCAGGGATTGTCGGCCGGACAGCGTCAGCTCATCGCCCTGGCGCGCGCGGAGCTCGTCGACCCGGACATCCTCCTGCTCGACGAGGCGACCGCCACATTGGACCCCGTGACGGAATTCACAGTACTCGCGGCGGGGCGCAGGGTGCGCCGCGATCGCACCGCCGTCCTCGTCGCCCACCGGCTGGCCACCGCCGAACAGGCGGACGAGATCGTGGTCGTCGACGGCGGCAGGATCGTGGAACGGGGCGCGCCGCAGGCCCTTCGCCATGCCGGCGGCCACTACTCGCGGCTGCTCGCCGCCGCCGCGAGCACCGAGGCCGCACGTGCCTGAACCACCCCCGTCCGAGGGGCCTTTGCGCGCTGCCCGCCGCCGCCGCGCCGGGCAGCGGCGCGAAACAGGATGACGTAGCGCCCCGACGGTGCGGACACGATAGCCTGTACAGGCATGCACGCTGATCGATGAGCGAAGAACGAAACGAGGCGAATTTCTGCCGTGACCAGCAGCTCGACGTCGCAGTTCGGCCAAAACCAGTGGTTGGTCGAGGAGATGTACCAGCGCTTCCAGGAGGACCCCTCCTCCGTGGACGCCAGTTGGCATGATTTCCTCGCCGATTACCAGCCCGGTGCCGGTGAGAACGGCCGCTCCCCCGGGCACGCGCCCGCCGCGACGACGTCCACCACCGCGCCCACCGCCGGCCAGCGCACCGCGGAGCCCGCCGCCACTCCTGCACCGGCCCGGAAGGAACCCGCCCAGGCCGCACCCGCCAAGCCCGCGCCCGCTCAGAAGCCCCCCGCCGGACAGAACGCCGCCGCCCCCCAGGCCGGCCCATCCTCCTCGAAGCCCGCGCCCGCCACGTCGGCGCCCGCCGCCAAGGCCGCCCCGGCCAAGGCGGACTCCGGCGACGGAACCGAGAGCAAGGTCCTACGCGGCCCTGCAGCCGCCGTCGCCAGGAACATGACCTCCTCCCTGTCGATCCCCACGGCGACGTCGGTGCGCGCGATCCCCGCCAAGCTGATGATCGACAACCGGGTGGTGGCGAACAACCACCTGCAGCGCACCCGCGGCGGCAAGGTGTCGTTCACGCACATCCTCGGCTACGCGCTCGTCCGCGCCATCGCCAGCTTCCCGGGGATGAACCGCCACTTCGCCGAGGTCGACGGCAAGCCCCACATCGTCACCCCCGAACACGTCAACCTTGGCCTGGCCATCGACCTGCCCGGCAAGGACGGCAACCGTTCCCTCGTGGTGGCGGCCATCAAGAATTGCGAGACGATGAGCTTCTCGCGCTTCTGGAACGCCTACGAGGACATCGTCCGCCGCGCCCGCGACGGCAAGCTCACGATCGCCGACTTCAGCGGCGTGACGATCTCGCTGACCAATCCGGGCACCATCGGCACCGTGCACTCGGTGCCGCGCCTCATGCAGGGGCAGGGCGCCATCATCGGCGTCGGCGCCATGGAGTACCCCGCGGAGTTCCAGGGCTCCAGCGACGAACGGCTCGCCGAGGTGGGCGTCGGCAAACTGCTCACGCTCACCTCCACCTACGACCACCGCATCATCCAGGGCGCGGAGTCCGGCGACTTCCTGCGCCGCATCCACACGCTGCTGCTCTCCGACGAGTTCTGGGACGAGCTGTTCACCGACCTGCGGGTCCCGTACGAGCCGGTGCGCTGGCGGCAGGACATCGCCGAGGGCGTGATCGACAAGAACACGCGGGTGCTCGAGCTCATCGCGGCCTACCGCAACCGCGGCCACCTCATGGCCGACACCGATCCGCTGCGCCTGGACCCCGCACGGTTCCACAGCCACCCCGACCTCGACGTGCTGAGCCACCATCTCACGCTGTGGGACCTCGACCGCGAGTTCAACGTGGGCGGCTTCGCCGGACACGACAGGATGAAGCTGCGCGACGTGCTCGGCGTGCTGCGCAACGCGTACTGCCGCACCATGGGCATCGAGTACACCCACATCCTCGACCCGGAGCAGCGCGAGTGGCTGCAGCACCGCATAGAGGTGCCGCACACCAAGCCCGCGGTCGCCGAGCAGAAATACATCCTGAGCAAGCTCAACGCCGCCGAGGCGTTCGAGACCTTCCTGCAGACCAAGTACGTCGGCCAGAAGAGGTTCTCGCTCGAGGGCGCGGAGACGGTGATCCCCATGATGGACGCCGTCATCGACCAGGCCGCCGAGTTCGCGTTGGACGAAGTCGTCATCGGTATGCCGCACCGCGGCCGCCTCAACGTGCTCGCCAATATCGTCGGCAAGCCGTACAAGCAGATCTTCACCGAGTTCGAAGGCAACATGAACCCGAAGGCCTCCCACGGCTCGGGTGACGTGAAGTACCACCTCGGCTCGTCCGGCACGTACATCCAGATGTTCGGCGACAACGACATCACCGTGTCGCTCACCGCCAACCCGTCGCACCTCGAGGCCGTCGACCCGGTCCTGGAGGGCCTGGTGCGCGCCAAGCAGGACCTGCTGGACAAGGGCCAGGACGGCTTCACCGTGCTGCCCATGCTGCTGCACGGCGACGCGGCCTTCGCCGGCCAGGGCGTCGTCGCGGAGACGCTCAACCTCGCCCAGCTGCGCGGCTACCGCACCGGCGGCACCGTGCACATCATCGTCAACAACCAGGTGGGCTTCACCACCGCGCCGGAGTACTCGCGCTCGTCCGAGTACTGCACCGACGTCGCGAAGATGATCGATGCGCCGATCTTTCACGTCAACGGCGACGATCCGGAGGCCTGCGTGCGGGTCGCCAAGCTCGCCGTCGACTTCCGGCAGCGGTTCGGCAAGGACGTCGTCATCGACATGATCTGCTACCGGCGCCGCGGGCACAACGAGGGCGACGACCCGTCGATGACCCAGCCGCAGATGTACGACGTCATCGACAGCAAGCGCAGCGTCCGCAAGAGCTACACCGAGGCGCTCATCGGCCGCGGCGACATCTCGCTGGACGAGGCCGAGGCCGCGCTGCGCGACTACCAGGGCCAGCTGGAGCGGGTCTTCAACGAGGTGCGCGAACTCGAGAAGTACACCGCCGAGCCCAGCCCCTCGGTCCTCGAGGACCAGACGCTGCGCACCAGCCTGGTGACCGCCATCGACCCGACGCTCGTCCAGCGCATCGGCGACGCCCACCTGGGCTTCCCCGAAGCGTTCACCGTGCACCCGCGCGTCAAGCCCGTGCTCGAGCGCCGGCACAAGATGTCGCGTGAGGGCGGCGTCGACTGGGCCTTCGCCGAGCTCCTCGCCTTCGGTTCGCTGGTCTACGAGGGCCGCCTGGTGCGGCTGTCCGGCCAGGACTCGCGGCGCGGCACCTTCAGCCAGCGCCATTCCGTGCTCATCGACCGTCAGGACGAAGCCGAATACACTCCGCTGTCCAACCTGGGCGGCGACAAGGGCGGCAAGTTCCTCGCCTACGATTCGGCGCTCACGGAGTTCGCGGGACTCGGCTTCGAGTACGGGTACTCCGTCGGCAACCCCGATGCGCTGGTGCTGTGGGAGGCGCAGTTCGGCGACTTCGTCAACGGCGCCCAGTCGATCATCGACGAGTTCATCTCGTCCGGCGAGGCCAAGTGGGGGCAGCGGTCCAACGTGATCATGCTGCTGCCGCACGGGCACGAGGGCCAGGGGCCCGACCACACCTCCGGGCGTATCGAACGGTTCCTGCAGCTGTGCGCCGAGGGCTCGATGACCGTGGCCGTGCCGTCGACCCCGGCCAACTACTTCCACCTGCTGCGGCGGCACGCCTACGACGGCATCCACCGGCCCCTGGTGGTGTTCACGCCCAAGTCGATGCTGCGCAACAAGGCCGCGGTCAGCCCGGTCTCGGACTTCACCGACAACAAGTTCCGTTCGGTGATGCAGGACCCGCACTTCGCGACCGGCGGAGGCGACCGCAACGCGGTGACCAAGGTCCTCCTGGTCAGCGGAAAGCTCTACTACGAGCTGGCGGCCAAGCGTGACAAGGAGAACATCACCGACACGGCGATCGTCCGGCTCGAGCAGCTGTACCCGCTGCCGCGGCGCCGCATCCGGGAGGCGCTGGAGGCCTACCCCAATGCCACCGAGGTCCGGTGGGTGCAGGAGGAGCCCGGCAACCAGGGCGCCTGGCCGACGATCGGGCTCGCACTGCCGGACCTGCTTCCGGACCTGCTCGGCAACCTCCAGCGGATCTCGCGGCGCCCCATGTCGGCCCCGTCCTCCGGGTCCAGCAAGGTGCACGCCGTGGAGCAGCACGAGGTGATCGAGGCGGCGTTCGCCTAGCCGGCCGCCACATGCACCCGCCGACGGTGCACGACGCTGAGGGCCCCGCCCCGGACCGATTCCGGGGCGGGGCCCTCACGCACCCGGGCCGTCATTCATCCGCGTCCCACACATCGGAGGCCCCACAACATCGGAGGCCTCACACATCGGAGGCTGCGAGCAGCGCCAGCGCCTGCTCCGGGCGCATGGCCACCGCCGGCAGCGCCCAGTTGAGCAATCCCAGCAGCTCCTCACGGGAGACTCCGGGCTCGCGCAGCCAGCTGATCACCGTCTCCTCGACGAACGCCACCCACCCGCGCGCCGCCAGCTCCACACGCGGCGTCACCTCGACACCGATCTGCGGAACCCGCTCGAGGACACGCTGTGTGAGCACGCCCCGGGTGTACTCGAATACGGCGCGCATCTCCGGATCGTTGCTCGTGCTCCCCCGCAGCAGCGACACATACCCGTCCCGGTTCTCTGTGACGTAGTCCAGATATGCCGCCAGCGACGCGCTGAGCTGCTCGAGCGGGGGCAGCGACGGGTCCGGATCGGTGAACGCGATCATCTCCTCGCTCAGGTGCCGGACCACCGCCAGCAGGTACCCCTGCTTGGAACCGAAGTAGTGGAAGATCAGCCCGCGCGACACGCCCGCCTTCTCCGCGAGCTCCTCGACCGACACCGTGTCGATGGACCGGCCGCTGAGCATCTCGACGCCGAGGGTCACAAGCTGGCGGCGGCGGGCCTGCGGGCTGAGTCTGGTGCGCTTCTCTTCCACGGCAGCCATTCTACTGACTCGAAGTCAATTGCCGCGCCCCTACTATTGACTCACGTTCAATAGCGTTCTACATTCGAGGCATGACCACAGCGACCAACGGCCGCGCGGACCGATCCGCCGTGCCTCGGCACGTCCGCACGCTCATCATCGGCAGCGGATTCTCCGGGCTCGGCGCCGCCATCAAGCTCGACCAGGCGGGACAGGGGGACTTCCTCGTCCTCGAGCGGGGGCTCGAGGTGGGCGGCACCTGGCGGGACAACACCTACCCGGGGGCCGCCTGCGACGTGCCGTCGCAGCTGTACTCGTACTCGTTCGCGCTCAACCCGGACTGGTCGCGCTCGTTCTCGCGCCAGGAAGAGATCCAGGCCTACATCCGCTCGGTCGCGGAGCGCTCCGGCGTGCTCGGCCGGCACCGGTTCGGCGTCGAAGTTCTCGGCGCGGATTGGGACGGCGACGCCGCGCGCTGGCGTGTGCAGACCACCGAAGGCGACTACACGGCGGACGCCGTCATCGCAGCGGTCGGTGCACTGTGCGAACCCGCACTCCCGGACATCAAGGGGATCTCCGGATTCCGGGGAGAGCTCTTCCATTCGTCGCAGTGGAACCACGACGCGGACCTCACCGGCAAGCGCGTGGCGATCATCGGCACCGGCGCATCGGCCATCCAGATCGTGCCGTCGATCGCCGCCGACGTCGCGCACCTGGACGTCTACCAGCGCACCGCACCCTGGGTCATGCCGCGCGCGGACCGTCGCTACTCCCCCGCCGAACGGTTCGCCTTCCGGCACGTCCCCGGATTCCAGCGGCTGGCCCGCGCCGGGGTCTACGCCATGCGCGAAACCCAGGTGGTGGGCCTCGCACGCATGCCCGCGCTGCTCAAGCCGCTGCAACTCGCGGCGCAGCTGCATCTGCGCCGCGGCATCAAGGACCGCGCGCTGCGCCGGAAGGTCACGCCGGACTTCACGATCGGCTGCAAGCGCATGCTCATCTCCAATGACTACTACCCCGCCCTCGACCGGGACGACGTCGACGTGGTCACCGATCCCATCAGGGAGGTCACCGCCCACTCGATCATCACCGCGGACGGCACGGAGCGCCCCGTGGACGCGCTGATCGTGGCCACCGGATTCCACGTCACCGACTCGCCCACCTTCGAGGTGATCCGCGGCCGTTCCGGCGACTCGCTGGCGCAGACGTGGCGGCGCATCGGCATGCAGGCCTACAAGGGCACCACGGTGGCCGGCTTCCCCAACATGTTCTTCATGGTGGGCCCCAATACCGGCCTCGGCCACAGCTCGATGGTCTACATGATCGAATCGCAGATCAACTACGTCGTCGACGCGGTGGCCACGATGCACCGGCGCGGCCTCGCGACGGTGGAGGTGCGCGGCGACGTGCAGGACCACTTCAACCGCAAGCTCCAGGAACAGCTGGCCCCGTCGGTGTGGATGACGGGCGGCTGCGCCAGCTGGTACCTGGACAGCCACGGCAACAACACCACCCTGTGGCCCGGATTCACCTTCGATTTCCGCCGCAGCACCAGGCGCTTCGATCTGGACGCCTACCACCTGACCACCCGACCGACCGGCCGCGACCGCGCCGGCGCGAACCTCGAGGAGAGCGCATCATGACCGACATCTCAGGCAAAGTGGCAGTGGTCACCGGCGCGGGCTCCGGCATCGGGCGGGCACTCGCACTCCAGCTGGCGAAGGGCGGTGCGCGGCTCGCGCTGTCCGACATGGACACCCTGGGCCTGACCGAAACCGTCCGGCAGGCCGAGCAACTCGGCGCGGACGTCCACTCGGCTCCTCTCGACGTCACCCAGCGTGAGGCCGTCATCGACTACGCCGCGGCGGTCGACGAGCACTTCGGCACCGTCAACCTGGTGTTCAACAATGCGGGAATCGCCTTCACCGGCGAGGTGGAGATCTCCGAGTTCAAAGACATTGAGCGCGTCATGGACGTGGACTTCTGGGGTGTCGTCAACGGCACCAAGGCGTTCCTGCCTTATCTCATCGCGTCCGGCGACGGGCACATCGTCAACACATCGAGCCTTTTCGGGCTCCTCGCCGTCCCCGGCCAGAGCGCCTACAACGCGGCCAAGTTCGCGGTGCGCGGGTTCACCGAAGCACTGCGCCAGGAAATGCTTTCCGCCGGCAGACCCGTCCGGGTCACCTGCGTGCATCCCGGGGGCATCAAGACCGCGATCGCCCGCAACAGCACGACGGCGGACGGCTACCAGCAGCGCGATTTCGCCCAGTTCTTCGACCGCTACCTGGCCCACACCAGCCCCGAAGCCGCCGCGCGCCGCATCCTCAAGGGCGTCGACGCGGACCGCGGACGCGTCCTCATCGGCCTCGACGCCCGCGCCCTGGACCTGTTCGTCCGGGTCACGGGGCCCGGCTACCAACGCGTCGTCTCCGCGGTCACGGGGCTGCTGATGCCCAAACCGCAGGGGTCCGCCTCCTCGCCCGAGGCCCGCTGACGCCGACCGGAAAGGACCGAGACACCACCGTGCCCGCGTTCACGCTGCCGCCGCGCCTGGTCGAAACCGCGCTGCGGCCCGTCTACCGGACGATCCTCAACGACCGCATGCCGCTGGCCGGGCAGCGCCGCCTGCTCGATTTCGCATCCGTCGTGCAGCCGGTGGTCCGCGGCGTGCGCCGCGACGCGATGGACCTCGGAGGCCGTCCGGCGGAACGGTTCACCGCAGTCCCTCCGGCCGGCGGCGGCACAGCCCCGGCCGACACCGCCGCCGTGCTTTACCTGCACGGCGGCGGCTTCGTCACCGGATCACCGCGGACGCACCGTCCGCTCACCGCACGGCTGGCACGGGACACCGGTGCCGCCGTTTACTCCCTCGACTACCGCCTGGCACCGGAGCACCCGTACCCGGCGGCGGTCGACGACGCCGAGGCCGCGTTCGCCGACCTGGCACGGCAGTACGGCGACGACACGGCGTCCATCGCGGTGGCCGGGGACTCGGCCGGCGGAGGCATAGCCGCGGCACTCACGCGCCGACTACTGGACCGGGGCGATCGCCCCGCCGCGCTCGTGCTCATCGCACCCGCGGTGGACCCCGGGGCCGACCCGGCGATGATGACGGAGGACGCCGTGCTGCGACGCGGTTGGATACGTTTCGCCTGCGACGCCTACCGCGGCGCGGCACCGGCGGGCGACCCGGGGTTCGCTCCCCTGCACGCCGACACCCGCGGATTCCCGCCCACCTACGTGCAGGTGGGCGCCCGGGAGATGCTGCACGACCATGCCGCGCGGTATGTCAGGTCGCTGCGGGAGAACGGGGTCGACGTCACCTTCGACGTCTCGCCCGTCCTGTGGCATGTGGCCCAGTTGCAGTCGGGCCTGGTCCGTCAGGCCGCCGAATCGGTGGACGCGATCGCCGCGTTCCTCCGCGACCGGCTTCCTGTCTGACGGACGCTCACACGCCGTGCTGGGCGCGCCACTCGCCCACCACGTCCGCCACCGACAGTCCGTCGACCTCGACCCGACGCACCATGGCGGCCAGGTCGTCGGTGGTCAGCTCGCCGGCGACATTGTTGAGCGCCTCCACCTGACGGTCGCCCAGGCTCGCCGTGCGGTACATCGGAATGATGTTCCCGGCGGGCAGCGAGTCCCGGTCGTCCTCCAAGGCGGTGAAACCGTCCATCGACGCCGCCGGCGACAGCGTCGTCACGCCGCCGACGTCCGACAGCCCCTGCGTGACCGCGTCCGCCGCGTCGGCGGGGGTCCCGACGACGTCCACCGCGGCGAACGTGCACCCGTAGGACTCCGCCAGCGCGGCGCGCAGCTGCGCATCCGAGACGAGCCCGGCCGCCAAGCTCGCATTCGCGTCCGCACAGTGCGCCGCAAGGTCGGACACGTTGTGCAGATCCCATTTCCGGGCGGTGCCGTCGTCGACGATCAACGTCTGACCGCGTTCGGCCAGGGCCGCGTCCGATACGCGGAGGTACTGCGGCAACGCCCGGCTCAGCGCCTCCTCGACCGCGCTCACCGCGCCCGGTTCGTCCGACGTGGCCGCGGTGTCGCCGCCGGCCTTCTGCGCGTCGGGCGCCGTGCCCGGGGTGTCCTGCATGTTCGAGCGCTGGAAGAACGCGAGCAGCGAGGCGGTGTCGTCCGGGACGACGCTGATCCGCCCGGATTCGAGAGCCCGCACGTAGTCGAACCTGTCGCCCACGCCGAGATCGGTCGACACACCGATACCGGTGCCGCGCAGGGCCTCCGCATAGATGGTGGCGACGATACGGCTCTCCGCCGAGACGCCCGAACCCACCACGACCTGGGTGGACGAGTATTCCTGTTCCAACGCCGTGGTAGACCTGCACCCCGTCAACGCCACTGCCGCCGTCACCACCGCCGCGGCGGCCGCAGCGGACCTGCGATACCTCACCCCGCAGCGCCGCCCTTCCGCACTGCGGCGACCACCGGATCCTGCAGCGGCCGGGTGGCCACGCCGTCGGCCTCCGCCGCCGTCGCCACGGCGCGTGCGACCGCCGGCGCCACCCGCGGATCCAACGCCGAGGGAACGATGTGCTCCGGCGCCAGGTCGTCGCCGACGAGGTCCACCAGCGCGTGCGCCGCGGCGACCTTCATGTTCTCGGTGATCTCGGTGGCACCGACGTCCAGCGCGCCGCGGAACACGCCCGGGAACGCCAGCACGTTGTTGATCTGGTTGGGGAAGTCGCTGCGGCCGGTGGCCACGACCGCCGCATACTTGTGGGCGACGTCGGGGTGCACCTCCGGGTCGGGGTTGGACAGCGCGAAGATGATCGCTTCCGGCGCCATCGTGGCGACAAGCTCCTCGGGAACGGTGCCGGTGGACACCCCCAGGTAGACGTCGGCGCCGTCGAGCGCCTCCGCGACGCCGCCGGTGCGCCCCGCGGCATTGGTGCGGGCCGCGAGATCCGCCTTGCTCTCGGACAGGTCGGTGCGGTCCGCGGAGATGATGCCGCGCGAATCGAGCACGGTGAGATCCCGCACCCCGATGGCGAGCAGGATGTTGGCGCAGGCGACACCGGCCGCGCCGGCGCCGGAGATGACCACGCGCAGACCGGCCAGGTCGCGCTGCACGGCTTTGGACGCCGCCGTGAGCGCCGCCAGCACAACGATGGCGGTGCCGTGCTGGTCGTCGTGCATCACAGGGCAATCGAGCGCCTCGATGACGCGCCGCTCGATCTCGAAGCAGCGCGGCGCCGAAATATCCTCCAGGTTGACTGCGCCGAAGCTCATGCGCATCCGCACGAGGGTCTCGACGATCTCGTCCGGGTCCTGCGTGTCGAGCACGATCGGGATCGCATCGAGCCCAGCGAATGACTTGAACAGCGCGGCCTTGCCCTCCATGACCGGCAGCGACGCGCGCGGGCCGATGTCCCCCAGCCCCAGTACCGCGGTGCCGTCCGAGACCACCGCCACCAGGCGTTCGGTCCAGGTGAACCGCCGCGCCAGCGTGTCGTCTTCCGCGATGGCCCGGCTCACCTGGGCCACCCCCGGCGTGTAGGCGATCGACAGCGCCCGCTGGTTGTCGAGTGCCGTGGTGGTCTCCACCGACAGCTTGCCGCCGACATGCCCGTCGAAGATCTCCTCCGAGGTCAACGCGGAGAGCGTCTGCTGGTGCGCGTGGACAGCATCGAATTCAGTGGACACGTACTCTCCTGCGTGTTCGCTGCAGGCCGGTTCACCCGGCCCACCCGGGCCTGTTACCCGCACAACACT
Organism: Tomitella gaofuii; assembly: GCF_014126825.1. Classification (NCBI taxonomy): domain Bacteria; kingdom Bacillati; phylum Actinomycetota; class Actinomycetes; order Mycobacteriales; genus Tomitella; species Tomitella gaofuii. Next base: position 1,928,317 of record NZ_CP059900.1, on the reverse strand, counting down.
ACAGCCGCCGTTTTCGCGGATCAGCCCCACCATTGCGTCCACAGGACGGCACCCGTCACACAGAACACCACCAGGGAACCCGCCGCGGCCGCGACCCCGCGGCGGCGGTCCGCGAACCGCTGGGCGAACAGGGCGACGGCGCTCGAGACCAGATGCACGATCAGCGACTCATCGCCGGGCCCCGGAATGCCGCGCCTGCCGCCCAGGATGGACACGACGATGATCCCGACGGTGAGCAGCACCAGCCCGGCGACGACCGAGCCGCTGAGCGCGCGCAGCGCCCGCACCGCCCGGCCGGGCTCCACCGTGGCACCGATCGCCGCGCCCGACCGGCGATAGGCGCCGTCCTCACATCCGGCATCAGCCCGTCCGTCGTAGGCGTACCCGCGATCGTCGGCCCCATTACCCGGAACCCCAGGATCCTGAGTGCTGCACTCCCGGAGCCCATGATCCCGGTAGTCGTCACCGGGGCGTTCCACCGCGCCGCCGGTACCCCAGTCCGCCTTCCCCCGCGCCACCTACGCCCCCTCGTCCGCCGACGCGCGCCGGGTGCCCACCACGTCGATTCCGTTCGCCCGCTGCACCAGCGCAGCATACTGATCGGGTGCGGTGAGCTCCGCGCCCAGCCGTACCGTCTTGTTCGCGCCGTGGAAGTCCGACGAGCCCGTCACCACCAGACCCGCGCGCGTGGCCAGATCCCGCAGGCACGCCCGGTCATCCGCGTCATGGTCGAGATGGTCGGCCTCGACGCCTGCCAGGCCGGACTCCGCGAGTTCCACGATCTGGGCCATGTCCATGAGCGCCCCGCGGCTGCGCGCACGCGGGTGGGCGATGACGGTGACGCCGCCGGCGGCTGTCACCGCACGCACCGCGTCCTCGACAGGCGTGTCACGCTTGCGCTCGTAATACGGCGAATCCTTGCTCAGCGGGCCGGCGAACGCCGCCTGCATCGACTCCGCGGCCCCGTGATCGACCAGAACCCGCGCCAAGTGCGGACGCCCCGGCACGCGCCCCGGGTCGGCGAACAGTGCGTCCACGTCCACGGGGAGGCCGTCCGCCGCCATCCGCTCCGCCATCACGCGCAGGCGGCGCGCACGCTCACCCCGCAGACGCTCGGTTTCCGCGACGATGGCCGGATCCTCCGGATCGAACAGGTAGCACAGCAGATGCACCGAGACCCGCCCGTCCTTTTCGGTCCGGGCCGGCTCCGCCCGCGCCTCGCACGACCACTCCATCCCCCGCACCAGCGACAGCGGGCGCGGGGCGGAGAGCGCAGCCTCCGTCGCGTCCGCCCACCCGGCCGTGGTGTCGTGGTCGGTGATCGCGACGACGTCCAGCCCGGCGGCCACGGCCTCGTCGACGAGGGCGCGCGGCGCGGTGGTGCCGTCGGATGCGGTGGTGTGGGCATGCAGGTCGATTCGCACGGTGTCCAGTCTGTCAGCGCCGGCGCCCTCGCGCCGCGTGCGGGAACGCACGCCCGGTCAGAGGGCGACGGCGCGGCGGCCCGGATCGCGCGGATCGACCTGCGCCTCGGCCCACGCCGCACGCAGCTCGTCCGCACCCCGGACACGGACCCAGGCCGCCTCGGTGGCGGTGATGGGCACCGCCTCGAGGAACCGCACGGGATCGCGCGGCGGCGCCAAAGTGAGATCCGGCATATCCGATTCGCCGAGCAGCACCGCGCTGAAGGCGCACCCCCGCCACATCGGCTCGGCCAGGTCGATGATCCCGTCCGGGGCCAACACGACGCCTTCCACCGCGGGCGCCGCCGCCAGGACCGCCACCGAGCGGTGCAGTCCTTCGGGAACGCCGCCGCCCGTGGGGCGCAGCGCGACGACGATCTCGGCGCGCGGACCGCGCTGCGGGTCTGCAACCATCTCCGTCGGATCCGCCATCGGCGCGCGCGAGCACCCGACGGAGACGAGGTGCAGCAGCGTGTCCCCGTCTCCCGCGGCGGGCCTGCCCGGTCCGGGACCGGCCGCCACGAAGGCCTGCACGACGATCGGTTCGAGCCCCAGGAACGTCACCGACGCGGCCCCCGCGGGCGGCCCGCCGAACTGCTGTACAAGATGCGCCTCGACTTGCTCGATCACGTTGTCCACCACGCCCGCCATCTAACCGGACGGACCGCAGGCGGTGATGGCACAGTGGTCGACGGCGGCCTGATTCCGTTCGGGAGCCGCGCACACCACCGAGGGGAATCGCACCATGACAGAGCCGGCATCCGCAGACATCGAGGCGTTGCGCGCGCGGGTGCGCAGGCTCATGCCCCAGGCCCGCACGGACCTGGCGGACCTGGTCGCGATACCCACCCTGGCCGACGCCCGCCAGGTCGACCCGCGGGAGTGCCTGCGCGGCGCACAGTGGGCACGGGACGCGTTCGCCGCCGCAGGGATCCCCCAAATCGACCTCGTCGAGACCGCCGACGGCTCGGTCGCCGTCGTGGGCCACCGCCCGCCGGCGCCGGGCATGCCGACGGTGCTCCTCTACAGCCATTACGACATACAGCCGGCCGGCGATCATGCCGCGTGGAGCTCGGACCCGTTCACCCTGACCGAGCGCGACGGCCGCTGGTACGGGCGCGGCGCCGCCGACTGCAAGGGCAACCTCGTCATGCACCTCACGGCGCTGCGGGCGCTCGGCGACGACGGCCTCGGGGGCGTCGGCGTGCGAGTGATCGCCGAGGGCTCCGAAGAGATGGGCACCGGTGGCCTGGAGCAGCTCGTGGTCGAACGCCCCGAGCTGTTCGCGGCCGACCTGATCATCATCGCCGATTCCGGCAACGTGGCGGCGGGGCGGCCCACACTGACGACCAGCCTGCGCGGCAATGCCAACGTGGACGTGCACGTGGAGACGCTCGTCGGCGAGGTGCACTCGGGCATGTTCGGCGGGCCTGCACCCGACGCGCTGGCCGCGCTCATCGCGATGCTCGCGAGCCTCCGCGACGCGCACGGCGACACGACCGTCGACGGCCTCGACACCTCCGGCACCTGGCGGGGCGCCGCCTACCCGGAAGACCGGTTCCGCGGCGATGCCGGCGTTCTCGAGGGCGTCGCCGTCGTCGGCAGCGGGGCCATCGCCGATTCGGTGTGGGCGCGCCCCACCGCGACCGTGCTCGGGATCGACTGTCCCCCGGTCGTCGGTTCCGCCGCCGCCGTGCAGCCGCACGCGTCGGCCCGCATCAATCTGCGGGTTCCGCCGGGAATGGACCCTGGCGCGGCCCAGGACGCGCTGGTGGCGCACCTGCATGCGCACGCCCCCTGGGGCGCGCGGGTGCGGGTCGAACGCGAGACTGTGGGTCGGCCGTTCCCCGCGCACACCGACGGCCCCGGCTATGCGGCACTGGCGGACGCGCTGCGCGCGGCCTTCGGCGCGGATGCCGAGTACAGCGGGCAGGGCGGCGCGATCCCCCTGTGCACCGCCCTTGCCGAGCAGCACCCGGAGGCCGAGATCGCGCTGTTCGGCGTGGAGGAGCCGCTGTGCAACATCCACGCACCGGACGAGAGCGTCGACCCCGGGGAGATCGAACGGTGCGCGCTGGCGGAGGCCCTGCTGCTCCGGAGATTGGGGCGGGGCTGAGACGCCGGCCGCGCGCTCCCCGCACACCCCGTGCACGGCGACGCCGCCCATCACATACGCGACACCCCCGCGCCGCACTGCGACACGGGGGCGGAGGTGCGAGCACCTACTGGTCAACGCCGGATGCGAGGTTTCCCGAAAACGCGATTCCCGTCAGCGGTACAGGTTCCGAGTGACAAAATCACGAATGCTCACGTAACCGGCCCTCCGTTCTCCGGGCATGCTGATCGGCAGACGACCGACGTTCTCCCGCATTTCGTTCGCAGAGAACACGTACTTTCCGAACTGCCCCAGCACCTGCACGTCGGGAAAACGCGCACGAAGCTCCGCGACGATTCGGCGCCCTTCGTCATACCAATCGAAAGCGCTGATGCCCGGGGCCCAGCGTGGTCTTCTCTCGAAGTCCTCGTACTCCTCGGCCAGGCACTCCTGAAAGCAGTCCGTCCACGCGAGGATCTCGTCGCCGAGTGCATCGTCGATCCCGATGTCACCAGGGAGAACATACGGCCGGTCCGATTGCCGGAGCACAAGCTCCTTCGAGGGCCACAGCGAACTGGGATGTCCGTACTCAGGGAGAACCCGGATCACGCGTCCCGGAGGCGGATCGTCACCGCCGGAGTCCATAGCCGCACTCACAGCCCCAGCCGTGCCAGGATGTCGCGTCCCTCCTCGGCGCGGCTGGGATCGCACAGCACGTCATACCGTCCCGCGACGAGCTGCATCGTGGAGGCGAAGTCCCGTTGGCCGCGCGAGGCCGCGTACGGCACCGACGTCGAGATCAGCCCGAAGATGACGCCGCCGACGAGGCCGAGCAGCAGCGGGCCCAGGAATCCGCCGGTGACGATCCCGAGCAGCAACCCGAAGAACACGCCCAGCCACGCCCCGGAGACCAGGCCGCCGGCGAGCACCTTCGCCCACGTCAACCGGCCCAGCACGCGCTCGACCTGCATGAGGTCGACGCCGACGATCGTCACCTTCTCCACCGGGAACTGGCTGTCGGCGAGGTGGTCGACGGCGCGTTGTGCATCGGCATAAGTGGTGTAGGAGGCGATCGGCCACCCGGTGGGCGGGGTCGGCAGCCCGCGGCCGCGCTGCGGTCCTCCCGGCACGGACCCGCCCGGCATTGAATTGGTCATACTCCAAGCCTTACAGCCCCGGCCGGTGTGGGCAAGCGACGGATCCGGCACCCACGCTTTAGCCTTGCCTCATGGCTCCGGTGAACAAGATGTACGCGGCCCGGCTCGCGGGACTGCTGGTCCTGGGCCCGGACGGCGAGTCCATCGGCAGGGTGCGCGACCTCGTCATCGCCCTGCGGCTCGGGCGCCAGCCCCCGCGTGTGCTCGGGCTCGTGATCGAGCTCGCCACCCGGCGCCGCATTTTCGTGCCGATGCTCCGCGTCACCGCCGTCGAACCCACGTCGATCACCTTGACCACCGGCACGGTCTCGCTGCGCAGGTTCACCCGACGCCCCACCGAGACGCTCGTTTTCGGCGAGGTCCTCGACTCGCGCGTGCGCGTGACCGATCCGGAGCTCGACGACCTCGCCGACGGCGACTCGGTGGTGGTGGATCTGGGGCTGGAGCGCACCCGCTCGCGTGACTGGGTGGTGGGCCGCGTCGCGGTGCGCAAGCGGCGCACCCGGCTCGGCCGCCGCTCCGCGATCCGGGTGACCGACTGGAAGTACGTCGACGGCCTCGACCAGTACGCGCTGACGCTGCCCGGTCAGGGCGCCACCGAGCTGCTCACCCAGTTCGAGGGCATGCGGCCCGCGGATCTGGCCATCGCGATGCGCGAGCTGCCGGACAAGCGGCGCCACGAGCTGGCCGCCGCCCTGGACGACGAGCGACTGGCGGACGTCGTCCAGGAGCTGCCCACCGATGATCAGACCGATCTGCTCACCCACTTGGGTGAAAGTCGCGCGGTGGACGTGCTCGAGGCGATGGACCCCGACGATGCGGCGGACCTGCTGGGCGTGCTGGCCGAGCCGGAGGCCGAGTCGTTCCTGCAGCTGATGGACCCGGAGGACTCCGCGCCCGTGCGCCGCCTGCTGGAGCATTCGCCGGACACCGCGGGCGGGCTCATGACCCCGAAGCCTGTGGTGCTGACGCCGGACACCACCGTCGCCGAGGCGCTGGCCCGCCTCCGCCATCCCGACCTGACCCCCGCCCTGTCCAGCATGGTGCTGGTCACCCGCCCGCCCACGGTGACGCCGACGGGGAGGTACATGGGCTGCGTGCACATGCAGGTGTTGTTGCGCGAGCCGCCGGCCGCGATGGTGGGCGGTGTCGTCGACAATGACCTGCCACGCCTGGATCCCGCCGACAGCCTCGCCCGGGTGACCCGCTATTTCGCGACCTACAATCTCGTCTGCGGGCCGGTCGTGGACGATGAGGGCCACCTGTTGGGGGCGGTCAGCGTCGACGATCTCCTCGACCACCTGCTGCCCGACGACTGGCGTGAACGCGACGATGATCTGGTCGATGCCGAGATCGTGGTCGACGACCCCGCACCGGAGCGTGCACGGCTCCGCGGTGGCGCCGTCGGCGCCGCGCCGGACGGCCGACCGCCCGAGGGAGGGGCCGACGATGCCTGATGCCCGCACGCGCCGCGCCACCGGGTCGCAGCGCCTCGACACGCCGCGAGACCGGCGGCGGCTCCACCTGCACGTCGACCCGGAGGCCGCGGGCAGGGTCAGCGAGCAGATCGCGCGGTTCTTCGGAACCGTCCGCTATCTGGCCATTCAGACGATCGTGGTCGTCGTGTGGATCATCCTCAACGTCGCCGCCGTCAAGCTGCGCTGGGACCCGTATCCGTTCATCCTGCTCAATCTGGCGTTCTCCACCCAGGCCGCCTACGCCGCACCGCTGATCCTGCTGGCGCAGAACAGGCAGGAGAACCGCGACCGCGTGTCCATGGAGGAGGACAGGGCCCGCGCGACGCAGACGAAGGCGGACACCGAGTTCCTGGCACGCGAGCTCGCCGCACTGCGGATCGCGGTCGGCGAGGTCGCCACCCGCGACTACCTGCGACGCGAGCTCGACGACATCCGTGAGCTCCTCGAGCAGACCGGCGCCGCCCGGCACGCGGCCGACGGGTCCGATGCCGCCCGCCGGCCGCACGACCCCGGTGCGGACACCGCATCGCACGTGCAGCACGCACCACTGGACCGTCCACGGGGCGGGTAACGCCTGCGCGTACACGGCACGATGGCACCAGTGTGATCATCGACACGTCCGCGCACTCCGCCTCCGTCCGCGATGCGCCGCCACGCGTTCGCGATTCACACTGCGGGCGTCCCGGACGTTCTGTAGCCTTGGTCACATTCGGGTCTCGGTCTGGATGGGGGTCGTGCAGTTGAGCGGTTCGTGGAGGGCGGCACTGAAACGCCGTCGGCGCACAGCATCATCACCGTCGGCAATGCCGCATCGCTGGCAGACACGAGCCGCGCTCATCGCCCTCCTCCCTCTGGGCCTTGCCGCGCTGGCCGCCGCCGGGCCCGGCACCGGCCTGCCCGGGTCGCACGCCTCCCCCGCCGAGCGGTCGATGCAGGTCCGCATCACCGCGCAAGAGGCCACCCGGCCCACGCCCGCGGGGGTCGTCGACTCCGCGCTGCGGCCCATTCCGAGCTACCGCACCGCCCCCGCGCCGGCCGCGTCGGTTCCGACCGCGGGCGGCGACGCGCCCGTCAATCCCGCGGCGCTCGTCGGCGACGTGGTGCAGTACGCCCCCGGCCCCTTGGGCATCCCCGGCATCATGCTCAACGCCTACAAGCACGCCGCAGATCTCATGGCGCAGGTCCAGCCCTCCTGCGGGTTGCCGTGGTACCTGCTGGCGGGCATCGGCAAGATCGAATCCGGCCACGCTTCCGGAGGCGCGGCGGACTCCCGGGGCAACACGACGACCAAGATCCTCGGGCCGGTGCTCGACGGGCACCTGGCCGGGAACGCCGTCATCACGGACACGGACGGCGGGGCACTCGACGGCCATGCCTCCTACGACCGGGCGGTGGGGCCGATGCAGTTCATGCCCGGCACGTGGAACCACTACGGCGCCGACGGGAACAACGACGGCGCCGCGGACCCCAACAACGTCTACGACGCGACCTTCGCCGCCGGCCGCCTCCTGTGCGCGTCCGGGGCGAACCTCGCCGACCCCGAAGCGACGACGGGCGCCATCCTCACCTACAACCATTCGATGGCCTACGTGAAGAACGTGCAGGCCTGGGCGCATGCCTACGCCACCGGCGCCTACCCCACGCCCAGCGAACTGCCGCCGATCTCGCCGGACGACAAGGCCATCGACGCGCCGGACGGCGCGGACCCGGCGCCCACCCCCGAAGTTCTCCCGGATCCGCCCGCGCCCGCCGAGGCACCGGAGCCGGAGACCCTCCCCGGCACCGATATCCCCGCCACGACGGTCGAGGTACCGGGGTTGCCTCCGGTGCAGTTGCCCAAGATCGAACTGCCCAAGATCGAGCTGCCGTGCCTGTTCAACTGCCCGCCGCCTCCCCCCGCCCCGGAGCCTGCACCTCCGGCCACCGACGAGGGGGCGCCCGGCGCCGCACCCGCGCCAGGGCAGCCCGCCCCCGCCCCGCCGGCTCCCTGAGTCCGGCACCGGCGGACACGGCGCGGGGCCCGACACCGGCTTTTTCGCGGTGTATGTTCGCGCAAAAGGAACATTCGTTCAAGTGACGGCGCGAGGGCCTTCCGCCGCATCCCGACAGGTGACCTGGATTGCAACCGGGCGGCGGGATTGCCCGTGGCGGCGTCACTCGTCCTATGATCGGAAGCGATGACCGAGCTCACCGAATCCGCAGTCCGCGCGGCGCTGGCCCGCGTCGACGATCCGGAGATCCGCAAGCCCATCACCGAACTGGGGATGGTCCGCAACATCGATATCGCCGACGACGGCACCGTCGACATCGGCATCTACCTCACGGTTGCCGGATGCCCCATGCGCAGCGAGATCAGCGACCGCGTCACCCGCGCCGCCGCCGACGTGCCGGGGGTGGCCGCGGTGCGCGTGGAGCTCGACGTGATGAGCGACGAGCAGCGCACCGAGCTCCGCCGGAGCCTGCGGGGCGACTCCGCCGACCCGGTGATCCCGTTCGCACAGCCCGGTTCGATGACGCGCGTGTACGCCGTCGCCTCCGGCAAGGGCGGCGTCGGCAAGTCCAGCGTCACCGTCAACCTCGCCGCGTCGATGGCCGCCCGCGGTCTGTCCGTCGGCGTGCTCGACGCGGACATCTACGGCCATTCCGTGCCGCGCATGATGGGCACCGACGCCCGCCCCACCCAGGTGGAGAAGATGATCATGCCGCCCATCTCCCACGATGTGCGGCTGATCTCGATCGCGATGTTCACCAACAACAACGCGCCGGTGGTCTGGCGCGGCCCCATGCTGCACCGTGCGCTGCAGCAGTTCCTCGCCGACGTCTTCTGGGGCGACCTCGACGTGCTCCTGCTGGACCTCCCCCCGGGCACCGGCGATATCGCCATCTCGGTGGCCCAGCTGATCCCCGGTGCGGAGATCCTCGTGGTGACCACGCCGCAGCAGGCTGCCGCCGAGGTGGCCGAGCGTGCGGGGGCGATCGCCCTGCAGACGCGTCAGCGCATCACCGGCGTCATCGAGAACATGTCGTGGCTCGAGTTGCCGGACGGCACCCGGATGGAGGTCTTCGGCGCCGGGGGCGGCAAGGCCGTCGCCGCCAACTTGACGCGCGCCATGGGCGCCGACGTGCCGCTGCTGGGGCAGGTGCCGCTGGATACTGCGGTGCGCGAGGCCGGTGACGAGGGCACGCCGATCGTGCTGTCCGGACCGGACACGCCGGCCGGGGCGGCCCTGAACGCCATCGCGGAGAAACTGAGCGTGCGCAAGCGCGGGCTTGCGGGAATGTCGTTGAGCATCGACCCCGCAGGACGCTGACCGGCAGGATGTGCGACACGAAGACCCCCACGCCCGCGCGTGGGGGTCTCGTCGTCGCTCGGCGGCCGCCAGCTGCGGCTGATCGGCCGTCGTGGTGCGGTCAGGTGGCGTCCACGTCGTAGACGGCGGGCCCGCCCCGCGCCGTCGGCGGCGTTGCGCCCCGGGAGTCCGTTCGTGGTGCGGAATGCCCGTCCCCGTCGATTCCGCCGCCGTGCACAGCACCACCGTGCCCGCCGTGCGACGGGGCCGCCCCGTCGCCGGCACCACCGGTCCCAGCACCGCCATCCGCCCCCGCGGCACCATTGATGCCCATAGCCCCGTTGCGTGTCCTCCGCGCGCCGTCGTCCTCGGTGTTGAACTCACCGGTGAACAGCGAGTCATCGCCGTCGAGCAGGTGCTTGGTGATGGCGGCGCGCGGCGTCATGCCGCGCAGCTGCTGCAGCTCCGAGAGCGGCTTGCGCAGATCCTCGAACTCCGGCCCCAGCTCTTCACGGAGCTGGGTCTGCGCACCGGTGGCGTACGAGCGGACCTGCTTGACCGTGCGCGCCAGCCAGGACATGGCGCCGGGCAGCCGCTCGGGGCCCAGGATGACGAGACCGGCGATCACGATGATCACCATCTCAGCCCAACCGATATTGCCGAACACACGCTCAGAGTACGTGGTCGCGCGCGGGCGCGCCGCGTCGACACCGGATCGGCCCGCCGTGGCGCGCCCTGGCCGCCGCGATGACTCTGCGGCCGGCGGTACCGCCCTTCGCCCGATCAGTCGCTTTGGGGGGTGACATCGACGGTGACGGAGTGACCGTCGCGCACCAGGGTGACCGTGGCCGGCTTGCCGATCGTCAGCTCGTGCACGGCCACCGTCAGCTCATCGGAGCCGGCGATGGTCCGATCCCCCACCTTGACGATCACATCGCCTTCGAGGATCCCCGCCTTCTGCGCCGGGCTGTCGGCCTGCACGTTGGCCACCTCGGCGCCGGTGACCCGGTCGTTGGACACCGTGCGGGCGTTGACGCCGATCTCCGGGTGGTGCATGACACCGTTCCGGATCAACTCCTGCGCCACCTCCGCCACCGTGTTCACCGGGATCGCGAACCCGAGCCCGATCGACCCGCTGCTGTCCGCGCCGAGCGTGCGGATCGCGGTATTGATGCCGATGACCTTCCCCTCGACGTCCACCAGGGGACCGCCGGAGTTGCCCGGATTGATCGCCGCATCCGTCTGGATGGCGTCGATGACCGCGTCGGTGTCGGTGCCGTCACCGGAGAGCGGCACGGGACGGTCCAACGCGCTCACGATGCCTTCGGTGACGGTCCTGTTGAGCCCCAACGGCGATCCGACCGCGACCACGTCGGCGCCCACCTGGATCTTGTCCGAATCGCCCAGCCGGGCGACGGTCAGATCGTCGACGTCGTCGACCTTGACGACGGCCAGGTCGGTCTTCGTGTCACGGCCGACGATGCGGGCCGGAACGGACTGCCCGTCGGAGAAGACCACTTGCAGTTCGGTGTTCTCCGGCTCGGTGGCGGCCTTGGAGATCACGTGGTTGTTGGTCACGATGTAGCCGCCGCCGTCGATCACCACGCCCGAGCCCGAACCGACCGCCTGGGGCGAGGTCACCTGGATCGACACGACGGACGGGACGACCGCCGACGCGATGGCCACAGTCCTGTTCGCCGGCGGATCCGTGTTCTCGTCCTCTGGCTGCACCAGCTGCACCGACGAGCTGGTGAGCGAACTCGACACTTCGGCCGTGTAGCGGCCGATGAGCCCGCCGAGCACCCCGATGGCGAGCGCGATAACGCCGATGACGGCCAGTGCACGCGGCGCCACCCGACCGCCGAGGAGCACGTCCCGCACCCCCATCCGGTCCGCAGCGGCCTGCGGCGTGCCGCGGCCGTCGGGGCTCGGCGTCTCCGCGTGCGCAGCGGACGCGGGGTCGCGCCACGGGTCGGCCCGCCGCGGGGGTGCGCCCGGCGCGTCCGCCCCCGCTGCGGCGGCGGGATCCCGCTGCACTCCGTCGTGCTCGCCGGGCGGACGGCCGTACGCCTCGGCGAGAACCGGGTCGACCGGGCGTGCGGACGTGTGCGGCGCGTCTCCGGCGCGCGGCGGCGCCCCCAGCGCGGCGGCGCCGTCCGGCCGGCTGAAGGCCTGCTGCTGTTCCGGTCCCACCTCGGGTTTGCGCAATGGCGACGGTCGCAACCTGCCGTTCGCCGGCACGTCGAAGCCCGTCGGTGCGGCACCGTCGGATCGCCCTGTGCGCGCAGCGCCACCGGCCTGCACCCCCTCACCGGTGCGCACGTCATCGTCCGTCCCCGGCGTGGAGTCGCCTTCCGATTCGCTGTTCACCTGCGTCCCCTCCGGCACTCCGGCCGTCGATGTCCCCGTCGTTTCGAACCCGGTCCGTACCGCTTCCGGCACCCGCGACGTCGCCGCAGGCAGTGGCCGGCACGCCCTACCAGGACGCGCGCCGCCCGCCGTGCGGACTGCAGCCCACAGTATTGGCCATCGCCCGCGGACGCACCGCACCGGGCGCGTGCACCGGAGCGGGAGCCGGCCCGGCCCGCCGCCGCCACTCCGTCGGCGCGGGCTCAGAAGAAGCGACGCCTGCGCTGCGTCGGTCCGCCGCGCTGCGGGCGGCCGTGCTGCCCATCGTCGAAGGACGGTACGGCCTTCTGCGGGATGGATCGCAGGTCCACCAGGAGATTCTCCGGCAGCCGCGGCACCGCGGACGACTGCAGCGCCGCGCGGGCATGCGCCTGCGCGTCCACTTCCGCCGCGCACAGCGGACATTCCGCGATATGCCCCGATGCCCGCAGATGGGCACTCATCCGCAGTTCGCCGTCCACATAGGCCGCCACCGCCTCCGTGGCCAGGTGACCGGTGTCGCCGGCTCCGGCTCCGAGGGAGAACTGCGAGCCGGAGGGACGTCCACGCCATGCCGAGTCGAACATCCGCCGTCCCTTTCCGCCGTCGATACCGCCGCCGCCCGCCGGACCACCACCGTCCGCGGGGCCGACACCGGTCCTGCGGGTGCCGGTTCCATGCGCCCCTCGGCTCACCGCGCTGCGCCGCCTTCCACGCCCTGCTGCGCTGCGGCGTCGGCCGCGGCGAGGTGCTCACGAATGGCCTGCCGGCCGCGGTGGATCCTGCTTCGCACCGTACCCAATTTGACGCCGAGCGTGGCCGCGATCTCCTCGTAGGACAACCCCTCCACATCACAGAGCACCACCGCCGCACGGAACTCGGGCGCCAGCGAGGCCAGGGCCCGCTGCAGGTCCGGAGCCAGGCGCGAGTCGTGGTAGATCTGCTCCGGATCCGGCCGATCGGACGGCACCCGGTCGTAGTCCTCGGGCAGCGCTTCCATCCTGATCCGGTTGCGCCGGCGGACCATGTCCAGGAAGAGATTGGTCGTGATCCGGTGCAGCCATCCCTCGAAAGTCCCGGCTCGATAGCTCGACAGCGAACGGAAGACGCGAATGAACGTCTCCTGCGTGAGATCCTCGGCGTCGTGCACATTCCCGGAGAGCCGGTAGGCGAGCCGATAGACCCGGTCGGCGTGCTGCCGGACCAGCTCGTCCCAGCTCGGCATGGCCGCCGGGTCGCCCGTCGCGTCGAACACCGCCGTGCCGTGATCGGCCTCCGGCTCCGGGGCGGGAGTCCCCGCCGTGTCCGGGACGGCCGCAGGCTCCACTGTGCCGGTCGTCGCGGCTCGCTGCACGCTGTCGCCTCCTGTCGCCATGGCGTCCTGCGGTTGCGCACCACTGTCGAGCGCAGTCCTCGCTTCCGTCACAACACCCCTGCCCCTCGTTTTGTTCCGGCGTCCCACCGGTTCCGGCGTTCCCGAGCAACGACACGCGTACACCCGCGACCAGAATCCGGGCCGCCGGGAGATGCCTCCGCGTATGAGACAACTCTCCCGCCCCGGCGTGTGTCCACGCTGGGAGCAACCTGAGGTTCTGCTGAGAATCGCGGCGCGCCCGGCATGCGCACCCCGCCGTGCGCCTCCCCGCGCCGCGATACGCTCACTGGCGTGACCGAAGACGACCGCACCGTGGACTCCGCCGCATCCTCCTCCGCCGCCGCGTTCGCGGGCGACCGCATGACCGCCCGCGCCGCCGGCGCCGCCGCACCGGTTCCGGACCCCGCGGCGCTGGCCGACGCGCATGAGCGCGCTGCCGACCTGGGGGTGGACGCGGTATCCGACGCCGTCGGCGCGGCCTTGGCGATGTTCTCCCGCATGGCCGACGCCCGCACCGCGGTCGAGGTGGGCACCGGCGCCGGTGTCAGTGCGCAGTGGCTGCTCAGCGGCATGCGCCACGACGGGGTGCTCACGACCATCGACATCGAACCGGAGCACCAGCGCACCGCCCGCACCGCCCTGTCCGCCGCGGGGATCGCCTCCGCGCGCACGCGGCTGATCGGCGGCCGTGGCCTCGAGGTGTTGCCGCGGCTGGCGGACGACGCGTACGAGATGATGTTCGTCGACTGCGGCGGCACAGACCACGCCCGGTATCTGGCCGAGGCCGTCCGCCTCCTGCGTCCGGGCGGCGTGGTCGTGATGCACGGTCTCATCGAGGCCGGCAGCCCCGCCGCGCTCGACACTGCGAATCGGAGCCCGGCCGCCGTCGACGCCCGCGAGGCGCTGCGCACCGCGGCGGAGCACGATCTGCTGCTGCCGTCGTTGCTGCCGCTGGGCGGCGGCCTGCTCTGCGCCGCCCGCATGTGACGCTCCCGCCTCCGTGAGCCGGCCCCGCGCCGGACGGGTCCGTGCGCGGGGCGCGCCGTCGCCGCTACCCCGGCGCAGGGACGCAAGCCCCCGGGGCGCTCCGCCGGAACACGCGTACGGCGACGGCACCGGACACCGTCAGCCCCGCGGGCAGCCGTGCGATCCGCGATCGCACCTCGGCACTGTCGAGGTGACGCGCGGACGGGCCCATTCCGACGATGGCCGCCATCTGTTCGGGCGTCGGGCGCATCGCCCAGCGGACGGTGTCCGCCCGCACCTCGTCGAAGCCGCTCAACGCCCCGGCCAGTCGTTCGTTCTTGCGTTCGTCCACGCGCAGCAGTCCGATGCCGTCGACGAGTTCCGCAAGGTGACCGGGCTCGGGCGCCACCACCATGACCGCGCCGCCCGGCGCGAGCACCCGGCGGTAGGCGGCCGCGTTGCGCGGGGCGAACACCGACATGATGAGGTCGGCGGCGCCATCCGCCATCGGCAGCTCCGCCCACGCGTCACCGAGGAGCGCCGCGACGCGCGGATGCGCCCGGGCGGCCGCGCGCACCGCCGCCTTCGACGCGTCGATTCCGATTCCCCGCGCGCGAACCGACGCGCCGGCCTGCTCCAGCACACCAGCGAGGTAGGTCCCCGTCCCACAGCCCAGGTCCACCGCGGTGGGGACGCGCGAACCCGTAGCCGCCGCCACCGCGGACAGCACATCCGCGCCCGCGGCGGCGACCGCTCGCAGCAGCGGGTCGTACAACCCCGATGCCAGCACGGCGCCGCGCGCGCCGACCATCTCCGCGTCGTCCCCGTGGAACTTGAGGGGGCGGGCGAGCAGACTCGCGTAGCCCTGCCGCGCGCGGTCGAACGTGTGCGCCGCCCCGCACCGCACCGCCAGCCGGTCCGCCGCTACCGTGCCGCCGCACACCGGGCACCGGAGCAGGTCCGCCACCCCGGCGAGCGGATCCGCGACGGCGTCCCCCGCCGCATCAGCTTCGGACATCCGCACCGTCACCTCCGCTCATGCCGTCCGGATCTCCGCGCCGCCCACGCGCATCCGGCGGCTCCTGTCATGAGACAACCCCGCCGGACCGGGTCCGGCGGGGTTGTCGGAACGAACACGATCGATCGATGGCGCACGACCGATCAATACTGTCGCGCCACGACGCGGCCGTCAGCCGGTGACGCCGCGGAGCTCCTCACCCAGCGCGGCGGCCTCATCCGGGGTGAGCTCGACGACCAGGCGGCCTCCGCCTTCGAGCGGGACCCGCATGACTATTCCGCGTCCCTCTTTGGCCGCTTCGAGGGGACCGTCCCCGGTCCGGGGCTTCATGGCCGCCATCGTGTGCTCCCTCCAGATGTGCTCGGGCCGATGTGCCGGCCCGTGACCGCATGTGTGTTGCGCGGCAGGTGAGTGCCGACGGCGACTATTCTTCCCTATCGCCGTCCGCCGCCCCACACCGCCCCGGACCCTCGTCCGGGTCGGCCGGGACCGCCGGAACCGCCTGCGCACCGCCTCCGCGGGTGCCCGTCTCGGCCTCCGTATGCACCCCCAGGGCCCCGTCCTGCGCAGCGACGACGGCCCGCAACCGCTCGACCTCGTTGGCGAGGCGTTGCAATGCCCAATCCACCTCGGACGCCTTGTATCCCCGGAACGCCTGCTGGAACCGCAATGCGCGCACGTCGTCGCCGTCGATCGCGTGGTCTGGCAACCAGGCGGGCGATCCCCCGGGCGGAAGTGGTGCCGCCTCCTCGCCGCGGCCGAACACCAGTGCGGCAACGACGAACAGCAGCCCGGCCACCAGCGCGATGAGCACCACGTACAGGATCGCGGTCAGCATCCGCCCGCCCCTCCGCCGGCATCGCCGGTCCCCGAGCGGCCTGCGGCGGTCAGGTTTCGCAGCGGCGGCCTGTCGTCCAGCGCGAGGTCCGCCGTGCGCGGCACGAACGCGCCGTCCTGCGCGAAGTACTGCGTCAGCGGCACGCCGGAATCGTCGATCCCGCAGCGCCGGAGCATCGTTCCGATTATCTGGCGGCTCATCACTCCCAGTTCCATGAGGTCGCGGTTGCGGTGCTTGCGTACGGCCAGGTTCACCTGTGCCAGGCCGCCCGCGCCGTAGCGGCGGTAGGTGTCCAGAAGCAGTCCGATCTCCACGCCGTACCCGGGGGCGAACGGGACGGCTTCGAGAAGTTCGCGGGTGGCCGCGTACTCCCCGCCCAGCGGCTGCAGGACTGCGGCGAGGTCCGGGCGCAGCGCCGCCAGCATCGGCCGCGCCACCAGCTCGGTCACGCGCCCGCCGCCGCGCGGGTCCTCGCTCTCGTTGATCCGCAGCGGCCGCCGGTAGAACCCCTTGACGTGGTGGATCCCCTCCGCGGTGAGCAGGGGGCCGACGAGGTTCGGCACGTACCGCGGGTCGGGTTCGATGAGGTCCGAGTCGATGAAGACGACCACGTCCCCCCTCGTCGCCGCCACCGCGCGCCACAGCGCCTCGCCCTTGCCCGGCACCGGCGGCACCTGCGGGATCGCCTCCTCGCGGCTGACCACGCGGGCGCCCGCCTCCCGCGCGCGCTGCGCCGTCCGGTCCCGGGATCCCGAGTCGAGCACCACCAGGTCGTCCACGAGCCCGCCCACCAGCGGCAGGATCGACTCCACCACGCCGGCCACCGTGGCCTCCTCGTCGAGCGCCGGCAGCACCACGGACACGGTCCGGCCGTTCTTCGCCGCGACGAGTTCGGGCACCGTCCAGGCCGGTTCGTGCCAGGTGCGCACCGTCCCCCGGCCGTCCGCGCTCACGCGAGCCCCCGCACGGTGCGGGCGGGCGCGCGGGTGCCCGCGATGGAGGCGACCATCTCCAGGGTGCGGCGGGTGGCCGCCACCTCGTGCACCCGGAAGACCCGGGCGCCCGCGGCCGCGGCCAGGGCCGTGGCCGCGAGCGTGCCCTCGATCCTCTCGCTCAGCTCGGCGCCGAGCGTCTCGCCGACGAAATCCTTGTTGCTCAACGCCATCAGCACCGGGAACCCGGTCGCCACCAGAGCGTCTGCGTGACGCAGCAGCGCCAGCCCGTGGTAGGTGTTCTTGCCGAAGTCGTGCGTCGGGTCGATGAGCACGCCGTCACGGCGCACCCCGGCGGCCACCGCACGGTGCGCCGCCGCCGTCACCTCCGCCACCACATCGGCGACGACGTCGTCGTAGCGCACCCGGTGCGGGCGGGTACGCGGAACCGCACCGCCGGTGTGCGAGCAGACCAGTCCGGCGCCCGTTTCCGCGGCGACCCCGGCGAGCGTCGCATCCGCGCCGGCCCACGTGTCGTTGATCAGATCGGCGCCTGCCTCGCGCGCATGCCTCGCCACGGTGCCACGCCAGGTGTCGATGCTGATCAGCTGGTCCGGAAAGTGCCGCCGCACCCAGTCGACGAACGGCACCACGCGCCGGATCTCCTCCGCCTCGTCCACCTCGTCGCCCGGGCCCGCCTTGACACCGCCGATGTCGATGATGTCGGCGCCCTCGTCCACCGCGCGCGCCACCGCAGCCTGCGCGTCGCCGTCCTCGAATGCCGCGCCCTGGTCGTAGAACGAATCGGGCGTCCGATTGACGATCGCCATGATCAGTGCGCGGTCGGCGCGCACCGGGCGGCCGCACAGGGTTCCGGGCACGGCGGCGGTGGCCGCCGCGGCGATCACGCCAGTCCCCCGTCCCGCGCGGCACCGGCCGGCGCCGCACCGTCGCGTCCGGCCGAACGG
The DNA here is from genome assembly GCF_014126825.1 of Tomitella gaofuii. Classification (NCBI taxonomy): domain Bacteria; kingdom Bacillati; phylum Actinomycetota; class Actinomycetes; order Mycobacteriales; genus Tomitella; species Tomitella gaofuii. Next base: position 1,910,349 of record NZ_CP059900.1, on the reverse strand, counting down.
ACCGCGGTGCCGCTGGTGCGCGCGGTCCCCGCGCACAGGTCCAGCGCCTGATCGATCGTCGTCGCCACGGGCAGCCGGTCCAACGCCTCGTGCCGCACGAAACCCTCACCGGCGATCGCCCGCAGCCACGCCATCAGTCCCCCGTAATGCCCGCCCGGGTCGAGGAGGACGACGGGCTTGTCGTGCATGCCGAGGGTGGACGCCGTCCACACCTCGCTGAGCTCCTCGATGGTGCCCAGGCCGCCGGGCAGCGCCAGGAACGCGTCCGCGTGCGCGTCCATCAACGTTTTGCGCTCACGCATGGTCTCGGTCACCAGCAGCTCGTCGGACTCGGAATCCATCACCTCCATGTCGACGAGCGCACGGGGGATCACGCCGACGGTGCGCGCGCCGCCGGCCCGCGCCGCCCTGGCCACCGCGCCCATCATCGACACCCGGCCGCCTCCGGAGACCAGCGTCCAGCCGCGCTCGGCGAGCGCGGCCCCCACGTCCGCCGCCAATCGCTCGTAGCGCGCGGGAACCGGGCCCGACGCGCAGAACACGCACACCGCGCGTGTTCCGGTGCCGACGGGCCCGCCCGTGAACTCCCCCGTCACTGCGGCCCCACCTCGCCCGCGGGGCCCGTGGGCCCGTCCACCGTCGGGCGCGCGTCCTCATCCAGCTCCCGGTGCGCCTCGACGACGAAGCGCACCGCGTCGTCGAGCGAGTCGGTGACGTGGATCAGGTCCATGTCGGACTCGTCGATCATGCCCTCGGCCACGAGCGCGTCACGCAACCAGCGCACCAGCCCGTCCCAGAAGGCCGTGCCCACGAGCACGATGGGGAACCGGGTGATCTTGCCGGTCTGCACCAGCGTGAGCGCCTCGGAAAGCTCGTCGAGCGTGCCGAAACCTCCCGGCATGCACACGAAGGCCTGCGAGTACTTGACGAACATGGTCTTGCGGGTGAAGAAGTACCGGAAGTTCAGGCCCAGCTCCACCCACCGGTTCATGCCCTGTTCGTGGGGCAGTTCGATGCCCAGCCCCACGGAAAGCCCGTCGGCATCCGTGGCACCGCGGTTTCCCGCCTCCATCACCCCCGGTCCGCCGCCGGTGATCACCGCGTACCCGGCGTCGACGAACTTGCCCGCCAGCCGCCGCGTGTCGCGGTAGGCGTCCGACGTCTCCCCCACCCGTGCCGAGCCGAAGATCGACACCGCCCGGGGGAGCTCCGCGAGCGCCCCGAAGCCCTCGATGAACTCGCTGTGGATCCGCAGCACCCGCCACGGGTCGGTGTGCACCCAGTCGCCCGGCCCCCGATGGTCCAGCAGGCGCTGTTCGGGTGTCGACGCGGTGGCGCGCCTGTCGCGCGGGCCGAAGTCGCCGCGCGGACGTGCGGAACCGTCGGGGTGTCTGTCGCTCATGGGGTCGAGGCTATCCGCACCGCCGCGTCACGCCGGAACGCCGGTGGTCAGGTAGGAGCGCAGCACTTGCGCAACCTGGTGGATCTGCGCGGTGTCGACGAACTCGCCGCGCGTGTGCGCGAGGTTCGGGTCGCCGGGCCCGTAGTTGACGGCGGGGATGCCCCGCGCGGCGAAGCGCGCGACGTCGGTCCAGCCGTACTTCGCCCGGAACCTGCCGCCGGCCGCGGCGACGAGCTCCACCGCGGCGGGGGCGGCGAGTCCGGGCAGCGCCCCCGGCGACAGGTCGGTGACCTCCATGCCCGCGTCGATGCCCGCGAACACCTCACGCACATGTTCGAGCGCCTCATCGGCGGTGCGGTCGGGCGCGAACCGGAAGTTCACGTCGATGGACGCGGCATCCGGCACCACGTTGCCCGCGACGCCCCCGGTGACGCGCACCGCCTGCAGGCCCTCCCGGTAGACGCAGCCGTCGATGTCGACCTGCCGCGGGGCGTAACCGGCCAGCCGCTGCAGCACGGGGGCGAGCCCGTGCACCGCGTTGACGCCCAGCCACGACCGCGCCGAATGCGACCGCACGCCCTCGGTGGTCAGGCGGACCCGCAGAGTGCCCTGACAGCCCGCCTCGATGACTCCGTCGGACGGCTCGCCCAGGACGGCGACGTCGGCCGCCAGCCATCCGGGCAGATCGCGCTCGATCCGGCCGAGGCCGTTGTACTCGGCGGCGATCTCCTCGCAGTCGTAGAGGACCAGAGTGATGTCGTGCACCGGCGCGGTGAGCGTGGCGGCCAGGTGCAGGAAGACCGCGTCGCCGGATTTCATGTCCACCGTGCCGCAGCCGTAGAGCAGGTCCGCCCCGCGCGCCTCCCCCCGCACGCCGTCCACGTCGCCGGCCCCTGCCACACGGCGCGACGGCACGTTTCCGGCGATGGGGACGGTGTCGAGGTGGCCGGCCAGCATCACCCTGCGCGCCCTCCCGAGACTGGTGCGCGCCAGTACCGCATTGCCCGAGCGCACCACCTCCAGGTGCGGGGCCTGCCCCCGGAGCGCCGATTCCACCGTGTCCGCGATCAGCGCCTCGTCGCGCGAGACGCTGGGGATGTCCACCAGCGCCGCCGCGAGGTCCGCGACGTCCCCTGCCAGGTCGAGCCGCGGCCGGTCCGGCACGACGGCCCCGGTGCTGTCGTCAGCGTCAGTTGCGTCTCGGCTCGCCATCCGGCCAGCGTATCGACGGTCGTCGCGCGCGATCCCCGCGCCCCGGCGACCGCAGGGCTCCGGTTGTAGGCTGATCCCCCGTGAGCCCTGCAGCGAAGACGCACCGAAACGGCGCCACCGGCACCGGAGTCGCCACGATCACCCGGGACGGAACGGTACTGGACACCTGGTACCCCGACCCCCGGTTGGACACCGGCGCCGATGCGCCCGGAGCGGGGGCCGCGGCCGGCGCCGGGGCGGGCACCGTCCGCCTCGAGGCCGGCGACGTCCCCGCAGACCTGGCCGGGCTCACCGGGAAGGACGGGCGCCGCGGCACCGAACGCATCGCCGTCCGGACGACCATCGCGTCGCTGGACGCCCCTCCCGTCGACGCCCATGACGCCTACCTGCGGCTGCACCTGTTGTCGCACCGCCTGGTCGCACCCCACCGGCTCAACCTGGACGGCCTGTTCGGCCTGCTCGCCAACGTGGTGTGGACCAACCACGGCCCGTGCGCTCCGCAGGGGTTCGAAACCGTCCGGGCCGCGCTCGCCGCGGACGGCCCCGTCACCGTCTATTCGATCGACAAGTTCCCGCGGATGGTCGACTACGTCGTGCCCGCCGGGGTCCGCATCGCCGACGCCGACCGCGTCCGCCTGGGAGCCCACCTCGCCGAGGGCACGACCGTCATGCACGAGGGCTTCGTCAACTTCAACGCGGGTACCCTCGGCGCGTCGATGGTCGAGGGCCGCATCTCGGCCGGGGTGGTCGTGGGCGACGGCAGCGACGTGGGGGGCGGCGCGTCGATCATGGGCACGCTCTCCGGCGGCGGCACACAGGTCATCACCATCGGCCGCAGCTGCCTGCTGGGCGCCAACGCCGGGGTAGGAATCTCCCTGGGCGACGACTGCGTGGTGGAGGCGGGGCTCTATCTCACGGCGGGCACCAAGGTGACCCTCCTCGACGCCCCGGACGTCGGCTCCTCCGGTACGACCGTCGTCAAGGCGGCGGCCCTGTCCGGCACGTCCGGCCTGCTGTACCGGCGCAATTCGCAGACCGGCAGCGTCGAGGCGGTTTCGCGCACCGGCTCCGGCATCGCGCTCAACAGCGCACTGCACAAGAACTGAGCGGGCGGAGGTCCCACCCCACCATGAGCACCCCCGACTCCTCGTCCACCGCCGGCACCGGCGCCCTGGGCCGCGGGCTGAAGACCCGTCACATCACGATGATGGGGCTCGGTTCGGCCATCGGCGCCGGCCTGTTCCTCGGCAGCGGAGAGGGCATCGCCACAGCCGGCCCGGCGGTGCTGCTGTCGTACGTGTTCGCCGGGGTGATCGTCGTCCTCGTCATGCGGATGCTCGGCGAAATGGGCGCCGCCAGGCCCGCCAGCGGATCGTTCGCGGAGTACGCCCGCCTCGGCATCGGCCAGTGGGCCGGGTTCTCCATGGGCTGGCTGTACTGGGCGATGCTCATCATGGTGCTCGGCGCCGAGATCACCGGCGCCTCCGAGATCGTGCACTCCTGGATACCCGGGGTCTCCCAGTGGGTGATCGCGCTGGTGTTCGTGGTCTTCTTCGCGGTCGTGAACCTCAGCAAAGTGAGCAACTTCGGCGAGTTCGAGTTCTGGTTCGCCGCGCTCAAGGTCGGCGTGATCATCGCCTTCCTCGTGCTGGGCGTGCTGCTGGTGTTCGGTCTGCTGCCGGGCACCGACCCGGTGGGTTTCACGCACTTCCTCGGCGACGGCGGATTCATGCCCAACGGGTGGTCCGGCGTGGCCAGCGGGCTTCTGGTGGTGGCGTTCGCCTTCGGGGGCATCGAACTGGTGGCCATCGCGTCCGCGGAGTCGGAGGATCCGGAGCGTTCCATCGGCATCGCCGTACGCAACGTCGTCTGGCGGATCGGAGTGTTCTACCTCGGCTCGATCGCCATCATGGTGCTGGTGCTGCCGTGGACCGACGGCGCGCTCGCCTCCAGCCCCTTCGTCGCCGTGCTCGACGTCGCGAAGATCCCGCTGGCCTCCGGGTTCATGGAACTGGTCGTGGTGGTGGCACTGCTGTCGTCGTTCAACGCCCAGATCTACGGCACCGCACGCATGGTGTTCTCGCTCGCGCGCAACGGTGAGGCGCCGCGGGTGTTCGGCACCGTGGCCGGCAACGGCGCGCCCCGGGCCGCCGTGCTGCTGTCGGTGTTCTTCTCGTTCGTGACCGTGGTGCTCAACTGGCTGCTGCCGGACCGGCTGCTCTCGATCCTGTTCAACGCCGTCGGCGCCGTCCTGCTCGTGATGTGGGCGATGATCGCAGTCTCGCAACTACGGCTGCGGCCCCGCTTCGAGCAGGAGGGCACGCTGCGGCTGCGCATGTGGCTGCATCCCTATCTGACCTGGTTCACCCTCGCCGGACTCCTCGCCCTGGTCGCACTGATGTGCACCGATACCGCCGCGCGCAACCAGCTCATCGCCACCGGGGTGTTCTTCGTCGTGCTGGTGGTGCTGTCGCTGCTGAACTCGCGGTGGTGGCGCACGCACCACCGGGCCGGGGAGGCATATTCTGGAGTGCGGAACGCCGGGACCGGTGAGGCGGACCGGCTCCAGGACGGCACGGAGCGGCGCTGACGCCCGGGCGACACAGCGCCGCCCGACGCGACAGGGAGGATCGGGCATGGACCACGGCACGAACCACGAGGGCACAGCACACGACGACGCCGGCCACGCCGGCGGTGACGGGGCGCCCGAGTATGCGCCCAGTCCCGCCCAGTGGGTCCGCGACCAGGTGGCGCTCTACGAGGGTTCCGGCGGCACCGACGGCACGGAGCTGAACGGGATGCCGGTCGTCATCGTCGACAACATCGGCGCCACGTCCGGAAAACTGCGCAAGACCCCGGTCATGCGCGTCGAGCACGGGGGTGTGTACGCGGCCGTCGCGTCGAAGGGCGGCGCCCCCGAGAATCCCGTCTGGTACCGGAATCTCACGAGGAACCCGCGCGTGCAGGTGCGCGACGGCGAGGCCAAGGGCACCTTCCTCGCCCGCGAGGTGCACGGCGACGAGCGCGCCGTGTGGTGGGAGCGCGCCGTCGCCGCGTTCCCCCCGTACGCGGAGTACCAGCAGAAGACCACGCGGCGCATCCCCGTGTTCGTGCTGGAGCCGGCATCGCACTGACAGCCGCCCGAGCTGATCAGCGCGGGTCGACCCGAATCCCGCGAATGATCAACTCGCTCACGCGCGCCGCGAGCACCGGCGCATCGTCGGCGTTGCGCACACCCAGTGCGAAGATGGCGGCTCCGGCGAGCACGTCCACCACGGTGTCCGCGTCCGCGTCGGCACGGACCTGACCGGCGGCGACGCCCTCGGCGATCAGCTGCGCCACTGCCAGCCGCACCGGCTCGAGCTGCTCGGTGACGAGCTTGGCCCGTAGCTCGGGGTCCGAGCGGGTCTCCGACATCAGCCCCGGCACCCCGGCCCGGGCGTGCGGCATGCCGAACAGCGCAAAAGCACCCGTGACGAGCGCGGTCAGGCGATCCTCCAGCGTGCCCTCCGCCAGCGGCGTCGGCTCGATGCTGGGGTAGATCGCGTCGTGCACGATGTGCGCCTTGGACCGCCAACGCCGGTACACCGTCGGGCGACCTACGCCCGCACGCGAGGCGATCGCATCGATACTCACCGCCTGGTACCCGCGTTCCACAAGCAGTTCACGTGTCGCCTTCAGCACCGAGGCGTCGATCTCCGGATTCCGCTGCGGCCCAAGTCTATGCACGCCATCACCAGATCGTGACGGCACCTCGTGGCCCACCGGCGTCATGACACCTCCTTGTGACCCATTGCATATCGCGGTTTCAACGGCTACATTCTCTCATCGCCGTAGCCGTTACGGTCTGTATTGCCTAGGTGGCGACGTGGAGCAATGCAGCCTACGAGACGAAACTCACAGACGGGAGCCGCATGACACCCCCTCAGACATCCGGCGACACGGACCTCGGCGAGTACGCCAGGCCCGCCGCATCACGCACCGACACCGGCACACTGACCGTCGCTCTGCGCGAGTGGCTGGCACGCACCCTCGGACCCGAGGCCCGACCGAGCGTGACGGATCTGAGCGTGCCCACGGAGGCGGGCATGTCGAGCGACTCGATCATGTTCACCGCCTACTGGAACGGCCCCGAAGGGCCAGTCGACCGCCGCCTCGTCGGACGTCTCGCTCCCCACGACGACGCCATGCCCGTCTTCCCCCGCTACGACCTCGCGTTGCAGGCCGACGTCATGCGTGCCGTCTCCGCGGCGAGCGCGGTCCCGGTACCCGAAGTGCTCTGGTTCGAGGACTCCGCAGACCACCTGGGCCGCGAGTTCCTGGTGATGGAGCGCATCGACGGCGAGATCCCCCCGGACGTGATGCCCTACAATTTCGGCTCCTGGGTGGCCGACGGCACCGAGCCCCAGCGCGCGCGACTGCAGACCTCGTCCATTCAGGTGCTCGCCGATCTGCACGCGATCCCCGAGCCCTGGTCCGCCTGTCCACGGCTCGCCGACGGGGCCGGCCCCGTCGCAGCCGCCGACGCCCTGCGTGATCACCTTGCCGCGCAACGCGCCTACTACGAATGGGTGTGCGCCGACGGTCCCCGTTCGCCGCTGATCGAGCGCGCGCTCGACCAGCTCGCGAACACCCTGCCGGAGATCCCCGGGCCGGCGGCGCTGTGCTGGGGCGACGCCCGCATCGGCAACATCGTCTACCGGGATTTCCGCGCGGCCGCGGTACTCGATTGGGAGATGGCCGCGCTCGGGCCCCGCGAAATGGACCTCGGCTGGATGATCTTCCTGCACCGGTTCTTCGAGGACATCGCCGCAGCGGCCGACCTTTCCGGGCTTCCCGGCCTGCTGCGCCGGGACGACGTGGCCGACGAGTACGCCCGCCTCGCCGGGCACGCTCCCGCCTCCCTGGACTGGTTCGTCACCTATGCCGCCTTGCGTCAGGCGGTGATCATGTTCCGCATCCAGTGCCGCACGGTGGCGTTCGGCCAGGCCGAGGCGCCGGACGATCCCGACGACATGATCATGCATCGCGCGAGCCTGGAGAAGATGCTCGCGGACACGTATTGGACCGGCATCGACACCGGAGGGAGCCGGCCGTGAACGCTTCCGACCTGTCCCCGTCCGACGACTACCCGATCCACCAGGTCCCCGAGGTTCTCCGGCACGTCGGCACCTCGGACCGCAACTTCTACGACCGCTACTACTTCAACTGCGCACCGAGGCTCGACGGCGCCGCCGGACCGATGTTCCTCATCATCGGCATGGGCCAATACCCCAACCTGGGCGTGGCCGACGCTTTCGCCGTGCTCCGCCGCGGCGACGATCACCTCGTGGCCCGCGCCTCGAAGGCCCTGGGCGCCGACCGCATGGACACCTCCGTCGGCCCGTTCCGCATCGAGGTGATCGAGGGACTGCGCGCGCTGCGGGTGGTGCTCGCCCCGTCGGAGGATACGCCGGACCTGTCGTTCGATCTCACCTTCACGGCCGCCGCGCCCGCCCGGCTCGAGTCCCGCCACTTCGACCGCACACTGGGCCGCGTCACCTTCGACACGCAGCGCTTCGTCCAGGCCGGATCCTGGCGGGGGCACCTGATTGTCGACGGCGGGTCCATCGCCGTCACCGACGAGATGTGGATCGGCAACCGCGACCGCTCCTGGGGCGTACGACCGGTCGGCGAACCCGAGCCGCCCGGGCGCCGCGCCGCCGAGACCGCGGAGCCGAGCTGCTTCTTCTGGATCTACGCGGTGCTGCAGTTCGACGATGCGGTGATCATCACGATCATGCAGGAGGACGCCCGCGGGCGCCGGATCGTCGAGGACGCCACCCGCGTGTGGCGGGACCCGGCGCGCGAACCCGAGCATCTCGGCCGCCCCGAGCACGCGTTGACCTTCCACCCGGGCGGGCGCGAAGTGTCCCGCGCGGTGCTCACCTTCCACCGCCCCTTGCCCGAGGGCGGGACGCGGGAGGCACTGCGTGTGGAGTGCACACCGGTGCTGGCGAACTACATCGGCGTGGGCACCGGATACGGGCTCGAACAGGACTGGCGTCACGGGATGTGGCAGGGCGCACTCGCCGTCCAACAGCTCCGGCAACCCGCGAGTTCCATCGAGGACTGGAAGCGGATGTTCTGCCCGATCGACAACCTGGCGCGCTGCACGCTCACCGAGGACGGCCGGACCAGCACCGGGGAGGGGCTGTTCGAGGTGGCCGTCATCGGCGCCTACCCCCGCTACGGCTTCGACGACATCGGTGCCGTCGCCCCCTAGCCCCACGACCGCGTTCGGCCGCGCACCGTCAGAAGAACCATCAAGGAGAATCCCCATGACACGCCCCCTGTTTCCTCGCCCGGTCCGCACGGCGGCGGCGCTGACCGCCTCCGGCGCCCTTCTGCTCGGCGGTGGCGCCGTCGCAGCGGCAGGACCGATGGACGCCTTCACCGGCTCGCTGGCCACCGCGTCCAGCGCGCTGGGTTCGAGTCAGCCCGCGGAAACCGCCACCACCGGCCGCTTCGCGTCGGTGGACAACTTCCGCGACGTGGCGGGCGACGGCGGCGACGGCTACGCCCTGCCGGGCGGCAAGCGCATGCAGCAGGGGATGTTCTACCGGTCCAACCAGCTCGTGGGTGTATCCGACGAGGACATGGCGAAGCTGAACGCGCTCGGCATCACCACGGTCTACGACCTGCGCACCGACGGCGACATCGCACTCCCCATGGTCGGCGGCGCGGACGAGGTCCCCGAGGGCGCCGGGTACGTCCGCCTGCCGATCGATTCCGGCAACCTCATGCTCGACATCGCGGGCAACCCCGACCTCGGCATCGAGCCGAAGGTCACCACCCCCGAGGAAGGGCGGAACTACATGGAGGCCATGTACGTCAAGTTCGTCGAGAACGCCGATTCGCGCGCGCAGTTCGGCACCCTGCTGACCGGCCTCGCCGAGAACGACGACCCGCAGGTGTTCCACTGCACCTCGGGCAAGGACCGCACCGGGTGGACCGCGATGCTGCTCCAGCACATCGCCGGTGCCGATGACGCCACCATCCTCAAGGACTACCTGGCCACCAACGACTACTCCGCAGCGTCGATCCAGAAGACCCTCGCCGGACTCGAGAACTACGGCCTCGATCCGGACACCGTCAGGCCGCTGCTCGTCGTCGACGAGTCCTACCTCGATGCCGGCCTGGCTGCGGTCGACGAGAACTACGGCTCGATCGACAACTACCTGACCGAGGGCCTCGGACTCGACGACGACACCATCGCCACCCTCAGGGACAAGCTCGTCGCCTGACCCCGTGATGAGAGGGTCGGAGCGGCAGGCACCGCCATCGCGGCCGCGGAGGGCGTTGGACGGTGAATCTGCCATGGTCCGGGAAACCCGCGGGGCCCGGGCTCATGACGAGCGCGGGCCCCGCGGGCTCCCGGTTGTGCACCGTGCATGGACGGTCAGTCCCTGGTGACCCCGTACACGCGCTCCACGTGGATCGTCAGCAGCAGCCGACGCTCATGGATCATGGCCGTGCGGAACTCGTCCCAATCCGGATGCTCGCCCTGCAGCTTCTCATACAACAGGGCGAGGCCGGTGACCGTCGCGTCGTGCGGATCCGACGCCGGCGGGCTCAGCTCGGCGCGCCCCTCCGCCACCGCGTACGACCAGCCGTCGGGAGCGCTCACGTGCAGGCTCACCCGCGGATCGCGACGCAGGTTGGTGGTCTTGGCGCGGGTGTCGGTCACCGACACCTCGAAGATCTGCCGACCGCGGTCGAAGGAGTACATCACGTTGGAGATCTGCGGCCGGCCGTCCGCCTTGAGGGTGACGAGCGCCCCCACGCCGTGATCGGAGAACAAGGCTTCGAGATGCTGCTGGGCTCCCTCACTCATGCCACAAGGATAGCCCCGTGTGCCGTCGGTCACAGGAAGAGTGCGACGACTACACGGCCAGCTGTTTCTTCTGCACCTTCCCCATCGCGTTGCGGGGCAGCGCGTCGACCACGCGCACCGCGCGGGGCCGCTTGTGCGCCGACAGCAACGCCGTCGCCGTGTCGATCACCGACGCGCCGCCATCGGCGCGCAGCCGCCGCGCCCCCTCCCCGTCCCGCGCCACGACGAACGCGACGATCCGTTGGCCCAGGTCGTCGTCGGGCACGCCCACCACGGCCACCTCCGCGACGTCCGGGTGCGCCGCCACGGCCGCCTCCACCTCGCCCGCGCCGACACGATAGCCGCCGGACTTGATCAGGTCGGTCGACGCGCGGCCCACGATGCGGTGGAATCCGCCGCCGTCGATGCAGGCGACGTCGCCGGTGCGGAACCACCCGTCCTCGGTGTGCTCCGCCGCGGTGACGTCGGGCTTGTTGAGGTAGCCGTCGAACAGGGTCGCTCCGCGCACCTGCAGGCCGCCGATCGACGCGCCGTCGTGCGGCACCGGCTCCCCGTGCTCGTCGCGCAGCCGGGTCTCGACCCCGGCCACCGGCTTCCCCACCCAGCCCGGCCGGCGTTCGCCGTCGGCGCGGGTGGACAGCGTGATGAGCGTCTCCGACATCCCGTAGCGCTCGATCGGAGCGAGCCCGGTGAGCTCGCGCAGCCGGTCGAACACGGGCACGGGCAGCGGCGCACTCCCGGAGACGAGCAGGCGCGCACCGGCGAGGGCGCGGGCCGCCTCCGGCGCCGCCGCAATGCGGCTCCACACCGTGGGCACCCCGAAGTACATGGTGCCGCGGTGCTCCGCGTAGCGCTCCGGCGTGGGGCGCACGGTGTGGATGACGCGGCCGCCCCGGCGCAGCGGGCCGAGGATGCCGAGCACCAGCCCGTGCAAGTGGAACAGCGGCAGCCCGTGCACGAGGACGTCGTCGGCGGTCCACTGCCACGCCTCGGCGAGCCCGTCGAGATCGGCCGCGATGGCCCGATGGCTCAGGACCACCCCCTTGGGCGCACCGGTGGTGCCCGAGGTGTACAGGATGAGGGCCGGCGACGCCGGATCCGGCGCCGGCAACGCATGCCACGATCGTGCGTGCAGCCGCACCGGCACGAAGGGCAGCGCCGGTACGCCGTCCGCCGGTTCCGGCGCGGCGCCGAGCCACGCCTGCGCGCCGGAATCGCGGAGGATGTGCCCGATCTCCCCGGGGCCGGAATCCGGCGGGACCGGCACCACGGTGACCCCGGCGATGAGCCCGCCGAGCACCGCCAGCGCGGTCTGCGCCGTGGGCCCGGCGAGCACCGCCACCCGCTCGGCGCCGGCGATCCTCTCGGCCACGGCGGTCGCAGCGGCGTAGAGCTCCGTGCGCGACATCGCCACGTCCCCGACGACGAGGGCGTCCGGATCGTCGCCGCCCGCGGGCGCCCCCAACGGGCGCCACCGCCCGGCTGCGCCCGCCGTCCCCTGCCTCACTGCGTCCACCGCGGCACAGCTCCTCTCACGCCACACGTTCGCACCAGGCTATCCCGCCGTCGATGCCGCATCGCTTCGCACCGGCACCCGGCCGGATCAGATCACCGACGCGCGGTCGAGATCCGAGACGTCCGCCCCGGCGCGTTCGAGCCTGTCGAACAGCGACTGCGCGCCGTGGTCGGTGGCGTACCGGAATTCCCCGTCCGAGATCGGCACGACCTGCAACCACGTGGTCACCTGCGCCGGCAGCCCGGCTTCGTCGTCGGCGTCCTCCTCGACCACGATCGGCAGTTCCGGCCAGATGAACGGCGGCACCAGCAGTGCATGCCGCGTGGCGTGTCCGGGGGCCGAGGCCTCCACCGCGTCGGGGATCATCGCCAGCGGCGTCACGTGCAGCGAGCCGCCCGCCACCGCGAAGGCGCACGCGGCGAGGAGGTCGGAGAACTCCCGCTGCCCGGCGCGGCCGACGGTGATCAGTTCACTGGCCACCCGCCGCCCCGCGCCGTCGACGACGTTGGTGGGGAACCGTGCCATGTCCACGGTGCAGTAGGAGGCGAAACCGCGGGCCGGGGAGCCGTCCGCCACGAGCAGCGCGACCTCCGCGGGTACGGCGTCGTCCGGTTCGTCCTCGCGGGCCCCGTCGCGGAACCGCACCACCTTCGTCTCGACGGCGAGCCCCTCCTGGACCCGCCGCGTGGTCTCCTGAAGATCCATACGCGCCAGCCTATGCGGCGGCCGCGAGGCGCTCGGCGGCGGCGGCGACGGCGACGTCGGACGCGGTGAGGGCGATCCGCACGTGCCGCCCGCCCCGGGGACCGTAGAAGTCCCCGGGGGCGACGAGGATGCCGAGCGCGGCCAGCCGGTCGACCGTCTCCCGGCACGGCTCGTCGCGCGTGGCCCACAGGTACAGGCCGCCCTCGGAGTCGTCCACCCGGAACCCCGCCCGTTGCACCGCGGGACGCAGGACTGCGCGCCGGCGGCGGTAGCGTTCCCGCTGCTCGACCTCGTGCGCGTCGTCGGTGAGCGCGGCGACCATCGCCGCCTGCACCGGCAGCGGCAGCATGAGCCCCGCGTGCTTGCGTACCTCGAGCAACTCGCCCAGCAGGGCCGGATCCCCCGCCGCGAACCCCGCGCGGTAGCTCGCCAGGCTCGACGTCTTCGACAGCGAGTGGACCGCGATGAGCCCCGTCACGTCGCCGTCGTGCACGCGGCCGTCGAGGATCGACACCGCCTCCGCATCCCAGGCCAGGCCCAGGTAGCACTCGTCGGAGACGACGATGGTGCCGCGCTGACGCGCCCAGTCGACCACCTTGCGCAGGTGGTCGACGCCGAGGATCTTGCCGCTGGGATTGGCCGGCGAGTTGAGGAACAGCATGGTCACCGGCGCCGGCCCCAGCTGCGCGGTGCCGTCCGCGCGCACGGGCCGCGCCCCGGCGAGCAGCGCCCCCACCTCATACGTCGGGTAGGCCAGCTCGGGGATCACGACGGTGTCCTGCGCGCCCAGCCCCAGGTGGGACGGTAGCGACGCGATCATCTCCTTGGTGCCGATGGCGGGGACCATGCCCAGCCGCGGCGCCCCGGGCCCCGCGCCGATCCCGAAGCGACGCGCCAGCGCCGCGACCGCCGCCTCCTGCAGCGCCGGTGTCCCGGCGGTCGTGGGGTACCCGGGAACGTCCGCCACCGAGGCGAGCGCCGTGCGGATCGCCGGCGCCACCGGATCCACGGGGGTGCCCACGGACAGGTCCGCAATGCCGTCCGGATGCGCATTCGCCGTCGCCTTGGCGGCCGCGAGCGTGTCCCACGGGAATCCGGGCAGGGCGCCCGTCAGCGGTGTACGCACAGTCAAGGTCCTCACATCATGCGTGCCGGATGCGTGCCGACCGACGACGCGCGCCCCGCCGGCCGGCGGGGCGCGCGTCCGCTCAACACCCGGTCATCGTCGGAATCGGGTCATTCCTCGCCCATGGGCGGCAGCTTCATGATCCACTCCGGGTCATGGTCGGTCACGCCCACCTTCGAGGCGCCGCCCGGCGACCCCAGGGAGTCGAAGAAGTCGACATTGGCCGCCGTGTAGCGCTCCCACTCGTCGGGGACGTCGTCCTCGTAGAAGATCGCCTCCACCGGACACACCGGCTCGCACGCCCCGCAGTCGACACACTCGTCGGGCTGGATGTACAGCATGCGTTTGCCCTCGTAGATACAGTCCACGGGGCATTCCTCGACGCACGCACGATCCAACACATCGACACATGGTTCTGCGATCACGTAGGTCACTGCCGTGAGCCCTCCCTTTCATCGAACGGCCGCCGCAGAAACGTGGGCGGCCACCGTCGATTATGACGCCGCCGCGTCCGGCGCCCCCGCTCAGGGTGCACTCACGGCCACCGGCGAGGCGACAGGCTCGTAGAGCGTCGTCCGCTGCCGCGCCGGCCGGTCGATCCCCGCGGCCATCGCGTGCAACTCGGCCACCGACTTCTCCGAACCGTTGGTGGAGCCCGCCATCCGCGAGATCGTCTCCTCCATGAGCGTGCCGCCCAGGTCGTCGGCGCCGCCCTGCAGCATCGCCTGCGTGCCCTCGACGCCCAGCTTGACCCAGCTGGTCTGGATGTGGTCGATCCGGCCGTGCAACATGATCCGCGCCAGCGCGTGCGCCGCCCGGTTCTCCCGCATGGTGGGCCCCGGCCGCGACGCCCCCGCCAGGTACAGCGGCGACGACTGGTGGACGAACGGCAGCAGCACGAACTCGGTGAACCCGCCGGTGCGGTCCTGGATCCCGCGGATCACCTCGAGGTGCCCCACCCAATGGTGCGGGGCGTCGACGTGGCCGTACATCATCGTCGAGCTCGACGGCAGGCCCACCTCGTGCGCGGTGGTGATCACGTCCACCCACTCCGCAGTGGGCAGCTTGCCCTTGGTGAGCACCCAGCGCACCTCGTCGTCGAGGATCTCGGCGGCGGTGCCCGGAATCGTGTCGAGCCCCGCCTCCTTGAGCGCGGTGAGCCACTCGCGCACGCTCTCCCCGCCGCGTGAGGCGCCGTTGACGATCTCCATCGGGCTGAACGCGTGCACGTGCATCGACGGCACGCGGGCCTTGACGGCGCGCACCAGGTCCGCGTAGCCGGTGACGGGCAGCTCCGGGTCGATGCCGCCCTGCATGCACACCTCGGTGGCGCCGGCGACGTGCGCCTGCCAGGCGCGGTCGGCCACCTCCTCCGCGGACAGCGCGAACGCGTCCGCGTCCCCCTTGCGTTGCGCGAACGCGCAGAACCGGCAGCCCGTGTAGCAGATGTTGGTGAAGTTGATGTTGCGGTTGACGATGTAGGTGACGTCGTCGCCCACCGCGTCGCGGCGCAGCGAATCAGCCAGCGCCACGACGGCTTCCAGGCCGGCGCCGTCCGCGCTCGCGAGCGCCGTGTACTCCTCGCGGCTGCAGCCGGCCGGGTCCGTCTCGGCGTGCCGCAGCGCGGCGAGCACGTCGGAATCCAACCGCTCAGGCGCCCCGTCGCGCTGGTGTTCCAGGGCCAGGACCTGTTCGCGCACCGTGTCCCAGTCGCCGAACGCGCTGCCGAGGTCGCTGCGCGTCTCGCTGCGCCGCCCCTCGAAGTCGATCGCCGTCTCGAGGTCCACCCGCCCGCTCGATTCCCACTGCGGGTCCGGCTCCTGCCAGGGCAGCCCCCGGGGCGCGGCGTCCGTGCCGGCCAGCGCCGTCGCAGGATCGGCCAGGGCGGCGACGTGCGCGGCGATCCGCGGGTCGATCCACGGCTGCCCCGCGGCGATGTACTTGGGCTGCGCGGCGAGCCGCTCCCCCAGCGTGAAGCCGGCCGCCGAAGTGATGGCGGAGAGCGACTCGATCTCGGGCCAGGGCCGCTCCGGGTTGACGTGGTCGGGCGTGAGCGGCGAGACCCCGCCCCAATCGTCGACCCCCGCCTCCAGGAGCATCGCGCACTCCTGCGGCGAGACCAGGTTCGGCGGCGCCTGCACCCGCATAGACGGTCCCAGCACCAGGCGGGCCACGGCGATGGCGGCACAGTAGGTCTCGATGTCCGCGTCGGCGGCCTGCCGCATCGCGGTGTCGTCCTTGGCGCGGAAGTTCTGGACGATCACTTCCTGGATGTGCCCGAAGGCCTTGTGCAGGCGGCGGAGTTCGTGGACGGATTCCGCCCGCTCGCGCGCGTCCTCGCCGATCCCCACGAGGATCCCCGTGGTGAAGGGGATCGTCAGCCGCCCCGCGTCGGTGAGCGTCCGGATGCGTACTGCGGGATCCTTGTCGGGGCTGCCGTAGTGCGCCTCGCCCTTGTCGGTGAACAGCCGTGCGGAGGTGGTCTCGAGCATCATGCCCATCGACGGTGCGACCGGTTTGAGCCGCGACAGCTCGGCCCAGGACATCACCCCGGGATTGAGGTGCGGCAGCAGGCCGGTCTCCTCCAGCACGCGGATCGACATGGCGCGCACATAGTCCAGCGTCGACTCGTAGCCGCGCTCGGCCAGCCATGTGCGCGCCTCCGGCCATCGGTCCTCCGGCCTGTCGCCCAGCGTGAACAGTGCTTCCTTGCAGCCGAGAGCGGCGCCTTCACGCGCGATCCGCAGCACCTCGTCGGGCTCGAGGAACGCGCCCTGGCCCGCGGCGCGCAACCTGCCCGGCACCGTGACGAACGTGCAGTAGTGGCAGCGGTCCCGGCACAACCGGGTCAGGGGGATGAACACCTTGCGGGAGTACGTGATGATCCCGCGGCCGTCGTCGTCGACGCGCCCCTCGGCGCGCAGGCCCGCATCGCGCACCCGCGCCGCCGCCGCGCAGAGCCGGTCGAGGTCCGACCCACGCGCCTGCAGCAGCACGGCGGACTCGTCGACGTTCAATGCCACGCCGTCGTCGGCGCGCCGCAGCGCCCGCCGCATCGCCGCCGGCGACGGCGGGGCCGCGGGAGGCGTCGGATGGGAAAGGGGTGTGCTCGTGCGATCGCCGGAACCGGTGGAAGTCACTCCCCGATGATGCTCCATCGGCCGCGCCCGCCGCCAACGCCCTCCCACCACGCGTTCTGGGCGCCCCGCCGACAGGGCGCCCCGCCGCGCGCCGTGCACGCCCGGCCCGCGGGGCCCATGATGGTGGTATGCGCAACGAGAACGAGCGCCCGGATCACGGCCCGCTGGCGGACGACCCGCTGGGGGACGACGAGGAGCTCGGCGGCGATCCCGCCTGCTGGCTCCACCGCGTGTGCCCCGAGTGCGGGCTGTTCATCGAGGACCGTTCGGCCGGCACCTGCCCGCGCTGCGAGAGCGCGCTCACCGACCTCTGACCCCTCCGCGCCCCCGTCCCGTCCGGCGCGGCTCAGCGCCGCGCCGGCAGCGCCGGTTCAGCGGTGCGCGGCGCCTTTCGCGAACGACCGTGCCAGAGCGCGGTTGGCCAGGTGGATCCCCGCGGGGACGAGCCCGACGAACAAGAGGAGCAGCGCACGCCAATCCGACGGCAACACGCCGTCTCCCCCCGGCCCGCCCGCCGCAGCCAGCAGGTACACCACCAGCCATCCGATCAGCGGGGCGGCGATGACCGCGGTCTGCCCGGTGCAACGCGCGGCGAGCATCACCAGGCCCAGGTTCGCGAATGCCGCGCCCAGGATCACCACCGGCACCGGGATACTCCCCACCCACAACGGAAGGAAGAACACCGAGATCAGACCCACCGCCAGGCCGTCGGCGAACAGCAGGACCGCCAGCGCCGCCCGGCCCGACGGCGAAACGACGGGGTCCTGCGGTCGCGTCGACGCTGCGGCCGGACTGCTCATACTCCGACGATCCCCGCGAGGATCGACATGACGCGCTCGAGCATCGGCAGCTCATGCGCCTGGCTCTGCGCCAGGTTGAGGATGGAGCCCGTGTACGACCCGTGCAACTGCTCGGGCGACATCCAGGGCGGCACCAGGTCCAGCGATGTGGCCGTGTGCATCGGTTACCTCCGGTTCTCGACTGTGTCCCATCGTCCGTGAAGGCCCCGACTCAGTGCGGACCCCGACCCCGTGCCGGCCCCGACCGGCCCGAAACGCCTCCCCGACCCACGTGGCATCACATGGTAGTGGCATCGGCCGGCGCGCGCGCGAGGCACATCGGCCGGACCGCACGGAATCACCCGGCGCCGAGGCCGGCCAGCAGGTCGGTCTCGCGCCCTGCGCGTCCCGTCGGGCCCGCGGCGCCGCGGGCAAGAACGAAGAACTCGCGCGCGACGACAGGCTGCGCGATCCCGTTCGACAGCGCGTACGCCCGTCCGCCGTCCGCCACCCGCACCTGCGTGGCATGGGCGGCGAGCGCCGCCCGCTTGGCGTCCAGATACCCGGAGATGTCCACCTCGGCGGTCACCGTCGACGCCGGTACCGCGGGCAGTTCGCCGGCTTCCGGGATCGACCACGCATCGGGCACCGGGCCGAGATCCGCGAGACCGCCGGCAACGGCCTCGTCCTCCGCCACCGTCCAATACAACTTGGGCGTGTCCCAGCGCGCACGCGCCTGTTCCACCGCGGCCGTCGTCACCGTGTGGGCACGGATGTGGTCGGGGTGCCCGTAGCCGCCGTCGGGTCCATAGGTGATCACCACGTGCGGACGCATTCCGGCGATGACGGCGGCGAGCTGCCCCACCGCGTCGCCCTCCGCCCCGCGGACGAACGCGCGCGGATGTTCGGCGGCCGGCGTTCCGGCCATCCCCGAATCCCGCCAGCGGCCCGCGCCGCCCAGGAACCGGTGGCCAGGGCCCCCCAGCGCCGCCAGCGCCGAGGAGAGCTCCATGATCCGGTAACCGCCCAACTGGTCGGCCGCCTCCGCCACGAGCTGCGCCCACTCGTCGCCGATGACCTCGCCCTGCTCGCCCAGAGTGCACGTCACGACGGTCACCTCGGCGCCCTCCGCGACGTACCGGGCGATGGTGCCGCCCGTGGTGATCGTCTCGTCGTCCGGGTGCGCGTGCACCAGCAGCAGCCGCTTGCCCGTGTGCACACCCGTCACGGCCGCGGGGACATCACCCTCGTTCATAGCGGCTCCTCGTCATGGCAGCTCCTCGTCATAGCAGCTCCTCGTCATCGGCCCGCCGTTGCCGGGCCGCGCTAGTCCGGGATCGGCGTGGGTGTCGACGTGGGCGTGGGTGTCGACGTGGCCGTGGGCGGCACGCCCCGCGCCGGTGTGCGATGCCACCCGGCGGCGTTGAGGAAGAGCGCCGACGCCAGCCGTCCGTCCCCCAGCATGGTCCCCTCGATCGCGCTCGTCGAACCCACCACGCCCGTGTCCTGCAGGATCGGCAGGACTGTGGCGAACGACCAGGCCACCGGGTCGACGATCTCGATCAGCCGGTCGACGTCGATCTCTCCCTGCAGCGCCTGCGCGAGCACCGGCTGCAGCTCCTCGTCGCAGACGCCTCCGATGTTGCTGGGCGCCGTCTGCGGCTGCGCGAAGTTCTTGCGTGCCGGGTCGTCCGGCGCCAGCGGCGGCACCGGGTCCGGTGCCGGGGCGGCGCTCACCGTGGGGCCGCTCACCGGGGGGTCGGTCACCGTGGGGGGCGGGGGCGAAGCGTCGGGCGTCCCGGTGGCGGACGCCGCAGGCGGGGCGGTCGGCGACACCGTCTTCGGGGCCGCCGGCGCCTGGGCGGGGGGCACCGGGGCGCGCACGGACACCGCCGCGCCGTCGCACCCGTACCGCGCCGCGACCCGCGACGCCAGATCCGTGTCCACGTCCTCCCAGCCGACGACGGCGTCGACGGTACCCGTGGTCAGAGCATCGCCGTAGAGCGTCTCCGCGTCGATCTCGGCGACCGAGGCGTCCACTCCGGCCGAGGTCCACACGTCCGCGACGGTGCTGGCCACCTCCGACGCCTTGGTGTCCCCGCGGGGCACGCCGATCTTGATCTGCAGCACAGGCTCGCCGGAGCTTTCACCGTCGGGCGCGGCGAGCCCGTAGCCCGCGGACCGGAGGACGTCCTGGGCCGCCTCGCGCGGCATCCGCGGTGGGGCCGTGACCCGGTACGCCGGATCCGAGGGCACCGCGGTGGCCGAACCCACCCATCGCGCACCGGCCTCGCTGTCCGCGCCGACCAGTGCCAGCCGTTGCGGGTCGAGCAGGTCCAGCAGCGCGCGCCGCAGCCGCACGTCGCGTAGATGCGGTGCCCGGGCATTGAGCGTCAGCGACAGCGAACGCGCCCGGTCCGCCCGCCGCGCCTGCACGCCGCCGACGGCCGACAGCTGGCTCAGCGCCGCCTCGCCGGCGCGCACGTCGAACACCTGCACGTCCCCGCCGCGGAGCGCCTCTGCCAGCTGTGCGGTGGTACCGGCCCGGCGGATCACCACGCGGTCGGGCGTGGCCGGCTGCCCCCAGAAGCGGTCGTTGCGCTCCAGCAGGATCTGGCCGCGGCCCCGGTCCACCGTGGACACCTTGAAACGCGATCCGGAGACGGGGACGCCGTCGTCCAGCCCGGTCTCGAATCCGCCCGGCATGTCTTTGAGCAGGTGCGCCGGGACAAGCGAGCGGAAGAGTTCGCGCCACGCGTCGTAGGGCCGCGCGAACACCACCTGCACCGTCTTGCCGCCGCCCCCGACGGCACGGATATCGGTGATCTGCCGGTAACCGGCCGGCGCCACCACCCCGGGCACCGTGACCATCTGCTGCCAAAGGTACTGAAAGTCTTCGACGGCGATGGGCGCACTGTCGGACCACTGCGCCTCGGTACTCAGCCGGTACTCCACGGTGAACGGGTCCCGGCTCACCACCTCGGCCGAATCGAGCACGGACGCATCCGGCTGCAAGGTCAGCCTGGCCGGGTCCGCCGGGTCCGGAGCCGGCCGGAACATGCTCGGCAGCACCAAGTCCGCGACGGCGTCCGTGGCGGGAGACTGGTCGGCCAGCAGGTGCGGATTGAACCCGTGGCCGATCCCGTCCATCGCGACGGTGACGGACAGCTCCGTGGTCTGGATCGGCGCTGGCACGGTCTCGCTGGGGCTCTCCACCGCGGGCTCCGGCGACGCGGTGCAGCCCGCGAGCAACGTCACCGACGCGGCCAGCGCCGCAGCGCCGGCCGCGACCGAGGGGCCGCGCCGCCGGACCCGTGCACCGTCCGCCGCGCGTCCCCGGTGCGCGCGCCGCGTCCCACCGCGGCGCGCGTCGCCACCTACCGACAACTCCACTCCCCTCGGTCCGCTCCGCCCGCCGCCCGACGGGGGACCGTTCAGCCGGCCGCCTTGTCCCGCGCCTTGTTACGCGAACGCTGCCTGGCGCGGTCCGTGCCGCTCAGCACGACCTTACGCACCCGGGTGATCTCCGGCGTGACCTCGACGCATTCGTCCGCGGCGCAGAACTCCATCGCCGCCTCCAGGTCGAGCGTGATCGGACGCGCAAGGGTTTCCGTCGAATCCGCGCTGGCGGCGCGCATGTTGGTGAGCTTCTTCTCCTTGGTGACGTTGATGTCGAGATCCTCGGCGCGGGGGTTGATGCCGACGACCATGCCCTCGTACGCCTCGGTACCCGGCTCGACGAAGAAGGTGCCGCGGTCCGCCAGCTGGATCATCGCGTAGGCGGTGACCTGCCCCGCCCGGTCGGAGACGAGCGAGCCGGTGTGCCGGGCCCGGATCTCGCCCGCCCACGGCCCGTAGCCGGCGAACACCGCGTTGGCGATGCCCGCACCGCGGGTCTCGGTGAGGAAATCGTTGCGGAATCCGATCAGGCCGCGCGACGGCACGTGGAACTGGATGCGGATCCATCCGGAGCCGTTGTTGCTCATCTCCACCATGCGGCCCTTGCGCGCCGCCAGCAGCTGCGTGATGGCGCCCATGTGCTCTTCCGGGCTGTCCACGGTGAGGTCCTCGAACGGCTCGTGCAGCTTGCCGTCGACCTGCCGGGTGACCACCTGGGGCTTGCCCACGGTGAGCTCGAAGCCCTCACGGCGCATCTGCTCCACCAGGACGGCCAGCGCGAGCTCGCCGCGGCCCTGCACCTCCCAGGCGTCCGGGCGTCCGATGTCGAGGACCCGCAGCGAGACGTTGCCGATCAGCTCCTGGTCCAGGCGCGACTTGACCATCCGCGCGGTGAGCTTGTGCCCCTGCACGCGGCCGGCCAGCGGCGAGGTGTTGGTGCCGATCGTCACCGAGATGGCCGGCTCGTCGATCTCGATGCGGGGCAGCGCCACCGGCTCGTCCACGTCGGCGAGGGTGTCGCCGATCATGATGTCCGCGATACCCGCCACCGCGCAGATGTCCCCCGCCTCCACGTACTCGGCGGGCTCGCGCTCGACCCCCACGGTGCGCAGCAGCTCGGTGATCTTCACCGTCTTCACGCCGCCGTCGTGCATCCAGGCCACCTGCTGGCCCTTGTGCAGCGTGCCCTCGTGGACGCGCACGAGGGCGAGCCGGCCCAGGAAGGCCGACGCGTCGAGGTTGGTCACGTGCGCCTGCAGCGTGCCCTCCGGATCGCCCTTGGGCGCCGGCACCTGGTGCAGCAGCAGGTCGAAGAGCTCGTCGAGGTTGTCCGCGTCCGGCGCCTGGCCGTCGGCGGGGCGCACGGACGACGCCTTGCCCTCGCGGCCGGACGCGTACAGGACCGGCATCTCCAGCGCCAGCTCGGCCGCCGCGGCCGACTCCTCGGGAAGGTCCGCGGCCAGGTCCAGCAGCAGGTCGTGCGACTGCTCGACGACCTCGGCGATCCGCGCGTCCGGCCGGTCGGTCTTGTTGACCACGAGGATCACCGGCAGTTCCGCGGCCAGCGCCTTGCGCAGCACGAAACGCGTCTGCGGCAGCGGCCCCTCTGCGGCGTCGACGAGCAGGACGACGGCGTCGACCATCGACAGGCCGCGCTCGACCTCGCCGCCGAAGTCGGCGTGGCCGGGGGTGTCGATCACGTTGATGATCGTCATCGTCCCGTCCTCGTGATGACGGTGCACCGCCGTGTTCTTGGCGAGGATCGTGATGCCCTTCTCACGCTCGAGGTCGCCCGAGTCCATGACCCGGTCTATCGGCTCCGCGCGCTCCGCGAACGCCCCGGACTGGCGCAACATGGCGTCGACGAGGGTGGTCTTGCCATGGTCGACGTGCGCGACGATGGCGACATTGCGGAAATCGGTGCGGGGCGTGCTCACGCGGGGCGTACTCCTGGCTGATCGGTCGGGCCGGATGTGCTGAACGGTCCGGGACGGGTTGACGCAACGGCGGCTGCGCCGCCCGCGGCGCCGTCCGGGATCCGGCGGCACCGTCTGCGTCGTCGGCGGCGTGCCACGGCACCTCTCGGCGCCCGCGGGGCCACACAACCTGAGTCAGAGTACTCGGCCGACGGTCGAGCCCCGAGGTCCGTACCGGCGAAGAGCCGTTCTTGTGGTGGATATCACCGGTCGTCCCGCCGGCGCGGGTCACCGGCGGAGCAGCTCCTGCAAGGCGGGTATCCACAGGCGGTCGTTGTCCACCAGCGGCATCCGGTCCAGATCCTCCGGGCCCGCCCAGTGCAGGGCGCGGTGTTCCGCGGCCTGCGGCTCTCCCGATTCCACCGTGGCCAGGTAGGCGCGCAGCAGCATCGGCCCTCCGCGGCCGGACCGGCCGGGCGACGCCAGCTCCACCTCGCCGTCCAGCCGGGCCCCCACCCGGACGGCCACGCCGAGCTCTTCGTGCAGTTCGCGGCGCAGCGCCTCGCGTCCGGACTCCCCCGGTTCCGCCTTGCCGCCGGGGAACTCCCACAGGCCGTCCAACGCGGGAGGGTGCGCCCGCTGGGCCAGCAGCACCCGGCCGCCGCGGAGCACCGCGCCGGCCGCCACCTCGCGGACCGATCCCTCCGTGATCACCGCGACCCTCCCCGGCACCGGACGCAGCGCCACCCGCTCGCCGATCACCGGGTCCCGCCCCCGTGCGCCGTGGCAGGTCGTCGCGGGAGCACCGATTCCGTCGTCATGCCCGGCGGCGTCGTCCTGCCCGACGACGTCGCCCTGCCCGACGACGTCGCCCCGTCCGGGTCCGCCGTCCGGTTTCGCGGTCCAGGTGGCGACGACGGAACCGGTGCCGGCCGCAGCGCGGTCTGCGGTGCCCGAGCCTGCAGCCCCGGAGCGTCCCGCACCCGGGTCCGCAGTACCGGCGGCACTCCCCCGGGTCGCGACGGAGACCAGCGTGCGGGACGGGAGCACCGTCACCGATTCGACGATCCCGGCCGCGCCACGTGTGCCGTCGTCGCCGTCCGCGCCGCAGCCCCCGCCCGACACCGGACTGGCGCGCACGGACTCCGCGCGCAGGCCCAGCCGCACCGACCCGTCCGCATGCGCCACCGGCACCCGCCCGAGGGCGCACGTCGCGATGCCGTCGCGCACGTCCCCGTCGAGCACCAGCGGGTATCCCAGGAAGCGTGCCGTCGCCTCGTCGCGCGGATGCCGCCACAGCTCCCGGGGCGCCGCCTCCTGGACGAGCCGCCCCTCGCGCATCACCGCGATCGTGTCCGCCAGCGTCGACGCCTCGCCGTGGTCGTGCGTGACCACCAGGGCGGGGGTCCCGGTGGCGGCGAGGATCCGTCCGATGTCGAGCGCGAGCCTGTCGCGCAGTTCCCTGTCGAGGGAGGAGAGCGGCTCGTCCAGCAGCAGCATCCGCGGCCGCGGCGCCAGCGCCCGCGCGAGGGCCACGCGCTGCGCCTGCCCGCCGGACAGCTCGCCCACGCGCCGCGCGCCGAGGCCCTCGAGTCCCACGAGCACGAGCAGCTCCTCGACCCGCTCGTCGCGCGCCGCGCGGGTTCCGCGCGGCCGTCCCCAGGCGCCGCGCAGCCCGTAGCCGATGTTCCCGGCGACGGTGCGGTGCGGAAACAGCTGCCCGTCCTGGAACAGCAGTCCGAACCCGCGCCGGTGCGCCGGCAGCCGGGTCACGTCCTCGCCGTCGAACACCACCGCACCGGACGTGAGCGGTTCGATGCCCGCCACGCCGCGCAGCAGCGTCGATTTGCCGCACCCGGACGGCCCCAGCAGCGCCACCACGCCGCGTCCGGCGCCGCCCACGGTCAGGTCCACGCCGTCCACCGCGCGGACGCCCGGATAGTCCACCGTGAGTCCGCGCACCTGCAGGCGCGCCTCAGAATTCGCCGACATCGGCCACCCTCACCGCCTCGATCACCGCTACGATCGCGCCCGTCACCACCGCGAGCAGCACGGAGCTCGCCAGTGCGGCCGCGAGGTTGTCCGCGCCGGGCCGCGAGATCAGCTTGCCGATGAGCACCGGCAGCGTGGGCTCATCGGCGCGCGCCAGGAATGACGTGGCGCCGAACTCGCCCAGCGCCACCACGAAGGCGAAGCCCACGGCGGCCGCCAGCGAGCGTGCCACCAGCGGCAGATCGACGCTGAACCAGACCCGCAGCGGAGCAGCCCCGAGCACCCCCGCCGCATGGCGCAGCCGGTCATCGATCCCCTGCATCGCGGGCAACAGGGTGCGCACGACGAGCGGCATCGCGATCATCGCCTGGGCGATCGCCACCAGCAGTTGCGAGCGGCGCAGGTCGCCGGGCAGTGCCCCCATGGTGATGAGCAGGCCGAAGCCGACGGTCACCGCGCTCACCCCCAGCGGCAGCATCATGAACCCGTCCGCCAGTTCCTTGCCCCGCCCGCGGCCCCGGTCGAGCGCCACCGCCGCGAGCAGGCCCAACACCAGCGCGAGCAGTGCCGCGTCGACCGCCGTGCGCAGAGACGTGGACACGGCGTCGAGGGGACGGATGCCCGCGATCTCGGTGCCGAGAATCCGGTAGGCGTGCAGACTCCATCCGCCGTCGAACCGCAATGAACGTACGAACAGGCTCGCCGGCGGGACCACCAGCACGACCGTCACGATGGCCAGCGCCGCCGCGGCCCCGAGGCGCCGCGGCCCGCGCGCCGGCCGTGCGACGCGCGCGGCCGCCGGCGAGGCCGGCGTACCGCGGACCCGGCGGCGGGCCGCGGCCGCCACCGCGAGCGCCGCCGTCACGGCAAGGAGTTGCAGGACGGACAGCGCGGCGGCCATCCGGAGGTCGAACACCTGCACCGTCTGCAGGTAGATCTCCGTCTCCAGCGTGCGGAAGCGCGTTCCGCCCAGCACGAGCACCACGCCGAAGCTGGTGGCGCAGAAGAGGAAGACCACCGCCGATGCGGAGGCGACGGCGGGGAGCAACCGCGGCGCGGTCACCGTCGCGAAGACGCGCGCGGGGCCCGCTCCCAGCGCACGCGCCGCCTGTTCCGGGCGGGGGTCCATCCGCGCCCACACGCCGCCGACGGTCCGGGCGACGATGGCGATGTTGAAGAACGCGTGGGCCAGGATGATCGCCCACACCGTGCCGTCGAGCCCCGTCCAGCCCAGCAGGTGCCCCTCGCCCAGCAGCATCCGGAAGGCGACACCGACGACGACCGTCGGCAGGACGAACGGCACCGTCACCACCACGCGCACGAGCGCCTTGCCGGGCAGCTGCACGCGGGCGAGCAGCCACGCGACCGGCATCCCCAGGGCGAGCGTCAACGCGGTGGAGGCCGCGGCCTGCCCCAGCGTGAACGCCACCAGACGCCCCACCTCGGGCGTCCACCACAGCGCCAGGATCGCGGCCGGGTCGAAGCGGCCGGCGTCGTCGACGAGTCCGCGGTGCACGATGGCCACGACCGGCCAGGCGAAGAACACCGCGGTGAATCCGACCGGGACCGCACCGAGCACCAGCGGCCACGACACGCCGCGCCGGGCACGGCCCGTCGCGCTTCCGCCACGCGTCACCGCCGGACGGCGTACGCCGCGGCGTTCCTCGGCCCCAGGATGCGCGCTCACCCCAGAACGATGTCCCGCCACTGCCGGATCCAGGCGTCACGGTGGGTGCCGATACGCGCCGGATCCATGGTCAGCGGATGGGCCGGCCGGGCAGCGTACTCGGCGAACACCGCCGGCAGCGGCGTGCCGCGCTGGACCGGGAACACGTACATCTGGCCGGGCAGGTCCTGCTGGACCTCCGGGGACAGCAGGAAATCGACCAGCTCGCGGGCCGCCTCCGGCCGGTCGGTGCCGCTGAGCACGCCCGCGTACTCGACCTGCCGGAAGCAGCTGCCCGCCAGCGCCCGCGTCGGCGGCGCCGACCCGTCCGCCCCGGCCTCCGCCGGCGGGGAGGACGCGTAGGACACCACGATGGGGCGCGGTCCGGCACCGCTGGACCCCGAGAACTCGACCGTGTAGGCCTGCGTCCAGCCGTCGACCACCTTGAGGCCGTTGTCGCGCAACGCCCGCCAGTAGTCCTGCCAGCCCCCGTCCTGCGCGGGCCGATCGGCCTGCGTCGTCGCCTCCGACTGCCCGGGACCGCCGGACTGCGTGACGATCGTGGCCAGCAGGAACGCCAGTCCCGGCGACGATGTGGCCGGGTTCTCGACGACGGTGAGGCCCTTGTACTCCGGACGGGTCAGATCGGCGATCGACGACGGCGCCGCGATCCCGTGCCGCGCGAACCACCCGGTGTCGATGTTGAGGCACACGTCGCCGTAGTCGACGGCGGTGAGCTCGTCCGAGCCGGGCACGGCGTAGTCCTGGGCACCGTCCTGCGCGGCGGGCGAGACGTACGGCTCGAACACGCCCTGCCCGATCACCCGGGACGCGAAGGTGTTGTCGATCCCGAAGGCCACGTCGCCCAGCGGATCGCCCTTGGTGAGCACCAGTTCACTGGCCAGCCTGCCCGCGTCTCCGCTGTTGCGCACCTCCACGTCGACGCCGGTCTGCGCAGTGAAACCGTCGAGCACCCCCTCCGACAGAGCGAAGGAATCGTGCGTGACGAGCACCAGAGGTCCGTCCCCGTCGCCCCCGCCGCCGGAGAGCGAGCATCCGGCCGCCGCGGCCAAAGCCACGACCATGATCAGCGCCGCCAGCGGGCGGCGCGATCGCCGGATCGGCCGGAGAAATCCGGACTGGGCGATCGCATGTGCGTTCATCTGGCTCCCTCGCGCCGGCATGATCCGGATCAGGTTCTTCGGGTGTGTTCTCAGCCCTGCGGTCTCCTGGCCCCGCAGCGGGCACCCCGGCCTTGCACCGTGCATCCTAGCCGCCCCCGCCGGCCCGCCGGGTGGCGGTATCGGCGCGCAACGCGGAGCATCGGAGGCATGAGCACAGCACTGTCCGCGGACGCCGTCGCGTCCGCATTGCAGGACCTCCCCGGCTGGACCTACGACCCCGGGCCGCCCGCACTCGTCCTCGAAGCCAAAGCCCCGACCTTCCCCGAGGGGGTCGAGTGGGTGCGCCGGGTCGCGGAGTACGCGGAATCGGTCGACCACCACCCCGACATCGATATCCGGTGGCGGACGGTCACCTTCCGCTGTTCCACGCATTCCGACGGCGCCGTCACCGACAAGGACGTGGAGCTCGCCGCCGAGATCAACCGGCGCGCGCCGGGCTGACGCGGCTGCGCCGCCCTGCCCAGGCCGTCCACCCCACGGTGACGATGGTGAGGGCCACGTCGACGGTCCCGAGCACCACCTCGGCCGGCGACCCGCCGATCACCTCCCCCGCCGCGGTCCGCGGATTGAGCAGGACCGACGACACGCCCACGAGCATCACCGCCGTCCATACGACGGCGAGCGTGCGCGCGCCCGGGTACCGGGAGACGGCGCCGTGGAGCAGCCAGATGATCATGGGCAGCACCCATACCCAGTGGTGGTTCCAGGAGATGGGCGAGGCGAGCAGCCCCAGCAGCTGCACCAGGATCAACGTGCCCAGGCGGTCGTCACGGTCCAGCGCACGCCAGGCGACGACGCTGAGAGCGGCGAACACGACGACCGCGCCGATGACGATCCCGTGGTCGCCCAGGTCGTGGCCCGCGATGCGGCTCAGCGCGCCGCGCAGCGACTGATTGATGGGAGCACCGACCGGGCCGATCCTGTCGGCGTCGCCCAGCAGGTCCTCGAAGTACCGCCGCGTCTCGTCACCGATCAGCGCGAGGCTGACGGCCACCGTCCCCGCGAATGCGACCGCCGACCACGCCGCCGCGGCCCAGCGCCGCCGGGCGAGGAAGTACAGCCCCGTCACGGCCGGCGTCAGCTTGATCCCCGCCGCGATGCCCACCAACAGGCCCGCGCACCACGACCTGCGCGATTGCACGGCCACCATCACCAGCAGCACCAGGAAGATGTTGATCTGGCCGAAGTTGATCGTCACCCGCATCGGCTCGAGCCACATGCCGATCACCGTCCACAGCACCGCGGCAGTGCGGATGTGCGGCGCGTCGGCGCCGTCGCCCAGCGCCATCCGCAGGGCGATGCGCACCACCGCGTACAGCGCGGCCACCGACAACACCTGCCAGGCCACACCCAGAACGGTGAACGGGATCAGGTGCAGCGGATAGAACAGCACCGCGGCGAAGGGAGGGTAGGTGAACGGCAATGCGGCCCCCTCGGCGCCGTCCTGCAGGACGAACCCGTAGAGGTTGCCGGAGAAGGTGGTCGCCGCACCGTCGACATAGACGTGCAGGTCCAGCAGGCGTCCGAGCGAACCGCCGGTGAGGGTGGCTCCGACACGCGCCAACACCGACACCGCCAGCAGCGGCCACGCCCACGGGGCCGCCGCGACGAGCAGCCGCCCGGTGCGGCCGGCCCCCGGACCCGCCGCCCCGCGCTCAGGGGACACAGACTGCGCCATCCGACCCATGCCCCCGATTCTCTCGACGTCGATTCGGCTGCGCATGACGCCGACGACCCGCGCGCCTGCCCGTCCGAAGGCCCCGAGGGAGACTATCAGGGCGTCGCCCCGCCGCCGCGCCGCCGAGCCCGTCGGTCCGGACGACCGGCCGGCGCTCGCGTCGCCTCCGTCTCCAAGCATGCCGGGTTTGCCCGATCCCATTGACCGTGGGCGTCCACTTTGGTAACACTTGCAACAATAAGAACATCAATCACAACTGTTACAGCGCGCCGCCGCCCGGGACCCGGCCGCTATGGTTTCAGACCGAGCGCGGTTGGCCACGGCGGCGGACAGTCGAGTAACTTGCTGTCGAGCGGACCGACTTGCGGCGCGAGCGGTGCGATACGGCGGGCGACCCCGCCGCATCGCACGCGGATGCCCCCCAAGAGAACGGATGTGACGGTGCAACTGATTCGTCGAACGCGAAAGCCATTCGCAGTACTGGCGGCCGCCGTCGCCGCGGCCCTGGTCCTGCCGACGGGCGCAGCCGCGGAGGACGCGTCCCCGGTGGCACCGCTCACCGACCCGCAGGCGCTCTCGGACATCGCCGCGATGTTCCCGGACGACGCCCGGATGCCCACCCCGGATGAGCTCGCCGCGGTGCAAGCGCTCTTCCCGGCGTTCATCGGCACGCTCATCCAGCCCGCGGCCGGCACGCCGAACAACGCGATGCTCGCGCAGGCCCAGGCCTTCGTGGACCAGTCGCCGCTGCCGCAGGACGTCAAAGACAAGCTCGGCGCCGCCATCGCCTTCCTCGACGGCAGCAAGGGCGGCGGGCCGGATATCCCCGAAGGCGGCGACAAGCCCGTCATCCAGCAATTCCTCTTCCCCACCGTGGGCCAGGGCTGCATCGCCGGCGGCCAGGACTCCGTCGGCATGGCGCTGATGACGGCGGGCCCGCAGCCGGCGCCCGCCCCCGGACCCGGCCCCGGCCAGGCCGGCTTCGTGTTCACCGCACTGGGCACCTCCGGCGCCCAGCCGGGCCCCGCCCAGCAGCTCATGGTGTCCTGGATCAATGTCGACACCGGCAAGCAGGGCACCCAGCCGCTGACGAACGAGTCCGGCATCAACCAGGACGGCCCCACCACGCTCACCACCATCGCCGACACCGGCACCGGGCGCGTGGTCTCCACCATTTACGGTTCGGTGGTCAGCAAGGGTGAGGACGGTGCACCGCCGATCCAGTGCACGGTACTGCCGACGATAGGCCTCGGCGTCGTCTGATGCGTCCACGGATGTTCCGCGGCGCTCCGGTCGCCGCGGAGCCTCCCGTGTCCGGTGCGCGACCGGCACGATCCCGCGCGGCCCTGACCCTGATCGCGGGCGTCGCGACCCTCGCAGCCGGCTGCGCTTCGGCCGCCGGCACCGGGCCCGAGGCCGCCCCCGTCACGAACGCCGCCGAATCCGCCGGTCCGGACACGCGGACGGCGGTGGAAATCCCCACCGTCCAGTCCCCCGCGCCGGGCCCGTCCACCTCTGCCGCGACGGACGCCGGCGCCGCCCCGGACGTGGCCGAGGTCCGCACGCTGCTCGCCGGCCTTCCGGTCAAGGGCCGCGCGCCGAAGACCGGCTACAGCCGCGACAAGTTCGGGCAGGCGTGGAGCGACGACGTCACCGTCGACGGCGGTCACAATGGCTGCGACACGCGCAACGACATCCTGCGCCGCGACCTCACCGAACTCACCTTCCGGCCGGGCTCCCACGGCTGCACCGTGCTCACGGGCGTGCTCGACGACGCGTACACGGGCAAGCGCATCGCGTTCACCCGCGGCCAGGGCACCTCCCGTGACGTGCAGATCGATCACGTGGTGGCGCTGTCCGACGCGTGGCAGAAGGGGGCGCAGCAGCTGCCCCCGGAGCGCCGCCGGAACCTGGCCAACGATCCGCTCAACCTGCAGGCGGTGGACGGCCCCGCCAACCAGCAGAAGGGTGCGGGCGACGCGGCCACGTGGCTGCCGCCGTCGAAGCAGTACCGCTGCACCTACGTCAGCCGTCAGGTTCGGGTGAAGGACCGCTACGACCTGTGGGTGACCGCGGCCGAGCGCGACGCGATCAACCGGATCCTCGACGGCTGCGACGGAACGGGCACGGCCCCCGCGGCGGCCGTCCCGCCCCCCGCCGACTCCGCCGGCACCGCGCCCGCCGCAGGCGGAAGCGCACCCGCGGACGGCACCGGAGTGCACTTCCGCAACTGCGCCCAGGCACGGGCGGCGGGCGCCGCGCCGCTGCATGCCGGGGACCCCGGTTATCGGCCCGGTCTCGACGGCGACCGGGACGGCGTAGCGTGCGAATGAGCCGCCCCCGAGGTCATACTGTGACATAGGTCTCACCGACGAACCCCTACCTACGGAGCCGTAACTTACGGTAACGTAGCCGTATGGCAATCACCGACGTAGTCGAGTACGCACACCTCACCGACGAGGACGTCGAGGCGCTGGGGCGCGAGTTCGACGCGATCCGTCGCGATGTGGAGGAGTCCCGCGGCGAGAGCGATGCACGCTACATCCGCACCACGATCCGGGCCCAGCGCGCGCTCGATTTCGCCGGCCGGCTGACCCTGGCGCTGGGCAGCGACCGCAAGGCGGGCTGGCTCGCGGGCACCGCCATCCTCGGCACGGCCAAGATCATCGAGAACATGGAGATCGGCCACAACGTCATGCACGGCCAGTGGGACTGGATGAACGACCCCGAGATCCACTCCTCCACCTGGGAGTGGGACATCGTCGGCACCTCCGAGAACTGGAAGTACACGCACAACCACATCCACCACAAGTACACCAACGTGCTCGGCATCGACGACGACATCGGCTACGGCCTGCTGCGCGTGACCCGCGACCAGCGGTGGTCGCCCTTCTACGCCGGCAACGTCGCCTACAACGCGATCCTGCAGCTGCTGTTCGAGTACGGCGTGGCCATCCAGGCCCTGGAACTGGGCAAGGTGGCCAAGGGCCGGGTGCCCAAGGAGAAGTTCCGCGCGCAGCTCACGCCCGCGCTGCGCAAGATGGGCAAGCAGATCCTCAAGGACTACGTCCTGTTCCCCGCCTTGTCCGGCCGCCGGTGGAAGAGCACCCTCACCGCCAACCTCACCGCCAACGCGACCCGCAACGTCTGGACCAACGCGGTGATCTTCTGCGGGCACTTCCCCGACGGGGCCGAGAAGTTCACCAAGCGCGACGTCGACACCGAGACCCGCGCCGAGTGGTACCTGCGCCAGATGCTCGGCAGTGCCAACATCTCCGGCGGCCGCGCCATGGACTTCATGACCGGCAACCTGAGCTACCAGATCGAGCACCACCTGTTCCCCGACCTGCCCAGCAACCGCTACGCCGAAGTGGCGGTGCGCGTGCGCGAGCTGGCGGACAAGTACGACCTGCCGTACACCACCGGCCCCCTGCTGGTGCAGTACGGGCAGTCCTGGCGCACCATCGCCAAGCTGTCACTGCCGAACAAGTACCTGCGCGACACCGTGGACGCGGCGCCGGAGACCAACTCCGAGCACAGGTTCGACGGCAGCACCACGTCGCTCATCGACCCCGCCACCGGCCGCCGGCGCGGCCTGGCCTCGGCGCTCAAGGGCTCCCGGCGCGGGATCGTGCGCCGCATCGCGCGCGGTCGCAGTCGGCGGGATCACACCCTCGCCGCCGCCTGAAAGTTCCCTAGACTGCGGACGACGCGGCCCGCTCCGGCACCGCCGGGGCGGGCCGCGCCACTGCGCGCAGCACGCCGTCGACCACGGAACGAGACTCCCCCGATGCCCACACAGAGCCGCCCCGCAGTGGTGGTGACGGTTCTGTGCACGACGGGCATCCTCGCCTCGCTGGTGCAGACCATCATCATTCCGCTCGTGCCGCGGCTGCCGGAGCTGCTGGATGCGGGCCCCGCCGACGCCTCCTGGGCGGTCACCGCCACGCTCCTCGTCGGAGCCATCATGACCCCCATCGCCGGACGCCTGGGCGACATGTACGGCAAGCGCCGGGTGCTGGCCCTATGCCTGCTTTCGCTGATCGCCGGCTCCGCGTTGTGTGCATTGACGTCGTCGCTGATCCCCGTGACCATCGGCCGCGGGCTGCAGGGGGTGTCGATGGGCGTGATCGCCCTCGGCATCAGCATCATGCGCGACGAGCTGCCCGAGGAGCGGGTGGGCGGCGGCATCGCGATGATGAGCGCGACGATCGGTATCGGCGGGGCGATCGGCATGCCCGCCGCCGCCATCGTGGCCGAGCGCGCCGATTGGCACGTGGTCTTCGCCGCCACCGGCATGCTCGCGGCGGGGGCCCTCGTTGCGGTACTGCGCCTGGTCCCCGAATCACCGGTCCGCACCGGCGGGCGGTTCGACGCGGTCGGCGCACTGGGCCTGGCGGCGGGCCTGGCCGCATTCCTTCTCGCCATCACCGAGGGCGCGGTGTGGGGCTGGTCGTCGGCCCGCACCCTCGGCGCTTTCGGCGCCGCCGCCGCGGTCTTCGCGCTGTGGTCGGTGCACCAGCTCCGGGTGCAGGCCCCGCTCGTGGACCTGCGCGTGAGCGCCCGACCCCAGGTGCTGTTCACCAACCTCGCCTCCGTCGCGGTGGGTTTCGCCATGTTCGGGATGGCCCTGATACCGCCGCAACTGCTCATGGCGCCGGAGGAGACCGGCTACGGGCTGGGCCTGACGATGACGCAGACGGCGCTGCTCATCGCGCCCAGCGGTATCGTGATGTTCTTCTGTTCGCCGTTGTCGGCGCGGATCAGCAACCGCTACGGCCCCCGTGTCACACTCATGAGCGGCGCGATCGTCATCGCCGCGGGCTACCTCGTCGTGCTCGCCGCGCCCTTCGGGGCCGTGCAGATCCTCATCGCCAGCATCGTCGTCAACGGCGGGATCGGCATCGCCTACGCCGCCATGCCCGCGCTCATCATCGCCGCCGTCCCCGTAGGCGAGACCGCCGCCGCCAACGGGCTCAACGCACTCATGCGCTCGATCGGCACCTCGTCGTCCTCCGCAGTCATCAGCGCCGTCCTGGCGACCATGACGGTGACGGTGGCCGTGGGCGACTCCGCCGGCGGTACGCAGGAGCTCGTGGCACCCACGGCCGCCGGCTTCACGACCGCCGCCGCCGTCTGCCTGGCCGCCGCGCTCGTGTCCACGGCCCTGACAGCGTGCGTGCCGCGCGCGTCCCGGGCGCGCGCCACGCGGACCGCGCCCGAAAGCGCGTGACCTGACGACGCAGGAGCGGTCCTGACCCGCGCCCGCACGTTCCGCGCACGAGAGAACCATGACGTCCGTCTCATATCGCGGTCAATGATGCGTGAAATTGTTTCGCGGCTTACGATTCCCGCGTGAGCACCACCGATGCGCAGCCGGGTCGCCCCCGGCGCCCGCGCAGTTGGCATCAGCGCGCCGGCATGCCGGTGCGCGTGTGGCTGGTCCT
Organism: Tomitella gaofuii; assembly: GCF_014126825.1. Classification (NCBI taxonomy): domain Bacteria; kingdom Bacillati; phylum Actinomycetota; class Actinomycetes; order Mycobacteriales; genus Tomitella; species Tomitella gaofuii. The sequence goes on along the minus strand of NZ_CP059900.1, from coordinate 1,875,311 downwards.
GCTTGTCCTCGCGGGCGTCCTGCACCGGTTCCTCCCCGAGTCCCGCTGGCTGCTCGTGCACATGTTCACCCTCGGCGCCGTCACCAACTCCATCCTGGTGTGGTCGCAGCACTTCACCGAGCGCTTCCTGCGCGGCGAGGTCTCCCCGCGCACCCGCCGAATGCAGCTCGCCCGCATCTACACGCTCAACGCCGCGATCGTGGTCACCATCGTGGGGGTGGCGGGCGGGATCTGGCCCGTCGCCCTGGCCGGCTCCGTCCTCGTCGGCGCGGTCGTCGCCTGGCACGCCGTCGGGCTGCTCCGGCAGCTGTGCGCGGCACGCGCCGGCGGCACCGCCTGGCACGCCGACGGCGTCTGGTTCTACGTCTGCTCGGCGCTGCTCCTCCCGGTGGGCGCGGGATTCGGCGCCGCCCTCGCATCCGGCCTGTCCGACGTGTGGCACGCCCGGTTGATCCTCGCCCACGAGGCGACGAACCTGCTCGGTTTCCTGGGCCTCGCTGCGGCGGGGACGCTCCTCGTCGTCTATCCGCGGATGCTGGGGATCGACGACGGCGCCACCTCCGGCGGGACACTCCGCCGCACGCTCCCCACGCTCGCGGCGCTGCTGTGCGGCCTGGCCGCGATCGTCGCCGGGGCGCTGGCCGGGATCGCACCGCTCGCTGCCGCCGGCACGGTGCTCTACCTCCTCGGCTGGGCGGCGGTCGCCGCGCCCACGGTGGTGCGTGCGTTCCGCACCCCCGGCGTCCGGCTGCGGCCCTGGTACGACGCTTTGTCCGTGTCCGCAGCGCTGCTCTGGCTCGGTGGCTCGCTCATCGCGCTGGCCGTGATCATCGCGACCGGCCCCGTGGCCCCGGCCAGGCTGGCCCCGCTGACGATCCCCTTGGTCGCGGGGTTCGCAGCGCAGCTCCTGCTCGGCGTGATGAGCCGGCTGCTGCCGAGCCTCATGGGCTCCGGCGGCACCGTCACCGACATCGGCGTGCAGGCGATGAACCGCTGGGCCGTGTGGCGGATCGTCGTCATCAACGGCGGGCTACTGCTGTGGCTGCTGCCTCTGCCCAGCTGGGCGCGGGTGGCGCTTTCCGCGCTCGTCATGGCCGCGTTCGTGGCATTCCTGCCCATCATGATCGTCAGCGCGCGGCGTGCCATGGCCGCGCGGCGGGCGATCGCCGCGGGCGGCCGGCCCACGGCGCCCATGCCGGCGGGTCCCATGGCGCAACGCGGCAGCGGCACGCAGATCACCGCCGCGCTGGCCTGTCTGGGTCTGGTGGTGGCGGTGGGCGCCGCGATCTCCGGCCCCGGGCAGACCGCGTCGCCCGACCAGGGGATCACTGCGACGGGCAACACCACCCGGGTGGAGGTGACCGCCGCGAACATGCGCTTCACCCCGTCGGACATCACGGTCCCGGCCGGCGACCGACTGGTGATCACCGTGACGAACACCGACGACATGGTGCACGACCTGGTGCTGGACACTGGCGCCTCGTCAGGGCGGCTCAACCCCGGTGAGACGGCCACGGTCGACGTGGGCGTGGTGGGCCGCACCGTCGACGGCTGGTGTTCGATCGTGGGCCACCGGCAGCAGGGCATGACACTCACCATCACGCCCATCGGCGGCGCTGGCACCGAGAATGCGAGTACCGGGAAGGCCGGCAACACCGACCGATCCGCCACGGGCCACCGGGACGACGCGGGCGATCCGCTCACCCCGGACGATGCCGCCCGGTCACTGCACACGCCACTGCCCGGCGACTTCCGCGCCGCGGACCCCGTGGTCGCTCCCGCACCGCCCGGCACCGTGCACCGGTACACCTTCGACATCACGGAGCAGCGGGGAGGGGTCGCCCCGGGCATCTCGCAGATGCTGTGGACGTACAACGGGACCGTCGGCGGGCCGACACTGCGCGGCCGGCTGGGCGACACGTTCGAGATCACCTTGGTTAACCATGGCACGATGGGGCATTCCATCGACTTCCATGCGGGCATGGTCTCGCCCGACGCCACCATGCGCACCATCAACCCGGGCGAGTCGCTGGTCTACCGATTCACCGCCGAGCACACCGGGGCGTGGCTCTACCACTGCTCGACCGCGCCCATGTCCGACCACATCGCCGCGGGCATGTTCGGTGCGGTCATCATCGACCCACCGGGGCTCGCCCCGGTCGACGCCGAGTACCTCTTCGAACAGTCCGAGGTGTACTTGGGGCCCGAGGGCGGGAAGGTCGACCATGCCAAGGTCGCGGCCAAGACCCCCGACCTCGTGGTGTTCAACGGCTTCGCCGATCAGTACGTGGCCCGCCCTCTCCACGCGAAGGTGGGCGACCGCATCCGCATCTGGGTGGTCGACGCCGGCCCCAACCTGCCGTCCGCCTTCCACGTCGTGGGCACGCAGTTCGACACCGTCTACAAGGAGGGCGCGTACCTTCTGCGTCCGGACAACTCGCTGCACGGCGGCGCGCAGGTGCTCGACCTGAGCCCGGCGCAGGGCGGCTTCGTCGAGATGACGTTCACCGAACCCTGCACCTACAGCTTCGTCGACCATGTGATGAGCGATGCGGAGAGGGGCGCGCGGGGGCGGATCGTCGTCACGGAGTGACGACAGAGGACTGTCACGGAGCGACGACAGCGTTCCGGACGCGGAGCGACGTCACGACCGCCTGACGACCGTCGCGGCGCGCCTCCGCATACCCGGCGACACGGCGGCGCATCATCGGGTCATGCGTCCGGTTCGATGCGGATCCCGGTTTGCCGTAACCTGCGCCGCCGTCCTCCTGTTCGCACTCACGGCCACGGCGTCCCCCGCCGCCGCCGGGCCCCCGGGCGGTGCGGGGTCCGTCGCGGCGCAGGCCGGGTCCGGCTCCGCCGGCGGCGGGGACGGGTCCGCCGAGGCGGGGTTCGCCTCCACCGGAGCACAGCCCGGTGACAGCCCGCCGCCGTGGATCGCCGCGGTGATGCCCACGCCCATCCGGGACGACCCGTTCTTCGCCTACCCGGACGACCCCGAACGACTGGCCGGACGCGACGACGGGGAGCTCATCCGGCACCGCCGCGCCGGAACGGTGCAGATAGGCCTGCCCGGCAACCGTCTGCACCAGTTCATGTTCCGCTCCAACGATTCGCACGGCGAGCCGATCGCGGCCACGGCCAGCCTCCTCGTGCCGGACCGCCCCTGGCGCGGCACCGGCCCACGCCCCGTCGTCGTGAACGCCGCCGCCATCGACAGCCTGGGCGCCACCTGCACGCCGAGCTACGCCCTGGTGCACAAAACCGTTCGAGATCGAGATCCCCCCGTTCACCGCGACGATCCTCAACCGCGGATACGCCGTGCTCCTCCCCGATCACGAGGGACCGGACATGGCCTACGCGGCCGGGATCCTGGCGGGAAAGATCATCCTCGACTCCGTCCGCGCGATGCGGCAACTGCCCGCGCTGCCGCGCACCGGCGTCGGCGAAGACTCGCGTCTGGCCCTCACCGGCTACAGCGGTGGCGCCATCGCCGCCGGGTGGGCCGCCCAGCTACAGCCCGTCTACGCACCCGAAGTGGAATTCGCCGGCGCCGCCATCGGCGGTGTGCCCGCCGATTTCGCGCTGCTGCCCGCCACGATGGACGGCACCCTGGGCAGCGGACTGTTCATCGCCGCGTCCTTCGGCCTGGCCCGCGAGTACCCGCGGCTGCTGACCAGCCTCAACGACTTCGGCCAGACGATGGCGCGCTCCCCCGCCAAGGACCTGTGCGCCAAGGCGCTCATGGCGTCCGGCATCGCGATGCAGAGGATCGAGACGTTCACCTACCCGGGCGTGCTGGACTCCCCCGACGTGCGCGCCGTGATGGCCGAGAACAGGCTCGGCGGGATGCCGCCCGCGGCGCCGGTGCTACTCTTCCAGGCCTCGAGCTCGGTGTTCCTCGGCGACGAGTGGATACCCGAGTCCGGGGTGATCGATCTTTTCCACGAGTGGTGCGACCAGGGTGCCGACGTCATCTACGCGCCGGTCCCCGGCGAGCATCTCTCGGGCGGGTTCACCTCCTTCCCGATGGTGGTGCAATACCTGTCCGACCGGCTCGACGGCGTTCCGCAAGCGCCGGGCTGCAGCCGGCAGCAGTGGGCCGGGAGCTGACCACACCTGAGGAATCCGGCACCGGCGGCGCGTCAGGCCACGCGACGATTCAGGCCACCAGATGCCACGCCAGCGCGGCCGCGAGCGCACCGGCCCCGTTGAGCGACCAGTGCAGCGCGATCGGCGCCAGAAGACTGCCACTACGGCGGCGCAGCCACGTGAACAGCGCGCCCGCCAGCGCGGTGGCCACCACGGCCCCCGCGATACCGGCGATCTGGCCCAGCACCCCGGAGCCGAAGATCGCGGACAGTCCCTCATTGCCCGCGGTGAGCCCCAGCGACGAGGCCACATGCCACAGGCCGAACAGCAACGACCCGAAAACGAACACGCCCCGCACTCCGGAGGCCCTGCTGAGCGTGCCGTGCAGGACCCCGCGGAATGCGAGTTCCTCCGGAATGGCCGTCTGCAGCGGGATCACCACCATCGCCGCGATAAGCGCCCCCGACACGGTGGCGTAACGGTCCACCATGAAGAACTCGCGGGTCACCGGCAGGACGGCCCCGACGACGACCACGGTGGCGACCGCGACGACACAGGCGAGCGCGTAGACGGTGCTGCGCTTCCAGTGCCTTGGGGAAAGCCCGAGCTCCGACCACGCCATGCCCCGCGCGCGCATCATCCCCAGCAGGACGACCGCCGCCACCGGCACCGCGGCGATCGACGCCCACACGGTGGTGAAGTGCGCCACCAGATTGGTCGACACCAGCACCACCACGACGATGGCCACGTCCACCCACGCGCGGATCGCCCGCACCCCGCCGACCACCGACGGGGCCGCGTCCGACGATGCACTAGGGGCGGGTTCCGTCACGCCGCGTCGCATCGGGCCGAGGAGCCCTCCCGGGCGGGCACCTGCAGAGCCCGGCGCACCTGTGTCCATCACTGTCACCTGTTCCAGGGTAGCGGCGGCCGCGCGACAACGCCGGAGCCCAGAACGGGCCGTGCGGCACATCACGGGTTCCCGCGGGCGGGCTCCGGATCGGCGGTCGTTAACCTGGAGGCGAAACCATAGAATTCTTCGGACCTGGAGTGATAATGGCCGATTTCCGTTACGAGGACCTGCTGCCGACCGGTGAGGACCGCACCGAGTACCGGCTGCTGACCAAGGAAGGGGTCGGCACGGCCACCGGCCCCGACGGCCGCACCTTCCTCACCGTCGGCCCCGAGGCCCTGCGTCTGCTCACCGAGACCGCGCTGCACGACATCTCCCACTACCTGCGCGCCGATCACCTAGCCCAGCTGACGAAGATCCTCGAGGACCCCGAGGCGTCGAACAACGACAAGTTCGTCGCACTGGACCTGCTCAAGAACGCCAACATCGCCGCGGCCGGGGTGCTGCCGATGTGCCAGGACACCGGCACCGCGATCGTCATGGGCAAGCGCGGCCAGCACGTGCTCACCGAGGGCGACGACGAGCGCCACATCTCCCGCGGCGTGTTCGACGCCTACACCAAGCTCAACCTGCGCTACTCGCAGAACGCCCCGCTGACCATGTGGGAGGAGAAGAACACCGGCTCCAACCTGCCCGCGCAGATCGAGCTGTACGCCGACACCGCCGTCGGCCACGAGGACGCGTACAAGTTCCTGTTCATGGCCAAGGGCGGCGGCAGCGCCAACAAGTCCTTCCTGTACCAGCAGACCAAGGCGATCCTCAATCCGGACAAGATGATGCAGTTCCTGGAGGAGAAGATCCGTTCGATCGGCACCGCTGCGTGCCCCCCGTACCACCTGGCGATCGTCATCGGCGGCACCTCGGCCGAGTTCGCGCTCAAGACCGCCAAGTACGCCTCGGCGCACTACCTCGACGAGATGCCCACCGAGGGGGCCATCACGGGCCGCGGGTTCCGCGACACCGAACTGGAGAAGGACGTCTTCGAGCTCACCCAGAAGATCGGCATCGGCGCCCAGTTCGGCGGCAAGTACTTCTGCCACGACGTGCGCGTGGTGCGCCTGCCGCGCCACGGCGCGTCGCTGCCGGTGGCCATCGCGGTGTCGTGCTCGGCCGACCGCCAGGCCAAGGCCAAGATCACCCCGGAGGGCGTGTTCCTCGAGAAGCTCGTCACCGATCCCGGACGGTTCCTGCCGGAGGTGACCGACGAGCAGCTCGACGCAGACACCGACGGCGTCGCCAGCACAGGCAAGAACGCCGCCGTCCAGATCGACTTGACCCGCCCGATGCCGGAGATCCTCGCCGAGCTCAGCAAGCACAAGGTCAGCACCCGGCTGTCCCTCACCGGGCCGCTGGTGGTGGCCCGCGACATCGCGCACGCCAAGATCCAGGAACGCCTGGACGCCGGCGAGGAGATGCCCGAATACCTCAAGAACCACCCCGTCTACTACGCGGGACCGGCCAAGACGCCCGACGGGATGGCGTCCGGCTCCTTCGGCCCCACCACCGCGGGACGCATGGACTCGTACGTCGGATCGTTCCAGGGCGCCGGCGGCTCGATGGTGATGCTCGCCAAGGGCAACCGGTCCAAGCAGGTCACCGACGCCTGCGAGCAGCACGGCGGCTTCTACCTGGGATCCATCGGCGGCCCGGCCGCGCGCCTGGCGCAGGACTGCATCAAGAAGGTCGAGGTGCTCGAGTACCCGGAGCTCGGCATGGAGGCGGTCTGGAAGATCGACGTGGAGAACTTCCCCGCGTTCATCGTCGTCGACGACAAGGGCAACGACTTCTTCGCGCACAGCGGTGAGGTGACGCTCACCATCGGCAAGCGGCCCGGACTGTAAGGGCCGGGCCGGCGAGGCTGCTGCTGTCGGTGACGGCGGCAGCCCGGGCCGGGTGCTGGACTCGCGGGCCGGTCCACTGTGCGCGAGCGCATCACCCGGCCGCGAGTGCATCCCGCCCGTCGCGCGGGCCGATCCCCCTTCGCGCGCCGGACTGCTGACCGGCCCCACGCCGCACCGGCCCGTCTACCGCCCCCGCCGCAGGTCCTGCGCCACGTGCGCGATCATCGCCTGCGGACGGTACTTGGTGAAGTATCCGACGCTCCACGACGCGGCGGCCCCCACCCGCTGCCACACGCCGGACAGCAGCGCCGCATGCACGCCGAGCCATGCGATGAAAGCGAGGGGCCCCTTGAACTGCCAGCGGCGCGGCCCCACCTCGGCCACCGCGGCACCGCGGCCGATCATCGCCATGATGCCCTTGTCGCGGTAGGCGAACGGCGTGCGCGGCCGGCCGGACAGGTCGGCCAGGATGTTCCGGGCCGCCCACTTGCCCGACTGCTGCGCCACCGACCCGAGCTGCGGCAGGGCGCGGCCCTTCCCGTCGGTGATGTTCGCGGAGTCGCCCAGCGCGTACACCCCGTCCAGGCCGTCGACGGTGAGGTCCGGGGCCACGTCCACGCGGCCGCCCCGGCCCAGCGGCAGGCCGGAGTCGGCGAGCACGTCGCGCCCCTTGAGCCCGCCGGCCCACACCACCATCCGTGCAGGCACGCGCGTGCCGTCGTCGAGGGTGACGCCGTCGCCGCGCACCTCGGTGACGCCCCTGCCCAGGTGCAGCCGGACGCCCGCGCCCTCCAGCACACCGCGGGCGTACTTCTGCGATTTCTCGGAGAACGGGCCCAAGACGGTGGGCACCATGTCGACCAGGTGCACGGTGGTGCGTGCGGCCAGGTCGCCGGGGAACACCGCCGCGACCGCCGATGCGAGACTCTCCGCCACGGCACCGGCGAACTCGACACCCGTCGCACCGCCGCCCACCACCACCAGGTCGATGGGGTCGCGTGGCGCGGAGAGCTTGTCGGCCTCGTCGAGCGCGGAGAGCATGGCCCCTGCCAGCCGCACCGCGTCGTCGAGCGAGTACAGAGGGTACGAGTGCTCGGCGGCGCCCGTGATGCCGAAGAAGTTCGCCTGGGCCCCGGTCGCGACCACCAGCACCCGTCCGGTGCACACGGAACCGTCGTCGAGCGTCACGGTGCGCGCCGCGGCGTCGATGCGGGTGACCTCCGAGATGGCGACGCGGACGGTCTCCTGGCGACGGAACATCGACCGCAACGGGCGCGCCACCTCGGTGATGCCGATCTGGGACGTGGCCACCTGGTAGAGCAGCGGCTGAAACTGGTGGTAGTCGTTGGCATCGAGCAGCAGCACGTCCACGCCCGCCTGACCGAGTTGCTGCGCCGCGGCGACACCCGCGAAGCCGCCGCCCACGACGATCACGTCCCAGCGTGACGCCTGCGCGGAACCGCTTCCGTCCGAGGTGCCGTCATCGGCCTGCACATCGTCCACCACGCCTACGACCGTAGTGGATCGGTCGCCGCTCAGCCCTCCGAACCGCCGAGGCCGACGGACTCCGCCAGCCAATCGATCGTCTGCATCCCGAACAGGTCCGTGCCCCAGCCGTAGGGGTCGCTGAGCAGCTTTGCCATGGAGCAGTCGCTGGGCGCGTAGGTCACGTCGGTCCCGCCTGCCCGGTACTGTTCCGCGAGCTCGCGCGAGTCCTTGGCCGGCACCAGCGACATCGGCGAATCATCCGCGCCGCAGGAAGTGATGAGGACCTTCGCCTCCGGCGCCGAACGCCCGAGGACATTGTCGTCGTAGGCGTGCTGGAAGTCCGGGATGTCCGCGGGGTTCAGGCCCGACTCGAACAGCAGATTCAGCGGCACGAACGGCATCGAGAAGTAGGAGAGCTGGCACTGGTCGCGGTAGAAGTCGGCGATCTGCCGGCCCAGCGGGGTGAGCTTCTCGTCGATCTTCATCTCCGGGTACCAGGGTTCGAGCCCCAGCAGATTGGCGAAAGCGAATCCCGAGCCCACCGAGCCGTCGGCGACGCGCATGAAGTTGCGCTGGTCGACCACCATGCCTTCGAGCACTGCAGAACGCACATTGAGCTCCGGGGCGTAGGTCGGCTGCAGTTCGGCCGCCATCGCCGCGCCGACGCCGCCGCCGGCGATGCCGAACACACCGATGGGGACGTCGTCGGCCAACCCCGTGCCGGGCACCTGCAGCGCCGCCCGCAGGCCGTCCAGGTTGGCGCGCCCGCTGAACTGCCCTGCGAAGACCCCGTGCGGGTCCTGGTCGGCGTCGTTGCCCACGTCGCTGATCATCACCGCCATGCCGCGGTCGAACATGAGCGCCAGCGGGCCGAGGGCCGAATAGGCGGCCGGGTCCAGCTGGTCTCCGCCGGTCCATTGCGTACTCGGATGGCAGCCGGGACCGACGCTGTCATTGGCCTCCTGGTAGCCGATCAGCGACTCGGGGCCTCCCGACCCGGGCGGGCGCGGAATCATGAGGATTCCGGTACTGATCACCTGCTGC